>NZ_JBDXIY010000001.1:0-234379 GCF_039988855.1 Erythrobacter sp.
AGGTAAGCCGGTTTGCAGATGGGCAGAGCGCCTTGTTGTTTAAAAACAAGGACTTGATGGTGAGCCCTGCTGGGTTCGAACCAGCGACCTACTGATTAAAAGTCAGTTGCTCTACCGACTGAGCTAAGGGCCCACAAACGAGGTGACTCGGTAAGTGCGAGAATCTCATGTTGCTCGCAGAAGCGCCCCACTAGGCAGGCAAAGGCGGTCGGTCAAGCCATCTCGGCAGTATTGCATGCGCTTTGTTGCATTTTCTCTCGTCACTGCCCGGCTAAAGCGCGTTTGCAATAGCCCAATGTTCGGCAATTTCTCGGTTCGCTGGCGAAACTTCTCGCGCTTTTTGCAGTAGCTTGCGGGCTTCAGTTTTATCTCCGCCACCTTGCCATAAAGCCCACCCAAGAGTGTCCATGATTTCAGCGCTGGTTGGAGCATGCACCAATGCACGCCGTGCCAGCGCGACAGCTTGATCATGATCGCCAAGCTTAGTCTTTACAGCAGCCGCGTTGTTAAGAAGTCCCGGATCCTCTTTTCCTGCGCCTTCGATCAGGGGTGCATAAATGCGATCAGCCTTAGCCCAATCGCTGGCACGGATCGCGGTTGCCGCCTCGCGCATCTCTGCTTCTATCGAGGGGGCGCTCTTTTTACGCTCTATCTTGGCTCGGATCGACGCCGGGTCCCCTTCGCCCGTTTTCTCTGCCAAGGCCAGGGCGATAGCCAGAGTTTTCTGATCAGATTGCGGGTGGTCAATGACCGGCGAAATCGCTGCCCATGCCTCGTCAAACTTTCCCTGCTCAGCAAGGCTATTTGCAAGAACCTGGCGCGAAAACGGATCACCTCCTGTCGCCTCAACATAATCGCCAAGTGCTAGGGCCGCCATAGCGTTTTGACCGCGACCGGCGTCGATCATCCCGCGCAGACGCGCAAATTCAGGTTCGTTCACCACGGCGGAAGGAGCCTTTTCGATCAACTCGAACGCACGGTTCAAATCGCCTGCATCAAACGCCATTTGTGCAGCAAAGAGCAAGCCGATTGGGTGAGCGGGCCCTGCGTCATTGGCTTTGTTGATCCAATTGCCAGCTTCCTGAGTTTCACCCGCATCACGCGCAATAGCTGCCATCGCAAGCATCGCAGTTTGGTGCATTGGCCGAACGCTGAGAACTTTTTGGAAGTGGCTTTGAGCCTCTTTTGCATCGCGCATACCAAGACGCAGTTTGCCTGCGAATAAATGGGCGTGGCTGACCGCTGGTTCCAATTTCAGGACCGGAGCGAGGCGATCAAAAGTCTCAACAGCTTTGCCTTGAGCCCAAAGCCGTTCGGCATCGACCGTCACAAGGCGTGGATCATCGGTGAACTGCGCAAGACCTTCGTCGAGAGTGTTATAGGCTGCATCAGTCTCGCCGCGCGCTAAGTGGAAGGCAATTTTTGCCGTGTACGCGTGTGCGTTATCCATCTGGAGGCTTTCGACAGATTCGCGTGCCGCCTCAAGATAATTGCCCATCACCTGTGCTTCGGCGAGTTTGGCGCGTGCAATTGAATACTCCTGTGCATCCTCAGACACACTTTGATATTCTGCGATAGCCCGGTCGGGATTGTCCAATGCCATAGCAGCGTCCCCTGCAAGCATACGAACTGCAGGATTGTTTGGCTGGGCATCAATAGCCTTCCCAACCAAATCAAGCGCCGTGCGCGGCTGACCAGAGGCGAATGCTTCTTGAGCAGCAGCGAAGGGATCGGATGGTCCAGTATCGCAGCCTGCAAGCGCAGGGGTTAGGACCAGGGCGGTCGCACCGCTAAGACGAAGAAGGTTCAGGCGCAAACTCATAGTGGTCGCAATACAGGTCATGAGTTAACGGCTTCTTGTTTCGATTCAAACCGTCGGAAAAATTGACAATCAACTATCAAGGGGGATCTGCGTTAACCAACAGATTGGCTGAAAACTGAGATTTGCGGGAGTTTGGCACGGCGATTGCTTCGTTGTCGCTAACCAATGAATACACGCTGGTCGAGGTTGCGAACGCTTTGCTTCCGATGACTGAAAGTCCGAGGGATTAAGCATGAAGACTGCGATCAAAACCGCCGCATTTGCAATGGCAGCGACCACTATGGTTGCCTCTGCTCCATCATCAGCAGCGATCTTTGAATACACGATGAGTGACGGCGACATTCTCACCATCGATACAGATAACGGCACCGGCACATGGATTGGTGATGACGTAGATGTTTCGTTTGAAGGCAATGATATTCGCTCTTTCCAAGGCGGAGACAATCCAAGCTTTTCGTTCACACTTTCGGATTTGACGGGCACGCGCACTATTCGCGGCATCGACTACACTCCGACCCGTGAAAACGGGAGACGTTTCCACCCGTGGATGCTCCTAACCACCAACAGCGGCCAGATTAACCTTTGGTCATGGTGGGGTAACCCCGTTGTTGCCGGCGACTATGTCCGCGGCATTAGCGATTACCGCGTCATTGACGTTCCAGCGCCTGGCGTTCTCGGCCTCTTTGGTCTTGCGCTTGTGGCTCTCGGATTTGGTCGGCGCCGGCGCCGCATCAAAGCTGCCGCAGCAGCCTAATGAATTAGTCTCACAGAACTGGTCCTTCTGTAAGTAATAAGGGCGCGTCGCTGGGTAACCGGCGAGGCGCCCTTCCCGTATCGAGCATTTAAGCCCGCGCGCTCAATTGTCTGATGGTTGAGCCCGTTACGGGGTCACGCCAATTGGGTGCGATCATCTTCGCAGGTCTCAAGACAAAGTCACGCAGCCGGAATTCGTCGTGAGGGATGGTAAGTGTGTGAGACGCAAACTTTCCTCCACTCCAAAGCACAATATCCAAATCAAGCACTCGATCGCCCCATCGCCGCCCAGTTCGTCTGCCAAACTCACGCTCGATATGTTTGAGCCCAGCCAACAAAGCCAGCGGGTCATATTCGCTTTCGATAACAAGAGCCGCGTTGGCAAAGCGCCTTTGAGCAGGGCCTATGGGATCAGTGGAAAAAACCGACGAGCGGCCAGTCACTGTGCCTAGTGCCGCAAGCTCTTCCATTGCAGCGCGAACAACTTCGCGCGGGCGACCGAATACGCGGTGTCGCCGGTTGGAGCCCAGCGCGATCAGGTAAGAACTGCTCATATAGGCTGCGCTCAAATATCCTCAGCAATGCGGCCGTAAAGCTGGGGACGGCGATCACGAAAGAAACCCATGCCCGCCCGGTGCTTTGCTGCCTTTGCAAGATCGAGGCTGGCCACGATGACACCCTCTTCGCCTGCGCCGAATGCTCCGACCAGATCGCCCCATTCATCGCTGATGAAAGAATGACCATAAAAACTCTGTTCGCCCTCATTGCCAATTCGGTTGGCGGCGATCACCGGCATGCAATTGGAAACGGCGTGCCCAATCATCGCGCGGCGCCACATGCGGCTAGTGTCAAGGCTGGCGTCATATGGCTCTGAGCCAATAGCTGTTGGATAAAGCAGCACTTCGGCTCCCTTTAGAGCCATGACGCGGGCGCATTCGGGATACCATTGGTCCCAGCAGATACCCACGCCAATGCGAACAGCTTGCCCATTGTCGCCTGGCAGGTCCCATACTTTGAACCCATCATTGCCAGGCCGGAAATAGAATTTTTCCTCATATCCCGGACCATCAGGAATATGGCTCTTTCGGTATGTGCCCATGATCAATCCATCAGGACCAATCATAGCGAGCGTGTTGTAATAATGATGACCATCGCGCTCAAAAAAGCTCGTGGGAATGGCGACTTTGAGTTTGGCTGCGAGCGCCTGCATGGCGATGACGCTGGGATGATCCAGCGTGGGGCGGGCCAGCGCAAACAGTGCCTCATCTTCTTCGCGGCAAAAATAAGGGCCTGAAAAAAGTTCCGGCGGCAGGATCACTTTGGCCCCGCGCGCAGCCGCCTCTTCAACCATCGCGCTCACCGCAGCGATGTTTGTATTCTCATCATGAGAATTTAGAGAAAGTTGCAAGGCGGCGACCGTGAGAGTGCTCATGCCGCCGCCCTGTAAACTCAAGCAGGCTTTTTGAAAAGCAGGGTCATGCGATCGCTCTCGCCAATGGCCTCATAGGCTTCCTGATTTTCATCACCCGAGCGAAGAGATGGCGGCAAGGTCCATACACCGGCCTCATAGTCCGCCGTGTCAGCTGGATTCGCGTTGATCTCGCTGGTGCCAACAAGCTCAAATCCTTTGCCTTCGAAATAGGCGATTAGCTCGGCTTCCTTGAGGTAGCCCTTATTGCCATCGACATATTCTTCTGGTGCGTCAGGTTTGGCGCGATGTTGAACAACACCGAGCATTCCGCCTGGCTTTAGCGCCGCAAACAGCGCCTCTGTCTCACTATCAGCGATGCCCCAGCGCAATAGATTGTGCATCATTCGGATCATCAATACCCGGTCCACAGTGCCTGCAAGCTCGTCCGGAATAGCATTGCCGAAATAGAAAGGCAGCTTCTCCGTTGGAATGCCTAAGGCTTCGGACTGTGTTTCAGAAAAAGACTCGCCGCCGGCACGCACACGCTCGACAAATTCATCGCCAAGGCTTGCAGCCGCTTCGGGAGCAAAGCCAACGCCGACATACTGGCCATTCTCAGCCAAATACGGCGCGATAATCCGGGTGTACCAGCCGCCGCCAGGTGCATATTCAATCACCGTATGGCTAGGCGCAACTTGGAAGAAGCCAAGCGTTTCTGCTGGATTGCGCCAAGCATCACGAGCTGTGTCCTCGGCGCGGCGCTCATGCGCCAACTCATCGTTTAAATCTGCAGCGATCTTTTCTGCCGAAAGCTCCGTAGAAGACTCTTCAGAGCTTAAAGATGAACCGGCTCCCGCATCACAAGCCGTGAGCGCAAGGGCGCTGATGGCGGCGACAACAAAAGTCCTCATGGCTCAGTTCGCTTTCTTAAACAGAAGGGTCATGCGGTCACTTTCGCCAATGGCGCGGTGCTTGGCCATTTCTTCTTCAGATTGGCGACCAAACCCAAGTGCCGGTGGTAACGTCCAAACGCCGCCTTCATAGTCAGCGGTGTCATTGGGATTGGCGTTGACTTCGCTGCTGCTCACGAGCTCAAACCCGTTGACCTCAAACATTTTCACCACAACTTCTTGTGGCAGATATCCACGTTGACTGCCCACATAATTGTCCCATGAAGCACCCTCTGGCGCGCGGTGTTGAACAACACCGACCATTCCATCGTCTTTCAGCATAGCGCGCACTCCGCGGATAATCTCATCGGCGGTGTTGCCAATGTTAAGACCGTGCATGGAACGGAAGATTAGTACGCGGTCGACTGTGCCGGCGACCTCTTCGGGCATTTCGTCAATCTCGAAGGCGACGACATCTTCGGCTTCCACACCCATGCCTTCAGCAAGCCCTTGCTTGAAGCGCTCAGTCCAACCTTTGGCACGCGCTTCCTGAGCACGATCACGGTAAGCGCGGCCATCGCTGTCGCCATTGAATGCAATGTATGAACCAGCAGGCATCACATAAGGTGCAAGCACGCGGGTATACCATCCGCCGCCGGGGCCATATTCAGCCACCGTCATCGTCGGCTCAACCCCAAAAAATGCGAGCGTTTCTTCTGGGTTGCGGTACTGATCGCGAGCTCGGTCGTCATAGCGCCGTTCATGCGCGAGAACATCGGAAAGGGCAGGCGCGGCCGTTTCTGAATGACCGTCGGCAACCGCAGGAGCGGCAACAGTTAGCATTGCAGAACCAGCAGCAAGCAGGGCGAGCGGGGCAAGGGAATTGAATTTCATTGGTCCGGGATCCTCTCACGGTAAGACTGTTATCAATTCTAGGGCGTGACGAGCACATGACAAGAGAGGCTAAGGGGTCTTTCGAAAATAACCTTCACATCCTATCTCTTGGTGAAACGATTGATCGGAGAATTTATGGAACAAGCAATTATCGCAGGTGGGTGCTTTTGGTGCACAGAGGCTGTGTTCCGCGACGTGATTGGCGTGAGCCAGGTTGAGAGTGGATATATCGGCGGCAGCGTTGCTAACCCAACATACAAACAGGTTTGCACTGGTTCGACCGGTCATGCCGAGGGGATCCGCGTGACTTACGATCCGGGCACGATCAGTATTGCGCAAGTTTATGACGTGTTCCTAGGCACGCACGATCCGTCCCAGTTGAACCGCCAAGGCAACGATATCGGCACACAATACCGAAGCGCCATTTTCCCGTTGTCGGCGGCCCAGGGCGAAGAGGCTAAGGCCGCGATCGAGCGATGGAACACTGACAATGGGAAAACTGCCGTCACGACCGTTGAAGGCCTGGAAGGCGGTGAACAAACCGCGCCTTGGTATCCGGCCGAAGGTTACCATCAGGAATATTGGGAGGGCGAAGGCCAGAGTAACCCGTATTGCCTTGCTGTGATCCCGCCCAAGATCATGAAACTGAGGAAGAGCTTCCAAAAATATGTGAAGAGCTAAAAATGCCTCCCCAACAATCGGCCAATCCTTATTCCTTCGCGCACCAAGTCCAAGCCGATGGATCGGTTGTGTTCGAATGTTCTCGCGATGCGGCACTCAACCCTTGGCTGACCCTCCCACCGCACCATCCGGTTGTTCTTCAAACGCAGAGCTTTTGGACCGCTGTTGGAGCTTCAACTGCTTTGCAAGGTTGGGAAGCAACCAAGTGGACTGCCCTAACTTGGATCGATTGGGAACTGGGCGTTGCCAGCGGAGGTCACGTCACCGTCGGCGTCTATCGCCGCGAGGGCGGCGGTGAAGCTGAGAACCTGGGTTATTCGCTCGACCTTTTCAACGAATCAGGCGCACGGGTGGTCACGATCCAAGGGCGCGGAGTGGTTTTTCGCAAACGAAACTTTGAGAAATGGCGTGAGGGTTCAAAAAACGAGGCTCTCAAAGCTGGTGCGTCCGATGATTTCGTCTTCGCACACCCTAACGCGCTAGGCCTGACCAAGCAGGAGCGCGTGCTAGTCGCCCCATTGGGTGCCAATGCGGCGCACATCGATGCACTTGTGACTTTGGAAAACGGCCTCGCGCCCGGTAACCCTGTGATCGGCGGATCAGGTGACCATGTGAATTCCACTCATTTTCATGAGCTCGCACGCCAGGCGCTGTTCCTGATCAAAGGCCGCGCAGATATCGACACCAGCGGCGAAATGACGATGAAACGCTATGTTGAGCTAGGTACGCCTTTGCAGCTGAAGGTCGTGTCGAACGAGGCCGACAGCATCGGTTTTGAGCTTGAACAGCTCGGCAAGCCGTGCGCTGACATTACGCTTCGCTGGTAGTCCAGCGGCCAATGAAAAAGCCATCGAGCCCGCCTTGATCGGCCAACATTCCGGGATGGGTGCGCAGCCAGCCTTCCTGAGAAGGTTGCAGACCTGCGGTGAGTTCCTCTGACTTTATTGGCGCCAAGGTATGGCCAAACGCCTCGTCGATCCAGCGGGCCTGATCCTCGCCTTCCTCTGTTTCAAGCGAGCATACCGCGTAGACTAGCGTCCCCCCTGGCTTCAACCATTGGGCACAGCGTTCGATCAAAGCGCGCTGAATTTCGGCCATCTCTTCGATTTGGCGCGGGCCAATGCGGTGGAGGGCGTCAGGATGGCGGCGGCATGTGCCTGTCGCGGTGCAGGGCGCATCGAGAAGAATCGCATCAAACCGATGCTTGGGCTCCCACGTCAGCGCGTCCGCGCGCAAGGTGGAGGCTTTGAGGTCTGTGCGCTTGAGGTTGTCTTTAAGAACCCCCAACCGCCTTTTTGAAATATCAAGCGCGGTAACTTTCCAACCCTTGGCTGCCAGAGCCATGGTCTTACCGCCCGGTGCTGCGCACAGGTCGAGGACATGCCTCCCTTCGCCGTCACCTAAAAGGCGTGTTGGCAATTGCGCGGCGAGATCCTGAACCCACCAAGCGCCCTCTTCATAACCTTCGATTTGCTCAACTGGCGTACCTCGTGGCAAGCGGATGTGTCCGGGTGCGAAACTCTCCCCGCCAAGCTTTGCCTGCCATTGTTTGGTTTGGCTGACGTCTTTCAAATGCAGGTCAACTTCGGGAGGTTGGATTAGTCCATGCGCCATCCCGTCCCAGCGTTCTAGCAAACGGTCCGGCAAAGTCGGGGCCCCGGGCAGGGTGACCTCTTGCTTCACCAAGGTCGAGAAAACACCATGCGCGAGCCGTCTTGGCCCGCCTGAAAGGAGCGGTAGGCCCGTCGCGATGACAGCATGAGGCGGGGTCTCAAGCCTCAGAGCCTGTGCCAACATCAATCGCAGCACGCTGCGCGGTTTGGCATCTTGGGGAAGCGGTTTCTTCGTCGCGCTGTCAATCAGAGCATCAATATCAGTGAGCCAGCGCAGCGTTTCTCCCACAATCGCGCGCGCCAAAGCTTGGTCAGCGGGCTTCCTGACATCGCGCAAAGCGGGCGGCGCCGCTTGCTCCAAGGTCTCCCCCCGACGTAAGACTGCATCGAGCATTTTGAGCGCAGCGCGGCGCGCGTGGAATCCTGAAGGTTGAGCCATAGCTTCGCGCCTCTAGCGGTCCTTGAAACCAAGCGCCAGCTTGCGCATTTAGGAAGAACCATGACCAAAGAAAAAGCTAGCCCCAAAGATCGAGCTGCCAAAGCCTTTCAAAAACCCAATCATTGGACCAATGATCCTGCGCCAAAACCCAAAGCGGTCGATCCTAACAAAGACGAACCGCGCGACCTTTCTCCCACACGATATGGCGATTGGGAAAAAGACGGCATCGCTTGGGATTTCTAAAAAGGGGTTGGCTTAGAGCTTCTTGAACTCGATCTGTAGGCCATCTTTGGGCTGCGGGATCGGCCATGGTTGCCATTCGGGCGCGTATCCTGCTTCTGCTTCAATCCGATAGCGCTGCAATAGCTGCGCAAGCAGGATCTTCACCTGCATATAGGCAAAGTGAAGCCCCAAACACATATGCGCGCCGCCACCAAATGGGACCCAAGCGTATTTATGCCGCGCCTTCACCTTTTCAGGCGTAAAGCGCATCGGGTCAAAGGTCATGGGATCATCCCAATATTCCTCTGAATGGTGGGTCCAATATATATTGATCCCGCACAATTGCCCGGCTGGAATGTGGTATCCACCAAACTCAAAGTCCTTGAGCGCCCGGCGCGGCATTGACGGGACCGGCGGCATCATGCGCATCGTCTCTTTGAAGGCCATTTCGGTAAGTTCGAGCTTGCCAAGGTCTTCGTACGACAACGGGCGCGGGTTTCCATCTGCATCTGGACCGCCTGTGACAGCGAAGATTTCTTCGCGCAGCTTTGCCTGCCACTCAGGCTGGACCGCGAGGTGGTACATGAATGACGTCGCCGAGGATGTGATCGTGTCATGCGCTGCCATCAAAAGGAAGCTCATGTGATCGACAACTGCATCAACCTCAAGCAGTGAACCGTCTTCCTTTGTCGCGGTTGCAAATTGACTGAACATGTCCTGCCCGCCGCCTTCCTTGCGCCGCCGGACCACTTCTTTAGTGAGAAACTCCACCATGTACGCACGGCCATCGACACCCTTTTTCATCTTGGTGAAGGGCAGAGGTGTGCGGATCGGCGCAACGCTCGCCTGAACCATATCGACAAAGGCGGTGTTGATCTTATCCGCTTCCGGGCCCCATGGAATGCCCAAGAAACTGTCGGCAGCAAGGTCGAGTGTCAGGCTCTTGATCGCCGGATTGAACCGCATCGGTCCTTCCCAGCCTGCGACTTCGCGCGCGATCCCGGAATTCAATGACCCGCAATAATGACGCATCGGTTCAGGCTTAAACGCGATAGAGAGTGCGCGGCGATCAATGCGGTGATGGTCAAAATCAATCAGCATCAACCCACGCGGAAACAGTTGATCCAGTACCGGTCCCCAACCTTGCTCGCTGGAAAAAATCTTATCCTTATTGAACAGAACCAGCTCATTCGCCTCAGCTCCGATAAGCGCCACATTCCAGCCGCCAAAGGCACGGGTTTTGTAAACCTTGCCATGCTCTTCGATCATCCGTTTGGTAAAACCATGGGGATCGGCCAATTGGCGAAAGGTGTTGCCTATCAAAGGCAGGCCCGCATCACCCGGGATATGGGAAATGTCAGCTTCGGTTGGAATACCTTCGCTCCAATGCGCAAATGTAGGGCGCGCGGAGCCTGTTGGCTGGGGCTGGGCTAAGGTCGCCATAATTTGATCTGCTCCGAAACACCTGAGATTAAGTACACGGATTGAAACCTATCAAATTGCAACGCCACTTCCAAGTTAAAGACGTCCCGTGACCTCATCAATTTTTGAGGACGCTTTGGTGTCACCCAAACTTAAGGCAAATCTCTTGCTGAACAGACGTTTAAACATCGGCGGCCAAAATCACGGCCTGACAGTGTCGGAATTAAGTCCAGCCAGACAACTCGCGTGCCACAAGCGCTTCGAGCATTTTGACGCCTGATCCCGAAACATTCAGGCATTCGAGTACAGCAAAGTCCTCGCCGCCCGCCTCAAGGAATTCGTCTCGACCCTCGATCGCTAATTCTTCCAAAGTTTCGACACAATCGGCAGAAAAGCCGGGCGCGGCGACGACCATCCGCTTTGTGCCTTTTTCGCCTTCAGCCACAAGTGTGTCATCGGTCGCGGGCTCCAACCATTGAGCCGGGCCGAACCGAGATTGGAAGGTTGTCTGAAACCGAATGCCTTTCCAATCGGGGCGATCTTCCAAGCGCTCCCGCAGAAGCCGCGATGTCTTTTGACAGTGGCAGTGATAGGGATCACCTTTTTCAAGTGTGCGTTGGGGCATCCCGTGGAAGCTTAAAAGCATCACCTCTGGCTTGAACGTCAGGGCACCGATCTGGGCGGTGAGGTCTTCGGCCAAAGCATTCAGATACAGCTCGTCATCGTGATAAGGCGGCAAAAACCGTAAAGCCGGTTGCCAGCGCAGCCCATTTAAGACGTGGGCCACTTCGTCAAATACAGTTGCGGTCGTGGCAGCGGAATATTGCGGGTAAAGAGGAGCAATCAGGATGCGGTCGCACCCTTGCTCGATCAGTTTGGTCAGCTGGGTTTCGAGCGACGGATTGCCATAGCGCATGGCGTAATCAACGATGATATTCTCACCAAACCGACCAGCAATCGCTTCGGCTTGACGCGAAGTGATATCGGCCAAAGGCGAGCCGCGATCGGTCCAAACTTTGGAATAAGCAGCGGCGCTTTTCTTAGGGCGAGTGTTCAAAATGATCCCGCGCAAGATCGGCTGCCAAGCGATTGCTGGAATTTCAATCACGCGCCGGTCGGACAGGAATTGCTTTAGATAGCGTTTCACAGCAACCGGGTCAGGGGCATCAGGTGTGCCCAAATTGACCAGAAGTACGCCCACAAATCCGCTCGAAACCGGCGGGTGCTCTTTGGGAAGGTGTTGTTTTTGCCAAGTCATAAGTTGAGGCAACGCTTTAAATAGAGTTTCGGGTCCAGTCGCGCCAACAAATTCCTAAAAACTCGCCGTTATCTCGCACGCCAATGATGTGGGTCTAGAGCCCACCTGAAAGTAGAGGCAGTCGCCTCAAGCGCAAGCCTGTAGCCGAAAACAGCGCATTTGCGATAGCGGGAGATGCGACGGCAACGCCTAATTCTCCGGGGTCTGCATGCGGTTGACTGCTCGGCAGAAAATCAACGACGATCTCTGGGCAATCAACAAGCTTGGGAAGACCTAGATCGCTATATTCAAAACTCTCGGGAAGGCCGCTGCGCATCGTAGGCGAGTTGCCAAGTGCAATGCCGAGACCAAAAAGCAACCCTCCCTCGATCTGTTGGCGTGCGATATCAAGATTGACGATCCGGCCAATATCCACGGCAGCAGAAAGGCGCGTCACCCGAAGCCCACCTTCACCGCGCCGGGCTGTCGCGACACAAGCGATCCGGCCTCCGGTTGGGGCATCACCAATGCGATAACAGGCTAGCCCTTGGCCGCTTTGATCGCTGCCGCCGTCCCATTGCGCCAAAGTGGCTGCGCGCTGAAGACAAGCAGCAAGCCGGACATCAGATCCGAGCATCGACATGCGATAGGATAAGGGCTCGCGCCCGCTTTCTGTCGCGATTTCATCGATAAAGCTCTCAATTCCAAAAGCACTTGCCACATGCGCATTGCCCCGCACCCGTCCGGCAGGATATCCCGTCTCCACGGGGATGTGGCGCACTGTGACGCTGGGTAGATCGTAAGGAGGAACAGTGCCTTCAACCGCAAGCGCGTCCTTTTGACCAGTCGTCTCTCTAATGGCCGCCCATGGAGTGAGATTGCCGAAAAGGCGCTTGCCAAATTCATGTGTCGAAGGCGGAGTGGCCACGCGCAGTTTCAGCGCGTCAATGATGCCGCTAGGAGGGCCAGCCCCTTCGCCGCCAGCTAGCTGAGCACCGATCAAGGTAAAGACCGGCGCAGATGGTCGTGAACGGATCATCTCCTCTCGCCGGGACCAAGTCAGCTGAACCGGTTTTCCCAATTCCTTGGCGATATGGACCACTTCAATCGCGTGGTCATGCTCTAAGCGTGCATCAAAGCTTCCGCCTGCAGACATGGGGTAAAGGGCGACGTCTTCGACGCTTAGTCCTACAGCTTTAGCGGCGGCTGCCCTTGCCTGCTCAGGAGCTTGTGAAGCGATCCAAAGCTCCAAACGGCCATCAGAAAAGCGCGCCACTGCGCTTGCCGTTTCGACCGGGGCCGCGTGGAAGGCATCCACTTCATAACGCCGAGCGAGATCGACCCGGGTCATCGCTTCTTCGCCGAAGCCGATTTCAGCGATCTTGAAGCTATCTCCGGAGGTCAAAAGCGTGTCGAGCCTTGCGGTGATATCCTCGCTGCTGACGGGGAAGTCTGCGGTAAATTGCGGTTCCATCGCTTGCAATGCCCGCTGTGCAGCCCATGATGTTGTTGCCGCCACAGCGAGCCAACGCTTAGTCTTTACCGCGCCGACAATCCCAGTAATCCCTTGCGCAGCCTCCACACTAAAATCGGTCAGTTCACTGCCGTTGTTGGGGCCATGACGGATCGCGGCATAGACCATGCCCGGTAGGCGAACGTCGCCCGCAAACCTGTGTGATCCATCCACTTTAGAAGGCAGATCGATGCGTGGGAATGATCCAGTCAATGCGCCGCCTGACTGATTGTTTAGCGTCTGGCTGCTATGTGGGTTCGCGTTTGGCGCCTCCGGCTTCAGGGGCGGCGGATCAGGCGGCGATTGCTCTGCAGCGCCCGAGGCAAGTTCGCCAAATGTGGCTCGGTTGTCGCCAAAAGACACAATGCCTGCCTCAACCTGGCATTCCTCCCAAGAAGTCTCCCACCGGGTGGCCGCCTCCATCGCCAGCATGGCCCGCGCAGTAGCAGCCGCTTCGCGCACGGGTTGTTCATATGCGGCCAAAGAGGTGCCATCAGCGGTCGCCGTGAATCGTTGCGAGGTTGCGAATCTGTGCGCAAGCATTTCATCCGTATTTTCGGACAATCCAGCAGTCACCGGGTCCCAAAGGCCAATCCAACGCTCTGCCAACGGTGCATTGGCATATGCGGCTGCGGCGGCAGCAGGCTCGACCGCAATCTGCCGCCAATCTGCGCCGAGTTCTTCAGCCACAATCTGCGGGATTAGAGTGGTAATCCCTTGCCCCATCTCAAGTTGGGGCACAGCGACGCTCACCACCCCGTCCTCTGCGATTTTGAGCCATGCGCCCAACACATATTCTCCGCGCGCGGGTGTCAAAGGGTTGGGGTAATTGCGCGGTAAAGCCCACCACGCGATCAAAAGCCCGCCGCCAACAGCAGCGCCTCCAATCAATCCTCGCCGGGTAATCTCCATAACGATTAGACTTTGCCGTTCCTGATCCAGCGATCAAGCGCCTCGGCGATGGCTATAAACGGCCTTGCGCCTTCATCGTCATTTACTGCTGGGGGCTTGCCAGCATCACCTGCGAGCCGTGTTTCCATCGTGAGCGGGATGCGGCCAAGAAATGGTATTTCAAGCGCCCCGGCAAATTTCTCTACGCCGCCTTCGCCAAATGGGTTGGAGACATGACCGCACTCTGGGCAGGCATACCCAGACATGTTCTCGACAAGGCCGATGATCGGCACATTGCCGTCCTCAAACAACTGGCCTGCGCGGGCCGCATCGAGAAGCGCCAAATCTTGGGGCGTTGAGACAAGCACCGCGCCATCGGGCTTGTTATCGGCCATCATCGAAATTTGCACATCCCCTGTACCCGGCGGCAAATCGATCAGCAAAAGCTCGGTATCGCCCCATTGTGCATCAACAATCTGGGTGAGAGCTTTGCCTGCCATGGGCCCGCGCCACGCCAGCGCTTTACCCTGCGCAACGAGGTTGCCCATCGAGAGCATTTTCACACCGTGCGGGCTTTCAATCGGCACAAGCTTGTCGCCATCCGCCTCTGCCTTCGCCTTTTCGGTCGCGAGCAAGCGTGCCTGTGACGGCCCGTAGATATCGCCATCAATAACACCGACCTTTTGACCCATCTTTGCCAAAGCCACGGCCAAATTGGTTGTCAGCGTGGATTTGCCAACGCCGCCTTTGCCCGATCCAATTGCGATAATCATGCGGCGACGACGTTCTGCGATAAGGGCAACACGCGCTTCATCCACCTTGGCCAAACCTTGTAAAGCGTTTTCAATTAGCTTCTCAAGCTCTTCGCGCGCCTTTGCGCCGAGGTCGCCCGCCTCAGCGACCACAATTGCGCGGCCTTCTTTCAAGCGTGCCGAACGAATTCGCCCTTGGATTTCAACCGGCAATGCCCCTCGCAAAAGGGCTTCATCTTGGTCTAACTCGGGCTGATTGGTGTCATCGCTACTCATGATGAAACCGCTCTAACATCAAAATCCGCGTTTCAACCCCTGTTTTTCCTGCAAACGCATCCTATAGAAAGAACATGCGAATTTTTGACGGTTTTAAACAGCAGATTGGCCTAGCGATGGCTGGTAAGAAAAATCCTTGGGGCAAACCCAATGAAAATGGAGATGGTGACGGCAGCGATTCATCGGGTGAAAGCTCATCCGATGACAAGCCCGATGGCCCCGGAAAGGATGGACCGCGTAACCCTTGGCTTCCCGGTGGTGGTGGTTCCGATGATGGCAAACGCCGTTCGGCCAGCATTGAAGACATCTTCAAGAACAGAGGCCCGGAAGGCCCGCGCCGCGCTGGTGGCGGAGGCGGCCCAACGCTGCGCATGCCGGAACGTCCGGGCGGTGGCAGTTGGCTACCCGTGCTTCTTGTCGGGGCCGCAGCTGTTTGGGTGATTTTCTCAAGTGTTCACTTCATCCAACCCGGCGAGCAAGCGACCGTGACCCGCTTCGGCGGCAAATATGTCGATAGCTTCTCTCAAGGTACGAACTGGTCCCTTCCTTATCCAATCGACATCGTCGAGATCGAAAACGTGGAAGCCGCCCGGATTGAGGAAGTGCCAAGCAAGCTCATCCTGACCGGCGATCAAAACTTGGTTGACCTCAGCTATTCCGTTCGTTGGAATATCAATGACCTTTCGTTGTTCCAATTCCAGCTCGCCGATCCCATTGAAACCGTGCGTGAGGCAGCCGAGACCGCGATGCGCGCATCGGTTGCAGAAAAAACGCTCGACACAGTGATTTCGGGCGAAGGGCGGGCTGATATTCAGGGCAACGTCCAAACCCGGATGCAAGGTATCCTCGACGCCTATGGCGCGGGGATCTCGGTTCTGGGTGTCGAAGTCGACAAAACCGACCCCCCTGAAAGCGTGGTTGAGGCCTTTAACGACGTTCTTGCAGCCCAACAGGATGCCGAACGTGAATTGAACGGTGCACGTCGGTATTCACAGCGTCTCTTGGCCCGCGCCGAAGGTGACGCAGAACAATTCAATCAGATTTACGGCGAATATCGCCTTGCCCCGCAAGTGACGCGCCGAAGGATGTATTACGAGACAATGGAAGCCGTGCTTTCCCGAACAGACAAGACCATTATCGATGCTGATGGCGTGACCCCTTATTTGCCTCTACGCGAAGTGGAGCGGCGCTCCGCCGAACCCGCAGCTCCAGCGACGGGAGGCCAATAACATGAACAGCATCTGGACTCGTTTTCGCCTTCCGATCATTGCAGCGATCGTAGCCCTTGCAGCGACTGCATCGACTCTGTTCGTTACGCCTGAAACGCAACAAGCGGTCATCATTCGAACGGGTGAACCGCAAGACATCGTCAACATGTACAATCCTGAAGATCCCTATGGTCTGACAGGGGCCGGCATCTGGTGGAGAATCCCCTTCGTTGACCGTGTGCAAATGGTCGAGCGCCGCGTTCTCGATTTGGACATGGACAACGAGCAAGTGCTCACCAGTGATCAGCAGCGTCTCCGCGTGAATGCCTATGCGCGCTATCGGATCATTCAGCCGGTAACGATGATCGAACGCGCCGGTGACGAATCGAGGCTGAATGTGCAGCTCGCACGTATCCTTCGCTCGGCTTTGCGTCAGGAGTTGGGCCGCCGGACATTCGCGAGTCTCCTCACAGCCGAGCGCGGTAATGCCATGAGCCGCATTCGCGAAACGCTCGATACGCAATCGCGCGAATACGGTGCGCAAATCATCGATGTACGGATTAAGGCAGCCGACTTGCCCGAAGGGACGCCATTGCAAGCAGCCTTCACAAGGATGATTTCCGAACGCCAAGAGCAGGCTGAAACCATCCGCGCGCAAGGGCGCAAGAATGCGCAGATCATCCGTGCCGAAGCCGACGCGCAGGCCGCATCAACCTATGCTGCTGCCTATGGCAAGGACCCGGATTTCTACGATTTCTACCGCGCCATGGAGAGCTATCGTCAAACCTTCATCAATGGTGAAGGCGACAGTACGATGGTCCTTGATGCGGACAATGAATACTTCAACCAGTTCAATGGTCGTTGATGGAAACGGGTAACCGACTAACGGCTGACTGCGAACTACCGACTACATTCGTGTTCAATCGCGGTTAAGTGCGTGTAAGGCCTAAAGGCAGGCGTAACTTAGAGTATCTCAAGGCCCCGGCTTTAGCATGGGTGCCTCATGAAGGAAGGAATGAGAGGACGTGAGCAACGTGCGGTATGTTTATGGACTGACGAGCGCGCTTCTGGTTGGAGGCGCAGCGGTTTCGCTGATGACGGGTATCCCGGCAGGAGCGCAAGTCGCGCAAAACGATAGCAGCGTGATGGAGAACGTCGTGCCGGTCGCTGGTGCGCCGGCGAGCTTCGCTGATCTGACGCAGCAATTACAGCCTGCCGTGGTCAACATCGCGACACGGCAATCGGTCGAGGTCAATCGCAACCCATTTGCAGGCACGCCTTTTGCCGAACTGTTCAACCGCCGCGGAGGCAATCAGCCGCAGCGTCGCGAAGCGCAATCCTTGGGTTCGGGCTTTATCATAAGCGCCGATGGCTTTGTCGTGACCAACAATCACGTGGTCGCCCCTGACAACCGCGCTCGTCTTGAAGAGATCACCGTCACATTCCCAGACGGCACCGAATACGAAGCTGAATTGGTCGGGGCAGATGCCGCGTCGGATTTGGCGGTACTCAAGATCAAATCTGAGAATGCGTTCCCATTTGTGACATTCGGCAATAGTGCCGAATCGCGCGTAGGCGAATGGGTCGTTGCGATCGGCAATCCCTTTGGCCTTGGTGGTACCGTTACCTCCGGGATCATCTCTGCAGTTTACCGTAACACCGGACAAGGCGGCGCCTATGACCGCTTTATCCAAACCGATGCCAGCATCAACCGAGGCAACTCGGGCGGTCCTCTGTTCGATATGCGCGGCAATGTGATTGGCATTAACAATGCGATCTTCTCGCCATCTGGCGGGAGTGTCGGGATCGGATTTGCAATCCCGAGCGAGATAGCAGAGCCGATTGTCAATCAGCTTAAGCAAGGTCAGGAAATCGAGCGCGGCTATCTTGGCGTTAGCCTTCAGCCGATGAACGATGATCTGGCCGATTCGCTTGGTCTTGATCGCAATCGCGGCGAAATCGTACAGCTTGTTACCGATGACAGCCCGGCAGAACGCGCTGGAATGCAGGCAGGTGATATCATCGTTGAGGTCAATGGCCGCGAGGTTTCTTCCGAGCAAACGGTGTCCTTCCTTGTCGCCAACATCGATCCGGGAGTGACCGTCCCAGTGAAGGTTCTACGTGAAGGCAGCGAGGTTGAGCTCGACACCACTCTTGCTCGCCGTCCAAGCGAAGATGAGCTTGCCGAACAACAGCAAGACTTCGACCCGGATTCAGAAGAACCAATGAACCCGGATCAGATGGACGATCAGATTGCTGAGAAGCTTGGCCTCCAAGTTCTCGAAATGACCCCGCAAATCGCGCGCAGCCTTGGGGTTGATGCCGATACGGTGGGCCTTGTGGTCGGCGCAGTTGATCCAAACTCGGATGCGGGCCGCAAGGGTCTTCGCCGCGGCGATGTGATCTTGTCTGCGAACTACAACGCTGTTGGCACGATTGAAGCGCTGCGTGAACAAATCACCGCCGCCGAAGCCGATGGCCGTGATGCGGTTCTCTTGCGCATTCAACGCCGTGGTCAACCACCGCGCTTCCTTCCAATCCGGCTTCGCAGCAACTAAACGCTAAGCCGCAACCGAATGGAAAAGCCCCCGCTGCCACATCGGCTCCGGGGGCTTTTTGTTTGCGCATCGTGAAGGCCTTGGCTCTGGTCACAGGCTAGCGAGCTGCGGATTACAACGGCGGGTCATCCTCACGCAGGAAACCCGGGTCAGAGACCGAGCTTGGCGGCTCCGGTGTGTTAGGCGGCGAGTTCGCTTCACCGCCAATCGCCTGTTCTAGGAAATCATCAGTGACCGCCGCGGGCGGCTCTTCAACGGGATCAAGTGGACGCTCGCCATCAATGTCGAATGCTGGGCTGTCAGGATCGCGGCGCCCTGGCTCGATAAGATTGCCCTGTTCATCGATGAAATAATAGTCGTCCGGATCGCCAAACAGAGCCTCTTCATCAGGCTCAAGCCGCCATTCAGGCAAGTTCAACTCAGTATCGAACTCCTCCACCGCCCTGTCTTTCACTGCATAACGCATATAGGCAGCAAATGCTCTTGCGGGCGCGCGGCCACCTTGGAGGCCCGCAACGCGTTTTGCGTCATCGCGCCCCATCCATACGCCGGTGGTTATCCCGCTAGAGAAGCCTACAAACCAACCGTCCTTGTTTGAACTGGTGGTCCCGGTTTTGCCGGCGACCGGCCGCCCGATTTGCGCTGCACGGCCCGTGCCCGTCTGTACCGCAGCCTGCAAAAGGTCAGTGATCCCAGCGGCCACATAATCAGGCACCAGCTTGGTTTCGCGCGGCGTCTTGTGTTGATAAATCGTCTCTCCATCCGAGGTCACCACTTTGGAGATCCCATATGGCTCGACCGCCATGCCGCGTGCAGAAATACCCGCAAAGGCTTGCGTCATTTCAAGAAGGCGAACCTCAGAGGCGCCCAGAACCATGGATGGGAACGTTGAAACCGGCGAACTGATGCCGAAACGTCTGGCCATAGACGCAACCGTTCCAAAGCCGACTTCATTGCCCAATTGCGCAGCGACGGTGTTGATCGAAAAAGCGAAGGATGTGCGAAGGCTTGTCTCCCCCACATTGCGACCATTGGAGTTTCGCGGGCTCCACCCATCAATTGTCACCGGCGTATCGACGACCTTGTCTTCAGGTGTGTAGCCTGCTTCCAAAGCGGCAAGATATACAAAGAGCTTCCACGAAGAGCCCGGCTGGCGCATGGCGTCGGTTGCGCGGTTGAAATTGCTTTCAACATAATCGGTGCCTCCGACCAAAGCGAGGATCGCGCCGTCACGATCCAGACTTACCAAGGCACCCTGCGCGCCATCGGGAGAGTTTGATGCAACTGCTGCGGTTGCCGCGCGCTGCATTCCCACGTCCAAAGTGGTCCATACCTCCAAGGGAGCGTTGGTCTCCGGCAAGATGATATCGAGCTGTGGCAGTACATAGTCGGTAAAATAGCGGACTGAGTTTTGACCGGCTTGCTGCTTCAGTTGGACAGCATCCACATCGACCGAAGCCTGATCGGAGGTGATGTACTCTTGCTCTTTCATTAGGCGGAGCACGACCGCCGCCCGGTCAACCGCCGCCTGAACATCGGCAGTGGGGGAGTAACGGCTGGGTGCCTTTACGAGCCCTGCAATAATCGAGGCCTCGGCAACGCTCAATGTCTTGCCCGGGTGGCTAAAGAATTTGCGCGACGCGCTGTCGACACCATACGCGCCGCCGCCGAAATAGACCTTATTGAGGTAAAGTTCGAGGATTTGCTCTTTGGAAAACTTCCACTCCAGCGCCATCGCAAGTATCGCCTCGCGCGCCTTACGATCGAAGGTCCGGTTCGAGCTTAGGAAAAGGTTGCGGGCCAATTGCTGCGTAATCGTGGAGGTTCCGCCCACACGCGAGCGCGCCCCGGTAAAGCCTTCTACAACGGCGCCCGTCGTCCGGATCGGATCGACGCCGTAGTGCGAATAGAACCGCTTATCCTCCACCGCGACCATGGCATTGCGCATATTTTCAGGGATGTCTTGAAACTCAAGCCATTCACCAAAGCTTGGGCCGATCTCGACAATCTCGCTACCATCGCGTGCGCGCACCAGTATGGTCTGCCCCGCTTGGCTGGCCTTAAGTTGGAAAAAGCTGGGCAGTTCACGGGCAGCAAAGCCGACCGCGAACGCTAGAAAAACCGTCCCCAAAAGCGCAGCAACCCCGCCGAACACCGCAAAGCGTTTGGTCCATTTCCAGAACGGGGAAGGTGCGCCTTCGCGTTTCAATGTCGTCTTCTTTTTTGAAGAGGATTTCTTCGACTTCCCAGAAGCCGAGCGCTCAGTAGCGGCGCGGCGCGAGCCACGCTTGTTCTTATTTGAGAGGTTGTCACCTCGCTTCGACATCTAGCGTTTTCGCACTTCGTTGCAGGCCACCTGCCCAATTTCTGACACATTATGTCTAAGGAACTTGTAACGAGGCGTGAACGCCGGGGACAGGCTCATCCCCACAAGTTGTCTGAATTATGCGCCAAATTGTGCGAAGTTCAGTCTTCTTCAGGCGCAAATGCGAGTGCGGCTGAGTTGATGCAATAACGAAGACCGCCTTCTTGTGGTGGCCCATCGGGAAAGACATGACCCAAATGCCCGCTGCATTTCCCGCAACGAACCTCGGTTCGGATCATGCCGAATGATACGTCGCGGTGTTCGTCAATGACTTCTGCATCAGCAGGCTTGGTAAAGGCAGGCCAACCGCATCCGCTGTTGTATTTGGCCGCGCTAATAAAGAGCCGGGTCCCGCATGCAGCGCACAGATATTCGCCATTCTCGTAGAATTTGTCATACTTCCCGGTGAATGCGCGTTCTGTTCCCGCTTCGCGTAAGATGTGGAATTGTTCCGCCGAGAGGCGTGCCCGCCATTCTTCATCGGCTACGGCCTTGGGATCATCGTTCATCGGGGTTCCTAACTCTAGCCATCAACAAGCGCATAGTGCGCCGGAGGTTTGATCACGTCCATGCGCTCAGACAAGAGCGGACGAAAACTTGGACGGCTTTTGAAAACGGAATACCAACCGCGCGTCTGCTCGTGCCCTTTCCAGTCAATTCCGCCGAGGTAGTCGGCAACGCTGATTTGGGCAGCAGCAGACAGATCCGCAAGGCTCATCGTGGAACCAGCGAGCCAAGGACGATTGTCGATAAGCCAATCCATATAGTCCAAATGCCCATGCGCATTCTTCATCGCATCGCGCAAAACGGTGCTGTTGGGAGGCTGTTTGTAAATCAACCGCTTCTTCATCCGCTCCATCAAAAGCGGGGCAGTGACATCGCGGTAAAAGTTTTCATCAAACAATGCGACCAGACGGCGGATCTCTGCGCGGCCCGCGGCGGTTCCGTTGATCATTGGCGATGTATCAACCGTCTCTTCGAAATATTCACCAATCGCCCGGCTGTCAGCAAGCGTGATGTTCTTCTCCTGATTGACCACCACCGGAGTGGTCCCCGCAGCATTCAAGTTGGGGAACATGTCGGACGGTGCCCAAGGGTCCTCGCGCACAAGGTCATAGGCGATCCCCTTCTCCCCCATAAGAAGGCGAATCTTGCGAGAAAACGGACACAAGGGAAATTGATAGAGATGCCACATTGCGTGGTCAGTCATGCCTCAAACGCAATCGAAAATCCACCAACTTAAGGCTCCAACGTCAGCCTATCACCCGCCAGTCGATTATGTGCCTTGAAGAAGGACCAAACAGCCGGGCATCATTGCCTGCACGCGTGCAAAATCATCGGTTTGATGCCTTTGCGTTTCGCCTAGGATAAGCGTGCTCACCTCGGAACGCTCAAGGCCATATTTATCCATTAGACGCGCTATCGCGCCAAGAAAAAACTCGCGCGCGCCTACCTCTTCCATGCTTGGCCAAGCACCGCCGCGCGTATCGCCTGAAACCTGCCATCCTTGTACGATGGCAAAGGCCACGCCGCATCGCGGTGCTGTGGCTTCTTCAAGTGACAGATCTGCAAATGAAGAAGGTTTGGCAAGAACAGGTGTGGCCGCCTGAAGCGCTAGAGCTGCTGCAAGTGAGGAAAGGATCATGCGTTTCTCTTAGCTGGATACATCTGAACCTGCGACTACGATTTGCGTGCCGGCACCGCATGGCAAAGTTTGACCTTGCCGCGTCTCTAATTGCAACCTACCTCCTTCCATGTTCAATGCATGAGAGGAGACAATTTCCATGCTTAATCACGTGATGATCGGTTCCAACGATATCGAAAAGTCCAAAGCCTTTTATAACGCTGCTCTTGGCGTTCTTGGTGCTGGTGAGCCTATGGCTCATGTCAATGACACGGGACAAACTCGCTTGTTCTACATGCACAAAGGCAGCACTTTCTCGCTCAGCGAACCAATTAACGGCGAGCCTGCTCAACCTTCCAATGGCTTTACCCTTGGTTTTGTATGCGATTCACCTGAGCAAATTCAGGAGTTCCACGACGTTGCGGTCGCAAACGGCGGTACCACTTGCGAAGACCCTCCCGGCCTTCGCGAAGGCTCAATGGGTCCAATGTATCTGTGCTATTTCACCGATCCTGACGGCCACAAAATCTGCGGCCTTCACCGTCCTAGCTGAGCCTCAGCAACTTAGCTGAAACACAGCAATTTCAGCGCGCCAATTGGCTCCTAGCGAGCCGATGGCGCGCTCATTTGCAAAATTCCATTCGCGGGCAATCTTAGCCCCTTTTTGGGAAACAAGCGCGCGGAAATCTTCCACTGTCACATGGTGGATATTCTCAGTTTCATACCAGCTCACCGGAAGCGCATTCGTAACCGGCATTTTCCCCCCAAACATTAGGGCAGCGCGTGTGCCCCAATGGGCAAAATTGGGAAAGCTCACAAAAGCAACTCCGGCAACGCGCAATAGCTCTTCAAGCACCTGGTCCGGACGATTTGTGGTCTGAAGCGTGCGGCTGAGAACAGCAAAATCAAACGCTTTATCCGGATAGTTTGCAAGGTCGGTGTTAGCATCGCCTTGGACAACCGAAAGCCCGCGCGACACACACCGTTCAACCTTCACCGGATCCAATTCGACCCCCCGCACATCGGCACCGTGTTCGGCTTCAAGTGCGGCCATCAATGCACCATCGCCGCAGCCCACATCAAGGACACGTGCATCTTTCTTCTCAAGGCCGATTTGATCAGCAATTGCCGCAAGGTCGAAACGCAAGGTGCTCATTCGATGAACCCCCGAACCACGCGATCAAGTTGATCGTGGGGCAATAGGAAACTGTCATGCCCCGCAGTGGCGTTAAGCTCAACAAAGCTCACTTTGGCGGATGTTGCATTTAATGCGTGGACGACGTGGCGGCTCTCTGCCGTTGGATAAAGCCAATCGGTGTCAAAGCTAATCAGGCAAAACCTCGCCGATGTTTCGGCAAAGGCATCGGCAAGCTTTCCGCCGTGTTCTTCCGCGAGGTCAAAATAGTCCATCGCTCGCGTGATATAGAGGTAGGAGTTGGCATCAAAACGCTGGGTGAACCCACTTCCTTGATAGCGCAGGTAACTTTCAACCTGAAAGTCGGCCTCAAACCCGAAACTCTTGGCATCACGGTCTTGCAAACGGCGTCCGAATTTCTCGGTCAACCCTTCTTCAGACAGATAGGTGATGTGCGCGGCCATGCGGGCAACAGCGAGGCCGTTATCAGGTTTTGCATCCCCTCCATAATATGCACCGTCCGCCCAATTGGGATCAGCCATGATTGCTTGGCGACCAAGCTCATGGAAAGCGATATTTTGCGCAGAATGCCTTGCAGTGGAGGCCAGAACCAATATGCGCTGAGCGCGCTCAGGCCAATTGGCAGCAAGGCTCAGCGTTTGCATTCCGCCCATCGAGCCGCCAACTACCGCATGCAATTTCTCAATGCCTAGCCCATCAAGCAGGCCGACAAGGCCGCGCACCATATCGCGGATGGTGATGACCGGAAATCGCATCCCATAAGGTTTTCCATCTGGCGCAATCGAAGCGGGCCCAGTTGAGCCCATGCATGAGCCAATCACATTGGCGCAGATGACGTGAAAACGGTCCGTGTCGATGGGGTTGCCCGGTCCAACCATGCGTTCCCACCAACCCGGCTTGCCGGTGATTGGATGATTGCTTGCCACATATTGATCGCCAGTGAGCGCATGGCACAGGAGGATCGCATTGGATTTCTCCGGGTTAAGCTCGCCATATGTCTCATATGCAATCTCGCAATGCTCCAGCACCTGACCACTATCGAGCGGTAGAGCGTCATTTAGCGCGTGCACTTTGGAGGCGAGGGTATTCGTCATGGCTGCATCGCGGCTTGGGGGAGCGCCTACGACATGTCAATTGGGTCAGCATGTCATTTGCTGCAACGTGCTGATTGGGCTGTTCTTGTGCTCGTCAAGCCGTTATCGCCCGATCCCGCTATGACCAACCGTCCTGAACCCAAGCCATACATATTAGGTATTCACGCATATGTGCCTGGCAAGTCCAGCGGCAGAGACGGTCGCCCTCTGGTGAAGCTGTCAGCCAATGAAAATCCACTCGGGTCATCGATTGCTGCAATGGAACAGCTTGAAACGCCGCGGGGTTCCTCGGCCGGCGCAGCGCCTTACCCGGACCCCGATGCCAAGGATTTGCGCGGCGCTCTTGCCCAACTTCATCAATTGGACGCAGATAAGGTTGTTTGCGGGACCGGTTCTGACGAGCTTCTCAATCTGGCGGCACAGGCTTTTGCAGGGGCTGGCGACGAAGTGTTGTTTTCGCGCCATTCTTTCGCTGTTTACGATATCGCTGCGCGCCGCTGCGGAGCAACGCCGGTTGAGGTCGATGACACTGATTTCACCGCTAATGTCGATGCGCTTCTGGCGGCAGTGAGCGATCGGACGCGGGTTTTGTTTCTTGCAAATCCCAACAATCCCACCGGCACTTGGCTCCCACCTGCCGAGGTGAAACGGCTCCACGCAGGGCTTCCTAGCCATGTGCTCCTTGTCGTCGACGAAGCTTACAGCGAATATCTAGCCCCCGAACATCAGATGATCGGCTTTGACCTTGCCAACGCGCATGAGAATGTTCTTGTCACCCGCACTTTTTCCAAGATTTACGGTCTGGCCGCTGAACGTATTGGCTGGGCGACAGGTGCGCCGCATATCATCGACGCGCTCAACCGGATTCGTGGACCGTTCAATGTGACGACTTCCGGCCAAAAGGCGGCGCTCGCTGCGGTTGGCGACCAAGGATTTGTCGAGATGAGCCGCGACCACAATACCGCGGAACGTGCGCGGTTTATCGAGGCGGTCAGCGCGCTTGGCAATCATGGGATTTCCTGTGTACCAAGCGAAGCGAACTTTGTCCTCGTGCGCTTTGAAGGCGAGGTGCAGGCCGAAACCGCGCTAAGGGCGCTGGCAAACGCTGGTTACGCCGTACGGCATTTACCGTCCCAAGGCCTGCCGAATGCTCTGCGCATTACGATCGGTAAAAGTGAAGATATGGCGAATGTCATTGACTGCCTTCGGTCGATTTGCGTCAATCTGAGCGGAGAAGCACAGTGAGCATTCAACACGTTGCCATTCTCGGACTTGGATTGCTTGGTGGGTCGGTTGGACTTGCCGTGCGAGAGCATGCCAACTCTATATCCACCACAGGTTATGATCGCGATGCTGATGTGCGCGGACGTGCCGCGGCGCTCGGGCTCGTTGATGAAGTATGCGAAATCCCGGCCGATGCGGTGCGCAATGCCGATTTGGTGATTTTGTGCGTACCCGTTGGAGCGATGGAGACGGCCGCGAGCGAATTGGCCCCGCATCTAAAGCCGAACGCAATCATCTCTGATGTCGGTTCGTCGAAAGAGAGCGTGACAAAGGCGCTTACCAACGCCCTTCCGGCTCACACGATCATCCCGGCGCACCCCGTCGCAGGGACAGAACATAGCGGGCCCGAGGCCGGTTTTGCATCGCTCTTCACCAATCGTTGGTGCATTTTGACCCCGCCTTTGGACGTTGACGAGACCGCTGTCGCAGCGCTGTCGGATTTCTGGGCAAAGCTTGGCGCGAAGGTCGAAATCATGGATGCGGCGCACCACGATCTGGTGCTGGCAGTAACCAGCCATATCCCCCACCTTATCGCCTATACGATTGTGGGCACAGCTAGCGATTTGGAAGAGGTTACCCGCTCAGAAGTCATCAAATACTCCGCTGGCGGATTTCGCGACTTCACCCGGATTGCTGCTTCTGATCCAGTGATGTGGCGCGATGTGTTCTTGAACAATAAGGGCGCCGTGCTCGAAGTTTTGGGACGCTTTACGGAAGACCTTACCGCTCTCCAACGTGCCATTCGTTCGGGTGACGGCGACACCTTGCACGACCTCTTCTCTCGTACGCGCGCGATCAGACGTGAGGTCATCGACCAAGGTCAGGACGACGAACGCCCTGACTTTGGACGTAAGGATCATTCTTGATTTGCGCTCACGAAGGCTCGCCGTCTTGACCACGCGGATGACCTGAGCTCTTACGAACAGCCTAGGCGCCGGCGGGAATGCCTCCAGCGGGCACGTTTTCACCTTTGTTGAGTGCATTGATCGCAAGGTGAACCTTGCGTTCCACCTCTGCGCGGGGAAGACCCGCTGGGATTGTCTGACCAACACAGTATGTGACGGTGCCCGGCTGTTTGATGATGCGGTGGTAAAACGGTCCACTGTTCACGGCGACCGGTACAACGGGCAAACCAAGCAGCTTGTAAATCCCGGCAAAGCCCGATTGCAAAGGCACCTCTTTTCCATGAGGTACGCGGGTTCCTTCGGGGAAAATGACCAACGGACGCCCTTCACCGACACGCAGTTTGGCCGTTGCAATCATCTTGCGTAGCGACTTTGCCCCGCCATCTCGGGCGACGGGCACAAGGCCATAGATACGCGCCGAGAACCCCCATCCTGGAATCCAGAACAACTCACGTTTTGCAAAAACAGTCGGGAAGCTAAACAAGCGCGGCATATCGATGGCTTCGAAAAAGCTCTCATGCTTGACGGCAATCAAGACCGGCTCATCCGGGATCACGCCCGTTTGGATGATTTTAATGTTGAGAACGGTCTCAACACACCAAAGGTGCCAATCCCCCCAGATCGCCACAACCTTCTTCAACGCCTCGCGTCCAAATGGGATCGCCAGCACTGATGCAATCACCAGAACAGCGCTAAACCCATAAAAAAGCGGGTAAAAGATAAGGTTGCGAATTACGGACACGTTTCACATTACAATGTAGATATGGGGGCGCGGGCACTCAATAGCCAAAAAGGCCTGCTATAAAACTGGCGATGAGCTTGTGATATTCAAGGAATAGGCTCGCAAGACTTGGCGCAGATGGTACCGCATCACGAACAATTGTTACGTTGTCAGGTAGGCGCCGCGATACCTCCCTGGCTGCTCTTCGCATATGCCAGTCTGTCGTCACAAGGCGAATGGATCGGATTTGCTGTTGCTCCACCCAAGAGGACGCCTCGGTCCCGTTGCCGCGCGTGTCAACTGCCATGAACCCAAGGGTGACGCAGCAATCCATTTGTGTCGGACGGACTTCAAATTCAGCAGCAAACTCTTCGGGTGTTACCTCTGGATCGACGCCGGTCACCAACATGCGCGGTGCAAGCCCCTGGTCAAGCACAGCGAGCCCTTGAGCGATGCGACCCGCGCCGCCCGTTGCCACGATCACGGCATCGGTTTTTTCATCGCCCGCAGGCTGAGGCAAGGAGACTGTGAACCACAAGAAACCCAAGGCCCAAACCATCACAAGAGTGGCTGCGATATTCCGAAACGTCTTCATGTCTGCCTGCAATATCGACCCTTAGAGCATGGACCTCAAGGCATATCCGATAGTTATTCGTCCCGTTAGGAGCGCAAGGCATATCCCTGCGACAGGAATAGCAGCGATGATGGCCCAATCGACCGGCCCAAGACCGCCGCCGCCCACCATTCCGCTATCAAGGCTGGAAAACTGCTGTCCCAAAAGCCAAACGGCTGCAAGGCCAATAACGAGCCCGATGATAGCCCCAAAGGCCGCTTCACGTATAACAGCGCGTTCAAACATGCGAGTGACCTGTGTGTCGGTTCCGCCCAACAAATGGACAATCTCGACAGTTTCGCGGTGATTGACAAAGGCGTTGCGCGAGGCAAGCCAAACGGCTGCTGCTGTGGCAAGAGAAACCAATATGATGAGCGCAAGAGCCAGATATTGCAGCGCTGCAAGGGCGTCATAGACCGGCCTTAGCCATTGTGACTGCGCATCAACACGGGCCCTGCCGTCCAGTGGTTCCAACGCTGCGTCAAGGACGCTCTGCAACTGCGCTAATTCATCACCTGACGCACGCCGGGAAAGCTCCACATCGATCAATGCAGGGATGGGCACATTGTCGCTCGCCGCGCCGCCGCCAAGCCAGGGTTCGAGCAACTCTTGCAGTTCATTTTCGGGTACAAGGCGCACCGATGTGACCAGCGGATGATCACCCAAGGCAGCGGTTGCGGCTTGTGCCTGGACGCTGCGAGCATCTGCGTCAGCTTCGATTATCTGGACCGTGACGGCATCGGCCAGGTCAGCGCGCGCATTCTGCGCCAAATTGCGCAAAGAAAGCCCTCCCGCTGCCGCAATAACGACCAGTGCAATCAAGATTGCGATCACCCAAGGGATCGGTCCGCTTAGCCGTGCAGGCGGGGCAAGACCCGCCGAAATGTCTTTGGCAGGTTTCAGATCGTCATTTTGAGAGCTGGCTTCGGGGAAAGGAGTTTCACTCATTTGCCGCCCCCTACTGGATCGACGCCTGCCCTTGATTTGGGAGCAGGAGGATAACGAAGCGCGCCCGTGGGGTCAGATAGGCGTCCCTTATTGAGCCGCATAATCAGGGATTCTGGCACTTTCTTGAGCAAATGCACATCGTGGGTGGCAACAATCACAGTGGTCCCGACACGGTGGTTGAGCGCTTCGAACAATCTTAGCAATTTGAGCGCCATTTCCGGGTCGACGTTACCTGTCGGTTCGTCCGCGATAAGGATTTGCGGCCGCGCAATCACCGCTCTTGCGATCGCAACGCGTTGCTGTTCACCGCCTGACATGGTCTCAGGAATCGCTTGCATGCGGTGCGACAGCCCGACCCATTCAAGCATATCGGAAACAGAACGCTGAACTTTGGCCTCATCGGTTCCAGCAAGCCGTAAAGGCAAAGCAACATTATCGAAGGCTGAGAGGTGTTGGACCAGTCGGAAGTCCTGAAACACGACGCCCAGACGCCTGCGAAAATCAGGCAATCGGCCTCGCGGCAAAGTGATCATGTCCTTGCCAAACATGCGGATGCTGCCGCGCGACGGGCGCTGTGAAAGATAAAGCAGCTTCAAAAGGCTTGTCTTGCCTGCCCCGCTGGCACCAGTGAGAAAGTAGAAGCTACCCGGAAAAAGGGTGAAAGACATATCAGACAGCACCTCAGCATCGGTGCCATAGCGTAGGCCCACATTGTCGAATTTCACAATTTCCGAAGGCCTGTCGCTCATGGCTTGGTAATTTATCAGCGTGCTCGCAGTTGGGGAAGCCCAAGCAAGTGCCAAACCCCGGCAATTCGCAAAGGTTGCCCCAAAAATGTGCTTCTATGTGGAAAAAGGGGCGGATTTGCTCCTTGCGCCGGTTAACACCCTTGTGAAGCGGCACAGTGTGATTCATGCATCTGTACGCAATGATCATCTCCTGCCCTGCCTGCGCAACACGCTATGCTGTACCCGAAACAGCCATCGGGCCAGAAGGGCGCACGGTACGCTGCGCCAAATGCAAACACAGCTGGTTTCAAGATTCCACCCCGCTTGAACTTGAAGACGAGGCGGACACCGCTGCAGCTACAACGCCCGAACCTGATCCCGCTTCCGCTGAAGCACCAGCAAAGGCCCCATCACCTGCACCCGTCCCGGCAACTGCCGACGCCCCCTCACCAGAACCCGTCCCATCCGAACAAGCCTCATCCACGGGGGGTTCTGACGCAAAGGTTCCAGGGCCTTCGGTTGATCATTGGCGCAGTGATGCGCAGGGTGAACCCACAAGCGCGGCAACCGCTGAAACCACGCAATCCGGTGAAGACAGCTTTGCTGGGACATCCGACCCTTTGGCAAACGCAGACGATGACGACCCGTATTTCGATGATGCGGATAGCGCCTTTGGCGATGATGATCACTACGATGGCCAACAAGACGAATACGATGACGAGGCGTCGAGCTTTGATTATCGCCCGCCATTCACGCGGCCACGCAATTCGCTCAAGATGTGGACCATCGCAGCGGCTGTCTTTGCGACCCTTGCAACAGGCACGGTTCTCGCGGCCAATTACTATGGTCTTCCCGACTGGGTCCCAATTCAGCGGCCAGAATTTGGCATCGGCAAATCCGACCTAGAGCTCGATTTCCCAGCAAGCCAGCAACGCAAAGAAGTGCTGGAAAGCGGCGAAGAGATTTTCCAAGTGCGCGGATCGATCAACAATGTCGGACAAGAGAGCGTTGGCGTCCCCAGCCTCTTGATTGTGTTTCGCGATGCACGCGAAAAGAGTGTTTATTCTTGGGTCGTGGTCCCGTCCAAACGCGAACTTGCACCAGGCGAAAGCCTGAATGTGACAGAGGCGATCACGGATATTCCACCATCCGCACAGGCCGCAGAGATCGGCTGGTCGCCCAACTGACGGGCAATCTGCCGAGCTGAAAAGCTCTTAGTTAAATTCGACCCACTCTGTGCCCGCGGCATCGCGCCCGCGCTGCATTCCATTAACTGATGCGTTTGGCGCTTGAGTGCTGGCAGCTTGCAACTGCGAAAAATCGATCCGTGCAGGGCGAAGAACACGGGCGCTGGCACGAGCTTGTACAGCAACCGGACGCGCTCTTGATGCTGGCGAAGCTGCGGAAGCCTCAGCAATCTGCGGTGCCGCGCTTTGGGCGACGATTAAGAGGGCAGCGGTGAAGCTCATGCGAGATGGTTACGAGCGCGTTCACCATTTCTGCAAGTACGTCAGAAACCTTATCCCGATGCGGGACACAGGGCCTTGAGATGTTAATTGCGATGCCCACAACGCCGGTAAGCATCAAAGCCCTTGCGCACGCGCAAACCCCTTGCTAGTGGCGCGCTCCTACCAGGGGCAGTGAGCGAGTCTTGCCGCCCTTTACCTGAAAGAGTGCGGTCGTGGCGGAACTGGTAGACGCGCAACGTTGAGGTCGTTGTGGGCTAACGCCCGTGGAAGTTCGAGTCTTCTCGACCGCACCAAACAGTCCATATCGTCAGACCAAGTTCCCCATGCAGGGTGAGCTGCTGACAGGAACGGCGCAGTTCTGCGCCATTCGTGCCGTGCCCCTTATGGAATTGCGGTCAGAGACTGCTGTCATTCATCGGCTTTAGACGCAAAAAAGGGCGCCTGTCTCAGTCGCCCAGTATTCTGACTGCAATCGATTATTGCGCCTTAGCCGATGCCGAGCCTCGTTCGGCATCGACCATTCTCTTCAGCAATGCTGGCGATTGATCGCTCGGGGCTTTCTTCAATCAGTTTGCGAGCCGCCAGCGCCTCAGCGATTAGCGCAATGAGCTTCGGGTCACGCTGCGCTAGTGTGCTGCGCTCGGGGTCTTTACCCGGAATGATGAAGCGAAGCTGATGCCCGAGTCTCACCTTTACGGCTGGGATACAGATCGAGATTGGCGGCGCGTCATTCTGGCCTTGAGGAAGGATAAGCGCATCCATCAGGCCAGCTTTGTTGAGCTGGACCGTGATATCGGTCTCAGTCAGATTTGTGCGATCAACCAAGGCGTTGATGAGGCCTGCCTTCTTATCGCCGGTCCCGCTTCTCAGGTTTGCCACTAGCAAATTTGCTTTGGCCAGCGCCTGCTCCAGCCACCGCGCATCAAGCCCATCCTGGGTCAATTTGAGATTGCCAAGGATGCATGAAAAAGCCTGTTCGCGTGGCTTGAACTTCGTGGAGGAGCGGTCGAGGACTTTGTCTTTCCCAGCCGGGTTGATCATGCCCGCTATCTCAGCACTTGCCAGTACGCTCGGCTAGTCGATGAGTGGGTCAAAGCGATTGGTTTGCGACCTGCTGAATATGGCACCCACTCACTGCGGAGGACCACGGCTTCGATTATCTACAAGGCTACGGGAAACATAAGAGCCATCCAGATCTTGCTTGGTCATTCCAAGATCGAAAACTCCGTCCGATACCTGGGCGTCGATATTAAGGATGCGCTCATGCTCGCTGAGAAGACCGAAATCTGACTGTTTCTGGGCGTCAGCCCACGATGGGCTGGCGTTTGCTTTTGGGGTGAAAGCAGACATCTCGGTGTTTGCAGATAAGCTTCAGCTTGGCTGTGCCTCCCAAGCTTTTCGATAACGTTTCATATAGATTCCTATGACCAGGCATTCAGAGCTGTGCACGAGTGTTTCCCCGCCGTAGTTTGGCAGGCGAGCACAGCGCAGCGCCGACAGCTTCGCCAATTAGGATGAGCGCGGGACCATCTCCAAGGACCGTGCCAGCAGAGATCGGAAGGAGCTCCAAATCGGAAACAAAGCGTTTTTCTTCTGGGAGGCTGACATTTTCAATAAGCACGACAGGGGTTTCAGCTGCCAGCCCTGCATCCAACAGACCGCGCGAGATATGCGATGCGGAGCTTTTACCCATGTAAACAGCGATTGTTGCCTGCGGATCGGCCAATGACGCCCAATCCAGCTCAGGAACTACGCCGCCTTTTGTGTGTGCGGTGACAAAAGTCAGGCGGCGCGCAAGGCCGCGTTTTGTCAGAGAGGCAGTGAGCGAGGCGGCGGCGGCGCTTGCTGTGGTGACACCGGCGCAAACCTGAACCAATATGCCGCTTTCTTGGCAGGCGGTGATCTCCTCTTCTGAGCGCCCAAAGATGGAGGGGTCGCCTCCTTTGAGGCGCAGGACACGTCGGCCTTGCTTGGCGGCCTTTACGATCAAATCACAGATCAGCGGCTGGGGCGCTGAATGGCGCCCTGCGCGCTTGCCCACCGATGTGATAGCCGTGCTTTGCGGGATAAGGTCGAGGATGCCTTGGCTCACCAATGCATCGTGGAAAACGATGTCTGCCTCGCACAGCAGGCGTTCGGCTTTGCGGGTGAGAAGTTCGGGATCGCCGGGACCTGCGCCAACAAGCCAGACGGTGCCTTTGGGAAAGTCGCTGGGCGCACCGTCGGTCATTCGGCGGCTTCCTTTATCTCTTGCACAGCGCTTTCAAGCATACGGGCAAGCTCTGGGCGGCATGATCCGCAATTGTTGCCCGCGCGGCAAGACCTGCCGATGGCGGGCAGAGTGTTTGCGCCTCCTGCGATTGCATCCTCAATCTCAAATGTGCCGATGTCATGGCACACGCACACAATCGCGCCTCGGTCTGGTCCGGCCACGCGGGGGCGTCCGGCAAGCAGCGCGGGGAGGTCTTCGAGAGGTTCGCCCAATTGCTTTGCCACCCAATCGCGCGCTGGCAAATCTCCGTTGCGCGTGATGAACAATGCCGCGTCTAGAACGCCGCCCTCATCGCAAACAGCAAAGCGCTGCATGCCTTTGGAGGGGAAGCTAACCTCGCTCAATGCTCCGACAGGGAGCAGGCTTGCGAAATCCAATTCCTGCATCCCGGCAAGTTCATAAAGCCAGCCGCCTTCGACCCGGCTTTTTACCCAATATTCGCCCAAGAAGGTTTCGGGCGCGGTCTCCACGTTAATGCGCGAAACGAGAAAGCCGCGCCATGCTGGCACCACAGATTCTAGGAAGGCGGGCGCGTCTTTAAATCCGGGTTGGCCGGAGAATGGGTCTGTGTCATCGCTTGAAAGTTTGCCGGTGCGCCCGGCGCTGGCGGTGATGTCGGTCCAGTGCATGGGGACGCACAATGTGCCGCGTTGCTGGCCAGCGCTCAATTGCGCGCGGTATAGGCTGGAGCCGTGCTTGGTCGCGACCTTAGCAAGGTCGCCGTCCGCAATGCCCAGAGCCAGCGCGTCATCGTGATGCACTTCGACCAGAGGCTCGCGGCGGTGATGCGCGAGCCGCGGGCTGTACCCGGTGCGTGTCATGGTGTGCCATTGATCGCGGTAACGCGCGGTGTTGAGGCGCATGGGGAAAGCGTCTGGCAGTGGGCGGCGCTCCGGCGCGCTCACCGGGATCAATTTCGCCTTGCCAGACCGGGTGGGATAGCCTGCGGCAAGAGGGTGATCACCGCCCCAACGAAACGGTTCCATCGCCTCATATTCATCGTCTGAGCAGTCTGCCCAGTGGGTCATATCAAGCTTGCGCCCGCGAGCCGCTGAAATCGCAGTCATTGCGCAATATTCGCGGAATACGCTGGCCGGTGTGTCAAAATCGAAGGCAGCTTCAAAGCCCATCGCGCGGGCCACATCGACCATGATGCGCCAATCTGCGCGGGCTTCTCCGGGAGCAGGGAACAGAGCGCGCTGGTGGCTCACCACACGCTCCGAATTGGTGACGGTTCCGTCCTTCTCGCCCCAGCCAAGCGCGGGGAGCTTAATATGGGCGAGCCGCCCTGTGTCGGTGTCTTCCAGCACTTCGGAGATCACAACTGTCTCGCAGCGTTCCAATGCTTCGCGCACGCGGGAGGCGTTGGGCATGGAGACCGCTGGATTGGTCGCCATGACCCAGATGAACTTGATATCGCCCCGGTGCACGGCCTCGAACATATCGACGGCTTTAAGGCCCATGTCTTGGCTGATGCGGTCCGTTTGCCAGAACTCGCCGACCGCTGAGCGTTCCTCATCGGAAAAGCCCATATGGCAGGCGAGCATATTGGCAAGCCCGCCCACTTCGCGCCCACCCATCGCATTGGGCTGACCGGTGATCGAGAAGGGTCCCGCGCCGCGCCGGTTTATGTGGCCAGTCGCCAAGTGGAGGTTGATGATCGCATTGCCCTTGTCCGTGCCGCAGCGCGATTGGTTTGCGCCTTGGCTGAATAAGGTGATGAGGTTTTGCGAGCCCGCGACCATTTGCGTCAATTCAGCGAACAATTGCGGGTCAATGCCGTGGTCTGGCGAACGGCTGTCCCAGAACCCTTCCGGCACTTCGCAGGTCTCAGCAACTTTGGCGTGGTCCAGATCGCTTGCCGCCAAAAGAGCATCAAACAAGGCAACATCACCGTCGGGCTCAACCGAAATATGTAGGTCTGCGCGTTCAGCGGTTTCGGTGCGGCGCGGGTCTATAACGACGAGCTTAGTGCCGTTTTCCTCACGCGCTTTTTCGATCCGCTGCCAGATCACCGGATGGCACCATGCAGTGTTGGAGCCGACCAGCAGGATCACATCGGCATGGTCCAAATCCTCATAAGTGCACGGCACGATATCTTCGCCAAAGGCACGGTTGTGCGCGGCCACGGCGCTCGCCATACAAAGGCGCGAGTTTGTGTCGATGTTTGAGGAGCCGACAAAGCCCTTCATCAGCTTATTGGCGATGTAATAATCTTCAGTGAGCAGCTGGCCTGAGACATAGAAAGCAACGCTGTCTGGCCCGTGTTCGTCTATGCACGTTTTCATGCGTGAGGCGACCTCGGTGGTGGCTTGGTCCCAGCTGACGGGCTCGCCCCCGATCATCGGGAGGAGCAAGCGCCCCTCAAGCCCAACGGTCTCCCCCAAATGCGTGCCTTTAGAGCATAGCGAACCGCGATTGGCGGGGTGATCGACATCGCCCTCAATTGTGACCGATCGCTTGCCCGTGACGCTTGCCTTGATGCCGCATCCTACACCGCAATACGCACAGGTGGTTTTGATCGATCGCACGGCTGTTCTCTAGACCGCTTGGCGCGTCAATATGGCCGCGCGGTCAAGCCAGATCAAGTCCTCTTCAACCTTAAGCGGGATGGTAGGCGTGCAGCCTTCATCCTCGCCCAAAGCCTCTCCAGACCTTAGTGAAATGCGCCAGTTGTGCAGCGGGCACGACACGCTATCGCCATGGACGATACCTTGTGAAAGCGGTCCGCCTTTGTGGGGGCATTTGTTGACCAGCGCGTAGAATTCACCGCCAATGGTGTGGAATATCGCGATCTCGCCATTTCCTTCAGGCGCGCCTTCGACAGGGACAGTGCCGGCCATGCCCGGCTCAATCGAAGAGGGCGCGCAAATGCTCACCCAGTCTGGTGTTGAGACGCTCATTCGGCGGGTTCCACTTCTTTGATTGCGCCGTCCGCAGGCGGTCCTGCACCGATAGAACCAACGTGGCTGTGCAAGTCCTTGCGTGCGCCCGCAGCACGCTCAGCCCACGGATCATCCTGCATGAAGCTTTGCGAATAGCGGAAGCGTTCAGCCAGCGTCGGAATGGTCGCCGGGTCATCGAACAATTGCGATTTCACCCATTCCAGACCCTTGCGCTCCACCCACGGGGCAGTGCGTTCAAGGTACCATGCATCCTCGCGGTAAAGCTGGATGAAGGCTGCGCTAAGTTCCAGCGCTTCCTCTTCGGTTTCCACCCGTCCGACTAAATCGGTGACGCGCACTTTAATGCCGCCATTGCCGCCGATGTGAATTTCATAGCCGCTGTCGACACAGATCACGCCAAAGTCTTTGATGGTCGCTTCGGCACAGTTCCTTGGGCAGCCGCTAACGGCCATCTTGAACTTATGCGGCATCCAGCTGCCCCAGCTCATCTGTTCAAGCTTGATCCCAAGTCCAGTGGAATCCTGCGTTCCAAAGCGGCACCATTCAGAGCCAACGCAAGTTTTCACCGTGCGCAAAGATTTGCCGTAAGCGTGGCCAGAAACCATGCCAGCGGCATTGAGGTCTGCCCAAACGGCGGGTAGGTCTTCCTTTTTGATCCCAAAGATATCGAGACGCTGACCGCCGGTGACTTTCACCATGCGCGCGTTGTATTTCTCAGTCACATTGGCAATCGCGCGCAGCTCGCGCGGATTGGTGACGCCGCCCCACATACGCGGGACCACAGAGTAAGTGCCGTCTTTTTGAATGTTGGCGTGAAGCCGCTCGTTTACAAAACGGCTCTTCTGATCATCGACATATTCACCTGGGGCTGCGCACAGCAGGTAATAGTTCAATGATGGGCGGCATTTGGAACAACCATCGGGCGTAGACCAATGCATCTCCTGCATGACTTCGGGGATCGATGAAAAGCCGCGCTCAGCGATCGCTTTGCGCACATCATCATGGCCAAAGCTGGTGCAGCCGCACATGGTTTGCGCGCTTTCCTCAACCTCATCGCCCAGCGTCAGGGCAAGCAGGTTCTCGACCAGATCGGTGCATGATCCGCAGCTTGCAGAGGCTTTGCACCCGCCGCGCACCGCATCAAGGCTGTTTGCGCCTTCTTTGATGCATGAAACAACTTGGCCCTTGGACACGCCGTTGCAGCCGCAGATTTCTGCGTCGTCCGAAAGTGCTGCAACGGCCGCGCTAGGGTCCAGCGCGGCCCCTCCCGAGGCAAAGGCCTGCCCAAAGATGAGCGCCTCCCTTATCTCGGAGATGTCTTCCTCTTTTTTGAGGAGGTCGAAATACCAATTGCCGTCCGCTGTATCGCCATAAAGGACCGCGCCAATGATCTTGTCATCATTGACAACCACACGCTTGTAAATCCCGCGTGATGCGTCGCGCATGACGATGTCTTCGCAATCCTCTCCGCCCGAAAAATCGCCAGCGGAAAAGAGGTCAACGCCAGAGACCTTAAGCTTGGTCGATGTGACGGAGCCTTCGTAAGGTTTCGGCGTTTCAGCAAGGCCGGCGGCCAAGGAACGGCACATGTCCCAAAGGGGTGCGACAAGGCCATAGCATTGCTCGCGGTGCTGAACGCATTCACCGACCGCAAGCAGATTAGGGTCCGAGGTGACCATATGGTCATCGACCACAATCCCGCGTTCCACCATCACGCCTGATGATTTGGCAAGCGTGCCGTTGGGACGGATGCCGACAGCCATAATGACCAGATCGGCTTCGATTCCGGTGCCGTCTTTCAGTTTGACCCCGCCGACTTTGCCATCCTTTTCGATGATCTCTCCGGTATCAGCGCCAGTGAGGATTTTTATTCCCCGGCCTTCGAGCTCCGATTTGAGTAGGTATCCCGCTGCCTCATCGAGCTGACGCTCCATCAAGGTGGGCATCAGGTGAAGGACGGTTACATCCATGCCGCGCAGCGAAAGACCGTGCGCTGCTTCAAGCCCCAGCAAGCCACCGCCGATAACGACAGCCTTGGAACTGGTGTTCGCCGCCTCCAGCATGGTCTCAACATCGTCGAGATCGCGGAAGGTGACGACGCCGGGCAGATCCTTGCCCGGCACCGGAATGACGAAGGGATCGGAACCTGTGGCGATCAAAAGCTTATCATAGCTCTCGATGCGTCCGGCCCTTGAGACAACTTGGCAAGCCTCACGGTCAATGTGAATAACGGGATCACCGCTCACGAGAGTGATCCCGTTATCCTCATACCACTGGGTGGTATTGATCACGATCTCATCAAAGCTTTTCTCGCCTGCAAGGACGGGGGATAGCATGATGCGATTGTAGTTTACCCGCGGTTCGGCACCGAAAATTGTGATGGCATAGCGGTCAGGCGCCAGGCTGAGGATCTCCTCCACCGCGCGGCAGCCTGCCATGCCATTGCCAATCACCACGAGGCGCTCTTGAGGGGCCACTGATGTGCCTTTCTCAAATCCGGTCTGCGCGTTCACTGTGTATCTCCGTCGAATTTTTGGATAGTTTAGCCAAGGCCGAGATCAGAAACTGATCCCGGCTTGGAGGGTGAGCTTTTGGGTGTCCGTGGCAAAGCTGTTGGCGTTGTAATTGCTGTATTTCGCAAGCATGCCGACCGGGCCGACTTTGAAAGCCACCACGGCATCCCACTCTGTGCCGTAATCAATGCCGCCAATGTCGCTGTTGAAGTCGTGATAGGTCACGAAAGCGCGAAGACCGGGAAGGGCAGGGACTTTGAAACTCTTAGAGAGCGTCACATATTTGTCCTGAAGTCCGGTTGCAGGCGTCGCAAGGAAAAGGTCGGCAAATCCGTTGAACTTGTGACCCGTGGCAAGCGGGGTTTGGAAGGCTTGAACGCCGCCATCTGTACCAAGCTCTTCATAACCCACTTTAAGGCCGAACCCTGAAATGCTCGTGCCGAGTTCAGCGGCGATATAATCAGCGCTGTAATCAACCGGGTTTGCGCCAGTGTCAGACTGTGTCGCAAATTCGAGACGGCCATTGAGCTTTAGCGGACCTGCTGGAACGCTGGCAGTGAGGTATGCGCCGTAAGATGTGCTCGATGCGCCAACCCGCGTGTCGTAATCGAGGTCATAGACATATGCGCCCAGCTTCACCGGCTTCAGGTCAACGCCCGCGTTCAAAAAGATTAAGTCGCCGTCGAAGTCTTCGTTTGGTGAGCGCGAGCCAAAGATCGTGTTTTGCTGAATTGCGTAAGTCGCATCGAGGTTGACCGGGCCAAACTTGGCTGTGCCGCGAACCGCGTCAAAGGTTTGCTCGTTCTGTCTCCAACCCACATTGCCAACAAAGCGCGCATTGCCAAGGATGATGCGCTGGCGGCCAACGGTGACCCCATATCCGCCCTTATTATAGCCCACTTGCAGACGGTTCAGCTGAAAGCTGTTCGGGTCTGCGACAACAGGGAAGGGCTCAATCCCGTTCTGGGGGATCGTGTCGTTGAAGTCATCGACAAGGGCGACGGTGCCTTCAGCTTCGGCGAGCAATGAAAAGCCATCGCTTGAGATTTTGGCCCCCGCTCTGGTGCGGATGGTGACCGAGTCTGCGGCATCAGCAAAGATCGCATCTTGGTCCGATGTTTCATAGCGAAGGCGCACATCGAGGATGGGGTCGAGAGTAACGCCTTCGGCGACCTCAACCGGATCAAGCGGGCCAGCAATACCAGGTGAAGCTGCTGTAAGAGCGGCGAGAACGGCGAGAGTACTAACTGTGTGACGCATGTGTTTTCCCTTCTTCGCCCCGAACCTAGGGGCGCTGGTTTTGTGGGATGCCGAGCGTCATTGCTCAGGGCCTTAAGGTGCGAGAAGAGCACCGATGGAGAGGTGTGGCTTTTTCGAAGGACAGCGCCATTGCTGCGCCTTCACCACCTGGAAGCTTGGTTGGGTCAGGCGGCTTTTGCGCCCGGCCCATGGTCGTATTCGGCAAGGAAGTGCAAAACCTCCTGACGATATTGGTAGAATTTCGGATCTTCGAGCAGCTCCTTGCGATTGCGCGGGCGCGGCAGATCGACTTTGAGAACCTTGCCAATCGTGGCGCGCGGGCCGTTGGTCATCATGACCACGCGGTCTGCGAGAAGGATCGCTTCGTCCACATCGTGCGTGACCATGATCGCGGTCACTTTGGTGCGGTTCCACGTCTCGACCAGCACGTCTTGGAGGTCCCAACGGGTGAGGCTGTCTAGCATTCCGAAAGGCTCATCAAGGAGCAGCAAGCGCGGTGACAGCGCAAAGGCGCGGGCAATACCGACACGTTGGCGCATGCCATTTGACATTTCAGCGGCGAGCTTGTCTTTCGCATCAACCAAACCAACCCGGTCGAGGTAATAGTCGACAATATCGCCGCGTTCAGCCTTGGAGGCATGCGGATAAACCCGCTCCACGCCCAGCGACACATTCTGGCGCGCGGTAAGCCATGGCATCAGGCTGGGTGCTTGGAAGACCACAGCTTTGTCGGGGCCAGCGCTCTCAATCTCGCGGTTGTTCAGCACAATGCCGCCGCCGCTGATCTCATTAAGGCCCGCTGCCATAGTGAGCACCGTTGACTTGCCACAGCCCGAGTGGCCGATGAGCGAGATAAACTCGCCCTTGTCCATGAGGAGGTTAAAATCCTCGACGACTTTCAATGGCCCCTTAGGAGTGGGGTACACTTTGTCGAGCTTAAAGAACTCAAGGTAACGTTGTTTGACAGCGCTTTTTGCCGCATCGAGGTACGCTTGGGGCAGCTCCTCCTCTTTCTTCTTTGCAAGAAGATCGATCGGCGTGACCTTGGGAAGCTCATTCTCGCTATCGCCCACTGTTCCAGATTCTGAATTGAGCGAACCCAGATAGCCGACGATTTCTTTACGCAAAGCTTGGTAGTTGAGATCAACATTCACCGCTTCACGGTCGCGCGGGCGGGCAACGTTCACGTCGTAAACCTTGCCAATCTTGGCCGCTGGCGCAGGGGTTAGAACTGCGATCCGATCAGCCAAGAGCAAGGCCTCATCCACGTCATTGGTGACGAGGAGAATGGTGCGGCCTTCTTCTTTGCGAATACGCTCAATCTCGTCCTGCAACTTTGCACGGGTGAGAGCGTCGAGCGCTGAAAGCGGCTCGTCGAGGAGCAGGATTTCCGGCTCCATCGCCAAAGCACGGGCCACCGCCACACGTTGACGCATGCCGCCTGAAAGCTGAGCCGGCTTGCGATCCATCGCGTGGTCGAGGCCCACCAACGCGACCTTCTGTTCTACCAGAGCGGCGCGGTCTTCTTTGCTGCGATCCTTGTGGACCGCATCGACCGCAAGAGCGACGTTTTGCTCAACCGAAAGCCATGGAAAAAGCGAGTATGATTGGAACACAAGGCCCCGCTCTCTATCCGGTCCATCGATGGCTTTCCCGCGAAGGGTCATGGAACCGCTGTCCGGTTCAACCAGCCCCGCGATCGAATTGATCAGTGTCGTCTTGCCAGCGCCCGAAAAGCCAAGGATAGCAACGAATTCGCCTTCCTTCATTTCAAGATCGATACCGCCCAGCACATGGGTCACTTCGCCGGTTTTCGCTGTGTAATCCTTGCGGACGTCTTTAAGCGATAGAAAAGGTGTGTCAGTCATCTGTCAGCCCTTCCCGATTAAACCGTGCGGTTCTTTGAAACGAGGGTTTGCAGCGCCATCATGCACCGGTCGAGGAGGAAGCCGATGAGGCCGATAACCACCACCGCAAACATGATGCGAGCAAGCGATTGAGAGCTGCCGTTTTGGAATTCGTCCCAGACAAATTTGCCAAGACCCGGGTTCTGCGCGAGCATTTCGGCCGCGATAAGAACCATCCAACCCACACCCAATGACAGGCGCATACCGGTAAAGATGTAAGGCAGCGATGCAGGAAGAACGAGCTTCGTCAGCTTGTCGAACCAACCAAGGCGAAGCACTTTGCCCACATTCAGCAAGTCTTTGTCGATGGAGCTCGTTCCAACGGCTGTGTTGATCAGCGTTGGCCAAAGCGAACACAGCATCACAACGAGAGCGGAGATCACAAAAGCTTTTGGAAGCAGCGGATCGGCGCTGGTGATCATGGCGGAGATGACCATGGTCACAATCGGAAGCCATGCAAGCGGACTAACCGGTTTCATGATCTGGATCAGCGGGTTGATCGCCGCATTAAAGCGCGTTGAAAGGCCAGCCATGAGGCCAATCGGCACCGCGAAGACCGTCGCTAGAATAAAGCCCAAGGCCACTGTTTGAAGCGAGGTGAAAATCTGGTCGAGAAAGGTTGGCGGACCGGCATATGAGAAATCGCGAACCGCGCTCGGATTGCCTGCTGCAATAGCGGCCTGGTTGTTGGCATCTTGCTGCGCGTAGAAAGCACCTTCGGCGTCTTTCGCAGCAGAGTATTCGCCGTAGAGCGAGACGCCTGCCTCCGCGACCGCTACAGGACCGGGCAAAGTGCCAAGCGAAGTGTCGACCTGCGGGGCAAGGACGGCCCACATGGCAAGAAATGCAAGGATCCCTAGAGCTGGCCACAGCATCGCAGTGCCGATGGCCTTGAGTTTGAGCATATTGGGATTTGGCTCAGAAGAGGCCCCCTCCTCCACAGAAGATGTCGTTTCAGATGCCTTGTCAACGGTGGGACTGCTGCCATTTGCCGCCGCTTTTTCGGCTGGCTCGTTGGGTTCTACAAAGGCTGTGGCCATGATGGCGCTCCTGTGAAGGAAAGGGGGAGGATTGTTCGGAAGTGGCGGCTTAAGAGCCGCTCACCCCTGATGCTGTCACCGTGTCGCCAGCTTTGAGGCCGATCGGGAACTTGGCGAGATACTCGTTAGGCTTCGAGCCATCGTAAGTGATGCCGTCGATGAAGCCTTCTTGCTCGCCCCGGAAACCGTCTGTTTCTGGCACGCTTTCCGCCGCGATCACGCCATCTTCAACAAGCTTGTTGGCAGCGGCGAGATAAAGGTCAGGGCGATACACGGCCTTCGATGTTTCGAAGTACCAGCTATCATCTTTGTCTTCGGCGATTTGGCCCCAGCGACGCATTTGCGAGAGATACCAAATGGCGTCTGAGTAATACGGATAGCCTGCATACTTATCGAAGAAGATGTTGAAGCCTTCTGCCTCGCGGGTATCGCCCGGCTCAAAGGTGAACACGCCCGTCATAGACGCTGCAATCACTTCGGCATCGGCACCCACATAGTTTGGCTGTGCGAGAATTTCGACGGCCTCGGCGCGGTTCGCCCCGCCATCAGCGTCAAGCCATTGCTGAGCCTTGATGATTGCACGAAGCATAGCGGCCGTGGTTGCCGGATACTTCTCAGCGAAATCTTCGCGAAGGCCGAAGACTTTCTCTGGGTTCTCGTTCCAGATTTGGTCATCGGTGATGACTGGCACGCCGATCTTTTTGAAGACCGCCGCTTGGTTCCATGGCTCACCAACGCAGTACCCTTCGATGGTGCCCGCCTCGAGGGTCGCTGGCATTTGCGGAGGGGGGGTGACGGAGAGTTTGACGTCGGCGTCAATCACGCCTTGAACATCGCCATCGGAGTAATAACCAGGCTTCAGACCGCCAGCGGCAAGCCAGTAGCGAAGCTCATAGTTGTGGGTCGAAACTGGGAACACCATGCCCATGTTGAACGGCTTGCCTTGCTCTTCAAACGCGGCAACCACCGGCTTCAGGTGCTCGGCGCTGATCGGGTGGATCGGCTTGCCGTCTGGGCCTTTTGGAAGGTCGGCTTTGATCATGTCCCACACCTTGTTCGACAAGGTGATCGCGTTGCCGTTAAGGTCGAGGCTGAGCGGAGCAATGAGGTCGGCTTTGGTGCCGTAACCGATGGTCGCTGCAAGCGGCTGTCCTGCGAGCATGTGTGCCCCGTCAAGCTGTCCGCCGATCACACCATCAAGCAGCACTTTCCAGTTGGCCTGAGGCTCAAGCGTTACGTTGAGGCCTTCTTCTGCGAAGTAGCCTTTCTCTTTCGCGATCGCGAGCGGCGCCATATCGGTCAGCTTGATGAAGCCGAACTTCAGATTGGGTTTTTCAATCTCACCATCAAGCGAGGCCGCGACAACGGTTTCACCCGAAGCTTCCGGTGTGCCTCCACAAGCTGCGAGTGCGAAACTCGCCAAAACAGCGGCGACAGCACCGCGACGATCAAAGGAGAAGCCTAGCTTTTTCTTCATAACCCATTCTCTTGTTCTGGCCCCTCAAAAGGCCCTGGAAGTAGAACGCAAAAAAGCCGCCACGAAGCTCTCCCAAGTGGAAGGGCAAACGGGCGGCGTCATTGCCACGAATTTTGTTATTCACGACGGAGGGAGAGGTAAGTTTCCTGCGTTGGAACTTGTCCGCGTGTTCGAATCGAATAGTCTCGGTTCGAGGTTTATGCAAATCTATTTTTGCAGCGCAGCATTACTTTTGCGAATTGATGTAGCCTTCAAGCAAGTCTGGATCGAAACTCTCGCCATCGAAAAAAGTGTTGTTTTCAAGAAGGATAGTTCCGCCTTGGACCGACGCTTCAAGCGCCTCAGAAACGCTTCCCTCAACTTTTGAATTGGCTGTGGGTAAGGGGTTGTCGGTATCCTTCAAGGCGCTGCGATAGACGTCAGGTCGGAACACGCGGGAAGCAGCTTTCGCGTGATCGGCGTCATATTCCATCCCGTCCCAGCGCACCAATTGGCTATAGAGCCATTCGGCCTGGCTTACCCATGGGAAGTTGGCTGCTTCGTGGTATTGGAACATGAAATCTGGATATTCGCGGGACGCCTTGCCTTGGCGCAAGACTAACCTGTCGGAGATCGCTCGGCGCACTAATTGGTGAGACGCATCGCAATATTCAGGCCGTGAAAGGATCGCAGCATTGGTGTCCCAGTTCTCTGGATCAACAAAATGCTCACCCGCCCGGCGCATGGCCCGGATAAGGCCCTCGACGCTGGGCTGAATTTCCTCCAGCCGTTCTTCACGCAGCGCCAGAACTTTCTCCACTCCGCGTCGCCATATTTGAGCGGTGGCGAGCACGATTTGCCCCACGCCTTTTTCCACCGCGATGGAGTTCCAAGGTTCGCCCACACAAGAACTATCGATCTCGCCTGCATCCATTGCATCCGCGCTAAACGGCGGAGCGACAGTGACGATCTCGACGTCCTCATCGGGCTTGATCCCGCAACTGGCGAGCCAATAGCGCAGCATGTAATTGTGGGTCGAATAACGGTGCACCACGCCAAATCGCAAAGGCTTGCCAGCTGCTCGGCGCTCTTGTGCGACGCGTTTAAGTCGTTCTCCCAGGCTTTTGGGACCTTCCAACTCGCCGCTTGTCTCCAGTGCGTCGGCAAGAGCATTGGAAATGGTGACAGCATTGCCATTGAGGCCAAGCACAAAGGGCGCAGCAAGTGGCTGCGCAGGCCGTCCGCGTCCCAAACTCGCCGCGATCGCAAGCGGTGCTAACATATGCGCTGCATCGCTGTGTCCATACAGCAAGCGGTCCATTACCGTGGCCCAGGACACATCGCGCAGGAAAGTAAGCTCAAGCCCCTCTTCCTCCGCAAAGCCATGCTCATGCGCAAGAATGGGAAGGCAGGCATCAACGAGGGGGAGAAAACCTATTCGCAAGCGATTGGTCATGAAACATCTCCTATCAAATCATGTGCTGTGACAACAGCATCGGCGATCTCGACAATCCGACGATTGGACGACATCGCTTTCTGTCTGAGTTCGGCATATGCCTGCGGCTCTGAAACGCCCTTAGTGTTCATCAAAATCCGCTTTGCCTTGTCGATAGTTTCGCGTTCGGCAAGCTTGCCTTGCGCCTCAGCGAGCTCCGCTTCAAGCCGTGCATAGGCCTCAAAGCGCTGGATTGTCGTCTGCAATAGCGGCTGGATCCTTTTGGCCGATAGACCGTCAACCACATAGGCCGAGACGCCGGCATCAATCGAGGCAGCGATGGAATCTTCGTCGCTGTTGTCGACAAACATCGCAATAGGGTGATCAAGCGCGCGGCTAACGGTGAAATACTCTTCGAGCACGTCGCGCGAGGGGTTGCCCAAGTCCAGAAAAACAATGTCAGGCGCAATCTCAGCGATGCGATCCACGAGCCGTTCGCGAGTAGTCAGCGTAAATATCTCGCAATTCTCCAACGAGCCTAGGCCCTCTTCAATAATGGAGGCGCGTGGCGCGCTTTCATCGACAATTGCGATTCGCATATGCAGCATGTTGCACTGCACAAACATAGTTGAGCAAGCTCAAATTGCTGTTGTTGGCGAATTAGATAGGCGAAGGCATTTCTGGTGACGTTCTGGCGAACACCAATTGACCAGAATTGGGTTGGAATCTGTCGCAATTGGGGGCGATGCACAGGCCAATGCAGCCACCGCTCAAACCACAGCCGATGCCGCCCACGCGGATGCACAGCGCGCTTTGATGGCACTTGCAGGTGCCGATCCCAATATGGAGGAGCTTCAAGAGCAAACCGATATGGCTTTCGAGACCGCTGTGGAAGCGCAGGCCGATGCCGATACCGCGCGCGAGGAAGCGCTGGCGGCTCAAACAACTGCGAATGGTGCGATGGCCGTGGCCGTGGCTGAGGCCAATGAGGCCGAGCTTGAGTTTTTCGCGCTCAATTCGGCCAGCGGCATTGGTGCCAGCGCCACGGGCGAAAATGCGGTCGCGCTCGGTATTGAAAGCACCGCTTCAGGCTTTCAATCGACTTGCTTCAGAGGCGCGGGGCGGCAACACGCAAGTCAGCGGTTTGGCGGGTCTATCAGACATAACGGTGACATTTGCAGGTGGATTGGAATGCCGAATTGTCGCGCAAGCACAACTTTCCGGCGATATCAACGTAACTGTGACTCTTGAAAGCTAGGGGCGAAGTTCCGCATCTTAGATAATGGCTAAGCTGCGCGCACAATCTGCGCGAAATGTCCGCTCTAACCATGACCTATTGCCAAATCAGGCAGTCAGCTGACGAGGCGTAAGCGGAATGACTGGTTCTAGCTGATAAAATCCGGAATAGGGCCGATCAGCTTACGCTCCATGATCGGTCATCTCTCACGCATGAAAATGCCAACCTATCTAAGTCCGCTTTGTAGCGAGTTTACTAACATCTTGTCGGATACCAGAGTGGGGTTTGGGGGTAGGTACTCAGAAACTCGTTGCAACCAAGCCTTGATTGCCGGGTGCGCAGCAGCACTAAGCTGCTCTTCAAGACCAAACATATAACTCCATACCAATTGCGGGAAGACCGCTAGGTCGAGCATGGTAGGCTTGGCGAAACCTCCCAGAAAGGGCCCTTCCCCGATATGCGCGACCAGTTCCATCGCAATCCGCATCTGCATGTCAGATATGCTCTCGGTAAGGTCCATTTGTTCAGCCATCGCTCGAATGAAAGGAGCTTTGCGAAGCGCATTGGGCCACTGATGACGCACCTCTTCGGGAAGCGGTGTATGCGCGCTTAAAAGCGCTGCAAGCCTCCAACCGCGATATCGAAATTGAAGGGTGTCCGGGCCGTCAATCGGATACCGGAAAATGCTCAAAAGGAAGCTATCGCTTATCCATGCATCGATCTCGTTGATCTTTGCACGATGCTGTGGAGGGCAAAGGGGGGCTTCAGGGAACAGTTCATCCAACCAATGTGCATGCGCAGACGATTCTAGCCGCCATTCTCCATCGACTTCCAAGACCGGAACCTGTGTCCGCCCGGTAAAACCGATGGTCTCGTTAGGCTTTGTCGGATCGACTGGGATATGTGTGAACTCAATTCCCTTATAGTGAAGAAAGCAACCGGTTTTGCGCACGAAAGGGCTGGTCGCATAGCCGTAGAGTTTGACAGCTTTCATCGCAATAATCTCACTTTCATTGGATCCTTGGAACGCTTACTCTTTCGAACTCAGGTTGAACAGGCAAAGCCCAATCAATGCGGTGGCTAAGGCACAAATTGCACACGGATAAATTCACGCAACTCAGGCCCGGTTTGGTGGGGCGCTGCGACCACAAGCAGGTCCATTTGCATGCCGATGAAATGTCCCCAACTGATGTGTTGGATGCCGAAATCGCGGGGCAATAAAATACGAAGACAAAGGGACGGAAATTCCGTATCAATCGCCAAATGGCCATTTGAGTTGGCGTTAGAAATACACTTCCAAGAACGAGTAAAGAGCGCGAAATTATGATGAAAATAATCAAAGGCCTGCTGATTGGTGTCGGCGTTCTTGCTGTGCTTGGAGTGGTCGCGGTTGTCTCAATGCAATCCTCGCAAGAATGGACAACCGGCGAAGTTGTTCGCACCCCAGACAGCCAATTTGAAAACCTGCCCGACTACGATTTTGAACCAAACTATGTCGAAGTGGCGGACTATAGGATTCACTATGTCGACGAGGGCCCAAAGGACGGTCAAACCGTGTTATTGATGCATGGCCAGCCGTCGTGGAGCTATCTCTATCGCCATATGATCCCTTTGCTGGCTGACGCCGGATATAGGGTCATTGCACCTGACAATGTTGGGTTTGGTAAATCTGATAAGCCAGTGAATTGGTCAGATCATTCCTATCAAATGCATGTCGATGTCATGGCCGGTTTCGTCGATGCGATTGAGCTCGAAGACGCCACCCTATTTGCCCAAGATTGGGGCGGTCTAATTGGGCTTCGTGTGGTTGAGCAACGCCCTGACCGCTTTGCTCGGATAATGCTGTCGAACACAACTTTGCCAGCGGCGGACGGAGTGCAAGGTTGGCTTGGATACCCACTGTTCCGGGCGTCTGTATGGAACGAAGGCGATGTTCAGGAATTGGACTTTGGCGGCGAGGATTTCTCTTTTGCGACTTGGGTTGCCTATGCAAAGACCAGTGACACATTCGACTTCTCCTTGCTCTTCCAAAATGGGACCACGCGCGAATTGTCTGATGCTGAACTTGCCGGCTATGCTGCGCCATACCCAACCGAAGAGACCATGGCCGGAGTAAGGATGTTCCCATCATTGGTGGCCAGCCAACTCAGGCAAAACCAGGCGATCTTTGACCAGTTCTACGCCAATTGGGATAAACCTCTCATCACGGCATTCGGGGCCGATGACAACTTGATGGCGGGCCGGGACAAGCAATGGCAAGACGATGTTCCGGGGGCCAAAGGTCAGGCGCATACTCTGGTCGAAGGCGGTGCCCATTTTATTCAAGAGGACCAACCGGAAGAACTCGTCAGAATTCTGGACCAGTTTATTCGCGCGAATTAGCGAGAAGGCCTTGGGCATTAAGCGGCTATCAGTTGTCCAGAACCTTGGAGCTTAACGCATATCTGCGCCGCAAGCTTGAAAAGGCAGACTGGCGTAGGACCACTTGATTGTCAGCTTTGGCACCCAAGTAGCAGACACCGGCCTGGTCGAAGCCGCTGCCCAACCCTTTGCTGATTGAGCGCCTTATCGCTTTGGCCCAAGGATCGGCCAAAGCGATAAGGCGCTCGGTTCCGCGTGTCCTTTTTGCCGCACCTTTCCAATCATTCCTCAAACCCATCGTGTTCACAGTGTTTTGCTCTGGACGCGCGGGAGGAATGCCGTCATTGGTGCGCTCAATGATATAGTGTAACATAACATTGAAGGCCGACGTTATTCCTATGAAAACCATCCCCTCCTATCTCGCAGTTGCAACTGCCCTTTCTTTCGCCGCGACTGCGGCACCTGCGCTGGCAGATCCAAACGCTGAAAGCGAAGCGGCGACAAATCGCGCTTCAACGCCGGCCATTGTCAACATCGCCAGCAATATTGTCGTCTCCGCCGAAGGCCTTGAAGAGCTCGACTTTATCGCTGGTCAAGATTCCCTTGAAGAAGAGGACATTCAGGAGAATCTTGATGGTCAAATTGGCGAAGTTCTCGACAAGCTTCCCGGTGTATCCGCCACCAGCTTTTCACCCGGTGCTTCGCGTCCGATCCTGCGCGGTCAGGACGGTGAGCGTGTGCGGGTTTTGATTGACGGACTTGGGACCGCTGATGCGGCGAACACATCGGCGGACCACGCAACAACTATTGATCCATTGACCGTTAAACGTGTCGAAGTTTTGCGCGGTCCGGCAGCCCTGCTTTACGGCAGTCAGGCGCTTGGCGGCGTGGTCAATGTGCTCGATCGCCGCATTCCTACTGAAAGTCCCGAAGGTGGTTTCCAGTTTGACGCTCTGACCGCATTCGACACCGTTAGCAATCTTCGCAGCGGCGGTGCATCGCTTGACGTGGGACTTGGCGATATGTTCGTTGTTCACGTGGATGGTTCTTACCGCGAAACTGATGATCTGGAGATTCCGGGTTTCCAGTTGACCGATGACTTGCGCGCTGACCTTCTCGCCGATGCGGCCGAGGAAGAAGAAGAAGGCGAATTGGAAGAAGCCGAAGAGCTGCGCGAAGCGGCGGCTCAAGAGGGTTTCCTCCCTAACAGTGCAACGGAAACCTACACCTTCAATGGCGGTATTGGCGTTATCCTTGGCGACACGACGTTTGGCGCTTCTGCTGGATACTATGACACGTTCTACGGGATCGTTGGCAATCCAGAAGGTGGCCATCATGGTGAAGAAGGCGAAGAAGGTGAAGAGGAAGAGGGCGAGGAAGAAGAAACAGTCTCCATCGGGCTTGAACAATGGCGCTTTGATTTCCGCGGTGATATCGCGCTTGGCGGCGGGTTTGCAGACCGGTTGAAGGTTAGAGCAGGCTATTCTGATTACACTCACACCGAATTCGAGGGGACCGAAGTCGGAACGGTCTTTGAAACCGAAACCTTTGAAGCGCGCGCCGAGCTTATCCAATCGAGCGGCGGTGTGATTGGCGTCCAAGTCACGTCGCGCGATTTTGAAGCGGTGGGCGAAGAGGCGTTTGTTGCGCCTAATGAAACCACTCAACTGGCACTGTTCACTGTGCAGGAAATCGACCTTGGCGCAGCTCAATTGGAATTGGCGGGTCGTTACGAACGCGTTGATGTTGAATCGGACAGCGTCGGTGTAGACCGCGATTTTGACCTCTTTTCTGGCGCGGTTTCGATCGTCTCTGAACTTCAAAATGATTTGGGACGAATTGGCGTCACCCTTTCGCGTTCAGAACGTGCGCCTGCTGGTGAAGAACTGTTTGCCAACGGCCCTCACATTGCGACGCAAACATTCGAAATCGGCGATCCGGACTTGGATGTTGAGAGCGCTTGGGGTCTTGAAGCATTCACTCGGTTGGACTTCAACGGCACAACGCTAAACCTCTCAGCATTCTATCAGAAATTTGACGACTACATCTTCCTGAACCCTACGGGAGAGGAAGAGGACGATCTGCCCGTGTTCGAATTTCTGCAATCGAATGCCAAATTCTACGGGTTCGAAGCCGATGCGAACATCCCTCTGGTTGAAAACGATGCCTTCAATCTGACGGCGGACCTTCGGGCATCTTACGTCAAGGCCAACCTTTCTGGTGAGCTTGACGGCGATTTGCCGCGTATCCCGCCGCTAAGTCTTCTTGGCGCGCTTGAAGCGGATGTGGATGCGTTCACTCTTCGCGGCGAAGTGCAATATACCGATGGCAAGGCTGGCACCCCAGGCCTTGAGACGGCGACTGACAATTTCACATTCGTCAATCTCTTCCTGTCTTGGCGTCCGCTTGCGGACAATGAGAACGTTGTGTTGCAATTGGCAGGAGAAAACCTGTTTGCTTCAACCGGTCGTCGCCATTCAAGTTTCACGAAGGATTTCGTGACCCTTCCCGGCCGCAACATTCGTGCGAGTGCACGGGTTAGATTCTAATTCCGCGAGTATGATTGTGAAGCTCTAAAGAAAAAGGGCTCGCCGATTGGATCGGCGGGCCCTTTTTGCTTTGCCTCAAATACCAAGATCAATTCTCGGCGGCGAATTGTATCTCCGCATGATCTTGCAACCGGTCGACCAAGGCCTCGCCCAAGAACGCGCCGGGTGTGCCAACGCCGCCTTCCGCATCACTGTGAAGCAGGGCAATGCCGGTCTCGGTAATCATTCGGCTGGTTGAGCCATAACCCGGATCATACTTGCCTTTGACACCGAAATGCAGGTTTTCACCGTCTGGACCATCAGCCACAAACAGCACATCGTAAAAGCCATTCTCACGCTCTTCCTTGCTTGGCCCTTCGCCGGGCTTGGGCGGCTTTGCACCGAATGGGTTCTTCATCATCTCAACGGCCGCGTCGGCCATCTTCTTGCCCGCTTCGCCGGGGCTGGTGAGCATCATCTCATCATATTGGAAGTCTTTGCCGTAAGGGTGGCCGAGAAGGAAGTTGGTGCGGTGCACGTTCTTCGTGTTGATCGGCGCCATCACAAATGGTGCGGCCCATTTGTCGAGGTCTGCTTCATACATGGGTACCATGCCGGTGGGCTGTCCGGGACCATCGAAACCTTCTGCTAAAGCAAAGGGATTGCGCAGCACATTGATGATGCCGGGGTTCTTAGCCGCCGCCTTCATCGTCGCTGTAAGGCTTGCCGCAGTTCCGCCTGAGAAGGTGCCAGCCATCGCCCGCACACGTCCGCGAATTTTGCGGGATGGTTGGCCAAAACGCTCTTTTGCTGCCTTTTGGGTCATCATCACTCCCAGATCAAAGGGAATGGAATCGAACCCGCTTGAGAAACAAATGCGTGCGCCGGAAACTTTAGCAGCCTCGCCGTGCTCGGCGATTTTCTCCGCCATCCACGCAGGCTCTCCGCATAGGTCGGCATAATCCGTCCCTGTCTTGACGCAGGCCGCGACCAGATTGTCGCCGTACATCTGGTATGGACCCACAGTGGTGAGCACCACTTTGGTACGCGCGCACATCGCCTCAAGATCTGCGGGATCATCGGCATTGGTGACCACCAAAGGCGTATCGGCAGGAGCGCCCACTTCGTCGCGCACCGCTTCGAGTTTTTCTTGCGAGCGGCCCGCCATCGCCCATGTCGGAGCGTCATCGCGCGGGCCATAGTGGTTGTTCAAATATTCTACGACCAAACGGCCTGTGTAGCCCGTGGCGCCATACACAATGATATCGAATTCAGTCTCAGCCATGGCAATTTTCTCCTGTGATCTCGATCCATGGGGCGAGGGGCGACGAGAGTCAAAATGGGAATTGCGCGTTCGTAGCTCTTTGAACGAGCATCTTGCAGTTGCTCGGCATCACATCCTGCCGTAGTGGGCGCCAAGACAAGATTTGACCGGATTGGATAGATCTTCATTCCCCTAGGAGAAGAGTTAGTGCGCACAGTATCTGCGGAAAAAATGGCTATCGTGAAGTCGACGGCTCCGGCTTTGCAAAAGTATGGCGAAGACATCACAACTGCGATGTATGCGCGCTTGTTCAAAGATGAAGAAATCAAAGCGATGTTTGATGCGGCCGCGCAAAAGAGCGGCGAGCAACCGCGCAAACTAGCGGCGGCTATTCTCGCTTACGCTAAGAATATCGACAAACTCGGCAACCTTGGTCCGGCCGTAGAGGCGATGGTCGCTCGCCATGTCCAAACCGGTGTTCAGGCGAAACATTATCCCTTTGTCGCAGAGGCATTGCTGCCTGCAATTCGCGATGTTTTGGGAGCGGATGTTGCCACAGACGAAGTATTGGATGCTTGGGGCGATGCTTATTGGATGCTTGCTGACATTTTGATCGCAGCTGAAGACAAAGTACGCGCTGGCTAGAGGCCGAGCGGAGTTCCAACCGCTTGCAAATCAGATTTTACCTGATCAAAGCCGCAGCAGCGGCATGTTGTTCCAAAACGACATGCTTAACCTAGCGGGTATCGAGGTAACACGCCTGTCTGACTGGACAGTGCCAGCAGCTGTCCATCTTCGCTAAAGTGCTGAGCCTGACCGTGGATTACGCCCCGGCCAATGGCTCCCATTTGCGTGACGGATAAAACCCATCCTGCTGGCGCCGATTGTACGAAGCGGAAGGTTGCATCGAGGCTCGATCCGCCGCGTGCGCTTTTCGGGTGTGCGCCAAGGAAAAAGTCCGAAATCACTGCTAGCCAACCGCTGTCATTGTCAAAGCTTGAAGCATTGCGCACCCATATCGCGTTAAAGCCGGTTTCCGGTTCCTGCCGCGCAAGCCGCATCTCGCATTGATCAATCAAAGATCCAGGCGCGCTCCACCTTTCCTCTTCGATTGGATCGCAATCATCAGGCCCAGGAAGGTCGGGAGGACGGATGAAGACCTCCTTCTCGCTTGGCTCGCGCGCGCCAAGGGCTGCGCTTGCCCGGTGGGTGGGGCGTCCATTGACATGGGCATTCGCCATCCATTGTCCCACCGATTGCCCTCCGCCGCATTGCTCACACTCGATATGCAGTTCTTCTGCGTGCTGGGTTGGGCTAAGGAATTGGGCATTGGCCCAAAGAACAGGCTGTCCGCTTTCCACTTCCATCGCATCAATTATCGCGGCCAATGCGACCCCGCCCATAATATGAGGAGCGCCTTCGGGGCCTACAGTGGCAGGCGGCATGACTGGGAGAGTGTAGGCACCCTGTCGCCCGCTTTCAGATGGAACGACGCGCCAGAATGGAAAACCTGCGGGCACCTTTAGAGCCTAGGCAGCGTGACGCCGCGCTGACCCATGTATTTTCCTGCCCTATCGGCATAGGTAACCTCGGGCCGTTCATTGCCCTGCAAAAACAGGAACTGGCACGCGCCTTCATTGGCGTAGATCTTTGCAGGCAGAGGCGTAGTGTTCGAAAATTCAAGCGTCACGTGACCCTCCCAACCGGGCTCCAACGGGGTCACATTCACGATAATACCGCAGCGCGCGTAAGTGCTTTTGCCAAGGCAGATCACCAGCACGTCTTCGGGAATACGGAAATATTCAACCGTGCGGGCGAGCGCGAAGGAATTGGGAGGGATAATGCAAACATCTGTTTCCCGGTCGACGAGGCTTTCCGCATCGAAATTCTTGGGATCGACCGTGGCCGAGTTCACATTGGTGAATATCTTGAACTCGGGCGCGACCCGCGCGTCATAACCAAAAGAGGAAAGGCCGTATGAGATCACGCCCTCGCGGCGCTGCGCCTCAACGAAAGGTTCAATCATGCCGCGGTTTTGTGCCGCTTCGCGAATCCATTTGTCTGATAAAATTGCCATGGCCGCGATTGATTCCGGAAGGCAGCGGGCACGGCAAGGTAAGCTGCACACTTATCCCGATGAGTCTGCTCAACGGTCACTTGCCGCGCTCTGTCGATTGGCCCTTCACAGCCGACCTCGAAGGCTTCATTAAAGACATGCGTTAAGGGGGAATAGGAAGTCCATGACAGGCAATATCAGTGCCAAGAAAGTGAAACGCGGCGGTGTGAAACTAAGCACGCGGCTTTTGGGGCCGTTTGGCGTCTTCCTTCAAGGTGCGATCAAAGAGCCGGGAATGGTCGGCGCGGTCTTTCCTTCTTCCAAATCGACAATCGACAATATGATGAAGCGGGTGGATTGGAAGAATTGCAAGTTGGTGGTAGAGTATGGGCCAGGGGTCGGCACTTTCACCCATCGCTTGCTGGCTCATTTGCCGGAAGATGCACAGCTTCTGGCAATTGATACCAGCGCCCACTTTGTTGAGCATTTAGGTAAGACGATCTCTGATCCGCGCTTCAAGCCGGTTTTCGGTTCAGCCACCGATGTTGAGCGGATTGTGAAAGAAGCAGGGTTTGAGGCTGCAGACATTGTGATTTCCGGCCTTCCGATATCCAGCCTTCCTTTAGAAGTTGCCGAAGATATGGTGGATGCGACTTACCGCGTACTGAAACCTGGCGGCGCATTTCTGACCTATCAATACCGCCTAAAAGCACGCCGACTGACCGAACAAGCGTTTGATCGGGTGGATAAGAAATATGTCCTGATGAACGTGCCACCCAACCACCTTACCTGGGGTTGGAAAGCGGCCTAACGCCTATTTGATACGCACAGCGCCCAATTCAGGATTGAGCCCCGTGATGTGGTTGAGCCATTTCTTTGGCCGCCTCAGCATATTGCGCGGATATTCGACCTTCAAACCCAGTATCTTTGCCATCTCGCCTACAAAGTGGATGCAGTTGCGTTGCCCCAGACTGTAACGCTCACCCGGCTCATTTTTCCATTTTCGCACTTCTTCTACGATCCGCAGATATTGTTCATCAGTGAGCGTCATCGAGAAATGGCGATTGGTTTTGCCGATGTATTTCTCCTTCTCGACATACACCATATGCTCGGTCCAACCGCTCAAAATCGCGGCGGTCGAACTCTTGGCGGAAAAACCGTAATTCTCTTTTACGGTGCGGCCATCAGCCTCCAGCGTACCATCAAGCACGATGAAGGTATGCGGATATCGCCCAAAAACAGAGCCATTGAAGGAATGGAAATGAATTTCCACTGCCGCCATGGCCACGCCGCTTGAAAACAGTGCGAAGAGGGCCAGAAGCGGGGCTAAGATACGAGTGAATGCGCGCGTCATGACCCGCCCTCTATCGCGTCAATTCTGAACCCTTGCAAGGCGGCATTAAAGGCGCGCATAAATACTGGCCTAAAGACTAGCCAGCAGACTTGCATTGCCTCCCGCGGCAGTTGTGTCGGTGCAGATCACCCGTTCGGTTGCAAAGCGCGCGAGATAATGCGGTCCACCTGCCTTTGGGCCAGTGCCTGAAAGACCCTCACCGCCAAACGGCTGACTTTCGACAATCGCGCCGATTTGATTGCGGTTGATATACATATTGCCCACTCGGGCATGCGCAGTCACAAAACGGTGGGTCGCTTCGATGCGGCTATGAAGGCCAAGGGTGAGGCCATATCCGGTGGCGTTGATGTCCTCGATCACGCGCGCCAGATCTTGTGCATGATAGCGGACGACATGAAGGACGGGTCCGAAATGCTCCCTGGAAAGATCGCTGATTGAGCCGATCTCAACAAGTGTTGGCGCGACGAAACATCCCTTGCTGGCAAACTCACCGAGCTCGCGCCGCCAAAGGGGCCTGCGTTCGCCAATAAGCTTGGCAACATGCGCCTCAAGGTGTCTTTTGGCATCGTCATCAATGACCGGACCGACATCGCTGGAAAGGCACCCTGGGTCGCCAATTTCTAGCGCGTCAAAACCGCCCTTGATCATTTCAATCATACCATCGGCAATGTCTTCCTGAAGATAGAGCACGCGCAAGGCGGAGCAACGTTGTCCAGCGCTTTGGAAAGAGGAAGCCAGCACATCACGAACGACCTGTTCGGGAAGCGCGGATGAATCGACAATCATCGCGTTTTGACCGCCGGTCTCCGCGATCAAGGTGGCAATCGGCCCATCACGATCTGCCAGCGCGCGGTTGATGGCCTTAGCCGTTGCCGTCGAACCAGTGAATGCAACTCCTGCAAGATGCGGATTGCGAGTAATCATTTGCCCGACGTCGCCGCCGCCAGGGAGCAGCTGCAGAGCCTCTTTTGGGATTCCAGCCTCGTGGCACAGCCTAACCGCAAGCGCTGCGATTAACGGTGTTTGCGGTGCTGGCTTGGCGATGACGCAGTTACCCGCGGCCAGCGCTGCCGAGGCCATGCCGGTGAAGATCGCGAGTGGAAAATTCCAAGGGGAAATCGTCGCAAAGACGCCGCGCCCGTGCAGGCTCAGAGTGTTGTCTTCACCGGTTGGTCCGGGAAGCTGAACCGGGTCTTCAAACTGCCGCCGGGCTTCGCAAGCGTAATAACGCAGGAAATCGACTGCTTCGCGAAGTTCTGCGACACCGTCCAGCAGCGTCTTGCCTGCCTCGCGTGTGCACAAGGACAAGAATTCGGGCGTGTGCGCCTCGAACAGATCGGCTGCCTCTTCCAATAAGAGCGCACGTTTGTCACCGCCAAGCGCATCCCATCCCGGTTGAACTTGGGCGGCCCGTAGGAAAGCTGCATCCACCTCTGATTCGACCGCTTCACGGACATTGCCGACTGTGATGGAGCGGTCATGCGGCATGGTAATGGGCGATATCACGCCCACTTCATCGTCCACGAAGGTCGGTTCCGCACGCCATTGCAATTGCTCGAGCTCTTTGAGCTTTGCCTCCAAAGGTTCGAGCACAAGAGGATCGGACAAATCGACGCCTGCACTGTTCAATCGCGCGCCCAGAATATCCTCTGGCAAGACGATCGCGGGATTGCGCAATGTTGAGCGGCGCTCAATCTCAGCCATGGGATCGCGCACAAGGTCTTTTGCTGCAAATTCCGCATCGCCCATGCGATTGACGAAACTGGTGTTCGCACCGTTTTCAAGCAGACGGCGCACAAGATAGGCCAGCAGTTCTTTGTGCCCGCCAACGGGTGCATAAATGCGCACCGGCGTAGGGGTGTTGTCTTCAAGCTTGGCCAGAGCCTGATACAGCTCCTCTCCCATGCCGTGGAGCCTCTGAAACTCGAACGGGCGGTATCTTGGCTGCCGTTCCGCGTCGTTGCTTAAGTCCGGAATGCGAGCCAGCTCCTTCACCACCGCCACAGAGTTGGCATTGTGGGTGGCAAAAGCGGGATAAATTACGTCCTCATGTTCGAACAATCGTGCGGCGCAGGCGAGGTACGACACGTCGGTTGCAACCTTGCGGGTGAAAACCGGATAGTCACTAAACCCGCCCACTTGGCTCAGCTTAATCTCAGCATCCCAATAGGCGCCTTTGACAAGCCGTACAAAGAGTTTGCGGCCATGCCGGCGCGCGCATTTCGCGACCCAATCACACAAGGGCACACCGCGTTTTTGATAGGCTTGGATCGCAAGGCCAAAGCCTTCCCACGAAGAGCCATCAGAGCGCCGGAACAGCGCATCGTCTGCCATCAACTCTTCGATAATATCGAGGCTAAGTTCAAGGCGTTCGGCCTCTTCTGCATCGATGGTGAAGTGGATATTCGCACGCTGCGCTTTGATCGCTAAATCGCGGACTATAGGGACGATGTCGGTGCGGGCCTGATCGGCGTGGAGATAGCTGTATTTGGGATGGAGCGCAGAGAGTTTGACCGAAATACCGGGCGATGTGCCAACACTGCCCGAAGCCTCGCTTGAAAGCCGTTCAATTGCGCGTTCGTAAGACGTACGGTATTTTTCCGCATCGGCAAAAGTCATTGCCGCCTCGCCCAGCATGTCGAAACTGTGGGTGAGGCCTTTTGCGCGCTCAGGAGCCGCGCGTTTCAACGCCTCATCCATATCACGGCCAAAGACGAATTGGCCGCCCAAAATACGCATCGCTTGCAAGGTGGCGGTACGAATGACCGGTTCACCCAGCCGGTTCATCGTGCGTTTTAACGTGGAGCCCATCCCGCGCTGTTGTGCTTCGGGCTGCTCCAACACTTCACCGGTCATCATCAATGAGAATGTCGCAGCGTTTACAAATGTGGAAGAGCTTTCACCCAGATGTTCGCTCCAATCAATGTCGCCGATCTTATCGCGGATCAGGGCATCGGCGGTCGCATTGTCCGGTACGCGAAGGAGCGCTTCGGCAAGGCACATGAGCGCAATGCCTTCTTCGGTGTCAAGGCCATATTGTTGAAGGAATGCGTCAATACCGCTGGCCTTGTGGGCGCGGGCGCCTTCGATCAATTGCTCCGACAGATTAGCGGCCCCACTTGTCACTTTTCGGGCCGGGGCGGCTTGCTTCAAACGTTCGCGAATGCACGCCTCTTCTTCTTCGCGGTAAGCCCGGCGCAGATCGCTCCGGTCAAGCGGTTGGAATGACGATGTTGGCAGGTCGTTTGTGGTCATAATCTTAGCAAATCCTATCCCCTTTAATTCGCGCTTTTTCGCCCCTGAATTCGCCTGTGCCCGCGTCGGCTTCGACAATCAAGCGAAGTCGATTATGACCTTGGTGAGCGTGGTTGATAACCTGCCTTATAGAAAGTTGGCCGCTGCGCACGTACCTCTTGTCGCAAGCACCTTGTATGATATTGGCGTGAGTGTCCCGGCGCGCACCTTTGGAGAAACCCGTATGGCCCTGTTCTGCTTTTATTGCCGCGATGGCGAAGACTCAGAGACGCTGCGCGAGATGCACCTCAAGGAACAGCGTAAGCATATGGCGGAGCATTCCGAAAATTACCTCGCCGCCGGGCCTCTCACCAACAAGCAGGGCGAATTTGTTGGATCGCTTTTAATCATTGAAGCCGAAGACGAAGCGTCGGCGCGTGAAATGGTCAATGATGATCCTTATGTCACCGGCGGCGTGTGGCAGTCGATCCGGGTAGACAAGTTTGAACCAGTGAAAGGCCGCTGGAAAGACCGATAGGGTTATAGGTTCATCGGATTGTCGATCGACCGGGCCCGCAGAGTGAACAACCTTGGTCCATCCTCAGTCATGTACATGCAGTCTTCATTGCGCACACCAAATTTGCCGGGAAGGTAAATGCCCGGCTCGTTTGAAAAGCACATTCCAACGGCAATCGGTGTTTCATTGCCGCGCACCACAAATTGATCTTCGTGGATATCCATCCCGATGCCGTGGCCAGTGCGGTGGGAAAGGCCGGGGGTTTTGTAGTCGGGGCCAAAACCTTCGCTCTCGTAATACCTGCGAACAGCATCATCGATTGCTCCGAATGAGCCGCCGATTTGGGCCATTTCCATGACGATATCTTGGCCTTTGCGCACCGTGTTCCAGACGCGCGTCTGCTCCGCATTTGCACCGCCGTGGACCCAAGTGCGTGAGATGTCCGATTTATAGCCGTGCACATCGCAGCCGCAATCCATCAGGATCACTTCGCCTTCTGCCACTTCATAGACCTGTTTCGAGCCGTGGGGATAGGCGCTTGCCTCGCCTACTTGAGCCGACGAAAAGGTCGGACGCGCGCCAAGAGAGCGGGTAACTTCGCTCATGATTGCGCCGATCTGGCCGCCGACCATGCCGGGTTGGACTTGGGCGTAAACTTCGCGATAGGCGGCCATGGTGATGTCATTGGCAGCCTGCATCAAAGCGATTTCTTGTGGTGATTTGATTTGACGAAGCGCGGAGACGACTGGGTCGGCAGAGACGATTTTGCGCGAAGGCGCGTCTTTGCGAAGGCCGTCAGTCACAAAATGGCGCGTTGTGCGCTCTACGCCAAGGGAACCGTTACCCGGCTGCACTGCGAACACTTCAGCGATGAGCGCGGTGGGGCTTTCATGTTCGTCCCAGGTGCGTACCTCCATGGGCATAACCATAAGCTCTGCCAATTTGCTTGCTTCAAAAGCAGGGGTGACAACTACCGGATCGCTGTTTGCCGGGATCACCAGAGCGGTCAGCCTGCTGCCTCGTCCCCAGCCAAGGCCAGAGAAATACATCATTGAACTGCCCGCCTCCACGACAATGCCTGCCATCCCTTGGGCTTGCATCATGCTTTGCGCGGTCCGGATGCGGGTGGTCCGCTCTTCATTGGTGATCGCAGGAGGTATGGTAATGGCGCCGGAGGTAGAATGATCTTTCGCCGCACTGAGAGTGCCAGCCATTCCAAACGGCACAGCGCCCGCGGCCATTCCTAGAACACCTGCGCGCGCTCCATATTGCAAAACGTCACGCCGAGTTGTCATTGCCAAATTCCTATTTTGATTTGAGCACTCGCCCAGCCACCGCATCAAGCTTTGTCAAAAGTGCAGGGTCGCGTTCTTCCGGGGCGGTGACGATTGCCGTGTCTAAGCAGGTGTCGATAGGGGAGGCCTTGCGCGTTTTTGGCAAGGCCTTGATAAAGCTCAGCACAACTTTGCGTGCAAGCTCACCGTTTGCCTTCATCACTTTCATGACGGATGCCACGTCCACCGCATCCTCGCCTTCGCGCCAGCAGTCATAGTCGGTCGCCATGCCGATTAGGGCGTAGGGTAGCTCTGCTTCGCGCGCCAATTTTGCCTCTGGCATCGCGGTCATGCCGATAATGTCGGCACCCCATGCCCGGTACATATGGCTTTCCGCGCGGGTGGAAAAATGCGGCCCTTCCATCGCCAAATAAGTCGCGCCCACCGCGACCCCGCCTTTGGCAGCGGAAACCGCTTTGGCGGCCATTTCCGAAAGGCGCGGGCAGACCGGATCAGCCATAGAGACATGGGCGACACATCCGCTGGTGAAGAAGCTGGAGGTGCGCGTCTTAGTGTTGTCGATGAATTGTTCAGCAATCGCAAAGCGGCCCGGTTCAATCTCTTCGCGCAGTGAACCCACCGCCGAAATCGCGAGAATGTCAGTGCAGCCTGCGCGCTTCAAAGCGTCAATGTTTGCCCTCGAGTTTAGCTCACTTGGAGAAAGAGGATGCCCCCGGCCATGGCGCGGGAGAAAGCGGACTTGCACGTCCCCAATACGCCCAAACAAGATTTCATCTGACGGATCACCCCAAGGGGTTTCCAAGGCGAGCCACTGCTCGTCCTCGATTCCCTCAATATCGTATAGGCCAGAGCCTCCGATGATCCCGATGCACCAGTTTTTGGCCATATTGTTTGGGTGTATCCCTCTTCGCGTGTCCAAGGCCGCTTTAGGTCAGTTTCACGCGCTCGGGCAAGGGTTTGCGGATAAACCGTTCAGCAGTTGCGAAAGGTCCAGCAATGGAGGCGCGCGCTGTCATATGCTGATAGTGCTTTGCCAGTGCTGGATAATCGCCAAGAGGCATGTCCGCGACAAGGGCGATTTGCATCAAACAGGCGGTCACCGCGATATCTGCAATGGTGAGAGTATCGTCGACGAAGAATTCTGATCCTTCGAGCTGACCGTTGAGGTAACCAAGGATCGCGGGAAACTCATTGCTCCAAGTCTCGCGCGCTTTTTCAATATCGGGCTCTTTGCCTTGGATCAGGTTGAAGAAGATCGGCCGAAAAATGCCAAGCCCCCCAGCCATCGCGAGCGTCGTATCGGCATATTCTTCGATCATCAGCGCACGGCCATGGCCATAATTGGTTGTACCAAAAAGCGCGGGCTCAGGGTGCTTGCGTTCAATATAAGCGCAGATCGCGGAGCTATCCGCGATTGTTCCTGCTTCACCTTCTTCTGAAATGGAGCGATCGCGCAGAACCGGAATGCGGCGCATAGGGGAGATTTCTTTGAACCAATCGGGCATTGGCATGATGTTGACCGCTTCAAAGTCGAAGTCTGCACCTTTTTCAATGCAAACGGCCATCACTTTGCGAGCGAAAGGCGAAACGGGGCTGCCATAGATCACAAGGTCGTGGGCGTTATCGGTCATCAAGAATTCTCCTTAGGTGTCCGACACAGATAGCGGACCTTTGCCTAATCGCAACGCGTTCGCGGCCCTTTTTATCGCAAATGAGCCTCATCGCGTTGCAATTGGCAATTGATTTTTCCGGCCAATGCTCCACCTTATCCAGCAAGGAATCCCCTGAGTCATGTGACGGAGAGAGAAATGGTCACCCAATACAAAAACCTTATCAATGGTGAGATGGTCGAAACCGGCGAGTGGCTGGACGTTGTAAACCCGGCCAATGAAGAAGTGATCGGGCAGGTACCTTCCTGCGGTGCCGATGATCTCGACCGTGCAGTTGGCGCAGCACGCGCCGCTTTCAAGACGTGGAAAAACACAAGCCACGAAGAACGTCAGGCGGCTTGCATGGCAATCTCCGCTGCGATCAAAGAGAATGCGGACGAGCTTTTTCGTCTTCTGACATCTGAGCAGGGTAAACCTCATGCACAGGCTAAGGGCGAGATTTTTGGTGCAGCTGGCATTTCCAAAGCGCAATCGACGCTCAAACTCGAAGATGTGATTAGCGAAGATTCAGATACGCGACTTTCGCGTACCCGCCGTGTTCCAGTTGGCGTGGTTGGCGGCATTGTGCCGTGGAACTTCCCGCTGATGATGGCGATCCAAAAAATTGTGCCTGCGCTGATGAGCGGTTGTACCATCGTGCTCAAACCGTCGCCGTTCACGCCCCTGACAACCTTGCGCGTTGCAGAATTGATCGCGGATAAGGTCCCTGCTGGTACGGTGAACATCATTACCGGAGAAGACGCATTGGGTCCGATGATTACGGGCCATCCGGACATTGATAAAATCACCTTCACCGGTTCCACCGAAACCGGTAAGAAAATCATGGAAGGCGCGTCTAGCGATCTTAAACGTATTACGCTGGAACTGGGCGGCAATGATGCTTCGATTGTTCTGCCAGATGCGGACCCTAAAAAGGTGGCTGAACAGCTGTTTTGGTCAAGCTTCCAAAACGCAGGCCAGGTCTGCATCGCCGCAAAACGCGTCTACATCCACGAAGACATCTATGATGAGCTGTCTGCGGCACTTGCCGAATACGCAGCGCAGGTGAAAGTGGGTGATGGTTCACAGCAAGGGACCGGTGTTGGCCCGATTCAGAACAAGAAACAGTATGAGCGCGTGCTTGAGTTGATCGAAGATGCCAAGGACAACGGTTACAAATTCCTGACTGGCGGGGACAAAGACCCATCGGGCACGGGGTATTATGTGCCGATCACCATCCTTGATAACCCACCAGAAGATGCGCGCATCGTTGCCGAAGAGCAGTTCGGTCCGGTTATGCCTTTGATGAAATTCTCATCCGAAGAAGAAGTCATCGAGCGGGCGAACAATTCCGAATACGGTCTTGCTGGCGCTGTTTGGACGGCGGACACGGACAAGGGCGTTGAGATCGCAGAAAGACTCGAAACCGGCACGGTCTGGGTCAATGAATTTATGCACTTGTCGCCATTTGCGCCCTTTGGCGGGCACAAACAGTCTGGCTTTGGCGCGGAATATGGCCTCGATGGCATGAAAGAATTCACCTATCCTCAAGTCATCACAATTAAGAAAGACAATGTCGTGGCCTAAAATTTGGGCCGTCGCTTAAGTTTTAGCTCAAATTAGGCTATAACACTTTTCCGGAGACGGGACCTAGCGCGACATAGGTCTCGTCTCTTTTGATTCTAAGTTGCATATTCGTTTGGGGAGAAAGATCATGGGTCGTTCCAACAACACAATTTCGCGCAAAGCAGTTTCTAGGCGCGATTTCACTGCGATGGCGGCATTGCTCGGCGGGATGAGCCTTGCAGGACCGGCAAGTGCACAGAGTTTGGGCAACATATTGGGATCGGCGAAAAAGGTTGCTGAAGCCTCCAGCTATTCTGATGCAGAGATGAGAGTGTTCTTTGATCAGATGAGCGCTGATATGGATTCCAAAAATCCAGTTGCCGGCCCCGATGATCCCTATGGTCAGCGCTTGGCGGCGCTTTCAAGTGGACTTGAAAACTATGATGGTCTTGACCTCGACATCAAAGCCTATCTGGTGAGCGATGTGAACGCCTTCGCTATGGCGAACGGCACGATCCGCATCTTTGCTGGCCTGATGGATCAATTCACTGATGACGAAGTACGCTATGTCATCGGTCACGAGATTGGACACGTTCAGCGCGAACACACCAAGAAACGGATGCAAGGCGCTCTCCAACGCGAAGCCGCTTTAAGCGTTGCGGGTACAGCCGACAGCAAGGTCAATGCAATCGCAGGCTCAGAGCTTGGCAAGTTCTTCGGCGATGTTATCGGTGCGCAGCACAGCCAAAAGCACGAACGCCAAGCGGATGATTACGCTTTGGAATTCATGCAGGACAAAGGCTATGATGCACAGGCATGCGTCACTGCGCTTGAAAAGCTGGAGGCGATGAGCGGCGGCAGCGGCGGCGGATTGGCGGCTTGGACTGCCACTCATCCCAGTCCCAAAGCGCGCGCAAAACGGATGCGCAAAAAGATCGACTAAGCGCAACCGAGAGCGCTATGTGAGCGCTTATGGGTGACGCTTCAAAAGATCAATTGACGGAAGGTCTTGCACGGGTGTGTGCCCGTGCGGGCTTGGATGAACCCACAGGCCTCACCCGATTGACGGGCGGGGCGACTATGGAAAGCTGGCACTTTTTTAGCGGCGAATGCGGTTTCGTCCTTCGCCGCGCTCCGTCGTTGGAGTTCATGGAAGGCCGCCCTTTTGGTCACGATGTAGAGGCGGCTATCATCCGTGCAGCGGGTGCTGCAAGCGTGACTGCACCCCGCGTGATCGCTGTGCTGGAGCCTGACGACGGCATCGGTTCGGGCTTCGTGATGGGCGCGCTTCCCGGGACGCCCAACCCCAAGGAGATATTGGAGTTTGAGGGTGCAGGCGCTCTTCTCAAAGGCGCTGCACGCGATCTGGCGCGCATCCATTCGATCAAGCCGGGTGATGCGCCTGACGTTGTTCCGGTGATGGATTACCGGGAGGCCATTGCAGAGCTTAAAGCCCAATTCGAAGAAGCAGGCGGTGATCGCCCGATTATCGCGCTCGGCCTTAAATGGATGGAGGACAATTGCCTTGATCCATGCGAGCCGGTCCTCATCCATGGCGATTACCGCATGGGCAATCTGCTGGCTGAGCCCGGGAAGCTGGCCGGCGTTCTCGACTGGGAGCTGGCGCATTTCGGCGATCCGCATGAAGACTTGGCCTTTGGCTGCATGGCCGTGTGGCGTTTCCATCGTTACGACCGGCCAGCATTGGGGCTGGGGTCGTTGGAAGACTACTTCGCCGCTTACGAAGCGCAGAGCGGGCGCAAAGTGGACCGGACACGCTTCCGCTATTGGCTGATCCACCGCACCGTGTGGTGGGCGCTCGGGTGTCTGCGTATGGCCCGCGTCTGGCGCTCGGGCGAGGATCGGATGCTGGAACGCGTGGTGATTTCGCGCCGCACGAGTGAGAACGAACTCGATCTTTTGATGCTGCTTGAGGAAGATGCGCCAGAAGAGGAGCGGGCTAAGCGGGTGGAGCTGACTGAGCCGTCGCCGCAAGTAGGAGAGGCAACCGATGGTGAGCTTGCCCTTGCGGTTTCAGAGTGGTTGGCAGGCGTTAAAGATCGCTTTGAGGGTCACGATAAATTCCAGTGGGCGGTTGCGTGCAATGCGCTTGGTATGATCTCCCGCCACAATGCAGCTGCCATTCCTGGGTTCGAAAATGCGCCTTTGGCGCAGCGCATTTTGAGCGGAGATGCAAACCTTGCAGACCAAAGTCTCTTGGAGGAGCTTCGCAAGGCTATCCTTGCAACCATTATGCAGGATGTACCCAAGTACCCAGCCCTTGCGGTTGCGCGCCAAAAATGGATCGGAGACGACTAAATGGACTTCGCAATTCCCACCGACTTGCAGGCGTATCTCGACGAGCTCGACGCCTTTATCGAGGCCGAGATCAAACCGCTTGAGAACCAAGACGACAACATCCGTTTCTTCGATCATCGCCGCGAATATGCGCGCACGGATTTCGAAGCGGGCGGTCTGCCGCGCGAGGACTGGGAAGAGCTCTTGCGCGAAGCCAAACACCGCGCCGACAAAGCGGGTCACTTCCGTTTTTCGGCGCCCAAGAAATATGGCGGCAAGGATGGCTCCAACCTTTGGATGGCGGTGATCCGCGAACACTTCGCGCGGGCAGGGCTTGGCCTCCACAATGACCTCCAAAACGAGCACAGCATCGTTGGCAATTTCCCCTTCGTTGAAATGTTCGAGCAATGGGGGAGCGAAGAGCAGAAACAAGAATTCATCGCCGGCGGCTTTGAAGGCACGCGCCGGGTCGCTTTTGGCCTCACCGAACCTGACCATGGCTCTGACGCGACGCATATGGAAACCAGAGCCGTTAGGGAGACCCGTGACGGTGTTGATGGCTGGCTCATCAATGGCGAGAAGATGTGGATCACCGGCATGCATGTCGCAACCCATTGCGCCGCCTTTGCCCGGACCAGCGGTGAGGACGGGAAGGCGAGCGGTATCACCTGCTTCCTTGTTCCCAATCCCACACCGGGCCTCAAAATCGAGGAGTGGATGTGGACCTTCAACATGCCCACCGATCACCCGCGCTTGTCGATCACCGATGTCTGGGTCCCCGATAGCGCAATCCTTGGCGTCGAGGGGCGGGGCCTCTCTTTGGCGCAAAGCTTCGTCCACCAAAACCGCATCCGTCAGGCGGCAAGTTCCTGCGGCGCGGCGATGTATTGCATCGACGAAAGCGTGCGTTACGCCCGCGAAAGGAAGCCCTTTGGGGAGCCGCTTTCCAAGAACCAGGGCATCCAGTTTCCGCTGGTGGAATTGGCGACGCAGGCCGAAATGCTGCGCCTGCTGATCTTCAAGACCGCGTGGGAGATGGACAATATGCCCCACGAAGAGATTGAGCGCACGATCAGTGACAAGGTTTCCATGTGCAATTACTGGGCGAACCGTCTGGTGTGCGAGGCCGCCGACCGCGCGATGCAAGTGCACGGCGGCATCGGCTATTCGCGCCACAAACCGTTTGAGCACATCTACCGTCACCACCGCCGCTACCGCATCACCGAGGGCGCAGAAGAGATCCAGATGCGCAAAGTGGGCGCGTATCTGTTTGGCTATTTGGGTCCGAAGCGAGGGCAATTCGGCTAACCCTTACGCCGCCAATAGCTTGCTAAGATCGACCCGATCAGCACATGCCAAACCGCCGAGATTGCGGCTGGTACAGGGGCCAGGGCGGCTTGGGTGACGCTGGCAAATTGCGCTTGGAAAGCGGGGGTTTTGGCAAGGCCTGATCCGAGCCCGGAGTTCTGCATTCCCACTTCGATTGAGATCGTGCGCGCCTCTTGGACGCCCAGCCCAAGCATCCGACCAAGGCCATGGCCAAGCGCAAAACCTATCGTATGGAGCAGCAGTGTCGCGATCAGCAGCACGCCGGCATGCTCAGCGATCTGCGCCTTTGCCCCGCCAACAATCCCGCCAACGATCAGGATCACCAAAACCACCGCGATGAGCGGCAGGAACGTGCTTACCCGTTCCGCTGCGCGCGGGAAGAGGCGGTTAAGGAGGCTTCCCAAGAGCACCGGCACCAGAACAATCGCCACCATGTTCCTAAGCAAATTCCAGCGGTCGATCTCGACATAGGCGCCTGCCAATTCTCCCGTCAGCACGGGGGTGAGGGCAATCGCGGCAAAGGTCGAAACCATGGTCATCGCCACCGAAAGCGCGACATTGCCGCGCGCCAAATAGGTCACGATATTTGACGCGGTCCCGCCGGGGCAACAGGCGACAAGAATAAGGCCCACCGCCAAACCCTCTTCAAGGCCTAGCCCCCAAGCGATCCCAAACCCAGCAAGCGGCATCACCGCAAACTGCAACGCCACCCCGGCGACCAAAGCCTTGGGAAGCTGAGCGAGCCGCCGATAATCCTCAAAACTGAGCGTCAGCCCCATAGCGAGCATAATCAGCCCCAGCGCGACCGACAAAAGCGGCTGTCCCGCAATGCGGATCGAGCCATCGGTCATCCATGTCATGGAAGGCGGATAGAACCACGCGAACGCCACACCGACAACGGTGAGCAGCGCGAAGTTATTGGTGAGGCGGACTAACATGAGGGGCTCCTAACGCAACTCTCACCGTCACCCCAGCTTCCGTTGGGGTGACGGAATTCTCTCGTCTCTGCACAAGCCCCAACCCCTCCCGGTTGCGGGGAGTCGTAGACGCCCATAGGTCATAGGCCAGTGGCTGGGGGTTGGCGAGGATGTGTAGAAATCGGACTTCTTTCAAATATCTGAAAAGGCGCAGCTTATCGCAAGTTTTGACACACTTGACACACTGTCCAAGAGCAAAAAACGCTTCGCCGCCCAAATTGGCCGTTTGAGGGGGCAAAAGGCGTGAGGAAGAAGCTTGTGTCATGCCCTCGGTTTAGCTCTTAACGGGCGCTGTAGGAAAGGTGGGCGGGAGTTTGCACCGATTTAAGACCGTACTCCTAGATGCGAGCATCTTGATACCAAGCGGAGTAGGAAAATGCTGCATCAGTTTTGGCTGGCGCTTTGCTGCTTGGCGGGTGCGGTGCTGAGGATGTGGCACCCGACTATCGCTATCGCTTGACGGTTGAGGTTGATACGCCGGAGGGGCTTAAGACCGGCTCAAGCGTTATTGAGGTTAGTACCAAGGTGGCAAAGCGCGGCACTGTCATCGTCAACGGTGCGATGCGGATGCGCGCGCGGTGAGGCGGTCGCGGTGGATTTACCCGGCGATCAGACTTTGTTTGCATTGCTGCGATCAGAGAATGAAGTCGATTGGGCGGGAAGCATTATGTACCTAATGGTGCCTAGGTATCGGGGCGTGGGCGGGATGCGCAAGACAATCTTCGCCATAAAGCGGCAAACGCGGCCCACCCCCAACCCCTCCCGCTTGCGGGAGGGGTTGGGGGTGGGCAGAGCCATAGCACTACCCCTCCAAAATCCCCCGCAAATCCTTCAGCGCTTTCGCCCGCAGCTGGTGCACCCGCGGCACGCTCACTTCCAACACCTCGGCGATTTCGGTGAGGTTGAGCTCCTCGACAAAGAACAATTGCAGCACCAGCATCAAGCGTTCTGGCAGCTTGCTCATCGCGGCCACCAAACGTTCGCGGTCTTCTTGGCCTGAGAGGATGTCGAAGGGGTCGGGCTCTTCGCTGGCGAAGGCAGAATTGCTTTCATCGTAAGCGTCGCTGATCGAGGTGAGGGTGACGGCGCTAGCCTCAATCTCCAAAAGCTCTGCATCGCTAATCCCAAGCGCCTTTGCTATCTGATCGCGGCTGGGTTCTTCGCCGGTTAGGGTTTTGTATTCCTCAACCACCTGCACAACGCGGGCGCGTTTCTTTCGCGCCGTGCGCGTGTCGTGCATTTGCTTTCGGATGAGGTCAAACATCGCTCCGCGCACACGGATTTTGGCGTAGGCGGCAAAGCCATCTTCGGTTGGTCCATCATGGCGGCGCGCGCATTCGGTGAGCGCGACAATGCCGGATTGAACAAGGTCCTCGACCTCAAATCCATCACGGCCCGAACCATAGATATGCCACGCTGCGCGGTGAACCAGAGGCAGGAACCGGCGCACGCGGTCGTCCACTTCCTCGCGGCTCGCGGCAGTGTATGTCGCTACGCCATAGGCCTGCCCATGAGTAGGGGGCCGAAATCCTGAAACATCGTGCTTCATGCTGTCACATCTTGTGGCATGCCGGCCTGAGCATCCGTTTCACCATCAGGTGCGGGAAGACCCTTAGGGCGCGCATTTGGCACGGGCGCATCTTGCCCGATCACACCCACAACTTCGACTGGTTGGGTCGGGGGAAGTTCATTGATTGACAAGACCAGCGCTCTTGCTGTGCGTTGTTTCAAAAGGCCCGCAACCGCTCGGCGAGCCGGGGGTTGAACAATCAGCGCAACCGAGCCGCCCGCCTCTGTGATGGCCGCGTTCACTCTTTCAACGATAAGCGCTGCGCAGCCGGGTTCGATCATGGGCTGCCCTGTTGATGGGTCGATCATCCCGCCAAGGATGGCGCTTTCTAGCCCTGCATCGAGGGTTACGACTTTAAGTCGTTCTTGCGGGGTCGCCGCGCGCGCTACCAACCTTGCGCCAAGGTCCGCGCGCACGGTATCGATAACAGCATTGAATTCCTGTGTTGTTTGAAGCGCGAGGGCAAGCGATGTGAACACAGGTTGCGGGTGATTAAGGCCAATCCCATCTGCGATGAGTGCCCGCAGGATACGAGTAAGAGCGGCGAGAGAAAGCGGGTCTGGATGCACCGCATCGATCAGCGCAGGCGCGCGCGCCTTTAGGTCTTCGATAATCGTGCTGACTTCGGATGGGCCCAGCAATTGATAGCTTTGCGTAAGCAATTCTTGATTGGCATGGGTGGCGACAACGGTGCTGGCGTCGACGCACATGAAGCCTTCGGCAGTAGCAAGGTCGCGCAGCGGCGGGTCGATCCACAATGCTGGGCAATCAAAACTGGGGTCCCGCGTGAATTCGCCGTTTATGCCTAGGTCAGTGTAAGGTGGGCTGCTGCGCACATCCCCGGTGTCGATGGCCAACATTTTTCCGGGCTTGATATTGCCGCGTGCAATCGCAAGACCGCCAAGCATCACGCCATATTCATTGGCGCCTGCCTCCAAACTGTCACGGATGCGAAATTGGGGAAGAACAAATCCAAGTTCGCGCGAGAGCTGTTTGCGAATGCCGGTGATGCGTTTGAGAAGAGGGGCGTCCTTCGCCTCATCGACAAGGTGCACAAGGCCATATCCCAGCTCTAACGTGACCAATGTTTGGTCGGAAACCTCGGTGATATCAATTGCGTCGGGATTGGGCTCCTGCTGGGGTTCGTCGACCACTTCGGGCTCTTGCGCCTTTTTGCGAAGACCCCACCAAATCCCGCCCGCAATGGCGGCGGCTGGAAGGAAGATCAGCTGCGGCATTGCTGGCACGGTGCCGATGGCTGCAAGGATACTTGCAACCGGGAGCCAGCCGCGAGGGTCCGAGAATTGGCCGCCGATCTGACCTGACAGATCGCGTTTGTCGGCAACGCGGGTCACAATTGCTGCGGCCGCGATAGACAAGAGGAGACCGGGCACTTGCGCCACCAAAGCATCGCCTACTGCGAGGGTGATATAAAGCTCGCCCGCTTCGGCGGCGGAAAGTCCGTGGCTGATCATACCCAGCGCGAACCCTGCAATAATGTTGACGCCAAGGATCAGCAGCGCGGCAATCGCGTCGCCCTTCACGAATTTTGATGCGCCATCCATCGAGCCATAGAAATCGGCCTCGATGGTGACCTCGCGGCGGCGCTCGCGCGCTTCATCAGCGGTGACAAGCCCCGCTGCGATATCCGCATCAATTGCCATCTGTTTGCCGGGCAAAGCGTCGAGCACAAAACGGGCGGAGACTTCGGACACACGGCCTGCGCCCTTGGTGATGACAATCATATTGATGATCAACAGGATGGCAAAAACGAACAGGCCAACGGCAAAGTTCCCTGCAACAAGGAATTGGCCGAAGCTCTGAATGATCTCGCCTGCCGCTGCGCCCCCTTCGTGACCATTCACCAACACAATGCGGGTGGACGCGACATTGAGCGCAAGCCGTAGGAGCGTTGCGAACAGAAGAACGGTTGGGAAAGATGAAAAATCAAGCGGCGCACGCGCGTTCAAGGCCACCATCAAGACCGCCATCGCAATTGCGATGTTCAGCACAAAGAACATGTCGAGCAAAAGCGGCGGGATTGGGAGCACCATCAATACGAACAGCGCGAAAATGCCCACTGGCAATGCCATAGCAGCAGGAGCGCTTCGCAGGCGTTCGGCCCAAGACACGTTAGAAAACGGTTCCAAGATCAAAATCCAAGCGCCTTCAACTGCTCATAAGCGCGCGCGATCTGGTCTTGAGTGGCCCTACTTACACCATTCTGGCCTACACCATTTTGGCCTGCATCATTCTCGTCTGCTGCGTCGAAGGTCGAACGAAGCATGTTGGAGATTGGCTGCTGACTACCCGGCCTTGCAAGTTCCAACGGCGGGCTTGCGGCTATCGTCAGCCGGTTTCTTCCCGTGATCACAGGTGGTGATTGGGGTTGGAAGACCCGCTCATCTGCGATCATGTAAGGCGGTCGCTGCGGTGCCGGATTTGTATTGTTGCCTCCCGCTATTTGAGGCGGAACCAAGACTGCAATGGCGTAACTGTCTGGGATCGATTGCGGCGCTTTGCTCCGTGCAGTTTCAAGTTTGCCAGACAGATAATCCATCACCCCTTGTAAAGAGCGCGGGGTTCCGCCTGCCTCGTAAAAGACAGGGCGATTGGCCGCCGCTGGCCTTCGGAAAAGTTGAGAGGCATTTGCCTGCGGATTGCTTTCAAGAGCGGACAGAAAACGCCCAGCCCCGCCTGCCCCAAGGAAATGCGCAAGGTAAAGCTCGCTATGCTCAGGTTGGCGGCCAAGGATGGGGGCCAAATGCGCGCGGTTATCTTCGGCAAGTCCGGCGGCCATAAGCGAGGCAATCTGAGGGTCGTTGCGAAGATCCAAGATCGCTTTGCGTGTGCCGGGATCGGACACATAGGCATTGCCATTTTGCGACGTTCGAATTTGGGAAGAGACATTGCCAAGACCGAACCGGTCCCCGTGGCGCTGCATGGTTTCAAGCCAAGTACCTTCGATAAATTGATAAAGCCCAGTTGCCGAGGACGTACGTGCCTTGGCTGATGGGTCCATCGCGCTTTCGACCTGAGCTTGCGCAATCAAAAAGTCGAAATCGATCCCCGTCTGCTGCGCCGCGCTGGCGATGGCGCCTTCGACAGTAATGGGACCGTTTGCTTTGGCGGTGGCCGCCTGCGTGATTTGACGCGAGGCCCCGTTTTCGAAGCGTTCGCGATCTGCCCGGACTTGCTCAAAGCTACGCTGCGCTGTTTCAAACGCGGGCATTGCTGCGGCTGGAGGAAACGGGGACTGGGTCACAGGATTGGACACGGGCGCTGCTTCTTTTTTCTGGTATGGTTAACGTCCAGAAAGGTTGAGCAAGCATCGTGCCAGAAACGGCTGCGAGCAAAGCTGGTTTAGGGGTGGGCGGTGTAGGCGTGGCGCCCGGAACGGTCTGTTCCCAAGGCGTCCAGGCGGCCTGAAACATTGGCGGCCAAAAGGTTGCGGACCCGGCGATTAACGTCGTTCAGCGCCTTGGCTGTTTCGACCAAGGCGCGCGCCTCGGGGTCTATGATACCAACACCAACTTCGCCGCCAAACTCAGCCCCAAAATCAGCAAGCCTGCCGCAAAGTTCGTCTTTATCGCGGGTTATCGCATTGAGGGTATCGGCCTCCAATGTGGCAAGAGCTTGCCGCTCTTTTTGCAGGACGGCAATCATTTGCCGCAAATTGCCGCACAGGCTTTGCCGGTCGGTACCGGACGTTTGCTCATTTGGCACAGCAACTCTGGGCGTATGCGTGGTCATTATTCGATCTCAAACTTCAATTGCGCCGCGATCATTGCATCGGCAATTTTGGCAGGAACAAGCGGATAGCTCCCTTCGCGTAAAGCGTCGCGGATTTGCGCCACGCGGTCGGTGTCGACAGGGGGACCGCTTTGGGAAGGGGCAGTGATTTCGACAGCAACGCCCGTTGCCGCCGCCCCAGCAACAGCCGAAGCATTGGCAGAGCCTGCTACACCACCAGCGCCAGGCACGCCTGTTTCAGACGAGGACCTAGCCTTGGCACGGTCAGCAGCAGAGGCCGGGCTAACACCCGAAATTGACTGCAATCTGTTCATTTCGAAAGAGGACATGAAGCGTCTCCCGGTGGTTATACATGGCTAAAGACGGTCACCACATGGACATATTAAGGGTGCGCTAGAAAAATCTGCCTGAAGCGTTTTCAACCCACCGGGATAACGGCAAGGCCAGGGCGTTCAATACGGGCGCTTATGGCATCGGCGCGTGCTTGTGTGCGCACAGCAATCCAATCCCCAATTGCACCCGCTTCCATCGCTTCTGCGCTTTGCTGAACGGTAAAGCCCCGCCCCCGCACAAGCACGGTAATCGGGTCCCCGCGGGCAACCACTTTGGTAATTTCAGATGCGGGTTTGATAGAGCTTGTGGCGATGAAAACGCGCCAGCCTTCCGCGCTATCACGGGAGATAGGGCAATCCACCCGCACGATGGTTTGCGCCCTGCCATGCCATTTAATACCAAGCGGCGTTTCGCAGGCAGCCAGCTTTAACCGGCGATCTGCAGGCAAACGTGCACCGCCTGCTTCGCCAATGCCAAAGCCGGTGAATTGCTCAACCGCGCGGTCAATTTCGGCAGGATCAATATAGCTGTCAGCGGATGCAGCCTGGGCGGAGGCGAGGGCTGCGAAAAGGGGGAGGCCGGCAATCACCAATGCGGTGGTGATGAGCCGTATCTCGAGACGTTGAGCGCTGATTTTAGTATTCATCGCATTTCCTTCCGGTTGGCAAAGCGGGCTGAAAATCCCGCGCACTTGAAGCTGCAAAGCTTGTGCCAAACGCTCTGCGTACCAACCCGTATGGAAGCGTCGGCGTGCGGCGAATGCGAGCCTGATGACCTGTCTAAGGGGAAGCCGCAGTGTCGACTAAAGGCGCAGTTTAAGCCTCAAGCGATATTCAATGTTCACCAACAAAATCGATCGCAAAAGGACCTCCGAGATGAGCGCAGCGTCGCCAAAGAAAACGAGCCGAACCGAGGCTGTCGATCACGCTAAGTTGGGGACTGCTCCGAACAAGACCGGAACCGCAGGCAAACGTGACCGGGCCAGAGAGGGCCGGGAGGAATTGATGCAGCGGGTCTCGCAATTCGTGATGAAACACGATGTGGCGTTGACCGGATCAAACCTCGCCACGATTGTTGCTGGCCTATCGGGTTCGGACGCTGGACTTGCCCGGATTTTTGCGACCCGGGAAATTTCGCGAGAGTCGATTTCGCAGAGCTGGCTTGACGAAGTAGGCAAGATGCGGTCGCGCGAAGATGAACGCGCTGATGCGCTCGAAGGCCTGCTCGACAAGGTAGAGTCCTCGCTCTCAAAGTTCACCGAGACCACGCAAAACGCTCAGTCAGAAACCAGCGAGCATCGCGGTGCGATTGACGCGCAGATTTCTGAATTGGCTGAAAGCGCGGCGGCGGTCGGGCCGGGTACAGGTATCGATCGTCTTGTCGATCTGTCCCGCGTCATGCTGGAACGGATCGTCCAAGTTGAAGAGGCGATGAAGAAAAGTCAGGCGGAAACCGCTGAGTTAAAAGAGAACCTTGCCGAGGCAAGGGCGCAGGCTGATGTTGATCACCTCACGCGCCTACCAAATCGCCGGGCTTTTGAACGCCAACTTGAATTGGCGGCGAAGCGAGCAGAGGAAAATGGTGATCGGCTTTCGCTTGGGTTTTGCGATGTCGATCATTTCAAGTCGATCAATGACACCCACGGCCATGATGCAGGCGACCGAGTGTTGGTCGCGATTGCGAACACCCTTAAGAAACACGCAGGCAAACATCTTTTCGCAGCGCGCCACGGCGGCGAGGAATTTGTGGTCCTGTTCCCGGGGCTTAACGCGCAGGATGCGTCAGATCGCTTGGATGAGATCCGGATTGATCTGTCCTCGCGCCAAATGGTCAACCGCGACAATGGTAAATCCTTTGGCAGGATCACCTTTTCAGCAGGGGTCAGTGCGGTGCAAAATCCCGATGACACTCGCGGCGCATTAACACGGGCGGACGCAGCGTTATACGAAGCCAAAGAGTCAGGCCGAGACAGAGTTCATATTGGTTAGGTAGCAGGCGTTTGCAAACCAACGCATGAAAGGCGCATGGGACGGCTCGGGTCTCATGCGCCTTTGCCTTTTTTCACGATTGGATGTCAGTTGCTCAACTCTGGCTCATCATAGGCAAGGCTGGCGTAAAGATCGCTTTGCTCGCCCTTGGTGATCACCACTCTTACCGGCACATCGGAAGGAGCGATGCTCGATGCCATCCTATGCGCATCTGCCCAGACAAGGTCTTTGTCAGTGCTGGAATATTTGGCAATGATGGTTAGGGTTGCGCGCGGATCGGCCGGTTGTTCAGCCAGCCATTGAGCCAAGTTTGGTCCGCGCGCCGTGGGCCGGAAAAGAGCCTGCGAAGGTGCAACATATGACGGGGCAACATGTAACGGGGCAACATGTAACGGGGCGACGACGCTTGTACGTGCATGCCAGGCATTGGCCTCGTCGCTTGTGTTTACCAGCGCGGTGAGTGTTACCAGAAACAGGATCAAAGATAGGTCAGCAAGCACCAATTGCCACCCGTTGTTGGTTGAGCCTTTGCCCCTCACGATCATATAGTCAATCATTATGCGGCGCCGCGCATGTTCTTTAAATTAGCGGGCCTAGGCGCAGGCGACTGGCGCCCATCAATGAGTTCGTTTTCGAACCATTCCAGGATCAAATTTCGCTCTGCTTCCTCCTGATCTCCGCGCCGTTCGATCGCACGAGCGAGCGGGAAGAACAAAAGGTTGGCGCTCAGCACACCATAGAGCGATGATAGAACCGCGCTGGCGACGCTTGCCATAACAATGTCAGCAGCGCTCGATTCCATATCTGGCATGAGCTGGGTGATCGCAATCAAGGTGCCCACGAGGCCAAAGACTGGAGCAAGCTCGCCTGCGGTCTCATAAACGCGGGTGGCGGCGACGCTTTGAATATCGCGCTTCATTCGCTGTAACTGGGCAAGTTTTAACATCGCCTCGATTGAACCGCTGCGAATATAGGCATTGAGCAATTTGGTTGTGGCGTTGTCTGGTGGATCAATGGGATGTGCTCCCAAATGGCCGAGCCGCTTGATCTCACCGACTGTACGCGCGAGCGCTGAACGGGTTGCGCCAGCATCGAACCCTTTTCGGCCAAGCTTGAAAGCCGATGCAATAGCGGCCGCCACATCTTGCCCTCCTTCGCGGGCATAGGTCGCAAGGATTGTCCCCATTAAGACGATCCCCAAGGCCATTGGGTCAAACAGGCCGGTAACCTCTTGCATGGCGATCTTGGGTCTCCCGTCGCGGCTCCTGCACAAGGGTTGCAGGGAGCTGGATGAATTGGTGGCAAAGCCAAGGACGGTCAATTGCCTTTGGGATTAAGCCTTCACGCCGCTTTGGGCAGGGTCTTGCCGATCTCCTGCAAACGCTTGCCGTTTTGCCCGTTTGTGGCCGGCAATACCGCGCGAAACTGGGTTTGGCACGCTTAGTGCAAAACAAGCTTCACACGAGTTAGCCCCAACGACGAGGCTTGATGATGAGCGATACAATCTTCGGAATACACGGCGCCGCGCTTGAATTACGGTCACAGCGTATGCGGGTGATCGCGTCCAATATCGCGAATGCGGCGACGCCGGGATACAAAGCGCGCGACGTTGACTTCGCTGCAGGATTGGAAGCCAAGCTTTCGGCAAGTGCTGGCGATCCGTCTGCCCCGGCTGAGCCCGATCTTTTATACCGCCAAACCGTCATGCCTTCGCTTGATGGCAACACGGTTGAGCTTGGCCGCGAACAGATTGCTTTTGCGGAAAACGCGCTGGCCTATTCGGCGACGCTCGAATTTGTGAAGGGCAAGGTGAACGCGATCACTCGGGCCCTCAAAGGCGAATAAGCGAGGTGATTGACCATGCCTGATAACCGCCCGCCCACTCTGTTCAGCCTCGCTGAAGGCGCAATGTCTGCGCAGCTTGTGCGGATCAATGCCGCGACATCTAACCTTGCCAACGCCAATGCGGTGTCAGGGTCCGAAGCGCAAGCTTATCGCCCGATCCGCGCCGTGTTCGAGACAGAGCTCAACAAGGTTTCGGGCATTGCAACCGTTTCATCCACGCGGCTGGTGCGCAGCGATACGATGCCAGAAGAACGCTACGACCCGACCAATGCTCTCGCCAATGACGAAGGCAAAGTGTGGGATGCGGCCGTCGATGAGACCGCCGAAATGGTCGAGATTATGGAAAGCGCACGTCAGTACCAGAACATGGTGCAAGCGCTCCAAACGGCCAAACAGCTAATGATGGATACGTTGAGGAGCAACTAGAGATGACCCCGGTTTCAACCAATGGTATCAACACCAATCAGCCAGCCGTGCTTAATGAGACGCTTGATCGGCTTAATGCGCCGAGCACAGTCGTCCAAGAAAGCGCGGCCTCACAGTTGGGCTCTGCCGATTTTTTGCGGCTGATGACCGCGCAATTGGCCAATCAGGACCCGCTTGAACCCCAAAGCAATGAGCAGATGCTGGCTCAATTGGCGCAGTTCTCTTCGCTTGAATCCAACATCGAGGGCAATTCGCGGCTTGATGATATTTCGGCCAAATTGGACGCTTTGATCGACGCGCAAACGGCGGCAGCTGAGGCCGCAGCGCAAGCAGCAGAGGCAGCCGCTGCTGCGGCGGCGAACAACGCGGCCGCCAACAATTCTGGCACCAATCCCTCAGGAACCCAAAGCGTCATTTAACCCAATTCCCCCTTTGGAAAGGAAACCCCCATGTCTTTCTTTACTTCGCTTAGCGGCATGAGAAACTCGCAGACCGATCTGGCAGTAATTTCGCATAATATCGCCAACGCCGAGACCACTGGCTTCAAAAAAAGCAACACGGCCTTTGCTGATATCGTCGCAACCGGGGGCAGCACTGACCCGCGTTTGACGCCGGGCATCGGATCATCGGTACAAGGCATCACGCAAGACTTTGCCTTGGGTTCGCTTGTGCAAACGGGCCGCGGCCTTGATTTGGCGATTAGCGGCGATGGTTTCTTCGCCACTTCAAATGTGGCGACGGGTGACCTGACATTCACGCGCAATGGCGCGCTCGAAGTGCAGGCTGATGGCGGTTTGGTGGATTCCAGTGGTGAACTTGTTCAAGGGTTTGCCGTCGATGCGACTGGCGTGCCGACATCTACTGTGCCTGCTTCGATCAATATTCCCACGGCCAATGCTGCCGGATCTGGCCTATCGAATGTCTCGGTCAACGCGCAAGGCTTGGTGAGTGCGTCATATTCCGACGGAACCAGTGAACCCGTAGCGCAAATTGCACTCGCTTCCTTCCCAGCTACAGGCGGTCTTCGTTCTATTGGCCAAACCAAATGGGAAGCCACGGCTGAATCCGGCCCGGTCCAATATGGCAATCCGGGGCAAGGCAATTTCGGACAGATCCGCAATGGCACTTTGGAACGTTCAAATGTGGATTTGGCTGAAGAGATGGTCGGGCTTCTAACCGCTCAACGAAACTTCCAGGCGAACGCACGGGCGCTTGATACGGCCACCGCGATTTCTCAGATCGTTCTCAACCTTCAGAGCTAATCTTGTGAGGCTAGGAGGTAAGCCATGGATCGTCTGATCTACACTGCAATGACCGGCATGGACGCGGCGATGAACCGCCAACGGATGACCGCGAACAATCTCGCCAATGCGAACACTCCGGGCTTTCGTCAGGAAGTGTTCTCCGTGACTTCTGCCACGGTCACAGACCCGTCGCGCAGCAATGCGCTTGGGTTAGAAGCGCGGGCGATGGCGCGGGGCTTCGTGCGCAATGCCGATATGGCGCAAGGCAGTGTGACACCGACCGGCCAGCCCTTGGATATTGCGGTAGAAGGCGATGGTTTGATTGCCTTTCAGGCTCCCGATGGCGGCGAGGTGTATTCACGACGCGGCGATATGCGGGTGTCGCCCACCGGGGTTCTTGAGAATGGCGAAGGGCTTCCTGTCCTTGGCGAGACGGGCGCGCCAATTACGGTCCCTGCTGGCTTTCAGATCAGGATTTCAGGTGATGGTTCGGTGCTTGGCGCTGACCCTGCTGCGCCGGATCAACCGGCCGCCGCCATCGACAAAATCAAGCTGGTTTCGGCCGAAGGAAGCCCGCTTGTCAAAGGTATCGATAGCTTTTTGAAAGTCCCCGGCGGCGGCGCGTTACCTGCCGATCCCACTGCCAATGTTACCCCCGGTGCACTTGAACAATCCAACGTCAACACTGCCGAGGCGCTCGTTGAAATGATCGATGCACAGCGCGCCTTTGAACAGCGGGCCCGCATTATCCAAACCGCTGGCGAGCTCGACGAATCCAGCTCTAGCCTTCTCACGATGCGCTGATCTGGGCGCTGAAATTAAGGACCATTAGAAATGCCCACATCAGCTCTCCACGTCGCCAAAACTGGCCTTGAAGCGCAAGATGCCCGGATGCGGGTAATCGCCAACAATTTGGCGAATATCGGAACCTCGGGTTTCAAACGCGACCGGGTTGATTTTGCAACGCTCGCCTATCAAGAAAAGCGTGTCGCAGGTCAGCAATCGACCAGTCAGACGGCTTTTGCTTTGGGGTTAAATCTTGGCACGGGTGTGCAGGTCATGGGTACCAGCCGAATACAAAGCCAAGGCACGCTGAACCAGACGGGCAATACTTTGGATGTGGCAATGGATGGGCCGGGTTTCTTCCAAGTGGAAGTGCCGCCCAACGGTCAGATCGGATACACGCGTGCCGGCAATTTCAGCCTCTCTGCGCAAGGCAATCTTGTTACCGCTCAAGGCTTTCAACTCTCTCCACCCATTCAGGTCCCACAAGGCGCGCGCAGCATCCAGATTGCGCCCGATGGCACGGTTAGCGCGGCGCAGGACGGTCAAGCCGCGCCCGTTCAATTGGGGCAACTTCAGATCGCAAACTTTATCAATCCAGCAGGTCTTCAGGCAATCGGAGACAACTTCCTTGTCGAAACGGCTGCCAGTGGTCCTGCCGATGTAGGGGCCGCGGGAACATTTGGGCGCGGCAATATCCGCCAAGGCATGCTTGAAGGTTCCAACGTCAATGTGGTCGAGGAGCTCGTCGAGATGATCGAGGCCCAGCGTGCCTACGAGATCAACAGCCGCATGGTGAGCGCGGTTGATGAGATGCTGCGCAACGCAGGACAAACACTCTAATTTTGGGGCAATTGCCATGCAGGTTTTTCGGGTTTTTTCCATCGGCCTTTGTGCCCTGTCTTTGTCAGCCTGCATGTCAGGTGGTTTCAAGCGAGAGGTTGGTTTTTACGCCCCGCCGCCGCCCATCGCGCCTGCCCAAGTGGCGGGTTCCGATATGGGTACTAAGGGGGCGATCTATCAGGCTGCTCAAGGCTATGCGGCTCTGGTCGTGGGGACCCGTGCGCGCACGCTTGGCGATATGCTCACGATCACTCTGGTGGAGAGCACCAGCACATCGAAAAGCACCAATAGTGCAACTGATCGCGACGGTTCCATTGGCCTGATCCCGCCGACTGCTGGCCCGCTTGCCTTTCTCAATCCCAATTCCGTTGCCAGCAGCGGGCAAAGCTCTTTTGCAGGTAATGGAAGCGCGTCTCAACAAAGCCAGATGAATGGTCTCGTCTCAGTCACGATCGCGGCGGTTTATCCTAATGGCACCGCCGAAGTTGTAGGCGAGAAACAGATGGCACTAAGCCAAGGGGATGAATGGGTTCAGTTTGCAGGGCGCATCCGCCTTGTCGATATCGACAGCGACAACACCCTACCCTCGTCACGCGTGGCCAATGCGCGGATCATTTACACCGGCAAAGGCGCCGTTCAACAGGCAAGCCGCCCCGGCTGGCTTCAGCGCTTTTTCAGCACAATTTCACCGTTCTAAGGAGGACAGCCGCGATGTCGCTTTCCCGAATCTGTGCCACCTTTATCGTAGTTTTGTTGGCGATAATGCCAGCCAATGCGCATGCGGAACGGATCCGCGATCTGGGCCAGTTTGAAGGGCTTCGTGCCAACCAATTGACCGGATATGGCATAGTTGTTGGCCTTCAGGGGACTGGCGATGATAACCTTGAATATGTCCGCGAGGCGATGCGCGGTGTTTCGGGCCGTTTGGGCCTGCAATTGCCGCCGGGCGTCAGCCCCAATCTGCGCAACGCAGCGGCCGTTATAATTACCGCCGAATTGCCCGCTTTTTCAAAGCCAGGCCAACGCATCGACATCACTGTATCAACCCTGGGCCAGGCGCGCTCCCTTCGCGGGGGCGCGCTTGTGCTCGCGCCGCTTTATGGAGCGGACGGTCAAATTTATGCGATGGCACAAGGCAATGTGGCCGTCGGCGGCCTTGGTGTTTCCGGGCGCGATGGCTCTCAGGTGTCGGTCAATGTCTCCACCGTTGGCCGCATTGCCGATGGCGCAACCGTTGAGAAAGGCGTTGCGACAGGTTTCGACCGCGAAGGCACTTTGCGATTTAACCTTCATCAAGCCGACTTCCTAACCGCTGCGCGGGTCCGTGATGCGGTGAATGGGATGTATCCGGGCATAGCAAAAGTTGCCGATGGCGTGAGCATCGAATTGGCGCTGCCGTTTGGCAATGATGAACGTTCCGCCGCGCTTGCTGCGATTGAAATGCTCCCTGTAACGCCTGCCCCAGTTGCGGCGAAGGTGATCATCAATTCGCGCACGGGAACCGTTGTTATCAATGAAGCGGTGCGCCTTGCCCCTGCCGCGATCAGTCACGGCAAGCTTGTCATCCGCATCGACGAAAACCCCACCGTCGTGCAGCCCGCACCCTTCGCCAATGGTGAAACTGCTATTGAAGAAGACACGCAGATCACCATCGAAGAGGCGGATAGCCGGGTGGCGCTGTTCCCTGGGGCGGCCAATCTCAACGAAATAGTTGATGCATTGAACCTGCTCGGCGTTCAGGCATCCGACCTTGTCGTGATCCTTGAAAGCATGAAGCAAGCAGGCGCACTCCAAGCCGAAATGGTGATCTTGTGATTGGCCCGCTTGATGGTCACTTGGGTGCCGCCGCGATGGCGAAGCCTGAACCCCTCACCCCCGAGCAACAAGAGCTTCGCGAGGCGGCGCAAGGGTTTGAGGCAATCATGATCCGCAAGTTCCTTGAGGCTGCGCGTGAGACACCTTTTACAGAGGATACACCGCTCACAGGGGGCGGGATGAAGCAATATAAGACCATGCGTGATGAACACTTTGCCGACATAGCCGTATCGAATGGCGGATTAGGGTTTGCACGGAGTATCGAGGAACAGCTTGCTCAATTCATCTCTGTCAAAAGGGATGAGTAATGCCCATCGATCTTATATCTATCGGCCAAAGCGGGGCCCGAGCAGCGCGCGCCAGCATTGAGGTGACAGCGCAGAACATCGCCAATGCGGCCAACCCCGACTACGTCCGGCGAAGCTTGCAGTTGGAAGAGTTTGTTGGCTCTGCCGTCATCGACTTTTCGACCAGCGATGCGCTTTCTGGTGTACGCATTGGCGGAATTGTCCGCCCTGACAATCAACTCCTTCAATCGCGAGCCCGCGACAGTTTGGCCGATGTGCAGCGCGCGGACACCGATATCGCGGCACTTCGGGATGCAGAGCTTGGGATTGAGCAATCCGGCCTGTTCAGGGGGCTCGTTGAATTTGAAGCCTCGCTAACCGTGCTTGAAAGCGATCCCACGGATCCCGCGCTACGGACCGGAGCGGTCGAAACCGCAAGACAGCTTTCGGTCACATTCCAATCGGCACAGCTCGGCATCACCAATGCGCGCGATCTGGCGCAGGATGCAGTTGGCGTCGGCACAGACCAAGCAAATGCGGCCGCGACCGAGCTTGCCCGGATCAACCGCGAGCTTGTGAATGTAAGGCCGGGCTCTGCCTCTCAAGCAAACCTGTTTGACGCGCGCGATGCAGCTTTGCGCGATATCTCGGAAGAATTCAGCCTTGCGGTGGAGTTTGACGCGCGCGGCGCGGCCTCCGTTCGCCTTGTAACAACACCTGCGCCTGCGGGCGAAGTTGGTCCCGTCCTGGTTGATGGTCCCGCTAGCAATGCGATCACATCCACGATTGCTGCTGATGGCACCGCGTCGTTCGCGCTTGATGGTCTTACCTTCACCCCTGTGAGCGGTGCACAAGCCGGCCGCGTGTCGGCCTTGAATGATCTAAGGGACCGGGCGGACACATTGGATGCAATTGCGTTGTCGACGATCACGCGGGCCAACTCCGCTCAGGCCAATGGGGCATCGCTTGACGGGACACCGGGGCAGCCGCTGTTTGCCGGGACCAATGCCAGCGACATTCAGATGGTTTTGGCAAGTGGCGACCAATTGGCGCTTGCGCCGCTCGGCTCACCTGCAGGAAGCCGGGACACCACAAACCTATCGAGTTTGGTTGCCGCAATAGGCGCAGATGACGGGCCGATTGCCGAAACAGATCGAATGCTCTTATCGCTTTCCAGCCGCATTTCGAGCCTCGAAAACACACGCGAAGGTTTGTCGATTATCGCAGGAAGCGCGGCAGCCGAATTGCTCAGTGAGACAGGCGTTGACCTTGACCAAGAGGCCGCGGCTCTCATCCGTTTGCAACAGGCGTTTGAGGCAAACAGCCGGATCATTGAGGTCGCGGGCGAAATCTTTGACACAATTCTGGGGCTCAACTGATGAGCTTTGTCAGCAATTCGACCGGCGCCTTCTTTGAGCGGTCTCTGGGTGAGCTTTCGGCCCTTCGCGAGAGCGCTGAGACCTTTCAGACTCAAATTTCCACTGGCGTTCGCATCCAACGCGGATCGGAAGATCCCGTTGCCGCCTCGCGTTTGCGGGCGCTCACCCGGCTCGAAGTGCGCGGCGAAACCGAAGAAGAGAACGCGGCGCGCCTGCGTCAGGATTTGGAAGAGACATCGGGCCAGATCACCGGCGTGGTCGAGCTTATCCAGCGTGCGCGCGAACTTGCGGTACAGGCGGCAAGCGATACGCAAGGCGAAAACGGCCGTGCGGCGATTGCCGATGAATTGGAGCAGATGGCCGATGAGCTTTTCACGCGCTCCAACGCCATTTCGATCACAGGCGCGCCGTTGTTCGCTGGAACAGCTGGGGCGCCTGCCTTTACGCGGGCACCTGATGGTTCGGTGACTTACATTGGCAATGGGCAGGTTGGCACAGTACCGGTCGCACCCGGTACCGACATCGAGCGCGGAGTTACAGGCGACCAATTGTTCGAATTTGAGGTGGCCGGTACTCCGACCAGCAGCTTTGAAGTGTTCACCCAGCTCGCAAGCGACCTTCGCGGGGGCTCTGCCGATCCACAAGCCGCCGCACAAACTGCCTTAGCAGGGATCGACGAAGCGCTTAACGCGGCCAATCGCAATCAAACCATTGTCGGCACAAGGGCGGCATGGGTCGAGGCCATTGAAGATGATCAGGCCGAACGCGCGATCAACGTTGCCGAGAAACGCTCAGAAATTGGCGACACCAATATCGCCGATGTGATCGTGCGTTTGCAGCAGACTTTGACCGCATTGGAAGCCAGCCAAACCACTTTCACGCGGGTTAGTAATTTGACCCTCTTCAACGCGATCTAATCCGCGCCGTTCTTCAGGCAGCTACGGCGTAACATAAGGAAACCACCAAAGTGTTTGCAGGGATTGGCATCGTTGTTCTCTTAATTATGGTCTTTGGCGGCTACACGCTTGCAGGCGGCGCTATGGGTCCGATCATTAAAGCCTTGCCGCTTGAGATGATGATGATCGGCGGCGCGGCAATTGGCGCGACTTTGATCGGCAATTCTATGCATGAAATCAAACTGCTTGGCGGCGGCTTCGGCAAGGTTTTTAAAGGTCCCCAATATTCCGATCAGGACCATATTGATGCCATTGCCTTGACCAGCAAGCTAATGAAATTGCTGCGCTCCGAAGGGGCAGTGGCGCTTGAGTCGCATGTAACAGAACCGTCAACCTCTGCGATTTTCAGCGAGTATCCAAAACTGCAAAGCGATCCGGTGGTATCGGGCCTAATCTGTGATCCGCTTACCCTTATGGTGGTCTCGTCCGGCACGCTCGACACCAATGCGGTGGAGGATGTGATCGACAATGCAATCAAGACACAGGCGCATGAGCTTGAAGAACCGCAACACGCCATCCAAGGTCTTGCCGATGCGTTCCCGGCACTTGGCATTGTTGCTGCGGTCTTAGGCGTGATTAAGACGATGGGTTCGATCAACGAACCACCTGAGATATTGGGCGGGATGATCGGCGGCGCGCTGGTGGGGACGTTCCTTGGAATTTTCCTTGCCTATGGTCTTGCAGGTCCCATGGCGAGCCGGGTGAAACAGGTCATCACACACGACATGCAAATCTATCACTCGATCAAGCAGGTGATCGTTGCCAGCCTTCATGGCCACCCACAGCCGCTCGTCCTTGAGGCTGCGCGATCGGGCCTTCCGCCTGCACACAGGCCTAAGCTCACCGATCTTCTCGACATGATGCGCGGTAAGTGAGGGGGCACGGTACATGGCCGATGACAGCGCTCCAGCAGGGGAAGCATTAGCTCCGATAATCGTCAAGAAAATCACCATCGAAGAAGGCGGTCACCACGGCGGCGCTTGGAAGGTTGCCTATGCCGATTTCGTGACGGCGATGATGGCGTTCTTTTTGCTGCTTTGGCTCTTAGGGGCGACAGAGGAAAACCAACGCAAAGGGCTCGCCGACTATTTCTCGCCCACTCTTGTTAAGACGCGCCAGCAATCGGCCGGCTCTGCCAATGGCATGCTGGGCGGCAGTTCGTTGACCGATGTCGACAATTACCCCAACGCCATGGGCCAAACCGGAACGCGCACGATCACTGTGCCGCGCGCCACCACGGGGGGTCCCAAAGAGGGCGGGCACGAAGGGCAATTTGATGAAAAGAAGTTGGCGGAGATCAAGAAGGAAATCTCCGAAGAACTGGCGCAGAACAAAGAACTTTCCGAATATGCCAAACAGGTCCGTGTTAGGCGCGCCGAAGATGGCATTCGGATTGATCTTGTAGATGACGCCAATTTCTCAATGTTTGCATTGGGAACGACGATCCTAACTCCGGAAGCACGCAAGATCATTGAGGTGATCGGCCAGATTGTCGCGGATGAAAGCCAGCCATTGATCCTGCGCGGACACACCGACTCTTTGCCATGGCGCGATGGAGTTCAGGCGAACAATTGGTCGCTTTCCGCTGGCCGTGCAGAGGCCACGCGCCAACAATTGATTCGCAGCGGCATATCGCCTGTGCGCTTTGCCCGGATCGAAGGGGTTGCCGAAACTGAGCCCCTGATCGCTGATAATCCAGCCGATCCGCGCAATCGGCGTATCTCATTGCTGCTGCTGCAAGAGGGGCAAGGGAACGCCAATAACAGGCGCGGGCCCAGAATTGTTGGGCCCAGAATTGTTGGGCCCAAAGATGAAGGGTCCGGGGTTGTGGAGGAAGGGACTCCGCAAATGACCTTAAGCGAAACCTCTGAAGGCGGCGCTCTAATACCGTAAACCACGAGCATTTACCTTTCGAGACTGCCACCCATTGGGAGATCCGAGAGATGCCACAGACCAAACCCGCGCCCACCCCGCAATCACAGACCGCTACCCCAAGTTACGCAATTCTTCCGCATGAACTGCCCTCGGCGCTGGGCCGGGTCGGCGAGGGGATCAAAGTGCTTTCCCTTGATTGTTTCGACACACTTCTATGGCGCGATTGCCATTCACCAAGCGATCTGTTTGCAGCCCTGCCTGACTTGTCTGTCGGCCAGCGGATCGTTGGAGAGCAGATGGCCCGGAAAGCCGAGGCGACTTTAAAGCAGCGCACAGAAGTTGGGATTGAGGCGATCTATGAACATGCCATGCCCGGCGCAGATGTAGCGGTGCGTTCCGAAGCCGTTATGCGCGAATTGGATACCGAGGCACGCAATTGCTTTGCCTTTGCCCCAACGGTTGAACTGATGCGCAATGCGAAGGCGCATGGGCATAAGGTTGTCATAGTCTCCGACACCTATTTGAGCGCTCGTCAACTCCAAAAGCTTATCGAAAGTGCCGCGGGGATGCAGGTGGCCGAGTTGATCGACAGGGTCTTTGTTTCGTCCGAAGCAGGCATCTCTAAATCGCAAGGGCTTTTACAAAAGGTGATGAAGACCCTTAAAGTTAGGCCCTCTCAGGTGCTTCACATCGGAGACAATCGTACCGCCGATTTCGAAGCCTCTCGCGCGCTTGGCGTGCCTGCTCTACACCTTGTCCAATTCAGCGAAACCGCGAAGCAGCGCCTGCGATTGGAACGCGCGTGCCAGCAATTGGTGGGAGATGCCCAAGACCGGCCCAGGGATGAGGCGCGGGGGCTCATGCCGCACCGTAATGTGTTGGCTAGTGAGGAACCCAAAGCCACAGGGCGCGAGACGGCGTTGGGCATGACCGTATTGGGTCCCGTGTTTCATGCTTTCGATCAATGGCTTCGCGCCGAAGCAGAGGCATTGGAAAAGGAACGCGGAGGACGGGTTCACTGGCTCTTCATGCTGCGCGATGGGTATCTGCCGCATAGGGTGCACGAAGTCGGCGGCACGGCGCCGAGCACCGCCTTGGTTGAGATTAGCCGCTTTGTCGCGGTCGCGGCCTCGCTCACTACGAAGGAGGCCTACACTAAATATTTCGCAACTGAATTGGGCCGTAAACCGTCAACGCTTGCGCGCCAGATGCTTTTTACTGAGGATGAAATCATTCAGATCGTGGGTGTCGATGCAACCGACCATGACATGCTCGAGGGCAGTCATAGGCTGGCTGACGAACTCAAGAAAGGTCGGCGACAGAAGATCATCCGGCGCCGTGCGCGCGAAAGAGCCGACCGCCTGATTGCCCATGTGCGTGACCGCGTCAATCCAGAGGCCGGTGACACGCTTATGTTGGTCGATCTTGGTTATAATGGGTCAGTACAAAGCCATTTGGATGGACTTTTGACCAAGGCATTCAATTGCCATGTCGCGGGCCGCTATTTGCTCTTGCGAGAGTTGGCGGCGACGGGTCTTGATAAGCGGGGCTTCATCAATGAGCGGCAATATGATTTGGATTTGATCGATGCTTTGTGCAGCAATGTTGCCGTCCTTGAACAATTGGCGACCTGTGAGCTTGGGTCGGTAAAAGACTTCACACCAGAAGGCGAACCGATCCGTGAAGAGGTGGGTGTCAAAGGCGCGCAAAGCGAGGTGCGCGGCAAAGTGCAGGCGGGCGTCTTGCGTTACGTCAAAGCGGTGCAGACCATGCCCGCCATTCGCCAGGAATGCTCTCATGCTGCCCGCGCTCTTTGTTCCGGCGCCTTGGGCGTGTTGTCGCGTTTTATGTTCCTGCCCCAAGCTGGCGAGCTTGGCGTGCTCAAGGCGTTTGAGCATGACGTGAATTTGGGCTCTGAACGCATGGTGCCTTTGTTCGATAAGGCCCTTGCGAAAGAGAGCCTTAAACGGCGCGGCCTGTTCTATATGAAGGGATCGCAGCGCATGTTCCTGCCTGCAGAGCTCGAAGGGGAGGACATCAACTCCAGGCTCTCCCTAATGGTGCAAAAGCGCTTTGGCCTTGGCCTGACCTATAGCGACACTTCGCAAGGCTCGATTGCCATACCGGCCTTTTTCATGGGCAGAACCGACAGCGCACAAAGCACCGTTCACGCACAGCCAACCCACGAAGGATTTTACAGCGCGCGGGTCCCAATTCCTGCTGGAGTGGAGAGTATCGCGCTCACAATCGGGTCGGTTTTCGAGTGGTTTGAGCTTGGAAGTATCTGCATCTCCAGCATCGATTCATTGAAAGGCGAGAACGAAAGCGAAGAACGTATAGAGGAGATTAGTGCGCAATTTGACGGTCTGAAGGCCCATGCGCCCGGCATTCTCGAATGCACCGAGACGGCGGCATTTCTGCTGGTCAAGGCACCGCATCAAAGTGATGAGAGCGCGACCGAAAAGGTTGGGCCCAAAATGATCGAAATTGTGATGCGCCCACTTATCCGTAGAAAGACACACACTCACGGCGTTGCACACCCTGTTTCTGCGCCGCAAGTTTCCGACCCCTTGATCAAGCGACAGGCCGCAGAGCCCGCACTCCTAATTTCGCAGCGGGAGGCTGCGCTATGAGTGAGCTATTGATCCATTCCATGTCGGAGTTTTCAAGCTTGATCTTGCCCTGCCTCGATCATGCAAAAACCAAGAATATCGCAGAAATCGGCAGCGAGTTTGGCGGTATGTCGAAGCTTTTGACACAGCATGCCGGGAAGGCGGGAGGAACGCTGACGTGCATCGATCCAGAACCCGCCGATGGCTTTGCCGATTGGGCTAGAGCGCAGGGCAATGTGAAACATATTGGTCTGCCCTCGCTCGATGCATTGCAAGATGGGGTAGAGCCTGTCGATGCATGGTTTGTCGATGGCGATCACAACTATTACACCGTCTATCACGAGCTTACCGCGATTGACCGGGTACAGCGCGATGCGGGCAAGCCCTTGCTTGCTTTCATGCATGACGTGTCTTGGCCGTGCGCGCGGCGTGATTTCTACTATGCGCCCGACCGTGTGCCGCCGGGGTGGCGGCACCCTCACAGCTATGATCACGGGGTGCGCCTTGGCGAAGATGGCGTGTTCGCGGGGCGCGGCCTTCGCGGCATGGGTTCTTTTGCTGTGGCTTTACAGGCGGGCGGAGAGCGCAACGGCGTACTGACCGCGGTTGAGGATTTCTTGAAAGAGGCTGATACAGAAGAACGCCCACTATTCTACGTCCATGTGCCGGCGGTCTTGGGCCTTGGGATCATTTTTGATGCGAATGCGGATTGGTCGGGCGCATTGGCTGAGTTTCTCCTTCCCTTTCACGCCAATCCATTGATTGCACGCTTGGAGGAAAACCGCCTGCGCAATTGGCTCGAAGTGGTTGATTATCAGGATAAGGCCGCGTCTTAGTTTGCGTGTCTTATGCCGCAAGAAACACGAAAAACCCGGAGCCCTTATCGGAACCCCGGGTTTCCTTGCCACCCCGGTGGGGAGCTTTGTGTCAGATATTGCCTTAACGCAGGAGCGATAGGACGTTCTGTTGCGATTGGTTCGCCTGAGAAAGCATCGCGGTTGATGCCTGTCCCAAGATCTGAGCCTTGGCCAATGCGGTGGTCTCCTGGCTAAAGTCAGTGTCTTCAATCCGAGAGCGAGCATCTGCCAAATTGGTCGATGTCGTGGTCAAGTTGTTAATCGCGCTTTCAAGACGGTTTTGACCCGCACCGAGCGATGAACGCGTGGTGTTCACAGCCTGGAGACCAGCATCCACATTGGTGATGGCGGTCGCCGCATTGGCTGCTGAACTTACATCAAGGCCAGCGGCGTCAAGGTTGGAATCGTCGATTGCAGTGCTGGTGAGCGTGATCGAGCGGCCAGCGTCGATCTGAATGTTCACCGATACATCGCTACCGCTGGTAGTGCTGAAGACAGATACGCCGTTAAATTCGGTGTTCGTCAAAATGTCGTCAATCTGTGAAGCCAGTTCGGTCACCTCTGTGTCGAGGAAGCCGCGGTCGACGTCATCGAGTGTGCCGTTTTGTGATTGAACGGCAAGCTCTCGAACACGCTGAAGCATGTTGGAGACTTCTTCCAATGAACCTTCGGCCGTTTGTGCAAGCGCAATACCGTCCGACGCATTTCGCACACCCTGGTTAAGAGCGCGAATGTCGCTGGTAAAGCCGGTTGCGATCGACAGGCCAGCCGCATCGTCAGCCGCGCTGTTGATGCGGCTACCGGTCGATAGACGCTCCATCGATTTGCCGAGCATTTCATTGGCTTCTGCGCTAGCGTTAGATGCGCGCAGTGCCGAGATATTGGTGTTGATTACAGACATGGGTCTTACTCCCGTTTTCCAAGTGCAAGTTGTTGGAACAGAGCAGCCTGATGCCGCAGCTGTCGAAGCTAAGACCGGACATTGCTGAAAATGTTTAAGTGAAAAAATGAGAGGCCCTGTTCGAACGGCGCATTCGGCCGCTGAGCATGGAGCGAGTTTCCTGTCCTTTTTTGCCGCTCTTTTGCCGCCTCTTGCCGCATTTCCGTTCGCAGCATGGCAGTTTTTGCGAAGAAAGACTCGCTCGCGGGCTTGCGCGCAGCTGTGCTTTTCCAAGGGCTTGGAGGCAAAATAGTAGAGTCCCCTAAGTGCGCCTACGAGTGCTTAAATTTGCTCTATCTTGTCCGCCCGGGCGGCAAATCCTTTCCACCAGCAATCAAACGGCAAAAGCCAAGCGAGTGGAATAATGCAGGCTCACAAAAGCAGCCTTTCTTCGAAACATGAGGGTGAGCGGGGACAACCGCAAAGCGGGGGGGCAAAACATGCAAGCTTGATTGATCCCACTGTGCCTTTGCTGGCGCAAAACTGGCTGCAAGATCGGTTGGTTCTTGGAAATAACGGCCAGTTCGGACGTTCTACCCCAAGCCAAGCCGCATTGCGTACTCGCAGCGACCGGGTTGCAGTTGATCTTTGTAAGCTGCCCGACGGCGGCGTCCCTGCCCTTACCCGGATTAGCGATGGTAAGATCAACCTTCGCTACAATGATGCATCCCTCGATGAAGCCCGTGCGGCGTTGATCGCCAGCGCTTCGCATGGGGGTTGGCCAATTGCACGCGATACGCAAAGCTTGGCGCTCCTCACTTTAAGCGAACGGATCGCGGCAAGCGAAATTCCGGTCCTTCTCGAAGGCCCCACTGGTACAGGCAAGGAAGTCTTTGCCCGCTTCGTTCACAAGATGAGCAAGCGTTCGAGTGGTCCTTTTGTTGCGGTCAACTGCGCAGCCATGCCCGAAGCGATGCTCGAAGGCTTGTTGTTCGGCCACCGCAAGGGAGCATTTACAGGAGCAGGAGAGGCGCGCGAAGGGCTTTTTCGGGCGGCAGATGGGGGCACGCTGCTGCTCGATGAGCTCGGTGAGTTGCCGATTGCGCTGCAAGCAAAGCTCTTGCGCACCTTGCAAGAAGGCGAGGTGCTCCCCCTTGGCGCGACTAAGCCGGTAAAAGTCGATGTGCGCATCGTTGCCGCCACAAACCGCACGTTGTCGCAGGAAGTGACCGCCGGACGGTTTCGCGAAGATCTTTATTATAGGCTCAACGTCTTTCCCTTGATCCTGCCTCCATTGTGCGAACGGGTTGACGATATTGCGCCTTTGGCTTTTGGTATGGTGCTGCGCCACGGGGCGAGCCGCGCGTTGCCAAGTTGGGTGTCGAGCGGCGCGATTGCGCGGCTTGAGGAACACGGTTGGCCCGGAAATGTGCGGGAGCTTGAAAATGTAATCCGCCGCGCGATCCTTTTGGCGGGCGACGGCGCGGTGATCGAAACCGAGCATGTCGTTTTCGATCAGGTGCCTTCTCCGCTTGCCCGTCCGCTTCTCGCAAGTGCGCCAGGAGAAGAAGCCACCGTGGTCAGGTCCAGCGCATTGACTACTCCTACCAGCGCCTCCTCGCTTTCCGATGTTGCGTTTCAGTCTGAAGCACAGGCGATATTGCGCGCCTTGGATGACCATGGCGGCCACCGCGCTAGGACTGCGGCAAGCCTTGGCATATCAGAGCGCACGCTGCGTTATCGCCTCGCATCTATGCGCGAAAACGGGCTCTTGAAAACGGGAGCTGAAGCATGAAAGTTGGGGGCACAGCAGGCGGCATTCAGCAAGTGATGGCTTTGCGCCAAGAAATCCTCGCGCGCAGTCAAGCGCTGCAAGAAGTGCGCGGCACTGGGGACGCGCAGAAACCTGCAAGCGGGGCGACAGGTCAGGTCGCAGGCTTTGCCGATACGCTACAAAACGCGATGCAGGACGTAAGTGCAGTACAAAAACGCTCTGGTGATATGCAGGCAGCCTATGAACGCGGCGAGGTCACCGATGTCGCAAAGGTCATGCTTGCGCGCCAAGAAGCCGGCGTTGCTTTTGAAGCGACCATTCAGGTGCGCAACAAGCTTTTGTCAGCCTATCAAGACATTCTGCGGATGGGGAGCTGAGCTAGGTGGCTGAGATGAGTGTTCCTGTCCCTGCGCAAGGTGCAATACCCATGGGTAACCCCGCCGCCGGCGCTGCGAACGGCGGAGCCTGGCGCGCGCAATTGAGCGCCTTCACCAATCAACCTGCTTTCAAGCGGGCGCTGCCTGGGCTTATTGGCCTTGGGGCGGTGGCAGCGATTGCGGCGGTCTATCTGGCGATCTCGTCCCCGCCCCAACGCATCCTTTATTCCAACCTCAATGACACAGAGCGTGCGCAGGTTGTGCAGCTGCTCGAGGCAGGCGGGATTGGCTATAATATTGATCCCAATACCGGCATTCTAACGGTTGCTGAAACCGATCTTCAACCGGCCAAGATGCTTCTCGCAGGAGAGGGCGGAATCGCAGCGCCATTGGGGGCAAGCGAAATGCTCGATTCCATCCCTTTGGGTTCAAGCAGAACGCTTGAAGGTGAACGTATGCGCCTTGCACGCGAACGCGAACTTACATTGACCATTCGCGAAATCGACGCGGTGGAGAACGTACGTGTTCACCTCGCCACGCCGGAACGTTCGGTGTTCGTGCGCGAGAACAATCCGCCCAGTGCCAGCGTGATGTTGCGCCTTGCGAGTGGCCGTTCGCTTGCCCAAAGTCAGGTGGAAGCGATCGTCAATCTGGTCTCTGGTTCTGTTCCTGGCATGACCCCGGATACTGTGCGTGTGGTGGACCAAAACGGACGCCTACTCTCCGCCGTGCGCGAGGATTCGCTCGACGGATTGCTACTACAGCGCGAGTTCGAGGCCAAATTGCAAGAGCAGGTCGCCAGCCTTCTCACGCCGCTTTTGGGTGAGGGCAATTTCTCAAGCCAAGTGCAGGCCGAATTGGTGCGCGAGGAAGTGACTTCAGCGCGCGAAAGCTACGATCAGGATGGCGCGGTACGTTCAGAAAGTGAGCGGAACTCCACACGGATTGCGCAGAGCGGTCCCGGCGGTATCCCGGGGGCTGCTACGAACACGCCGCCCGACGATCCCGAACTTGTCGAAGGCGCACCTAATCCAGAAGCGGAGGCAGGCGCAGATGCGCAAACACCGCGCGACACCGAAAGCGCGTTCCAACGCAATTACGAGCTTGGCCGCGAGGTCGCTGTAACATCTGCCGGCCCCGGCGGCCTTGTGAAACTGTCAGTTGCGATTGCAGTCAGCGAAGCAGCTTTGGAGGCTGCGGCCCCGATGACCGCTGAACAGTTGCAAACATTGGTGAGCGCAGCTGTTGGCGCAGATGATGCACGCGGAGATCAAGTTCAGGTTGTCGTTGGCGCTTTTGACAGCACCGAAATGCCGATGCCCGCGTTCTACGAGCAAGCTTGGTTCGCACAGCTATTGCGGATTGTTGCGGCGCTCATCGCGGTGCTTTTGGTCCTGCTTTTGGCTGTGCGTCCTCTTATCGAGGCCGCCAAAGGGCCTGAAGAAGACAAGACCAAGAAGGGTAAGAAAGCAAAAGGCGGCGATCAGGCGGAGCTCGAAGATCAGGCTGAGGACAGCAACTTGATCACAAAGGCCGGTGAAGGCCCGGGCCACGCGGCCTTGGATGATGATGGGACAAGCACCCTGAAAGCCGAAGTCCTTGTCGAGGTCGAAGACGCTGGGCTTACTCCAGAGCAGATGTTCAACAAGCGTATTGAAACCGCCCGCCAACTGGCTTTGGCACAACCAGAACGCACCGTCGAAGTGCTTAAGCGGATGATCGATGAGCCCGAAGAATTGCCCGAAGATGCCGAAGAGGAGGCATCGTAATGGAAAACCATGATGCCCAACACGAGGATGGCGAACTGTTCGAAGCTTCGCCACGGTCAATCCTCACCCGCGTTCAACGTGTTGCGATCTTCTTGATGTTGCTCGACGACGAAGAGGCGGCCGCTCTTATGGGGCGGATGGATCCTGATGAGCTCGAACTTATTGGTGCCACGATGCTTGAGGTGGGCGAGATAAAGCGCGAAATGATGAACGAAGCGCTCGAGGATTTCGTGAGCGAAAGCGCCAGCGACCGCATGCCTGTGCCTGATCGCAAAATACAAGTGCGCGAAATGATGGAGCGTTCTCTTGGCCCGACAAAGGCAGAGAGCATGATGCTCAAACTCGATCCAGAACCGGGTCCCCGAAGCCTTGAAATGGCACGTTGGCTTGCGCCATCTGTATTGCTTCAATTGGTCGAGGATGAACACCCACAAGTTATCGCAGCCCTCCTTCTCATGCTGGAACCGGTGCCCGCCGCAGAGGTTCTTTCAAACCTGCCTGCAACGATCCAATCGGTGGTGGTTGAAAAGGTCGCCACAATGGGGCCGGTGTCCCAGCAAGCGATCGACATGATCGACAAGCTCTTGTCACAGCGCATTGGCGCAAGCTTTGGTCCGGCCGCGCTTACCATTGGCGGGGCGAAAGACGCGGCCGCCCTTATCAATGCGGGCGCTGGCGACCTCAAGGGCTCTATCCTGCCTGCCATTGCCCAGCGCAATGCGCCGCTCGCTGAACGCATTGAAGAAGAGCTATTCACGTTTGAAATGCTCCTTGAACTCGATGCCAAGACGATGGGCCGCGTCCTGCGTGATGTCGACAGCGATGCACTTATCGATGCACTTAAAGGCATTGAAGAGGACGAGCGCGATGTGTTTTTCCGCTGCATGTCCTCGCGCGCCGCCGATGGCATCAAAGACGAGATCGAAATGCGTCAGCGGCTGAGCAAGAAGGACGTCGAAGACGCGCAGCGCACAATCGTTCAGCTCGCTCGCCAGCTTGCTGAGCAAGGCGAGATCGACCTTGGAGGCGGGGATGGCGAATTCATATAATGCACCCTCCTCAGATTGGTTGGGCCCCCTGCTTGAACGGCCAAAACAGGAAGACGGTGACGATGCAGGTGTTCAAAGTAGCGGCTGGCTTTCTGAGCTGATCGGACCTTCTGATTGCGGGTCTACCCAAGGCGGGCAAATTAGGTTTGTTCAGGGGTTGCCGTTTGGCCGTCCCCCCCGCGTGCCCGCTCCGACATTCGATCCAGTGTGCGCGGATCGGCGCGAACCGGACCTTGCCGATGCCGCACATGAGATGCTCGGCGATGATTTGGTTGATATTCTTCGCGACGCTTTGGGCGAAAATGGGCAAGCAGAGGTGGGCGCATCCTTATCCGAGCATGAAACACAAACCCACCCTGAAGCCGAACCCCAAATCGGACCTGTTTCCGACCCTATTGCCGAGGCATTTGAGCGCGGAGAGGCTGCGGGAAAGATGGCCGCGGGAAAGATGGCTGCGGACGCAGAACACGGGCGCCAGGCGGCGCTTAAGCTGAACCTAAGGCAGGCTTTTCGCGCGCTCGATCAAGCGGGAATGGATGCGTTAGCAGGCGAGCTAGGTGAGACTGTCATATCCCTGTGCGCCCAAACCATGGCCGAATTCACCCCTGATCCCGGTGCGCTCCATGCACGCTGTCTTAAGGCGGCCGAGCGGTTAGGCTCAGGCGCGGGTAGGGCAACGCTATACCTGCACCCTGACGATCTGCGTTTGATTGACGAAGGGGGACTTGGCCACTGGACCATGGTTGGTGATCCCACTGCTGAGCGAGGCGGGTTGAAGTTCGAGGGTGAGGATGGCTCTGTCAGCGATAGACCATCGGATTGGCGGTGCGCGATTGCGGCGGCCATCAGGGGGCGAGGAGAAGGATAGCACTCGATGCTTGCCGAACTCCAAATCGAACTTGCCCGGCACCGCTCGGCCAAAGTGGAGGCTGGACCTGTGCTTTGCGGCAAGGTTGTCGCCTGCGATGGCGGATTGATCGAGGTTTCCGGCCTTCCGCTTCCGATTGGTTCGCTTGGGGTGATCGCTGGTGATGACGGCGGCTCCTACGATGACCAAGCTTTGGCCGAAGTTATCGGGTTTCGCGGCGGGCATTCGCTGATGATGCTTTTGGGCGACACCCAGATGCTGCGCCCGCAATCAGCTGTGCGCGCTGTAGGGATGCCGGGCATGGTGCGCGTTGGCGAGGCCTTATTGGGCCGCGCGGTCGATGGTCTTGGCGCACCGATAGATGGCGGGCCGGCAATAGAATTGAGCCAAAGTTGGCCATTGGGAGGCAGGCGCGAAAGCGCTCTTGAACGCGCGCCAGTGACAAAGCCGTTCGATTGCGGAGTGCGTGCGATTAACGCCTTGACCACAATGGGCCGAGGGCAAAGGGTGGGCGTGATCGCGGGCTCGGGGGTCGGTAAATCGGTGCTGCTCGACACTATTGCCGGTGAGGCTGAGACCGATATCACCGTGGTCGCAATGATCGGAGAGCGCGCGCGTGAAGTGTCCGATTTTGTCCTGCGCCATATGACCGATGCACGGCGCGGCCGGATGGTGGTTGTCGCCGTTCCTGCCGATCACGCACCCAATCTGCGCCTGCGCGCAGCGCAATATGCAAGTTCTATTGCGGAGTATTTTCGGGGCCAAGGTAAGAGTGTGATGCTCGTGCTCGATAGCCTAACCCGTGTGGCCCATGCCGCGCGCGAATTGGCTTTGCTTTTAGGAGAGCCCGGCGCCGCACGCGGTTATCCGCCTTCTGCTTTGGCCGCGATTACGCGGCTGGTGGAGCGCGCGGGCAATTCGGCCGCGTCTGGCGGCTCCATCACTGGGGTCTATACCGTGCTTGCAGATGGGGATGATATGAATGATCCGGTCGTTGATACGGCTCGCGCGATCCTTGATGGGCATATCCTCCTATCGCGTGACCTTGCACAGCGCGGCCACTATCCAGCGATTGATGTACCCGCATCTTTAAGCCGGGTGATGGACGCGGTGGTGGCCCCGGAAATTGTCGAGGCAGCAAGAGGCCTTCGCTCGCTTATCTCAGCGCGCGAGGACAACCGCGATCTGGTTATGATGGGGGCGTACCGTGAGGGATCCGACCCGGCATTGGATAGCGCGCTGGAACATTCCCGCACCATCGATGACTTTCTGACACAAGCTCGCGGACAGGCCTTTGGGTTTGACGAGAGTTTGAACGCGCTGCTTGCTTTGAGCCGGCAAACGCAAAGCGTAGGCGCTTCGCACAATGCGTGAAGACAAACGTCTTAATATCGCCAAAAGGCAATTGGCATTGGCCCAAATTGCAAGGCGAGAGGCGCGCTTTGCTTTGGCCAATGCTTTGGCCGAAGAGGAGCGCAGCGGGCAAATTCATGCACGCGCGCAAGACCTTTTGAACGAATATACAAAGCGTGCATCGCAAGGTGATGCTTCATTGCTCAGCCAGACCTTGCAGGCAAATCTGACCTTTGTTCGCTCGCTTCAAGTGATGGCTGAAGATGCGCAAGGGGCGCATAGTGATGCAAAAGACCAAGCACAATGGCAGATGCGCGCGCTTGCTGCGGCTGAAACCCGCATGGATACGCATGAAGGTCGGGTGACTGATGAAAAGCGCGCTATGGCTGATCTGAAATCTAGGCGGGATATTCCGCCTGAATTGGCGGGCTTGGTTGGGCTGGCACGCAAGTTGCAAAACCCAAAACGATGAAAGTCACCAATTGGGTGAGGCTGGCGCGTTTCGGCGCATTGGCCAAGCCTGCCTCTTTGCAACCCCAGCCCATGGACAAAAGCCTTGATCTCTTTGCCATCAGATTTCACCTCTGCGCCCGTTCTTCCCGCGTCTGGAACTGCTCCTAAAGAGCTGATCACAAAGACTAATTTCCCGCGCTTGCTGGATGGGATTGAGGCAAGCGACGCGACGTCAAAAGAGGGGCTGGCCCAAGATGGCTTTGATCTGGAACTTGGGGCGCAAAAAAGCGCTGGTGAGCCGATCGAAATTCAAGCTGCGACACAGCAACATTCCGGCAAGTTCCTTCCCCAATCCGGCACAACCTTGCCGCTTAGCAAGGACGCGCCGCTTAATCAGGATTGGCCGGTGCTTGGGGAACAAGACCTTGAATTTCCAGCGCGCGAAAGTCCTTTTGGCGTAGATCAAGGTTTGATCGGCCCGAACGCGTTCCTTGCAACGCCATTGCAAGGACAAGAGGCTAGCAGGGTCAAGTCCTCGTCATTGGATGTATATTCTTCCGATATTCGCTTCGCCGAGGAAGTGATTGCCCAGCCAAAACCGGGGACGCCTGTTCAGGCGAGCGCAGAGGCGCAGCCGCAAAGCGTCGGCATGACGGGGCCGGATGGCCATGCAGTGCCGCCGAACTCGGTCGAGCCGGTCGAAATCGCGCCTCCGTCCAATCGTGATGCGCGCGCAGAGAGCCCGCCTGTCGATCCTGCCCAGCCCCAAAACGCAATACGTACCGAAGCGGCTGCGCTCATGGATAATGGTGCGCGCCGGTTGAAAACCGCGCCGGATACGGGACCGAGCGCCGAACCAAGGGTCGCGGCGCAATCAAATGAGAAGCTCCATCAGGCTGAGGTTCCGGATGCTCCCTCTAACTCTGCTGCTGCACTAGCCACCCAATCCGCCAGCCAAGCAAACCTCGTCGCCAATCCAGAGGCACCGCAAGGGCGTTTCGTCCAAGGGCGCGCAAATGGTGCGGGTGATAATTTGAGGGTGCAAACTATCCCCAAGATCGCTCTCCTATCCAATGCTTCGCAGGAATTGATCCAGGGAGCAAACGTCGATCCGTTGCAACTGGCTGTGTTGAATGTAGGCGGGCCTGATGCCGGCCTCGACCTTGATCCTGATCGTCCAAAGGCGCCGTTCCCCGCAGCGGCATCTAACGTAGCCCAGAGTTCAGGTCAGACGCTGTCTCAGGCGCAGCCACCCGTGCACAGTCAAGCTGACACATCTGCGCTGCAAACACTAACCTCTCAGCTCCAAGCCAACGCCGCACCCCCGCCTGTGCCAACAAACACGCCTGCTCCAATCGTTGATGCAGGCGCACCGAAGGCCGCGCAGCAGCTTGAGAACGCTATCGAACAGCTCGCCGAAACCCGCAGCGCGGCGCAGGCAAACAAGCCAGAGCTCACCGTTCGTCACCAAGAATTTGGTGCGATCACCATGCGGCTTGAGACGACTGCGGGCGATTTGCGTGCCACGCTTTCCGCGCGCGATCCCGGTTTTGTACCCGCAATCCAAGCCGCGCTTGCTGAACGCAGCGTAGCAGCGAGCAGCGAAACAGCGGGCGGCAATGCGAATAGGAGCAATGATCAAGCCGGTTCGAACTCCCAGTCCCAAACCGCTCACCAATCCAGCACGTCTGGCGGGGCGAGTGGTCAAAGTCATGGTCAGGGGTGGAGTTTTGGAGGGACCTACGGGTCTTCCACGGGGTCAGGTCAAGGAACGTCTCAACCATACTCGGGGCAAACCGAAGGCCGAGACGAAGAATCTGGTTCAGATCCCAGCAACCGCAGGTTGATCGGCGGCGATGGGCCAGAAGGTGAGGGTGAGATTTTCGCCTGAACTGTCCCACTACCGAAACAGGGAAATGACCCACGATGGCTGACGCAAAACCAGAAGATGAAGACGACGGCAAGAAGGGCGGCGGCCCAATGAAGATGATCATTGGGATCGTCGTTGCGCTTGGTGTGGGGGCGGGCGGTGCTTATGGCGTTTTTGCTGCAGGCCTGATTGGTGATGGGGGCGAGAGCGGTCCAAATCATCCCGAATTGGTGCGCAAAGGCGAGGCAGACCCGTATCCGGGGCCCGGCGACGCTGATGATGCAGGCGCGATGGTTCACGGCGAAGGCGGCAGTGAATTTCGCACCGCCTATTACACGTTCGAAGACAGCTTCACTTCCAATTTGGCGGATTCAAGCGGGCTTATTCAAGTGGAATTGGCCGCCTCGACCCAGCGCGACGGGCGCGTTTTGCAATGGGTTCACAATCATCAATTGGCGATCCGGTCCGCCTTGCTCGTCCAGCTTGCATCTACCAGCGAACAAGATCTCTACACGGTTGAAGGCAAGGAAGCTTTGGCAAAGCGTCTTACCAAAGCCATCAACACTGTGCTGGAGGAAAAAGAGGGTTTTGGCGGCGTCGAAAATGTCCACTTCAAAGGGCTTCTTGTCCAATGAATATGGCCGGGACCTTTGCGGATGACTTTGCCTTTGCACGCCCAATTGCACGGCATTGTAATGAACTGACTTGGCGCGGCCCGCGCCCCGGCGAACGCGACGGTGTGATCGCGGCATGGACGCGCGACCTTTCTAGCGAATTGTCGCAGGAGCTTGGGCAAATCCTTCAAGGCGACAAGCTCGAAGTGAAGATCAATGCCCCGCAAGTGATGATTGGAAGCAAAGTGTTCGAGACAATCGGACCTGTCGCCGTCAACTGCCTGCTGCGCATTGGTTCGGGCGATCAGACGGCATTGCTCAGCCTCGATTACCCCACCGCAATTGCACTTACCGATAGTTCCTTTGGCGGCGATGGTTCGCTGCCTACCAAGGCGCCTGCCCAATTGCCGCGGTCGGCAGGCCTTCTCGTTGAGCAATTGGGAGCCCAGATCGCGCAAGCCATCGATATGGTACGCGGCACAGGAGAGCCAGCGCAAGGCGATGTTTTGGTGCGCAGTGAAAACGTCGCACGGCTAAAACCATTTAGCGGCGAGGCAGAGATTTCGGTTTTAGAGATGACTGCGTCCCATGGGACAAATGTCGAATGGCAGATGCTGTTGGCACTTCCCTCTGAACGACTTGAAGAATTGTTGCCTCAATCCAATTCGACCCGGTCTTCATCCGAAGAAACAAGCTCAAAAGGCGGTGATCCTTACAACTTCCTGCCGTTGTCGGTTGAGGCGGTTTTGAGCGAAGTTGAAATGCCCTTAGCGCGTTTGCAGAACCTATCCCCTGGCGATGAGGTCGCACTTCATATCCCGCGCGAATTGCCGCTTAGGATTGGCGCAGATGTCTTTGCCTACGGAACGCCGGGCACACAGGAAAACCAAATGGCGCTGCGCCTAACAAGCGTACCACACCGGGGCCTAGGGCCAGCGGCAAAGCCTATGGAGAGCGGATCATGAGCGCGCTAAGCCACACACTCAACCCGGCATTACAACGCTTGGGTGGAGTTTCAGTTCGCCTTTCGGTTGAGCTTGGCCGAACTCAAATGGCGCTGAAGGACGTGCTGTCCCTCGCCGAGGCGAGCGTTGTAACACTCGACAGGCTCACCGATGAACTGCTCGACATCACCGCGAATGGTCAAGTGATCGCGCATGGCGAAGTCATCGCGCAAGATGGCAAATTTGCCCTGCGCATTGTCAGCCTAGCGGGCGGAGATGAACCTGTAGTTTCACCGCCCAAAACCAAGCCGAGCAGCGGGCCCATGCCAGATGTCTCTGCTCAAAATACTCCGACTGCACCCGAAGTACCGCCACCAACAGCGCCGCGTTCGGATAGCGCTGAGGGCGATACTCAGCTTGATGCGTCCGGTGAACCTTCCTCACCTTCTGACGAACCCGCGCTCCAGCAAGACGACGCCCAATGATGGCTGACTATCTCATGCGATTGGCGCTGCTTATCCCGCTTTTGGGATTGATGATTTGGGGCAGTTTGAAGCTCACCCGTTATTTACAAACACGCCTCGTCGGCATGGGCAGCGGATCGGGATCGCTTGAGCTGGTGGAAACGAGCCTGCTTGCCCCCGGTCTCAAACTGGCTGTGGTGCGCTTTCACGGGCGCGAAATCCTGCTTGGATGTTCGCGAAATGGGATTGTGCGGCTGGGCGAAGCACACGCGGTTGAGCGGTGTGAATTCCAAGGCTCTGCGCAAAAGGCGGAGATCTAGCCATGCGCGCTTTCACTCGTATCTCGGGGTTTTTGGGTGTTGCTGCGTTAACCATGTTCTTCGCATCGCTCCCCGCTCTTGCGGCGGTTCCTGTGCCGGAGCCTGACGCGGCTGGCATTGGCAGCGCGATTGAACGCGCGCTGAGCGCAGATGGGGCCGGCGAGGACACACCGCTAAGCTTCTCAATTCAACTGCTCATGTTGATGAGCTTGCTCACGGTCCTGCCTTCGATCGTGCTGATGATGACGTCATTTCTTCGTATCCTGATCGTCCTTTCAATTCTGCGCCAGGCTTTGGGTCTTCAAGGATCACCACCAACACAGGTTTTGGTGGGTCTGGCGCTATTCCTTTCTTTGTTCATCATGGCGCCCACCCTCGATATGGTGAACACCGCCGCGATCGAACCCTATGCCAGCGGCGCATTGGAAGCCGATGATGCCATCGCTGCGGCAGGTGGAGCATTCCACGAATTCATGCTGCGTCAAACGCGTCAGACAAACCTTTTGATGTTTGCCGATATTGCCGGGGTAGGAGGGTTCGAGAATGGGCAGGATATTCCCTTCTCAATCCTTCTCCCCGCTTTCGTGACGAGCGAGCTCGAAACCGCGTTTCAGATCGGATTTATGATTTTCTTACCCTTCCTCGTGATCGACTTAGTGGTGGCCAGTGTTCTGATGAGCCTTGGCATGATGATGCTTTCGCCCACCATCATTTCCTTGCCGTTCAAGCTGCTTCTATTCGTCCTAGTGGATGGTTGGTCGCTTTTGATGGGCAGCCTCGCGATGAGTTTTGGATAGGAGCAGGAAGGGTGCAAGACGACGCGCAGCTATTGGCATTGGCCGACCGCACTTTGTGGGTGACGGCTTTGATTGTAGGGCCGGTTTTAATATCCGCGCTCACCGTGGGATTGATCGTGGGGATCATTCAAGCCGCAACGTCAGTGAACGAACAAACGCTTACCTTTGTGCCAAAACTTGCGATCTCAGCCTTGGTCTTTGTCGTTCTGGGAGGCACGATGATGGCGCTCCTCGGAGATTTCACGCGGGAAATATTCGCGCAGGTCGCCGGCATGGCGCGATAGGGCGGCGGAGCCTTATGACTTTTCTCGACCTCGGCTTCGACACACTTATCGAGCAGCTTTGGCAGCTCCTTTTCCTCTCGATCCGGTGCGGGGCGGCCATGCTGGCGGCGCCTATGGTTGGCGGGATGGTCGTCCCGGCCACCGCGCGAGCCATGGCCGCCTTCGTCATCGCGATCTTTGTTGGTGTTTGGATGCCTGTGCCCGAACTTCCCGATATGCTCAGCTTTGCCGCGGTCCTTGCCGTGCTCCAAGAAGTGATTATCGGCGCTGCATTGGGCTTTGTCCTACAGATTGCCTTTGCGGTCCCGCTTATTGCTGCGGAGCAAATATCGGGCACAATGGGCCTTGCGATTGCAACCTCGATTGATCCGTCAAGCGGCGCACAATCAGGTGCATTAGGCAGCTTCTTTGGGCTAATCCTCACCCTCCTCTTTTATATCATTGGCGGGCATCTTTTGTGGTTTCGCCTGATCATGGAAAGTTACCGATTGCTTCCTGCGGGCAGTGGAGGGTTTGGCGGTGTTGAAGCGCAGAGCATCGTGCTTTTCGCAGGCTATTGTATCGCGGTAGCGGCTGCGATTGCACTGCCGGTTATCTTGGTTTTACTCTGCGTCCAGATCATCACTGGCACCATTTCGCGTGCCGCTCCCGCGCTCAATCTGTTTGCCCTTGGTCTTCCGGCGGGCACGCTTGCTGGGATCACAGCGATGATCATCGCAATGCCGATATTTGTCGAGCAATTCACACTCGTTCTTAAGACAGCCTTGGAGCAGTCCGCAGCGTTACTCACGCCCAGTATTAGTGATTTGGGCCTAAATGGGGTGGGAGGGTGAGGACGACCCATGGCTGAGGAAACCCCGGGCGAAAAGAGGTTTGATCCAACCCCAAAGCGCAAGGCGGATGCGGCGCAAAATGGCGATGTCCTGCGTTCCAAAGAGGTCGCAACTGCTGTTGCCATGCTCACCGGCATTTCGATGATGGCCATTGAGGGGCCTTGGTTGATGGACAGCGTCGCCGGGGTCGCCCTTGCGAGCTTTCAGTTTGAGTTCAATCGCACCACCCAATTTGATCCGGCGATTGTTGCATGGAACGCAGGCTCGGCGATCCTCCCTCCCATTTTGGTGATCGGATTGACGGTCATGATCGTCACATCGGCAACCCAACTCCTGCTGGGTGAGGGGCGGTTTGTGCCTAAGAACCTCAAACCCAAGGGGCAGCGCATAAATCCCCTGAACGGGTTAAAGCGCATGTTCGGATCACAAGGGCTGATCGAATTGGGCAAATCGATCCTAAAACTGGTGCTGCTTGGCACTATTGCTGCCTATTGGATATCGACCACTCTCACCAGCTTGCTTGGACTTGGACGCGGGTCATTGAAAGCGCAGCTGGCCTATGCCTGGCAGGCCGGTGGGTCGCTCATCCTGCTGCTGGTCATGGGCCTCGTGATCATCGCCATGATTGATTATCCAATTCAGGCATTTCAGCGCAACAAGCGCCTCAAGATGAGCCTTGAGGATCTCAAGAATGAAACCAAGCAGGCCGAAGGTTCGCCCGAGATGAAATCGGCCCGGCGTCAGCGCCAACGTGATCTTGCGCGGGGTAGCTTTGGCAAGGCCATGAAAGATGCCCAGTTCGTGGTCGTGAACCCGATGCATTTTGCGGTTGCCATGACGTATGATCCCGATCTTGCGCCAGCGCCGATTGTGCTTGCCAAAGGTCGCGGCGAAACGGCCCTAGCAATGCGCGAAATGGCAGGGGAAATGGCTCTCCCCGTGCTCGAATACCCACAATTGGCGCGTGCAGTTTACTTCACCACAAGGGTCAATCAGATGGTGCGCGAAGAGCTGTATATCGCGATTGCGGCTTTGGTTGCATTTGTTCTGTCCCTAAAACGCGGGGAGCGGGTCACAAGGCCGCAAATTTCTGTGCCAGAGGCGTTGCAATTTGACACCGATGGAAACCTTCAAAAAACGCCTTAAGCAATTTTCCAAATGGCCGTCCTTGGACACATGGAAAACCAAGGCTCATCGATCATCACAGCGCTTGGCGCTGGCAGCGGCATTGATTTTATTCAGCTTGCCTCGGACCTCTCCGAAGCTTCATTTGAACCGCGAAGGGCCAATCTGGAAAACCGCAACACGGCCCTCGAAGCGCAGATATCCTCTGCGACCTTGCTTCGCTCCTCATTGAACAATCTTGCAAGGGCGCTTGGCGACCGGGTGCGCAATGGCGATCTTTCGCCTCAACCCAGCCTGGGTAATTCTGCGATTGCCGATGTAACAACCACCGTGGGTATTGCGCCGCAGGGGAACTATTCGCTCGAAGTCTCGCAGCTTGCACAAAGCCAAACGCTCGCTTCGCAAAGTTACGGCGCAGGCACGGATCTGGTGGGCGAAGGCACGCTCAATATCCGATTTGGCACAGTGGATGGGACGAGTTTTACCGAGGACACTGAGCAAGACGGTTTGGCGATTGAGGTCACGGCTGATGATACGCTCGCTTCGATTGCAGCGAAGATTTCCACGGGCAGTGATGGGAAACTGTTTGCTTATGTCGCACAAGGATCAAGCGGCGCGCAATTGGTGATCAAAGGCGAAGATGGGGCGCAAAACGGCTTTGTGTTGGAGCCGGTCAGCACGGGTTCCTTGCCCAGCGGCACCCCAGGCAATCTTGATTATCTGAATTGGAATCCTGCCAGCGATTCCGGCGAACTGCGCCAAGCCGCGCAAGATGCAGTGTTTAACCTCGACACGGTCGAATTTACCAGCGCATCGAACACGGTTACAGGCTTGCCAGAAGGCATTGGCCTTACCTTAAACGAAACAAACGTCGGTGCGCCTGCCACTTTGAGCTTTAACGCCAATGATGGCGCGATCACTGCGGTGATGACCGATTTCGTCGCAGCGCTAAATGATGTGGTGCTTCTTCTCAACGAGGAAGCATCGGGCCTTGGCAGCACGCTTGGCAACGATTCAGGTGCGCGCGGTCTTCGCGCCGATCTGTCATCTCTTGCGAGCGAGATTGTAATGCCGGGCGCAGAAGATGGTGAGCCGAGCACGTTGGGCGATCTTGGTCTTTCGATCACGCGCGAAGGTACTTTCCAACTCGATACTGAACGGCTTGACGCAACGCTTGCTTCATCACCTGATGGGGCCGCGGCTATGTTTACCGCAGGCGCGTTTGGTGTTTTTGCAACCATCGACGGTTTGGCGCGCGAAAACACTCTGTTTAGCGATCCAGGGTCTTTGGGAGGATCGATCACCCGCTACGAGGCGCAAATTGACCGCAATGAGGAACGCCTTTCGCGAGTTGCCGATAATCAGGAATCCTTGCGTAATCGGCTCACCCGGAGTTTTATCGCAGCGCAAAGCAATGTGACCCAATCGCAGTCGACACTCAGCTTCTTGCAGCAGCAGATCGACGCGTTCAATTCATCAAACTAAGGGAGCCAGAGAGCAATGATGCCTTTGTCACACGAGGCTGCGAACGCGTATCGCAAGGTTGATTTGGATGCGCGCATCGAGGCGTCTTCGGGTGAGGATTTGACCCGTATCTGCCTTGAAGAAGCGATTGCGGCCTTAGGTCAAGCTTTGGCGGCAATTGATCAAAGGCCCCAAGACGTCCCGCAAGAGCCGCTTTCGCGTGCGCATGGGATTGCAATCTGGCTTGCTAGAGGTGTTTCCAAAGATAATCCATTGGGCGGTCCATTGACCCAATTTTATGGTGGAGTGGCGGCGACGATCGCCCGCAACCTGACCCGGAGTTCCCCTCTCGATATTGCCCGTGCCCGGAATGATTTGGCCGACATTTTTCGCGCAGCGCGCGAGATTTAAATCGCCATCGCCTCTTTGATGATACGCGCTGCGTCATCGGGGTCTTGAAAGGGATGAAAATGGGTCATGTCAGACCGGTCCATATCGATCCCTTTTGGCATGCTATCCGCAAGGCCAGGCCATGTTGGCGAACCTTTAAAGTCGCGTTCCTTCAGCTGCATCGCGCGCACCACTGTGGTTGGAACTTGAACTTGGCGAGCAGCGTCAAGCGCGGGGGCTCCAGATAGGCTCGACATATACATGCTGGCTTCCGTTTCGGGCGCGCAAGACAGTTCAAATCCGCCGCCCTCCAATGAAGTGAGGCCATATCGGCAGTAGTCTTCAAACACGTCACGGCGAAATAGCTTGTAGGGATCGCGGGTTTCGAACCTTTCGATCATCTCCTGGGCCGAGCCAAAGTCGCGCTTGCGCCGTGCAGCGGGGTGCATCTGGCCTGCGCTAAAACCTTCAATATTCATCCCATAGAATTCCGGGGTCAAAACCACCGGATCAAACAGGATAAGCGACCGAAATGTGTCTGGACGCACTGCGGCCGCGCGAAGGACCGCATGACCACCCATGGAATGACCCATTGCGACCGTATCTGAAAGCTCCAAATGGTCGATCAAATCGGTGAACTCATCCACCACGATCTGCCACTCGTTCAAGGGGCCGCCGGTTGATTGTCCGTGGCCATGCATGTCCACTGCGATCACTCGGGTTTCGGGGAAATGCGCGGCAATCGCGTCATAGCACCGCCCGTGAAATCCGGTTGCATGTGCAATCAGAAGGGTTGGCGCACCAATGGGCGCAGTCCATTCGTGATAGGCGAGGGTGATGTCCCCCGCCTTGATTTGGCGGGTTATGGGCTGTTTTGTCTGACTCATCTGGTCAGACGCTTTGCCCGTTTGTGTCCTGTTCGGAAAGAGCGGATTTCAACATAAAAAACCCGGCGAACGTTGTGATCAATGATCCAGACAAAACTGGCACCTTCACCGCATCAATCAATGCAGGGTCGGTGAAGGCAAGATTGCCGATAAACAGGCTCATGGTGAAGCCGATCGCCGCCAGCAATGAAAGTCCGTGGATATTGCGCCATCCAACACCTGTTTTGGCGGGCACCCATGCATTGACAATTGCCTAGCTTGCGCCGAACGCGCTTACAAATGTCTTTGCGCAGGCGAAGTCCAAACATTGTCATCCACCGGAGCCATTTTTGAGCGACGTTCAGAACCAAACGCCGCCAAGTGCTGCGGATTTTCGGAAAGCCATGGGCCAATTTCCCACGGGCGTTTGCGTTGTAGCGATTGAAGCGCAAACAGGTGGCATAGCCGCCATGACGATCAACTCCTTTGTTTCGGTTTCGTTGGAGCCTTTGCTGGTCAGTTGGAGCCTTCACAACGATTCGGGCCGGTTCGAAATGTTTGCAAAGGCACCGCGCTTTTCGATCAGCATTCTGGCGTCTAATCAAAGTGAGCAAGCCGCGGCGTATGCATCACGCGCCGAACACACGCCGAGGGAAAGCGATTTTGAACGGGCCAGCGACGGGCTTCCTGTGCTCGCAGGTGCACTTGCGAGCTTCGTATGCAGCGCGTTCGGCAACCACCCGGCTGGCGATCATACTATGATCCTTGGGGAGGTGACGGGGATTTCGGGGGCAATGGATGGAGCCAGCGCTGCGCTTGGTTTCCATCGAGGCGAATTTGTCAGCGTTCCCGAAAGCTAGAGTTTTAATACAAAATCATCTGAGTGCAGCGGAACAGGGCGCATTTTCGGCCTGTCTCTTGATGTGTAACGGTTGAGGTCCAAACTTGGGTTGTTCGGCCAAGGTGATCTGCCTGGGCACGCCCAATTAATGTGCCTTCGCTTGCTGTCCCAAGGAAGTTCGATTTCAGTTCTATCGTGGTGTAACCCTTCGCACTGGCGGGAAGAACATTGCCCGCCGCAAAGCCGCAGACGCTGTCCGCTAAAGCGATCATGGAAGCAGCATGCAACGCGTTTGCTCCGGACCGCAGATGATGTTGCTGGATCACCATTTGGGCCTCAAGCCAGCCTTCTCCTTCGTCCAAGAGCGTGATCCCCATATGAGGAACAAGGCCGCCTTTTTCGGGATCAAAGCGTGGGTCGCTCATGTCATTCTCCAATCGGGCGTGTGCCATCACCCTGTACGATGATTGCGGCGCAATAAAATGGGTGCAAGGTGTTGGCAACGTCCATCAAAGCGCGCCGATAACAAAGTTTGCTTTTGCCCCTATTGTCGCCATGGGGCCCCCGTGGTTTGAACGTTCGCAGCCGGGACCTTGGCGGACAGGGCCGTCTTTGTCTGCAAAGCCAAGATAGCGGCAGGTCCGGTTTTAGCTCGAAGAACGGTTCTGTTTGAGGTCTGAAACTGGGGGTGGAAGCAGACCGTCAGCTTTCTGGTTCCTCTTCGGCGGCAACGACTTCGCTAATCCACGCCGAGATTGCGTCATAGTATCCGGCGACAATCTTGGGTGAGGAGAGTATTTCCAACATCTCTTTGAATGAGCCATTTTCACTCTGATGGAGGTTGTGATTGCCATCCGGGAACGTTGCAATCCTGAGGGTGGCATTGGGATTTTGCCCGATTGTTTCCTCATAGAGCTGCCGGGTTGAACGCCAATCGACGATACTGTCGCGTTCCCCAAACAGTGCTAGCACCGACACATCGAGCTGGCCGAGCATCTCTGGGAAACCCTCAACGTAAAGCGCGAGGCCGCTGTCAGAGTCTATCGTCTGTCCAAGCTCTCTCCAATTTTCGACCAAAGCACTAAATCCGGCTTTGCCGATGGAGGTGTCACCACCTGACATGTAGTCGAAAAATGGATCGGAACGCAGATCGACTGTAGCAGCAAGGTAGTCATCAAAAGCTCCCGCATTGGCGACTATGCGATTGCCATTGAGCCATTGGCCATACAAGTGCTCGATCTCGGCATTATCATACCCTTCTAGTTTCCAATTCGACTGCAGTAGATAACCGAATGATTCCTTGGCATCCACACCGCTGACCGAAATCCAGAATTTGATCTCGTCATCTTGGGACATGGCTAGGGGTGCTATCCAACCTGCTCTGCTGATGCCCCAAAGGCCTATCTTCTGGGATCCAGGTATGTTTTGATCGCGCAGAAATTGTGCTGCTGCCAGCACTTCGCCAGCGCTGCTTTTGACTGGTTGATTTGGATCGAACTCGCCCTCGCTCGTTCCACAGCCGGGCTTGTCCCATACAAAGGTTGCTATACCTTCCTTGGCAAAATGAACGCGCAAGTCGAAGTACCAGTTCTGCTCAACGACGTTCGTCTTACCGTATCCATGGACGATAATTACCAGCGCATGCGCTTCGCCGTTGGCAGGCACGTCCAGAAGTCCGGAGAGCTTGTTGCCATCGGCCGCAAAGGTGATCGGATTGCTCTCACTGCTCGCCAAAACAGGTTGAGAAATCCCAATAATCAACAGCAACCACAGTTTGGCCACACCCTTCACCATCAATCTCATCGAACATGCTCCGTCGGATAGTCACCTTTTGCGTGCAAATGTAATTGGATCCTCGTTGAGTTGTTTTGCCTAAGCGACAACTCATCGATCAATGGGCAATTGCATTCGATCAATGAGTGAGAGTTCCTCGGGCTGGGAGCATACCGGATTACCTTCGCGCGAATGTCGGCTTTCGGCGTCAATTTAGTTTAATCCTGATGCCCGCATTTGGGTCGCTAGCGGAATGACCAATTCAGGCGGATTGCAGCCGCACACCGGTCCATCGTTCATCGATCCAGTTGCTGCCATCCGCCTTCAGTCTTCGATTTGATCCTTAATAGGAGTGGCTGTCACCATCGCCGTCACCATGATTGTGACCGCCGCCAGCGTGGGTCGCACGCTCGGAGCCGCCTGCGTTGCCGCCCATGCCCGATTCCCACCAATAAGCGCGGCGGCCGCCGTCACCTGTGGCGACTTCTTGCATCGTCTTGGCATCATACATCCGCCCGCCGATCATAACGCTTTCGATCTTATCGCTATCGCGCACATTGATGGTGGGATCGGCGGTGAGGACCAAAAGGTCGGCCAGCTTGCCCACCTCAAGACTGCCTACGTCCTTTTCCATGCCCAGCGACTGCGCGGGGTAAATTGTCGCGGTTTTGAGCGCTTCCACCGCGCTAAAGCCGCCGCGTGCAAAACTCCATATTTCCCAATGTGCGCCCAGGCCCGGCTGCTGGCCATGAGCGCCAATCGACACCTTGATCCCGCGGTCGGAAATCTTCTTGGCCTCGCGTGCAGCATTGTCATCCACAAACGCCCATTCTGGCGCCTTGGTGCGCCGCGCGTTGTTTGCGAGAAGCACCTTGGGCGGCGAGTGGATCATCAGCGGGTGATCGAAAACATCGGTTGCCTGACGCCAATAGGGATCGCCTGCAAGACCGCCATATGTGACCGTCAAAGTGGGCGTATAATTGGTGTTTGATTGACCAAAGAATTGCAGTACATCTTCGTAGAAGACATCGCCGGGCACGTTGTGCTCCATGGTCGAGTTGCCATCTGCGATCAGGTTCATATCCATCCCGAACAGCGATCCGCCTTCGGCCACCACCAGCATGTTTTCCTCTGCTGACGCACGCGCCACCATCTGACGCTGTTCACGCCGGGGTTGGTTGTAATTCTTGATCGAGATGCCGCCTTGGGCCTTGATCCGGCGAACGTGGGCAAGCGCCTCTTCATATGTATCGATCCGCGCATAAATGCCGGGCGCCTTGGCCCCGTAGACGATCTCTCCGGTTGAAAAGATACGAGGCGCTAAAAGTGTGCCTGCCATCTGGCGTTCGGCTGAGGCGAAGATCAGGCTCGCATCGCTGGACGGGTTGTGCGTGGTCGTCGTGCCCATCGCCAGATCCTGAATAAGGCTCCAGTTCTGTTGAGGCACGAGTTCGCCTGTGCCGTGAGGGCCGTGGTGGTGCGCGTCGACAAATCCGGGCATGACCACCTTGCCGCTCGCATCGACGATTGTGGCCCCTGCTGGAACGTCCACTTCGCCAGCTTCGCCGATAGCCGCGATCCGGTCCCCTTCAATGATGATGACACCGTTCTCAATTGTTCCGGCATCTTCGGTATCGAGGCCAGCTGCCATAGTGAGAATTTTCGCACCAGTGATGGCAACAGTCCCCGAAGGCGCAGACTTAGTGACGGTGACAGCCATAGAGATTGCGCTGCTAGGCGTCTCGTAACCGGCTTCCTCGTCGTCATCGCCTTTGGGCTTTGAGGCGAAGAAGTCGCTGACCTGTGCTTGCTTCAATTCAGGGCCAATCGACCAGAACAAGGTCTCTCCGCCGCGCGCCCAGCCCATAAAGTCTGCGCCGCCTTTTGAGACCATGGTGATGGGCACTGGCCCTTCGGCCTCGCTGACATCGACCGGTTTGCCGCCCGGTATTACCGGCATGGCAAACACTTCGTAGTTTTGGCGAAAGGCAATCGTTTGGCCATCGGGCGCGATGCGAAAGTCGTTAACGAGGCTTCCCGTCGCGTGGGTGCGCACTTTCTCGCCATCCAGATCAGAAGACATTAGGGCAAGCTTTTCGCCGTCGCGCCCGACCATGAAAATGCGGTTGTTTGATGCCCCAAATTGCGGCGTAGAGCCATTACGGGTGATAAACACGGGATCGTCGCCACCCGCCGCTTGCAAGTAGATGCCGGGATTTTCCGATTGCTCAGGCGCGGTGAGATAGCCGCCTCGGCGCTTTTCGTAAGCAATCATCCGGCCATCGGGTGACCAGGCAAGGTTGGCGTAGTGACCGGGCGCAGGCGAGACGACATTGCCGTTCGCGCCATTTGCATCCGCCACAACAATCTCGCCAAGCCCTTCATCGGTCCAGCGCACAAAGGCGAGCTTCGAACCGTCTCGGCTAAAGGCAGGGTAGGCCTCGACAGCATCGCTGTTGCCGCTTGTCATTGGGCGAGCGGCATCGCGGCCGCGCGCCGATTTGGTGTGTAATTTGCCGAGCGTTTCAAACACGACGCGGCTGCCATCAGGGGAAAGCATGCCGAACTTGGCCATTCTGGTACTAAAGCGATCGGGCGAAACTTCGATGACGGGATGCGGCGCATCCGCAATACCGCGCGTGTCATTCACACTGAAAGGGATCACCGCATGGTTCGCCCCGTCGCGGTCCACCCGGTTAAGCTTGCCGCCCGCCCAAAAGACGATTGAGCCGCTGTCCGGTGCCCAATCCATATTGGGATAGACACCCGTGACTGCCCAGGTCTCTTGCACATCCAAATCAAGCGCGCCGTAGATCATCCGCTCGCGCCCGCTTGCAAGGTCTTTCACCCACAGTTGGGAGGTGTCCTTGTCGCGCCGCACAAAAGCGATCTCCTTACCATCGGGCGACGGCGCGGGGCGCACAGCGCCGCCATAGCCATCGACCACGGTTGAGACTTCGCCTTTTTCAAGGTCGTGTTTTTCAATTGCAAACACACCCGCGTTGGAATCCTGGGCGTAGATAAACGTGTTCCCGCTGGTCGTATTGCGGGTGTAGTAAATGGCCTTGCCATCGGGCGCGAATATCGGTTCGCCCAGCTCCTTTTGCAGCTCTTCGTCGCGCCGCTCAACCACTTGGACGCCGCCGCCGCCCGAGACATGGTACATCCAAATCTCACCCGTGCCGAGCGAACGCTGAGTGGAGAAGTGCTTCTTGGCCGCAATAAAGCGCCCATCCGGAGACCAAGTGGGTTGGTTCAATAAGCGAAAGCTCTCTTTGGTCAGCTGGCGCTTGTCGGAACCGTCTGCGTTCATGATCCAGATATTATCGCCGCCGCCGCGATCGGACGTGAAAGCGATAAGCGAGCCGTCAGGTGAAAAACGCGGGTGCACCTCCCACGCCATTCCTTGTGCAATGCGTGTCGCCTCGCCGCCTGTGATCGGAACGGTATAGATATCGCCCAGCATAGTGAATGCGATGGTCCGGCCATCGGGCGACACATCGACGTCCATCCATGTGCCTTCGTCTGTCTCGATAGGAACTTCGCGGATAGTTGCGCCGGTGGGTGCCTGAACATCCCATTTGGCCTGATCGCCCTCGTTATTGTCTGCGAGTGCGACGCTGGCACTCGCCAAAATGGATCCTGAAAGCATCGCGGTGACAAAACGGCGAACGGTAAGACGGCGCATGTACAAAAACTCCCTTGGCAGACCCCAATGGCTGGTAGTCTGGCATTTTTATATTGTCACGAGGCCAGCGGCCGCGAGCAGTCATTCAACCTTTGGCGGCGTTGATATACCGGGCAACGTTCTTGGCGAGCACATCCATAGGAACATTCCCGCCAAGGATTACGGCATCGTTGAACGCTTTCAAATCATAGGCTTCGCCAAGTTCGCTTTGCGCCTTGGCCCGCTGATCGGCAATCCGGCTATGGCCCAATTTGTACCCGGTCGCCTGTCCCGGCCAGCTGCAATAGCGGTCGACCTCGCTTGCCACTTCCTGTTCTTTAGAGCCGTTGCGCTCAACAAAGAAATTGACGGCGCGTTGCCGGCTCCAACCCTTGGAATGGAGGCCTGTATCGACCACCATCCGGCACGCACGAAAGGCAAGGCTTTGCAAATAGCCCAGCCGCCCGACTTTGAAATCATCATATGCGCCCAATTCATCCGCCAGCTGTTCAGCATAAAGAGCCCAACCTTCCGAAAACGGATTAAAGGCGAGAATCGACCGGATAAGCGGGAGGCGATTGGAATATTCGCCTTCCCAGACATGGCCCGGGATGGTCTCGTGATAGGTTAGGTCGGCAAGATCATACTTACGATGCAGGTCAGTGGTGCGAAGGTTAATCCACATTCGCCCCGGAATGCTGCCATCCTTGCTGCCAGCGCCGCCATAAGCCCCTGGCGCGCCGGGCTCTTCGGCAAGCGGCAAGCGGCGTACTTCAAGATTGGGATCAACCAACGTGTTGAACGCGCGCGGCATTTCGCCTTTGATCCAATCAATCCGCTCTTTGATAAAGGTCATGATCTCAGCGCGCCCGGGATCGCCTTCGGAAAACTTGTAGCGCGGGTCTTGGCTAAGCCCTTGCATCCGCTCACCAACCGTTCCCTTGGTGAACCCAATTTCCCGGAGGATGGGGTCCATCCGGGCATGCAGTTCATCAAGTTCTTCGAGGCCCTGATTGTGGATGTCATCAGCGCTGAGATTGGTGGTGGTGCTGGAGCGAAGGGCCCACGCATACCATTCCTCCCCTTGCGGACGTTCGCGCATTCCGGGGTCGTCTGTAGCGAGCTTGCGTTGACGCTTCAGCTCTTCAAGCTGTCGTCCCAGCGCGGCAACAACTTGCTCGCTTTCAACCTTGGCGGCTTCTTCCACTGGAGAATTCTCTAGCCCCGCCTCAGCGGACCGCTCGGATAGTGACGTCGTAAACAATTCGGCCCGCTGGGCGGTGGCAATCGTGCTCTCCATCTGAGCGATGGCTTTGTCGATGAGGAAACCGGGCGGGATCACGCCTATATCGCTTGCGGCTTTCATCCGATCCAACTCGCCATCAAAAACGGCAGGCATCTGCTTCATGCGTTCAAGGAAGAACCCTGCATCATCGTCATCAGCAATCGGGTGGCTCGAATCCATGAACCGCGGAAGGTCCAGATAAGACCCCACATTTTGGATCACCGCATAAGGCGCAGTGCGCCAGCTACCGACAGGGATGTCGCCGTAGGGCAGCGCGAGACCGTCCAGCGCAACCTGATAGCCGCTTTCGACTGCCTCAAAGCTGGTTAGCTGTTCAGGGGTAAGCTCATCTCGCGGATAGGATTTGGTCACCTCCAGATCGTGCCGCAACGTCTCCGCAAGAGCATCCTGACCCGCTTGAGATTGATCTTCGAGCTTTCCGCGCAAGTTCGCAAATTGACCGGTATCCACGCCAAGGCCTGTCGCGCGTTCCGGTTCGTGGCGCAGCAGGTTGTAGCCAACTTGTTCGAGCCAATCATCCGGGCCGAGTGATGTCACTGGGCCATCACCGCCCATCATATTGCATCCGGAAAGGCTGAGAGCGGTGGTTGCGCCAAGTCCGGCGAGAGTTTGGCGGCGGGTTAAATCGAAATGTCTTTTGGTCATGGCTTCGAGGTTTGACGCGCGGAATGGACCAAGTCAAATGCCAGATGCAGCGCAGGCGAATGAGCCGAAAGTGGATGACCCAGTTGCTGCCTTCCGCTTGGCGAATGATCGCCGCCAACGGGTGTCACACTTCGCTGGCCGCTGATGGTTGCCGCGAGAGCTTGCACCCATTGTTAAATCGAACGACGCTTGATCTTTGATGGGTTCTTCGTGGTTGAGGAAGACCCGCCTAAGCGGCCGCATCATATTGCAGCGTCTCGTCAACATTGCCGCGCGTATAGGCATGATAGCTGCTCCGCGTTTCGGCATAGATGCGCTGCGCGATTGGCTTACCCCAATTCGTTTCGTTGAGCGCTGTGAACAAGGGGCTGACAAATTTATTGCGTCCCACCCTCGCCAAAAAGCGTTCGGCTTGCGGAACGGCGGGGCCGTATTCATTGCGCAGCGCCGCCTCCAACCACAAAAACAGCACTTCATTGTTGTTGGTTTGCGAGAGCCCCAAGGTCGCATCGAGGGAAGCCAGCTGCTCAGCAGACAATTCTTGCGGGAGTTCCTCAAGGAAACGTCGTTGCTCCGCTGCGGTCCAGTTACGCCAAGCATCGGTATCTGGAATCGTGCTCTCGTTCGCGTAAGCCGAAACCGCGCCATCCACTTCGGCAAAGGCTTGCGCATCAGGCTTCCATGCGTTTTCCGGCAGGCCGGTGCCGTAGACCCATTCGTCGAGCATCAATTGGTTTTCGAGCTCAGCGTCGCCTGCGATCAGCTTTTCGCGCAGATCAGCGAGGAACATTTCAGATGTCACCGGCTCGAACGCATGGGCATCAAACCACTCGGTCAGCCAAGCATCAAACTTCTCGCGGCCGATGATGTTCTCCACCGTGCGCAGGAACACGGTTCCCTTGTCGTAAATTGCGAAACCCCTCGTATCGAACGGGCTTATTGAATTGGGTGAGCGCATGGCTGTGACGGGATTGTCTGCGCCTGCATCTTCAATGCCGCCGACCAAACCGGCATAGCTTAGAGCATATTCCTGCTCGGCGCGGGCTTTGCCATAGACTGCTTCAACGATACGGTTCTCAAAATAGGAAGTGACGCCTTCGTTAAGCCAGCCATCGCGCCAGCTCGAATAGGTGGTCAAATTTCCGGACCAGCTGTGCGCCAATTCATGGGCAACGAGCCCGTTGTTAGAGCGGTCGCCTGCAATGAATGTCGGTGTGAGGAAGGTCATCACCGGGTTTTCCATTCCGCCATATGGGAAGGCTGGCGGCAGGACGATCATGTCATACCGGCCCCAGCGATAGTCGCCGAAGAGCGCAATCCCGGCATCGATCATCTCTTCTGTATCGCCGACTTCCTGCGCAGCGGCTTCGATAACTTCGGGTTCGGCCCAGACACCAGAACGCGGGCCAAGTTCGCGAAATTCGATATTCCCCGCAGCAATGGCAATCAGATACGGCGGCACCGCATTGTTCATCACGAAACGGAAGTCGCGGCGGTTCTCGTCTTCGGCTTCGGGATCGCCTTGAAGCACACCGCTCATGACGACATTGAGAGGTTCGGGCGCCGAGATGGTCGCTTCCCAAGTCTGACGGATGCCGGGGCTGTCCTGAGTGGGAATCCAAGTGCGATTATTGATCGCCTGTCCTTGGCTGAAGAGAAAAGGATGTTCGCTGCCCGCTGTTTGTTCAGGGCTTAGCCACTGCAGTGCTTCGGCCTGCGGAGCAGAGACATATTCGACCATGATGCGGTGCGTTGGAGCAAGTTCGCCCTCGGCGAGATCGGCACTTCGTTCCAGCTCTTGAGCCGGTAGCTCGATGGTCAAAGGTTCGCCTTTGCCTTCGACCGTCTCGCCAAGCGCAAACTCCAGAGCATCGCCAGTCTGATCGGTAACCGCGGAAACACGAAGACCGTTAGAGTCGAGGATAACCTCGCTTGCTTCATCCGCCGCCAGAATATCTAGAGTGGCCGTCCCGCTGATCGTCTTCGCATCGAAGTCCATCGCCAGATCGAGGTCGACGTGCGTAACACGCGCCTCTTGCGGCTTTGCAAAAGTCTGATCATCAAACGCTTCTTCGCTTGTCAGTATCGGTGCGATCTCGCCACGTTGATCTGGGTCTTGCGAAACCAGATCGCCGCAACCGGCAAGGAGGAACAGAAATGGTAGCACAAGAAATGAAACGTAGGCGCGCATCGGGAGATCCTGACGATTGAGAATATCGGGCTGGATTACATGATCCAGAGCGAGTTGCCAGCCTCTGAATCAATAAACCATCCCCACCATCGCTCTTTGACGCTTTCCCAACAATCGGAGGCTGGCTTTCGCATTGAGTGGGCGGGGCGAAGTGCTTCAGCCGTTTCTGGTCCTTGCGGACTAGTTCCTTCAAGTGTTCGGGATCGAGAGACGCCAAAAGGTTGGTTTGACCATCATCGTATGGGCGACCCGCAGCATGGTTTGGTTTTCGCTACTGCGCTCCTATCCCACCCACACGTCCAGCAGATAGCGCTCTTCGTCCATCATCGTGTCGATCCAGGATTCCGCTGCTTTTTCGTCGCAGCCCCGTTTGTCCATGCATATCTGGGAAAGGGCACGGCGCACGTCTGGTTCCATTTTGGCGCCGTCTCCGCAGATGTAAATTCGCGCGCCCGCATCGATCATGTCCCACACAGTGTCGGCCTGCTGCACGATCAGGTCCTGGACATAGGTCTTTGCGCCTTCATGGCGAGAGAATGCGGTGTGGACAGTGGCAATGCCGCGCTCATGGAAATCGGCGAGTTCTTCGCGGTACATAAAATCGTGATCAGGATGACGGCAACCGAAGAACAGAAGGGCATGCCCCAATTCTGCTCCTTGATGTTGCAAGAAATCGCGTTGTTGCAGGAACCCTCGGAATGGAGCGATGCCTGTGCCTGGCCCGATCATAATGATGGGTTTGGCCGGATCATCAGGAAGACGGAAGTTTGCAGTGGGTTTGCGCACGAGCGCTTGAAACCGGTCTCCGGGGGCAAGCCCTGCAAGATAGTTTGAGCACGTGCCTCTAAACTCGCCCTTACCCGATAACGCAGGCCCTTTTACAACGCCGACCGTGATCGAGCAGCGGTTTGGCGTTTGTGATGGTGACGACGAAATTGAATAATAGCGCGGGGTGAGGAAGGGTATGAGTTCGAGAAAGACAGCGAGCGGTAAATCGCAGGCGGGAAAGTCTTCGAGTATATCGAGCACCGACTTGCGCTTCGCCAAGACTTCGGCGGTGTAGAGATCGCCTCCGTCATCAGCAGGCTGAGCGGCAAGCGCTTCTAATCCGGCTTTTGAGTTCGGGCACTCCACAAACCGAGCGAGCGTTGAAATATCCTTGCGCGTTGCCACAGCCTGCAATTCGCCCGCTGTTTTTGCAAGGTTTAGCACAGAGAACGTACTGCCGCTGGGGAAGGGACCACGCATATCGCTGCGCGATTCAATCCGCACATAGGTATCGGCGTCTAAGTTAAACCGCCTTAGCAATCGTTCGACCACTGCGGTGTCATTGACCGGAACCACGCAGAGGTGATCGCCAGCTTCGTAAACCATCCCTTCTGGCAATTCGATTTCGATATGCTGGGTCGAACGGCCATCATCTTTGCTGATGTCCTTAAGCTCGCGGGCGCTCACCAAGGTGACTTCGCGCGTGCCGACACGGTCAGCAACGGCATTGGCGGTGATACTCTCAGTGATCTCAACCGAGTACAGAGGTTCAGCTACCGCAGTGGCATTGTCTTCAAGGTCCAGTCCGAAATGTTCGCCCAATTGCGGAATCAGAGCATCAAGCCAATTATGAAACTGCGTATCGACGTCGGCCCGTGCGTCGAGTTCGGTGCTGTCCACAATCCGCGCCGCGCCCAGTTCTTTCATGCGCGCATCAATTTTACGTGGGACTTCCTGAAAAGTTGCGGCCCAATCGCTATTGCCGCACCCCAGCATGAAATATGAAACGCCCTCTAACCCTGCAGACGGTGCGTCTGTTGTCTCAAGCCAATCAACGAATTTGGCAGCATTATCAGGAGGCATTCCATTGTAGGAGGCACAGGCAATCGCCACCGCGCCTTTTGAAGGCAGCTTTCCAGCAAAAGCGTCGAGCGGTGCAAGTGTGACGTCAAAGCCGCCAAACTCTGCTCTTTGGGCAAGTTCCCTGGCGAAACCTTCGCTTGAGCCGAGATTTGAACCGAAGAGGACCGTCAATGGCGTGCCATGTTTGGCCACGCGAACGGCGCTGGATACAGGGTCGGCATTATCTGTTTCGGAAGTATCGGCCCCAAGCCGCTCGACATCTTCGCGCAGCTGCGCCTTGATGGTGAATTCATTGGGCTTGATCGACAGAGTTTCTTTGATGTCGAGTTCATAATTGGAATGGTCGTAGAGCTCGAAGCGCTGCAAAATCATGGCGAGCACTAGGATTGATTCCTGGATGGCAAATTGCCGTCCGATGCATGCCCTTTGGCCATTTCCAAATGGCTTGTATGCGGCTGGATCGCGCGCAGCCTCCGCTTCGGCAGTGAAATTGCCCGGGTTAAACGCGCCGGGATCATCACCCCACACATTGGTGTCGCGGTGCAATGAAGGGATCACCACCGTGGTGAAAGTGCCTTTGGGAATTGCATATTTGCCGCCCAGCACTTCATCCTTAAACGGTGCCAATCCGAATGCCGGAGCGGTCGGCCATAGGCGCAAAGCCTCAAGCAGGATGGCCCGGACATAAGGCATGCGCCCAATTTGTTTAGCGCTTGGCAGCTGATCGATATTGCGGCCCAAAACCTCGTCGACCTCTGCATAAGCGCGGGTGAGTACATCACGGTTCTTGAGGAGGTAATAAATCGTGAAAGACAACAGGCCCGATGTGGTCTCGTGCCCTGCAATCAGGAATGTATTGATTTGATAACGGATATTTTCATCCGACAGTCTTTCACCTGTTTGTGCATCGCGCCCTGACAACATGAAGTCGAGCAGGTCTTGCGGCCCGTCGCCGCCCTGATTGCGGCGCTCGCGAATAATTTCATCGACCAGATTGTTCATATAGGCTGCATCGCTTTGCAGCTGATTGATCTGAGCGGCCTTCACCAACTTCTCACCCGGAAGCCCGCGCATGGTTTGAGTTGTGCTCAGAGTGCGGTTGAGCGCCTCGATGAAAGGGTGAAAGTCCTCGCGGTAGAATGAATTGAAGCGGTAGCCAAAACCGCAAACCCCAATCGTATCGAGCGTCAAGCGGATCATATCTTTGGGAACATCGATCACATCGTCTGAATTCATACGCTCCCATTTGAGCATCAATTGACTAGCGATGTCCTGCATCATCGGCAGATAGCTGCCCATTGCCTTTTGGCTAAAGGAAGGCAGCAGGATGTTGTGTGCTTTTGACCAATTGGGGGCATCGGTATCGCCAGTAAACAACCCATCGCCAGCGATCAGCCGTAACCGCTTGAGCGGGCCGCGCACGGTTTTGTCGAACCGTTTTTCGTCGCAAACCTCAGCGACCAAATCCGCGCTTGAGATAAATATAAGAGTGTGGCCCATGACTTCGAGTTTGAAGATCGGACCATATTCGTCGGCCAATCGCATCAATTCTTGGATCAGGCGCGAAGAATCTACCGTGAAAGCGTTACCCAGAACCGGCGCTCCGGGAGGTTGTGGGATCGGGCTGAGCTCGTTTGAGGATACCATGAATATGGTCATGCCAGACGAAGCCGAGACAGGAAAGAGCCTGCAAAGCTCAGCCGGGCACCGCCTTTACAGGACGCTGCGGGGGAGAAGCCTTCGCCGCAAGTGGTTTATCAAGACGAGTGTGTGGCGAGCGAGCTTGCAAGGCCTGAGCTAACGCCTGCGGATCATGATCCCTATTCGGGAGCTTCGCTGAGGTGAGAGTGACGGCAAATTGCCCGAGGCGGGAGGCGTTTGAGACATTGATCAAGACCTAATATCCACTCGATCAGTCAGAAATTACAACAGCTTAGAACCGCACTGACCCACTACTGGCACAGAAAAGGACATTGCCGTTTTCTCTATACATCTCAATGGCTTACTTGCCAGCACCGCTGCGTACGGTGCGCGCCCCAAATTCCACCATCGCGAGACCCGATCCGGTGAATGAACCCGGATCGTTCCAAAGCCCCTAACTTCCGTTCTTTCGCCAAAAATGCATAGGTCCGATCAAAAAGAGAATTATCGGATAGTATAGAGAAATGAGTAAAACATAACTCCACGAATCCCCGAAATCGAAATACTTGATAGTATATAAGTATGTTTCGAAGAATCCGTAATCTAGTAGGCCGCTAACCACAGACGCAAAAAGCAAGCTAGGTAGTGAAAAAAGAAGGAGCAAAATGATCGTTTTCAATTGTCGTTTCCGGTATAAAAATTTTCCGATCGAAGCTTCGTTCTGAGCTGATCTCCACGCTGGATTACTTAGACGACCTCGTACCGTACGATAGAAGGCTTCGGCAATAGCCAGGCAGGCCCCATGACTCTCTGGGTCTGGGCTCCGGCTCAAACATTCAGCGCGCATACCTTCGCGAAACTCTTCATCGCACTGCGCACGATCAGCACCAAATGTTGTCCAACAGATGTCATGGCCGTCACACGCTTCGAAAATTCGTCCGACATTTACGGTGGAGTTCACAAGACCCGAGTTACCGCCTGCGGACTATGATCCTTATTCGGGGGCATCCTTACGGCGGGAGTGATTAGCTCGCTGAATGCTTGAACTTAAAGAACAACAACGGATCGCCAAAACCAAACTCACTCTTCTGGTTCACCTTCCCTGAACTTGTTAACTATTAACACCATGAGACAGGGTACAGGTGCCCAGAGCAGAATGCTAAATAACAGCCGACCAACACTTGGGTTTTCAGTCCAGTATAACAATGAGCCGACATAAACCTCATAGGGATTCGCATTGCTCCAAAGCATCGTAAACAGCCCTAAAAGTAAGCTACAAAAAAGAGAAATCTTGAGTGTTCTCATATTGGTTCTTCAACCCTCCGATATTCAGTCGATACTAATTTTGAGCCTCGTACCGCTTGACATGCCGTTTGGCGCTTTCCTGAGCCGCCTTAAAAGCACCGAGGGGATCAATCCGCACAAAGTCGTAAAAGGATATTGCAACCGGCACCTGTAGCTAAAACAGACTTAGCACATTCAGGGAGCATCTCGTCCCCAAAAGTCGTATTGCATTCGCTCTTGGAGGCTCCTGGTGTTCCCCAACAGATGTCATGGGCAGCACAAGCTTCAAATAGATTACCCACATTAAGTACGCTTCTTTCCGCGCCACATCCATCGTCTCCTTCTTCTTCACGCTCACCTTCGACGACAACTTCATTCTCTTCAGCTTCGTCACATATAGCGGGGCCACCATCTGGATTGGGAACGCATTTGCTTTCCAACCCTGTCGGATCGATCCCATTAATCGGATCATTCCCAACATAGGCGTAGAGGTTATACTGGTCCTCATATCCAATGGGATCGGTCTGGAGGAAGCTGCCGATGGTGGGCGAATACATGCGGGCTTTGTAGTAGTAGCGCAGGCGACGGCAGCGCCGGGGGCACTGCCCCAAGCCGAGCCCCAGCTCAGGGATCCACGCCTGCGCTTGCTTCTCCAAGTGTCCCCGACACTTGTGCGAGGCGCGCTATACCGAAACCGCCCCTTAGTCGCGACGTCGTCCACTGACGCGGTGTCAGGAATGCCGTATTCATCGTAGGAGTTAGGCCGCGGTTTTCCTCGCGTCCAGCCAACGTGCGGCTCTCACGCCAAAGGTGATGAGGAACGGTACGAGCACGATGCTTAGCGCTACTTTTGCGATCATTTGGCCGATCAAAAGGTTCATGATTGGGAACAGGCCATAGAAGGCAAGCGTGATGAAAATCACTGAGTCGAGCGCTTGGCTAAGCGCTGAGGCGATTGCGCCGCGGATCATAAGGCCAATTGTGGTCGCTTCGCCTGACCCTTTAAGCTTGTCAAAAATCCAAATATTGAGGAGCAGCGAGACGATATAGGCCGCAGGGCCCGCTGCCCAAACCCGCCAAACGGTCGAGTGCACACGTTCAAACGCGGCCAGATCATCCCCGCGACCTCCCAGCATTTCTGGGGAAGCCGGCAGGTGTAAAACCAATTGCATTAACACCGATGCGATCAACAGGGGCAAGAACCCCCACCACACGATCCGAGTTGCGATTTGTTTGCCGTAAAGCTGTGCCAGCGTGCTTGAAATCACCACGAGCAGGAGGAAGGCGAAAATGCCCGATTCCACCGCCAAGTCGGTCGGCACCAATTGCACCTGCTTATATGCAAGGACGCCAGCAAGAACCGTCATTCCGCCGTAAAGCAATGTGAAAACGAACAATCCCAAAGGCATGGAAATGCCGGACTCAATTGGGTTGTCGGATTGAGCGGCGGGTGCAGGTGTTGCGGTGTCATTCATAACAAACATGGCTAGGCGAGGCGTTGCCAAAAGGAAAGCGGGCGGGTGACAGCTGTCAACGGGGCTCTTTCCCAAACCCACTTACGAAGCCCTCTTGCGAAGCCCTCTTGCGAAGCTTCGTGCAAACTGCCACCTCTCGCGCAACAAAACAGGAAAAGGGGCCAGGTCATGGCTGCAACGCTGATGACCTGCGGCTGGGTGCTTGGGTGAGTGAAACTGCAACTTCGATGCTGATGAGTGTCCTTGGGATTGTCGCAATTCTGGCGATTGCTTTCTTACTTTCTTCGGGAAAGCGGCAGATCAAACTGCGTGTTGTGGGGGCAGCTTTCGCCTTGCAGGTGTTGATGGCGATCCTTGTATTGCGCACGGGTTTTGGCGTGGTCGCGATCCAATTCTTGTCAGACGGGGTGATCGCCCTGCTTGGGTTTTCGGTGGTCGGGATTGAAACCCTGTTTGGACCGATGGGAGATAACCCGTTCGCAAACACCTTTTTGATCGCGGCATTGCCGGTGATTGTGTTTTTCGCGGCGCTCGTCTCGATCCTCTATTACCTTGGCGTCATGCAGCGATTGGTGCGTTGGCTTGGCGGAGCAATTGGCTGGCTGACCGGCATCAGCAAGGTTGAAGCCTTGGGCAGCGCTGCGAATATCTTCGTGGGCCAATCCGAAAGCCCGCTTGTTGTGCGGCCCTATTTGGCTGCGCTTCCTCCATCACGCTTATTCACTCTGATGTGTGTCGGCATGGCAGGGGTCGCGGGGACTATCCTTGCTGCATATGCCTCTTTCTTGGGTTCAGATGCGGTTCCTTACCTATTGGCTGCGGCCTTCATGTCTGCTCCCGGGGGAATTTTGATGGCAAAGATCATCATGCCTGATGACCCTGAGGAAGCCGCGCAGCACGACAAGCTGATGGAAACGGTCACCGTTTCAGAGACGTTTGAGGAGGGCGAGAAGCCTGCCAACATCATCGAAGCAGCCGCGCAAGGCACGACGACCGGCGTCAAACTGGCGGTTGCTGTTGGCGCGATGGTTATGGTGTTTGTAGCCTTAGTTGCGTTGGCCAATGGGATGCTCGGCGGCGTCGGCGGATGGTTTGGCTATCCTGACATTACATTCCAGCAATTGCTGGGTTATGTTTTTGCACCGGTAATGTTCCTGATCGGCATCTCGGACTGGGATCAGGCCCAAATCGCTGGGGGATTGTTCGGTACAAAGATCGTACTCAACGAATTTGTCGCCTTCATCGAACTTGGTGCGGTCGAAGGTTTGACTGAGCGCAGCCGTTCGATTGTCACTTTTGCCCTGTGCGGATTTGCCAATTTGTCGTCAATCGCCATTCAAATGGCGGTGACGGGAGGGCTTGCCCCGAACCAGCGTCCGGTGATTGCGCGTCTTGGCCTGAAAGCGCTTGCTGCTGGTAGCCTTGCCAATCTGATGAGCGCCGCCTTGGCGAGTCTATTTTTGCCGTTTTAGGGCAAACACTCTGGAATGGGGCGGATGTCTCCACTAAGTGTGGGTCATGACCGACACACAAACATCCGCCGACATCGCATCTGTTTCCCTTGCTCAGCCTCCTCAGGATATCGCCGAGGAACTGGGACTTAGCTTTGCTGAGTATGGCTTTGCTGTGGTGCGTGATCACGGCATTTCACAAGAGCTGATCGAGCGCGCGGAAGAAACGTCCAAGGCATTTTTTGCGCTGCCAGACGAGGTGAAGCGTGGCTATAAGCTTGAAGGCGGCGGCGGTGCACGCGGTTACACTCCGTTCGGAACCGAGAAGGCGAAGGACGCAGACGTCTTTGATCTCAAGGAGTTTTGGCACGTTGGCCGGGAACTGCCAGAAGGCCACGCTTTAGCCGAGTTTATGGCTCCCAACGTTTGGCCCAAGGAGATCGCCGAATTCGAGGCGACCTTTAGTGAGCTGTATGCGGCTTTTGAACGGACGGGCCTTCGGGTACTCCAAGCGATTGCGCTGCATCTCAATCTGCCTCAAGATTTCTTTGCTGCGACCGTTGAGGATGGCAACTCGGTTATGCGCTTGCTGCATTACCCACCGCTTGGGCCGGACGCTCCTGATGGAGCCATTCGCGCCGCAGCGCATGGCGATATCAATACGATCACTTTGTTACTCGGCGCGGAAGAAGCCGGTCTTGAATTGCTGACAAAGTCTGGCGAATGGCATCCGGTCTACGCCGAGGAAGGGTCCATTGTGATCAATGTTGGCGATATGCTCGAACGGCTAACGGCGGGTGTGCTGCGCTCCACCACTCACCGTGTGGTCAATCCAAAAGGAGCAGGTGCACGCCGTTCGCGCTATTCCATGCCATTCTTCCTTCATTTCCGTCCCGATTATATGATTGATCCGCTGGAAAGTTGCGCCACGAAAGGAGGCGCGAACCCCGAAGCGCCGATCAGTTCGCATGATTTTCTGCTCCAGCGCCTGCGCGAAATCAACCTCGCTTGAGGCTTCCGATTCGTTAAATTCGTGTTTCGGCGAGCTCTGGTTACACCAGATTCAAAAAGGTAGATGGCGTGGCATCGGTGCAACACCGAGCTGTAGGGCCCGGAATCCCTAGCTTTTTCTGCCTCTCAAATAGTGTTTGAAGAGGAGTTTTACCGGGCACCTCGCGTGGCCGTCATGGACCTGTCACAAAAACCTCATCATGGGCCTCATTAGCGGGTTTAGGAACCCGTCCAGTTTTCCAATCCTTCAAGTGGTATGGGGCTCCCTCTTATGAAGTTAAAATATCTCCTAGCAGCAAGTGTTGTCAGTCTTTCAGCGGCAGCGACTATCGCTACACCTGTTCACGCACAGCAAATTACGTCGGGCGTGGAAGGCACAGTCACCGATGAATCAGGCAGTGCCCTGAACGGTGCAACGGTTGTCGTAACCGATACACGCACCAACCAAGCCAGCACGCTTACCGCTGGTGCCGATGGTAATTTCCGTGTTCAGTCGCTTCAGCCAGGCGGCCCGTTCACTGTGACTGTGACCGCTGATGGTTTCGAAGGCCAGACCGTCGAAGATGTGTTCCTGAGCATTTCAGGCAACACCAGCTTCAACTTCTCCCTGAGCTCGCAAAACGCAGGCAACACGATCGTTGTTACCGGTGTTCGCGCTCAAGTCAGTCAGGTTGCTGTGGGCCCGGGTACCGCATTTGACACACAAACGCTCGAAGCTTTCCCTTCGATCACCCGCGACATTCGCGACATCATCCGCATCGATCCCCGCGTAAGCCTTGATCGTTCCAATGATGTTGATCGCGTATCCTGTCTGGGTGGCAACGACCGTTCAAACACGTTCACCGTTGACGGCACTGTTCAAGCCGACGTTTTCGGACTTAACGGTACACCTTTCGCCGCGCGTAACGCACTGCCGCTGCCATTTGACGTGGTTGAGCAGACTTCGGTCGAATTCGCACCATTTGACGTTGAGTACTCAGAATTCACTGGTTGCTTGGTTAACGTTGTTACCAAATCAGGTGAAAACGAGTTTCATGGCTCTGCTTTCTACACCTATTTTGACGAAGGCCTCTTCGCCAACTCAATCGACGGACGCCCACTCAACGCAGGGTCCGAAGAGCGCTACGGTGCAACCCTTAGCGGTCCGATCATCAAAGATCGCCTGTTCTTCTCGCTCGGCTATGAAGAAACCGATCTTGGCGATGGCAACAACTTTGGTCCAGCTGGCGGTGGCTTCACCAACGAAGCTGACTTTGTAAGTCAGGCCCAGTTTGATCGCTTCGCTGAAATCGCAAACCGCGTTTACGGTCAGGACGTTGGCGGCTTCCCAACACAGCTCGATGAAAGCTCAAAACGTTACTTTGCTCGTATCGATGCCATCATCAGCGATGATCACCGTCTTGAAGCTAGCTATCAGCGTCTCGAAGAAACCAACATCGAGAGCGATTTTGGCGGTCAGAATCTCACCGGCTTTAACAGCTTCGAAGATGAAGGCACGATCTCTGACTACTATGCTGTGCGTCTTTATTCAGACTGGACTGACACGATCTCAACTGAGCTTCGTGTAAGCCGTTCTGAAGTTGGCGACGTTCAGGGCCCGTTGGGCTTTGGCGAAGCGCAATCTGACAATCCAACCGTTCGCCTTGCTGTGGGTGTTGCCCCTGACGGTACTTCAACAGAGAACGGTCTTCTTTCAACAGGACCCGGCATTTTCCGTTCGGCGAACCAGCTTGATACACGGATTGACCAAGCTCGTTTCCAGATGAACATCGATGCCGGCTCAGGTCACTTCCTAAAGTTCGGTGTTGAAGTAAACGATCTCCAGATTTTCAATCTGTTCGCCATTAACGCAACAGGTACGATCTTCTTCGACGGTCTCGATGACTTTGAAGCTGGCGTGGTTGCGCCAGGCTTCTTCTCGTCTGTCTTTGGCGATGTAGATGACCTTGTTGGAGGTGGAGATTTGGGCGGTGCAACCATCGCAACCAGCCTTAACGGTGACATCAACAATGCGGCGGCAGAGTTTGGCCGGACCATCTACTCATTCTATGCTCAAGATGAGTGGCAGGCGACCGATCAACTGTCGATCAATGGCGGTGTTCGTGTGCAATTGTACGATGGTGATGCACCTCGTGCGAACCCGAACTTCTTGGAGCGTTATGGCTTCAGCAACGCCAATTCGTTTGGCGGTCTTGATCCGGTAATCCTGCCGCGTCTCTCGGCTACGTATGAGCTTTTCAACGATGGCTTCTTGTCAAACAGCCGCGTAACTGGCGGTGTGGGCATCTTCTCAGGGGGTGATCCGGTCGTTTATTACTCGAACGCCTTCTCAAACGATGGCTTTGCGAGTGCGAATGGCGACACGTTTGATTCTGAGTGCGCTGGCCTTATTGACGCAAATGGCTCTTTCAATGCCCTTAGCGGTGGCACTTTCACAGGGTTCCCTGCATGCGCGGTGGCTGCTGGTGCAGCGGTCGCAGCGGTTGGTGGTAACGATGTCCAGTCAACTGACCCAGACTTCGATGTACCGACCGTTGTTCGTGCGAACCTTGGCTTCCAGACCACCATTGGCGCGCAAAGCGGTTTCTTCAGCGATTGGAATTTGAACCTCGATTACATCTACTCGCGGTTCAATGACACGCTGAACTTCGTTGATCTGTCACAGGCACCTGACATTCGCACCAATGGCGGCTTCACCGTTGATGGTCGCCCGATCTATCAGGCGGTCGATGCAACGGCTGCTGGTTGTAACGCGACACTGGTTTCTGGTGGTACGCCGCCTGTTTACGAAGGGCTCACCGCTGAGTGCTTTAACACGCGCCGCGATGATAACATCCAGCTGACCAATGGTCGCAGCTTCGACAGCCACGTTGCCTCAATCGTCTTGAACAAGACCTTCAGCGAAGGTCTATTCACCGAAGGCGGTTCTGTGACGGCAAACTTTGGCTATGCGTTCACTGACTCAGACAACTTCCGTAACGTCGGGTCATCGACCGCAACCTCGTCATTCGACGTAACAGCCGCCTTTGATCGTCAGAACCCAGTGAACTCCACCTCGAACTTCGAGACGCGGCACAATTTCACCGCAACGCTCTTTGTTCGTGAAGAGTTCTTCGAAGGTTTCGACACCGGCATTGCGGTTCTCTTCCGTGCGCAAGAAGGCCTGCCTTACAGCTTGACCTTCGATGGCGGCGGTGTCTTTGCCGACAGCTCGTCGGGTAACGATAATGCGCTGCTCTATATCCCAACCGGGATTAACGATCCAAACATCTCGCCTCTTTCTGATGCGGCAGACGTTGCAGACCTCATTACCTATCTCCAAGGCGGCACTACCGCTTCTGGAGCGGATGGGTCCGAGATCACAGCAGCGTGTAACTTCGAGTTTGGTCAATCAATTGCACGCAACACCTGCCGCAATGATTGGCACTACGACATGGATCTGCGCTTTAGCCAAGAGCTTCCATTCATTGGAAGCCTGACCGGCATCAAAGAAGACCGTATCGAAGTGTTTGCTGACTTCGAGAACTTCCTCAACCTGCTAGACAGCGGCGCCAATATCCGCCGCACGCGTAGTCAGTTCGTCGACCTTGTCGATGGCGGAGTGGACGATCAAGGTCGTTATATCATCGACGGTTTCAACCCGGACGACGACAACGACATCGCGATCTCAAGCTCGGCATGGCGCATCCAACTGGGTATTCGCTACGAATTCTAATTCGCGTCTGCATTCGATATGAAATAAGAGCGGCGGGGCCTTCGGGTTCCGCCGCTTTTTTGTTGGAAAGCCATTGTAGCCCGGCGCTATGCACCGATCTTGGAGAGAGTGTCTGCCGGATCATCAGCCACGGTGAGCAGCTCAAACGCCAACGCTTCGCGCACATCGCTAGGAAGACCCATGCGTAAGGCATGTTCAAGAGCTGCCGCTTGATCACCCAACTCAGCTTCGCCAAATATCGCAGCGGTTCCAGCGAGCTTGTGGACCAATCTTGCGATCTCATCCCAGTTTTCAGGTGAGCCACCTTCATCGCTCAAAGAACCATCTTCGAGCGCAATTCGTACAGCTTCTACTGCCTCGCTCCTTCGCTTTGTCCAGCGTTTGATGAGGCTGGGAGAGTGGAATTGGGATAGGCTAGAGCTGCGCTCGTTCTCTATCTGTGTTTCAGGAAGAGCGATCTCCCCGATCTTAGGAGGTCGCGCCGAGCGGCTGCGCGAGATGTCGACAATCTCAGTGGTGGGTTTGGGCAGATCATCGGCTCGGACGTTTTCTGGATGCTCGCCTGACCGCTGCGCACCGCCGGCTTCGGCTTGTCGTGCCTCGGCGCCTCGAACTAAGTCATCTCGTGCTTCTGGCAATGGCGTGTCGGTACGCGGGGCCTGATCACTCTCAAGCTCTGCAACAATCCGTGTAGGCAACCAGCGTTGCAGCGCCCGCGCCAGATCTGCGAAGACCAGTGGTTTTGCCAGATGCGTTTGCATACCTGCATCGCGTGCCGCAGCCAAATCCTCTGGGAAAGCATTTGCGGTCAAGGCGATAATCGGTAGATCTTCGGGAGTAATGCCCTCCATGCGAATGGCTTTTGTCGCGGCAAAGCCATCACAACCGGGCATTTGGATATCCATCAGCACGAGATCAAACGGTTTGCCGCGCATTATAGAATCGATCACCATCGCGATCGCTTCATTCCCATCATGCGCCGCCGCCACACTCTGGCCGCACCTTTCGAGCATTTCTGAGGCCAGCAATCGGTTGACGTCATGGTCTTCGACCAGAAGGATGCTGGCGGATTGGGTTATCATGGAGGGATCGACCGGCTCATCCAGCCTAGGCTCGCGGGTTGGTGATCGAGTGTAATTCGCAGGCAGTGTGAGACGAAAGCTCGACCCTTCGCCCGCCTTGCTTTCAACCATGATAGTGCCGCCCAAAAGTTCGGCCAATTGGCGGCTTATTGAAAGGCCTAAACCCGTTCCGCCAAAACGCCTTGCAGTGTCGCTTTCGCCTTGGGTGAAGGGGGCAAAGATGGTTTTCAGGCGCTTTTCGCTGATCCCAATCCCTGTGTCTTTGATATCGACGAGTATCGCTTCTTCATCGCTCGACATGGCGATTTCGACATGGCCGGATTCGGTGAACTTGATGGCATTTCCAACAAGGTTCAGGATGATTTGGCGCAGACGAAGACCATCGGTCCTGATCCAGGGGCTCTTACCTGAAGCATCATCATCGCATTCCAAGCTTGAGCATGCGCTGGCCATTGAAAATTTGAGCTTCAGCCCCTTTTTCTCAGCCGTAGGACGGTAAAGGTCTGCGCATTCAGATATGGTTGCAACAAGATCCACAGGTTCATCCGTTATGCCTACCTGCCCGGCCTCGATCTTTGATAAGTCGAGAATGTCGTTCAAGAGCATCATCATTGAGCGTCCAGACTGGACGATCATGTCGACGTGACGGCGGTTTTCGTCGCTAAGCTCGCCCTCGCGCATAAGTTCAGCGAACCCGAGCACCCCGTTCATTGGAGTTCTGATTTCATGGCTCATATTGGCTAGAAATTCGCTCTTTGCGCTTGCCGCCTTCTCAGCGGAGCGACGGGCCCGGGTCAAAAGCAGTTCAAGTTCAACGCGTTCGGTTACATCACGTGCAGACATCACAATGCCGGTGCGCTTGCAGCTGCTTTTGTCCTTGATGACAGCGCAGTCGGCCTCGATGAAGATGGGATCGCCATCCGTGCTATCCATTTGCCGGCGGTAAGTGAGACGCTCTTTATCACTTTGCCCACGGGTCAATTTGGCAAACACTTCCATGATCCGCTCATGGGCATCTTCATGGGTGTGATCAGTAAACCGTTGCCCGACCAAGTGCTGCGCTGGGCTACCCAATACATCTGCAACGGAAGGCGAGGCATAAGTGCACACGCCATCGAAATTCAGCATCAATATCGCGTCAGTGATGCCTTCAGTAAGCAGGGCAAGCTCCCGCTGACCTTTGTCCAGCGCTTCGGTCAACCTTTTGCGCCCGGCCAAGATGGCCGCAATCGGGAGACCGGTGAGAAAGTTGGCGGCGACAAAGGTCTGGATCAAATTGACCTGAGCGATTTTTTCAAGCCCTCCTTCTGCGATGGGACCAAGTCCCGCAAAGCTTGCGAGCGAGGCAACGATTGCGACGCCAGGCACAAACAGGGCGGTTCCAAGCGTGCCCAACCGAAAGGCGACAAGAAGCGTGATCGGCGGGATGAGAAAGAGCAGCGGGTACGAGCCGTGGTGAAACACCAGATAGACAACGCCAAGGCCCATTGCAGAAATTAGCACCGCCTCGAGAAAGCCCTTTCGAGCAATCGGCAGTGGAGAAACTCTCAACTGCGCAAGCAGTAAGAAGGCCGGAACAATCAGGATAATGCCAAGGCTTTCAACCAGAAACCATGCTGTCACGCCTTGCCAAATCACAACCAAATCTGGGCCCATGGCAGGAGCGACGATCAGGGCGCCGGCGACAGGGCCGATCACACCGCCATATCGAAGAAAGTGCCCTAAATGGGAAAGGTCCGAAAGGTCGGGCAATGCACCGCAGCTGCGCCTTGTCAGCCAAGTGACGAGGAAAATGTTCGCCAGATTGGCGCCCGTAAATACCAGCGCCGTCAAGAGCTGTGTGCCAAAGACCATGTTGGCAGCGATGCTGGCCAAAGCTATTCCCACAAACACTGGAAATTCATTGCGCAAACGCATTAGAAATAAGGCAGCGATCGCGATTGCATTGGGAAGCCAAACACTCGCCAAGGTTGCGTCAAAGCGTGCAATCGAAAGGCACAAAATCCCAGCTAGGAAATAGACAAATCCAAGCCCGGCGCCAAAAAACCATGATCGCAAACCATCGCCACGTGCGAAGAGACCGTGAAGTTTTATGCCGGAGAAGGGGGTGTCAAAACCCTGCGTCTGGTTTTGGGGAAGCCGATCAACGATTGCCTCTTCGCGCCTTGAAGAGGCGGGAGCTGTTGGACAAGCTTGCGCTTCGCTTCTAATTGTAGGCTCCATAGCAATTCACCTGAGGTGGTTGAACGAGCAAGCCGTGTTCGGGATTATTTGATCCTCGATTGTCTGCGGCTAACTTCTTTCACACTCACAAAATTCCACGTTCACTCTCGCAGAGAATAGATGATCAAGACCAAACCGCGCTATCAGGGAAAACCGCGATCTCCGCGATGGTCCTTGCTTGCCGGAATTGTCGTTTTTCACCTGGCGGCGCTCTACGGTCTCTCGCGTCTGCTCGCGCCGGAATTGACCGCCTCGATTGAGCGTGAAGTGGCAAGCGCGCTGACCGTGACGATTACCGCACCTGCTGAACCCGAAACACCGCCGCAACCTGATGAAGGGGCGCAAGGTGAGGCCGGGAAAGACGCTGTGCCTCAACCCGTAACTGCCCCAAGTCCGTCAATGATCGAAAAGCGTCCAGAACCTCGCCCACGTGCTTCATCGACAGGTACTGCAAACGTATCGGGTGCAACTGATGCTGGAGATGGTACCGGCAATCAAGGCGAGGGAGAGGGTACTGGAAGCGGCAATGGTGGAGGCGGCCAAGGCAATGGTGTGGCGGTCAAACCCAGTGTGCGTTCCGGCTCGCTTGACGCCAGGCGCGATTTTCCGGTGCCCGATGGCGGGCGCGAAACCCGATTTGGAATGTCAGTGACCGTGGTCTTCACCGTTTTGCCCGATGGCCGAGCCAGTGACTGTTCCGTCGCGCGCACAACGGCCGATGCAGGAACAACCGCATTGGTGTGCGGTTTGGTCGTCCAAAAGGTTAGGTTCAATCCTGCGCAAACAAGGAATGGCGACTTTGTTCCATCCCGCTATGGCTACCGCGTCGATTTTCGTGAGCGATAAATCAATTGTATCCAACCATTGTTCTGCTCAATGAATAGATGCATTGCTTGCAGGCGGGGCGGTACTTGGAGCAAAGATAGGAATACATGTGATCCACCCGGTAATTTTATGCGGCGGCAGCGGCACTCGGCTTTGGCCATTGAGCTTGAAATCGCGTTCCAAACCCTTTCTTCCGCTTGTCGGAGACACCAGCCTGTTTGAACAAGCGATTGAACGTGTCGCCGTGGATGATCGCTTTGCTCCGCCTATCATCGTTGCTGGCAGTGCGCATACGGGCCTAATTAAAGAGCAATTGGGTGAGACGCCGCACCGATTGATTGTTGAACCAGAGGCCAAGAACACCGCTCCTGCAATTGCATTGGCAGCAGCAATGCTCGCGCCCGATGACATTATGCTGGTATGCCCTAGCGATCATTACATCGCTGACGCGCAGAGTTTTCGTGACGTGTCTGTCGCGGCAGGTGCGCTGGCTTCGCAGGATTACCTTACTGCTTTTGGGATTACGCCCGATCGCCCGGAAACCGGCTATGGCTATATCCGTCAAGGCGAGGCTCTTGGAAGCGGATTTGCGATTGGCGAATTTGTTGAGAAGCCCGATCTGGACCGCGCTAAAACCTATCTTGCGAGCGGCGAGTATAGTTGGAACGGCGGGATCTTCGCGTTTCGCGCCGGTGCGTTTCTTGATACTTTGGCAAAACATCGCCCCGCCATGGCTGATGCAGTTAAACTCTCAATCGCTGGCGCGTCGAACGATGGATCAACCGTGCACCCCGATGCGGCGAGCTTTGCAGCGATTGAGGGCGAATCTGTTGACTACGCTGTTATGGAAAATTCAGATCGGGCCGCAATGGTGCCTGCCGATATGGGGTGGTCGGATATTGGCAGCTGGGCCGCGTTACAGGACGCCTTGATTGAACACAGCGATGGTGCGGAACAACGGAACGTTTCTAAAGGAAGCGTCGACCTAATCGATTGCCAGAACGTAACAGTAATGAGCGATGGTCTGCGTGTGTCGGCCGTCGGATTGCAGGATGTCTGCATAGTTGTTGCCAATGGGGAGGTCCTCGTAACCACGCGGGAAGGCGCACAGAAGGTAGGGAAACTCCCTGGCGCGGCCAACCAATGATAGATCGGCAAGAAGATCGCGCCAATTCGGCCCCGTTTGTCCGCAAACTGTCCAAGCGTATGGTTGAAAAAGTCTGGGGCTGTGAGGAATTGCCGGTCCCTTTCAGAGCGCCAGCAGGACAGCGGATCGGAGAGGTTTGGTTTGAGCCTCCGCCTGAAATGAATGATCTTCTGGTCAAATATCTATTCACCAGTGAAAAATTGTCTGTGCAGGTCCATCCGGGCAAAGATACGATGCAGGATGGTGAGGACAGCAAGGAGGAATGCTGGCTTATTCTGGATGCGCAACCCGGCGCGCAATTGGCAATTGGCTTCAATGAAGAAATCAACCCGCAGGCAATTGGAAAAGCGGCCAGAGATGGCACAATCGAAGAGCTTTTGACTTGGCATGATGTCAAGGCAGGCGATATTTTTCACCTTACTCCGGGTACCGTCCATGCCATTGGTCCGGGCTTGTCTCTGGTCGAAGTGCAGCAGAACAGCGATACCACTTTTCGGCTGTATGATTATGGCCGGCCCAGAGAACTGCATCTTGAACGCGCCTTGGCTGTTGTATCTGGTGCGCCGTTTCCCGCTAATCTTAAAGGCTCCCTTGAAACCCGCGGGGAAACGCTAATCGATGGAGCGCAATTCCGGCTTGATCGCATTGAAGGCGCCCCTGGACTGCAAATTGAGCAAGCTTATCCGGATGCCTTGCTAGCGCTTCCTCTTGCGGGCACGGTGAAAAGTGCTGCTGGGATTGGGACAGGAGTGATCCTTGGGGAAGAAGGAGAATGTCTTCTCGCCTCCAGCATCGATGCTCTTGATTTCAGTGAAGCAAAGGTGACTTTGCTCACGCGCAGCGTTTGAAGGCTATACTTTGGCAAACAACAGGGTCTGCGCAGTCTATTTGAGCTGCCTATTCGAGCAGCTTACCACCTTGTTTGCGCACTGCATTTTCAAGTTTGCCGCGCAGAAAGCCCAGCATGGCAGGTAGGTCGATTTCGATCACAACCGTTTCATCGGTGATGTCGATACTGCCCTCGATTTGCTGTCCAGCGGCGGTGATGAACAGGTCCATCTGATCCTCTTGGGGCCACTGTGTTTCCACGCTTGCCATGCCGGGAGGTAAATAGCTGCCGATCTCATGTGCATGGCTATGCATACGGCGGCGGACCTCTTCGCGGCCAAGCTTATGGGGAAGCGCTATCCGCACCTTTTACCCCTTGGCTTTTGTCGCTGGTGTTAGATCAGGCAATGGAACGCCCGTATCAGGCATTCCAGAGCCGTCTTCGAGAAGGTCATCTCCGCCAAACCGGTAGTCGAGATAGCGCGATTTCACCGCCAGATCGTCCATTGCGCCCTCGGCCAGTCGCCGGGTCACACGGTCCAATTCGCCTGAAAGCTTGGAGAGGCTCTCAACCAAACGGTCGTCGGCAGTGCCGCCTGCGTGCTCTTCTGAACGCAAATGCGCGGGGATCTTGCGGTAATTGTCGATGGTCTCTGGGATGTAATCTCCCACCAGCTCGCGCACTTCGGACATGGCCGGGTGGGCTTCATCCATCGTTTCAAGCTGCGCAGCGAGCGCATCCAATTGACCGCCCATTTTCTCGACAATTGTCGCAGCAATCGGCGGCAGGCCTTCGCGCTGATTTTCGAGCCAAAGCTCGACGCGCGTTACCATTTGCTTGGGGTTGCCTTGCTTAAGTTCAGAGCGTTTTGGAATTTTGATCTTGGGAAATTTGGTAAAGACGAACGCCGCCGCCATTACGGCTAGTGCAGCCATCATCACCCCGGTAAACCCAATTCCATCGAGAACAATGCCCGCTACTGACGCGCTGACCATAATGGTGAGAACCGCGCCTGCGAAATATTTTGCACGGTTCATCCAAACTTTGCGTTTTGCGATAGCAGAGCCGGCGCCAATCGAGGCTGCACGGCGATGCACGCCGCCATTGCGATTGGCGTCGAGCGACAGGTTTGCCGCTCGCATGATTTGATCAGTTTCGCGTGTGCTGTCGGGCATTAGCTATCCAAAGCAAGCAAGGACGGTTCGGTTGCAACCTTGGCTTGCGCCTGTGCCTGACCTTCGGCGCGCGCGATATAGCCTTTGGATTTTTCCACCTCATCAGAAAGCACGTTGACGGTTTGCTTCATGCTATCGAGGGCGCGAACCTTGAAGTCATCGACTTCATCCATGGTGTCATAGATGTTCTGGAATGCGCGTTGGAGCGTTTCGAGCGGGATAGTGCTGGAGGCGGCTTGCTCATGAATTTGTCCGGTCTGTTCGCGCAGCAGAGTGCTGGTGGAATCGATAATATCGCTTGTCGTTTGGTTGAGCGCGGTGATTTGACCCAGAACCAAACGTTGATTGGTCATCGCTTGGGCAACTGTCACAGCGGTGCGCAGTGCGCCAACGGTGGTGGTACCGGCACGGTCGACACCTTTGACAAGCTCAACGTTGTTTTTCTTAACAAGATCAAGCGCGAGGTAGCCTTGAACGCTCACCGCCATTTGGGTGAGCAGATCTTGGGTGCGTTGGCGAACATAGAATAAGGCGCTCTCTCGCAGAGCTTTCGCTTTTTCGGGATCGCTCGCATCCAATTCCAAAGCCTTGGCTTCAAGCTTTGCATCGAGCGTCTTGGCGATGTGGATCATCTGTTCCAACTCGCCCATTGCTTCCCACAATTTCGCGCGTTCGGTGTCGATCGCGGCATTGTCCATGTGGAGCTCTTTTTTGCCGTTTTCGAGCCGTTCTAGGATCGCCTGAATGTGGCCTTGGCTACTGGTGTAGCTGTCAAAGTAGTTCTTGAGCTTACTGCCAAATGGGATGATCCCAAACAGGCGGCGCGGTTCAAGCAACTTGCTCTTTTTACCCGGGTCCAGATCTTCAACCGTGCGGCGAAGTTCGGCCAAATCGCTGCCAACGCCGCTATCTGCGTCCATTGCGCGAACGGGACGATCAAGGAAACGGTTGGAATGCGCAGCGGCTGCGCGAATTTGTTCCTGACCCATGCGGGTGATTTGATCGACCTTCGCACCAAATTCGGGCGAGTTTGCGTCAACCGAGATCAGGTCATTCACAAAAGCGTCGGCTTTCGATTCCAGCTTCGATTGCTGTTCGGTTGGGACCGGCACAAGGCCCGATGCCTTTTCCGGGGCCACATGGGGCACAGGGGTGGGCGGAGTGAGTTCAAAATCGGTAGCCGTTTTGGTCGGTGCTGAAACGTTCGGCTCAGGTGTTGTCTCGGTGCTCATGGCGAAAAAATTGTCGCTCCCTCATTGACCACCGCATAAGGCGGCCTTGCTTACACTACTGTATTAGGCATCTAAAACACGTTCTTCAAGACTGCCCGTTTCCGCTCCGTTCGTCCATGCTTTTGCGAGCAGGAGTTCCGCTTTCGCGCTTTTGTTTGCCGAAGATTGGCTCTAACCTTGTTAGGCAGAGGGGGCAAAGTGACAGATCAGGGCAATAATCAAACCACGGAAAACCACCCGGGCAAGGCCCCTGCTCCCGAAGGCGGCGCGCCTGAACCGGGCGCAGTTTTTGGCAAAGTGGACAGTGCAGGTGAAGCGGTAAGGGCCGCAACGCAAAGCCGTTATGGCCTGATGCGCGTTATAGCGACCTTCCGCGGTTGGTGGCGCGATGATGTGATCGGAGCGGTGGAGCACGATGATGTCATCGAAAAGCGCCGCGATGAATGCGCCATGTCGGAACACTATCTTTTCATGACCGCAATGAGCGCAGGGATTGCGGTTATCGGTTTGCTGCAATCTTCAACTGCAGTGGTGATTGGCGCGATGCTTTTATCGCCGCTTATGGGACCGATTATTGGTCTCGGCTTCGCAATTGCGATAAGCGATTATCAATGGCTCAAACAGGCCGGTCGCTCGCTCTTTTGGGGCAGCGTGTTGGCCGTATTCCTTTGCTTTCTCCTGGTCTTTTTCTCACCTATTACAACCATAACTCCAGAGATCGCCGGACGCACTCAGCCGAATTTGTTCGATCTGTTTGTTGCGCTGTTTTCCGGGCTTGCAGGCGCATATGCGATGATCAGGGGCAGGGCCAACGCCATTGTCGGGGTTGCCATCGCAACCGCCTTGATGCCGCCGTTGGCGGTCGTCGGCTTTGGTCTAGCGACCTTTAACTGGACAGTATTTTCCGGCGCACTCCTGCTTTACGTTACCAACCTTGTGACCATCGCTCTTACCGCTTGGGGGCTTGCCAAGCTCTACGGGTTCGAAGGCCGATTGAGCCAGCGCCAGTCGCAGTTCCAAAACGGTGTCATTATTCTGGTGTTCTTCGCGTTAGCTGTACCCTTGGGGCTGTCGCTTCGGACCATTGCTTGGGAAGCCAATGCGCAGCGGATTGTCCGCGAGGAAATCACCGATGCATTCGAAGGCGAAGGCCGTTTGGCAGAGCTCGATATCGCCTTTTCAGAAAGTGCCGTTGGTGTGACGGCTACGATGTTTAGTCCTGAGTTTATTTCTGATGCCGATGCCTCAATCGCTGATGCATTGAGCAAGCGATTGGACCGCGAGGTTGAACTGACGATAGCGCAGGTGGAGACCGGTTCTGGTGCGGGTGATGCGGAACAAGCGGAGCTTGCCGCAGTTAGGGCAAGCGAGGAACAAGCAGCCTCAGCGCGGGCAAATGCTCTGGCTAACCGGCTTTCCTTGGTGGCCGGTGTCCCTGAAAGCGATGTGACGATTGATTCGACCCGCCGCCGTGCGACAGTGCGCGCGGTGCGATTGGATGGTGCAGAATTTGCTGCCTACCGGACGTTAGAGATGCGCATTGCCGCGACGGAGCCAGATTGGGTGATCGAATTGCTCCCGCCAGTTGGCGATTTGCCCGGTGGGGTTGAATTTGATGATGACGGCCTAACAAGCGAAGGCGCAGAGGCATTGGCGGTGATCGAATGGGCGGCAAAACGCACGGGCCTGCCGATTGTGCTCACGGGCTCCGAAGCGCAGGCCGAGCAAGCGGCTGAGCGGCTTAGAAATAACGGTGTAAGCGTAGAAGTTGAACCCAGCTTTGGCCCGGTAAGAGCCGACTGGGCCGGACGTTAGGCCGCCAATTCCAACGGTACGATCTCGCCCGCCAAATAAAGCTTCTTAGCCTTAGCGCGGCTCAGCTTGCCTGAACTGGTGCGCGGAAGTGTCCTTGGAGGGACCAATTCGACCACGCAGCTCATACCGGTGACCGACCGCACTTTGTCAGCGATCTGTTCGCGCAGTTTGACCCGCTCAACCGGATCGGAAACGCGGCAATGAACAAGGACGGCCGGGGCTTCCTCACCATTTTCTGTCTCTAGTGAGAACGCGGCAATGTCGCCGTGGTTAAAGCCAGGGAGCTGTTCGACAGCCCATTCGATATCCTGCGGCCAATGGTTTTTGCCATTGATGATGATCATGTCCTTGGCGCGGCCAACGATGAACAGATATCCATCAGCGGTGTAGCCCATATCGCCTGTATCCAACCAACCATCGACGAGGCAATCCTCGGTCGCTTCGGTATTGCGGAAATAGGAATGCATCACGCTTGGGCCGCGGCACCAGACCTTGCCGATCTGGTGGTCTTCGCGGCGCTCTCCGTTCTCGCCAGAGATGAAGACTTCCATATCGGGCAGCGGCTTGCCGCAGTTCACAATTGCACGGTAACGGGCAGGGCGGCTGAGGTCGCGGGGCGTACCAGACAGTCGCTCTTCCTCGACCAGCTCAACCTTAATCCCTTCACCAGGTGGCATCACCGTTACGGCGAGCACTGCCTCTGCAAGGCCATAGGATGGCGTGAATGCGGATGCCTTGAAGCCGGCATCGCTGAATGCGTTGACGAAGCTTTGCATTACATCCGGGCGGATCATGTCTGCGCCGTTCCCCGCAATGCGCCAGCGCGACAGGTCAAAGCGTTCCGCGACATTTGTTTGGCTAGAGATGCGGCGGGCGCAAATGTCATAGCCAAAGGTCGGCGAATAGCTGGCCGTGTTGCCGGGATTGCGGCTGATCATATCGAGCCATGCCAGCGGGCGGCGCGCAAAGGCATCCGGTTTAAGCAGATCGACTGAAAACTGATTGGCGATGAGTGACAGGAAACAACCCACCAGACCCATATCGTGATACCAAGGGAGCCAGCTGACGCAGCGGTCATTTTCACCCAATTGCATCGATACCGCATGCCCATACAGATTGTGCAGCAATGCCTCATGTGTGACCGCAACGCCGGTTGGGAAACGGGTCGAGCCGGATGAATATTGCAAATAGCAAATGTCATCTGGTGAAGTTTTTGGCAGCTCGACCTCAACCGCGTCATATTTTGCGAAGTCTTGCCAGCTGATGCCGGAACATTCCTGCCGCTGCGCCGCAGCGCTCGCCATTTCGGCGATCTCTTCCGGATAGATCAGGACGACTGGGTCTGAACTGTTTAATTGCACAGCAAGCTGGTCGATGTAGCTTTCCTTGCCGCCAAAGCTTGTAGGTAATGGGAGCGGCACAGGCCATGCACCGATATAGACGCAGGCACAAAAGAGTGCGGCGAATTCAGGTCCGGTCTCAGCGATCAAGGCAACACGGTCTTCCCGTTTAATCCCTGCTGCGATCAGGCGGTATGCCATTTGAATGGCGTCATCGCGCATCTCTGAATAAGGATACACGCGCTCCAAATTCCCACGCATATCGTGGAAGTTCAGGCCCTTTCGGCTCTTTGCGGCATAGTCGATGGCGTCATTAAAGGTCGCGAACTGAGCGCGGATCCTTGGCAATTCACAGTCATTCGGCGTCGGCGTCAAAGCGGCGTCGGTCATAGTGTTTGCAGTACCCGTCATTTCCTGTGCGCTTGTTACAACGCACCCTTTCGATCCCAACCCATTTTTGGTGAATTTACATCTCTAAAACGGGTTTTGTCTTTTTCATTTGATAAGGACTGTGGCACGAATAAGGCGAAATGACCTCCGAGGGAAGCAAAACGTCACCGCAGACAAGCGGAAATGCCCAGTTTTCGGCAGAAAACGGCTCTGAACGCGCAGGTGCGAAAGGTGTGCGTAAACGCAAAAAGGTGCGTCCTCTCGACGAAACGTCCTTACGCGACCTTGCATTATCCTATTGCGCACGCTTCGCCACGACTGGCGCAAAGCTTGAAGGATACCTTGCGAGAAAGCTTCGCGAACGCGGTGTCGCTGAGGATGGAGAAGGCAGGGTCCAGACGCCTGATGTCCCCGCTCTTGTCGCTAGACTGATTGAACTCGGCTATGTCGATGACGGAGCCTATGCACGTTCAAAGACCCGCGACTTGACGGCGAGAGGGTATGGCGCGCGGCGGGTGGAGCAGGCGCTTTGGGCGGCAGGCGTTGATGAGCATACGCGTGAAGAAACTGCTCCGAATGAGGCAGAGACACGGCGCGCGGCCATTTTACTTGCGAAGAAGCGCGGGTTTGGGCCATTCGCTCGTCACATAGATGAGGATGTATCCGAGCAGGCCGCCCACAAGCGCCGCGACAAACAGGTTGCCGCAATGCTAAGAGCAGGCCACAAGTTCGACCACATCGCGTTCATCCTTGATGCACGGGAAGAAGGTGGCATAGACGAATGGCTTATCGAAGCCGAAGAAGAAGCCAGAGAAGAAGAAGGTCCAAATTCATGGTGAGAATTGCAGCAGCATTGGCTGGTTTGGCGTTGGTGGCGTGTTCTCCGAATGGCACGTCAGCGCAAGAAACTGCGTCCGCACCTGCTCCTGCTACGGCAACTCCCGAGGTCTCGGAAGCCGGTCTTCGCCTGATTGACGTAACGATTGTGAGCGGTGACACGAGACGCAGTTTTAAGACTGAACTGGCTGCGAGCCAAGAGGAACAAGCCAAAGGCATGATGTTCCGTACCGAAATGGGCGATGATGAGGGGATGTTGTTCCCGTCATATGCCCCGCAATTTCGCAGCTTCTGGATGAAAAACACACCGCTTCCGCTCGACATCATTTTTATCGGGCCGAACAAGCGTATTACGAACATCGAGGCGGGTGTTCCTTATTCACTGGATAGTGTGACATCGCGCGGCATGTCGATTGCGGTGTTTGAAATCCGCGGCGGACTGTCGGAGGAATTGGGCATTGGCGAGGGTGATTTGGTTGAATTCGAACTCCCGAAAGACGCAAGTTTGTAGTTTTTCGCGGCCACGTAGTAGCTCTCGCTTGGCCTCTTCACTCAATTCCGCTAACGGCTTGGCTTATGGGAATCCTAGGTAAGATATTCACTTGGTGGGACGGTGCGACGCTTGGTACGCACTTGTGGGCCAAACGCGTTGGCGGCGAGCATGTTGGCACGGACGCCGAAGGCAACAAATATTACCGTTCCAAAGGGACGGGCGGTGCCAACACGGGATCCTACACGCAGAAAGAGCGCCGCTGGGTGATCTATGACGGCGTGAATGATGCAAGCCGCGTGCCCAGCGAATGGCACGGCTGGCTTCACGGTGCATTTGATGATGTACCAGAAAGCAATCTGCCCCCTGCCAAAGTGTGGGAAGCCGAATACACGCCCAACGCAACCGGCACACCCAATGCGTATCTGCCGCAAGGCATGATTGAACGCGGCGGAAAGCGCGCCAAAGCCGATGGCGATTACGAAGCGTGGGCACCTGAGGGCTGACCTGCCAGTATTAGTGACTGTGAACCGCAGACTTTCTTTGACCCTTCCGCTTCTCGCCGCTTTTGCGTTGACGGGATGCGGAGCGGTGAGCTCGTTTTTCGGAGCAGAAGCGGACGAAGGCGAAGCAGAGAACGACGCGTCGCAGATCAGTGCGCCTTCGGATGAAGTCGCCGCCGCTTTGGCCGCAGCTGAGGCCGAGGACGGTGCCACTCCAATGGCACAGCGGGTCGCCACCATTGGTCTTCTCAACAAACGCAACAATCTGAGCCAGGATTTCGAGCTTCGTCCCGGTGAAAGTGTCGAAGAAGGTCCCGTGATTGTGCGGCTGGACGCGTGTGAGCGCACCGCGCCATATGAATTTCCGCAAGAGACAGGCGCGTTTGTCCAACTCGACGTATTGGAGCGCGGTCAGGATGAACACTCCCGCGTGTTTTCAGGCTGGCTGTTTAAGGAGAACCCCAGCCTTAATGTGGTTGAGCACCCGGTCTATGACGTTTGGGTCAAAGACTGTGCGATGAGCTTTCCCGGAGAAGAGTGAGGGGCAGCAGGGGCGTGTGCGAACCGTGTGAAAGCCTCGAACAGTTCTAATTCAGGTTTTTTCTGCGCCATCCCAACCAGTTTCAAATACGCTTTTTGCGGCATCTCTACCGCGCCCATACTGGCGAGGTGATCTGTCATAAACTGGCAATCCAGCAGTTTGAAATTCGCTGCCCTCAAACTTGCAACCAGCCAACACAGCGCGACTTTGCTGGCGTTGTCGGCATGGCTGAACATGCTTTCCCCGCAAAAAACCGAATCGAATGATACGCCGTAAAGGCCGCCAACCAGACGCCGGGTGCTGACTTCATCATGTTCCCAGCATTCAATGGAATGGGCATGACCCGCCCGGTGCAAGCCTTTGTAGCTTTCAACGATCCGGCCGCTGATCCAGCTTTCCGGGTGGCCAGGGCGGGGCGCAGCACAGGCATGCATCACAGCTTCGAAGTCCTGATCCATGGTGACAGTAAATCGGTCAGAGCGCAGCACCTTGCGCAAGGATTTAGAGACGTAGAGGCCTTCCAATGGAATAATCGCCCGCTCGCGCGGTTCCACCCAAAAAATCTCTTCATCCTCACGGTTATCTGCCATCGGGAAAATGCCGCTGCGATAGGCAAGCAGCAGGGTTTCGACCGGGACCGGCATAGGCATCTGAGGGTGATGGGGCGCGTGCATAATGGGGTGAAGCTTACCACCGCGCTGTGGATGCGTCAGCACGCAATTGACCGGCGAAGTTACAAAAAGGGGCGCCGGTTCATTGTGAACTTGCCTATTGCCAATGCACGTTCTAAAGGCCGCTTCCACGCGTAGGGGCGTAGCTCAGTTGGTAGAGCGTCGGTCTCCAAAACCGAAGGTCCAGAGTTCGAGTCTCTGTGCCCCTGCCATTTTTGGAATCCATTTAATCTCTGGTGATCATATTGATCGCGCTTTTGCAGGGCGTTGCGATTGCAGCGTTTGCCAAATGCGTCCTGCCAAGCCTTATCAGCGTTGCCGCCTACCCAATTTCTGGAGTTGCCACGCTAAGCCACGCATTTTTCCGGATGTGCCAATTTGCACATCGCGCGCACTCACCTCTCGCCAAATTCCTCCCCGAGTTCAGCGATTCGAAGGGCTTGGTATCAGGTTAGATCTCTCTGGGTAGAGCCTGATGATGATATCATGTGATGATCGAACTGGGGGTAAGATCATTGTGTGCCAAACCTTCATATCGCTGCTCGCGGCCTGACGTCGAAAAGCAGTCTTTTGACGTCCAGCTTGAGAAGCTCTCGCCATAAGGGCAGTGACTTATAGCGAAGTTGATCAAGGGTGCTTGAGCCCCTCGAGGGCTCTTTAGAAGGGCCGCAACTTATAAAGGGGGACCCTTATCCGGGTGTTGGGAGCGTTCTTGCGAATAGAACGCTCCCATTTCCGTTTCTGGCTATTGAAGAATTAATATTCCTCAGGCTCTTCGGGCGTATCGGCATGGTGATCCTCGCCTGCCGTTTTGTCGCCCCGCGCCAATTTGAATACCACCCCAGAGAGCAGGATCAGTGCCAAAAGGTTTGGCAATGTCATCGCAGCATTTGAGATGTCGCCAAGACGCCAGACCAATTGCGAAGGTTGTGTCGCGCCTACAAAGATCGCAACGCACCAAATAACCCGCCAAATAATGTGAAGTATTTTCTCACCCTTGCGGGTTGATCCCGGCACACGATCATAGATGAAGGTGATCGCCCGTTCACCGTAATAGCTCCAAGTGAGCAAGGTCGTGAATACGAACAAAATGAGCGCAACGCTCACCACCAACGTCCCCAGCGGAACACCTGCGATCAGGGTCGGGAAGGCCGCCGCATAGGCAGCGATAGTGGTCGCTACTCCTGCGGTTTCAACCGTGCTGAGGTCTGATTGCCACACATGATCAACCGCTTGCCCGCCGCCAGTGAAATCGCCCTGCACGGTGAGGATCACCAGAGCGGTCATGGTGCAGATCACGATGGTGTCAATGAACGTGCCGAGCATCGCCATACGGCCTTGCTGTTCAGGATCATCGGTTTGAGCCACCGCGTGCGCGATTGGCGTGGAACCTTGGCCGGCCTCGTTTGAGAAGAGGCCGCGTGCGACACCTGCACGGATTGCAATAATAATCAGCGCGCCGACAAAGCCGCCTTCTGCTGCTTGATTGTTGAACGCCCCTGCGAAGATACGACTAAACGTCTCTGGCAGGTCGCCAGCATTGAGGATCAACGCCACAATCGCGAGCAAAATATATGCCGCAGCCATCGCAGGAACGACGCTTTCTGCGACCCGGCCAATGGATTTAATTCCGCCGATGATCACGACAAACACGGCAAATGCGACGACTAGGCCGCCGACCCAGCGTTCGATACCGAACAATTCGTTTAGGCCAGTGGCAACTTCATTCGCTTGGATTGAGTTGCCTGTCACCAAGGCAGAGAACAATGTGCCAAGGCAGAAAATGATCGCAAGCCAAGTGTATTTCGGCCCCAAGCCCATCATGATATATGTCATCGGCCCGCCGCGATATGCCCCGTCAGAGGTTTTCTCACGGTATCGGATTGCAAGCGAACCTTCTGCAAAGGCGAGCGCCATGCCGATTATAGCAGTGACCCACATCCAGAAGACAGCGCCTGGTCCTCCCCATGCAATCGCGAATGCGACACCTGCCAAGTTTCCTGTTCCGACCTGCCCGGATAAAGCGGTGGAGAGTGCGGCGAACGGCGAGATTTCGCCTGCGCCTTTCCCTTTGCGGCTTGCGAACAATCCTTTGAGCGACGCCCAGAATTTAACGATCGGATAAAACCGGAGGCCAACCATTATGTAGAGACCGACGCCCAGCAGGATGACCACCATGGGGGGCACCGCGACTTCGCCGATGCTAAGCCAAGAGACGGGTTCCCCGTTCCATTCGCCGCCCCAGATAAAATCAGACACGTTTACGACGTGATCAACTAAGCTTTTACCGCCTTGCGGATTGGCTGCCATTTGAAGAAATTCCCCGATAGTTTCCCGTAGACGCCTCGCTTGCCTGCTTCCAACAGGTATCGGGCGCGGTTGAATAGTGGCTACGCTAAAGCCGCGAAGCTCGGCTGGCTAGGCAAAAATGAGCGGGGCGAGCGTGAAATGGTAGCATCAATGCTGGATACTCTTGCCAAAGGCTGCGTTTCGCCGTATTTCGCGACTCAATTCCGACATTGGTAGCAATTAGAGCCCACCCGAGACCTTGTTCCCGGCGGCGATGAGCCCTACCTGAGAGCCGGATACACCGACACACTCACGCGTAACGTGAAAGATGGCAAAAATGGCTGACGCACAAAAAGCACCTGAGAAGAAGCGCAAGACCTCTGTTCCTGAGTTCGTGAATCAGGTTCGCACCGAGACCAGCAAGGTGGTTTGGCCCACCCGTGAAGAGACGGTTCGAACGGCTATCTTTGTCTTTATCTTCATGGTGGTGCTCTCCCTGTTCTTCTTCGGGATCGACAGCCTATTCAACGCCGTCGTCAACTTCCTGTTGACGCTCGCATAAGCGCTTTATTTCAAGGACAAAATTTCCATGTCTCGTTGGTACATCATCCACGCCTATTCCGGTTTTGAAAACAAGGTCAAAGAAGCGATCATCTCGGAAGCAGAGCGCCTTGGCCTGTCTGAAGGTGTCGAGGAAATCGAAGTTCCGACCGAAACTGTGACCGAAGTAAAACGCGGCAAAAAGGTTCAAATCGAGCGTAAGTTTATGCCGGGTTACGTGCTGGCCAAATTGCGCATGAACGATGACATTTATCACCTTGTCAAAAACACGCCGAAGGTAACTGGCTTTCTTGGCAATAACAATAAGCCGCAACCGATCAGCGAGCGCGAAGCAGCCCGCTACTTCGGAGGGGTTGAAGAAGCTAAAGCCGCACCGAAACAAGACATCACTGTCGATTATGAAATCGGCGATTCAGTCAAGGTTCTCGATGGTCCGTTTGCAAGCTTTAACGGCGTGGTCGAAGAGCTCGACTTTGACAAAGCCAAGGTCAAAGTATCGGTATCGATCTTTGGTCGTGCGACCCCGGTTGAACTCGACTTTGAACAGGTCGAATTGGTCAAGTAAGCGCTGTGCGGGGCGGGTTAAGGAAAACCACCTCGCGCATTTGCAATCGCAAGAAACGATTTGCCAGTCGCGGGGCAGCGGAAGCTGTCGCGGCCGATGCGCATGTGACCTTGCGCGCTTACAAATGTGAGCTGTGCCGCCAATTCCACCTCACCAGCAAGACAAAGGGTATGAAACTGCCCGAATTTGAGCTGATCAAGCGGCGTGAGGCTAAGCTGGCCAAAAAGGCGGACCCGAAAGTGCTTGAAAGAAAAGCGCCGTAATAGCTCTCAACCGAACAACCGTGACCCCTGAAACCGCTGTCACAGTATTCCACCCATATCGGTTTGCATCAGGTGGAGGCTGAAGAAATGCGCCAGTCGCAAGTCGCCATGATCTCTCGACCATCCAAAGAAAGAAACGACCTCGCCACCGCCATAAACAGGGCAAGGCCAACCGGGCCCATCACTCGCATGCGCTTTGTTCGGTTGCTCTTAGGCGCGATGCATGCCGCACGGTCCGAATTCTTGTGACTTGAGAGCTGCAGTGCTTGAGTTGAAAACGCACCTTGCGCTCCGCGAAGTCCAGCGACACCCGGCGGAATTTTTCCATCAAATCAGTACCAAGGATCAGCGAGGGTTTGTCATTGATCCCGAACACTTCAAATGGCGGGACATCTGCGAATGCAATCGGCACGTTGCTAAAGGTGACAGAACCCATTTGGAGCCGGCGAATAATGGCAAACTCGATCTCAGCCGTGGCGCCGGTTACACCAAAAATCTCGAATGACTGATCGCCGCTCCTTTGGCGGCGGATCAATTCTTCTTTCAATTTAAGATTGCCAATGGTGACTTCGGTGCCGGTGTCGATCACGGCGTCGACCTTGCGGCCTTGCGCCCTAACCTCGGTTAGGATGAGTTGCCCGCGTTGGAGCCTTCCGGTCACGATAATCTCATTGCGCCCGAAACTTACAGGCTCTTCTTCGGAGTCCTCGACCGTGATGATCCGCTTGTCGAAATCGAGCATCAACCGCTGTTCAACCAGGGCATCAAGACCGATCATGCCATCCCCGCCAATAAACGCTTCTTTGAGGACGGGGAGTTCAAGATCACTGATGGTTGATGGGCCAAGCTCGAGCGTGTCGACCTCCACCCTATCGACCACTGTGCTTTCGGTCATAGTGTGCAGCAGCACCGGCCCGGCACCGGGCAGGCCTAGCTCGGCGGCCAGTTTCTGACCAATGACCGAAGTGTCGGCGCCGCTATCGACCACGAATCTGTGTGGACCAGTGCCATTGATGTTCACTTCAACCGTCATGCGGCTGCGCAGCTTGCTGGCATCGATCTCGTCTCCGCCGATTGACAGGCCCTCATCAAATTCTGCGGGGGGAAGTTCGGGCATACGCCTTTGCTGCTCTTCGCTAACAGGCTTAACCTCGGAGTTCTGAGCGGCCGCAGGAAGCGCTGTCCCTGATGCCGAAAGCAAGGATGCGGCGCAAACCGCGAGAGCGCATGTGAGCTTATGTCCTAACCAGTCCATGACGGCTCGATAGCATAGTTTTGTGAATTCGCGGCATGCAGTTCATCTAGTCGAGTTGATGGTCCGCCGATTGGATCAGCGCTGGCTCTTTATGCCGCACTACTCCTCTTCAAATTTTTCGGAGATGAGATGATCAAAAAGCTATCTATTTCGCTCGTTGTGACCCTAGGCCTTGGTCTGGGCATTCTTGCACAATTTCAAACGGTCCAAGCGCAGGATGACGAACCGTTAACGCATGACATTCCTTATCTTGCCGCGGGCCTGATCCCGCTTGAGGATCGGTCGAAGCTAAGTCCCATGCGCGAAACCATCGAGGAGCGTATGGCGGAGGCAAACACTCCCGGCGTCGCTGTTGCGGTCATCAAAAATGGGAAAGTCGACTGGGCTGGAGGGTTCGGAACTGCCGTTGCCGGCAAAGCGATCCCAGTGGATGAGAATTCAGTGTTTTCGGCAGGGTCGGTGAGCAAGCTCGTCAATGCTGCTTTGATCTTTCGGCTCGTCGACGAGGGTGTGTTGGACCTTGATGCTGACGTTAACACTTACCTTTCTTCATGGAAGATTCCGCAATCTGAATTCACGCGGACGCAGAAAGTCACCCTTCGCCGTTTGCTGTCCCACTCAGCGGGCATCAATCTGCACGGATTTGGGGACTTTGATCCGGGTGAGCGGCTTCCGACAGTGATCCAGACTTTGAACGGTGCTTCTCCTGCCAAACATGATCCGATCGAAATCTTGTTCGAGCCAGGCAGCGCGATGAAATACTCAGGCGGCGGTATCACCATCAGCCAACTGGTTGTTACCGATGTGACCGGGCAGACCTATGAAGAGGCGGCAAGGCGATATGTGTTCGATCCTCTCGGCATGTCGCGCAGCACATTCGCCAACCCCTTGCCCGAGGATTATGGCAATATCGCCTATGCGCATGGCCGCGAGGGGCGACCAGCAGCACTTCCTCGCGGTTATGAGTCTATGCCCGAAGTGGCTGCCTCGGGTCTTTGGACAAGCGCTGCGGATATGGGCAAATTCTTAAGCGCTTTGCTCACCAATGATGGCTTTCTCTCGGAAGAGCTACGGACCGCCATGTTCACGCGGCAACCAAACAGTTGGCATGGCCTTGGCCCACGTGTGAACGGTGCAGACGAAAAGCATGTCATTCATCATGGCGGTTCGAACAACAGCTATCAGAGCTGGTTCGAAGCGCATCCGCACACGGGCGACGGCGTGGTCGTCCTCACCAATGGCGCTGGAGGCCGAACTCTCGCCTATGAGGTTAGGATTAGCCTTGAGCGCGAGCTGGGATGGCAGGTCAATTTCCCTGATGACTTTGATGAACCCGAAGGCTTGCGTCACGATTGAGGGCCGTTTCCTGCTTCAGTGCCCTAGAAGCTTTGGATTTCAGTGGGTCAGATGGTGAGGCGCACACGGGCTTTTTTCCTTGCTAAAGGGGCGCAGATCGCTATTGGCACGCCCTCGCGTTTTGTGCGCGAATCCCAATTGGGAACCAGCGCGGAAGGTTAATCGCTAGATCAACTGTTTGACCGCTTAACATGAGCCACCCTCGAAAGAGCGCGGCAACAGTGCGAAAGGAGGCCATTCATGGCCAAGAAAATCGAAGGCTATATCAAGCTGCAAGTGCCAGCTGGTACTGCAAACCCGAGCCCGCCAATCGGCCCGGCTTTGGGTCAGCGCGGCGTCAACATCATGGAATTCTGTAAGGCGTTTAACGCTGCCACACAGGACCTTGAGAAGAACGCTCCGATCCCCACCACGATCACGGTTTACGCAGACCGTTCGTTCACCTTCACCACGAAAACCCCGCCAGCATCTTACCTGCTTAAGAAAGCAGCGAAGATCAAATCGGGTTCTGGTGAGCCGAACAAGAACAAGGTCGGCAAAATCACCTCAGCTCAGGTCAAAGAGATCGCTGAGACGAAAATGAAAGATCTCAACGCGAACGATATCGAAGCCGCGATGAAGATCATTGAAGGCTCCGCTCGCGCGATGGGCCTCGAGGTGGAGGGCTAAGATCATGGCGAAACAAACGAAAAAGCAAAAACTCGTTGCAGAGCTGGATTCAGAAAAGCTCTACACCGTTGACGAAGCCATCACGACACTTCGCACGCACAAAGCGAAGTTTGACGAAACCGTTGAGCTGGCGATTAACCTTGGTGTTGATCCACGTCACGCTGACCAAATGGTTCGCGGCATGGTCTCTCTGCCATCGGGCACAGGTAAAGACGTAAAAGTCGCTGTGTTTGCGCGCGGCGACAACGCTGAAAAAGCAACCGCTGCGGGCGCTGATAAAGTTGGCGCAGAAGACCTTATGGAAGAGATGCAGAACGGCAATCTCGATTTTGACCGCGTGGTCGCAACCCCTGATATGATGGGCGTCGTAGGCCGCTTGGGTAAAATCCTTGGTCCAAAGGGCCTCATGCCAAACCCGAAACTGGGCACGGTTACTCCAAACGTTGAGCAAGCCGTGAAGGACGCCAAAGGCGGCCAGGTTGAGTTCCGCGTTGAGAAGATGGGCATCATCCACACCGGCATCGGCAAGTTGTCATTTGACGATGCGGCATTGAAGGCGAACTTCGAAGCGCTGACGCAAGCGGTTGTGAAAGCCAAGCCATCGGGCGCCAGAGGCAAATATGTCCAAAAGATCTCGCTGACCTCGACCATGGGTCCAGGCCTCAAGCTTGATCTTGGCGAGGTAGAAGGCGCGTAAGTAAGCACCTTTCCTTGCTTCGCTAGAAGACAAAAAGGGGCTGGGAGAGCGATCTCCCAGCCCTTTTTGCGCCGATTGGAAACAGGCGGTATCATCATGGCTATGGAGAGATTCTTAGAGAGGGAAATCGTCTTCGCCAATGGAGCTATTGGCGAGGCGATTGAGTTTGAAAGCGCGGGACCAGCGAACTTTCATGACATTTTAAATGGGGCTGATGTTCCCAAGATCACAATCGACGGGAAGCTATTCCTGCCGCCGGACCATGACGGGTCGCCGCTGCCTTGCGTGATTGTCGTGCCGGGAAGTGTTGGCGTGGCGGAAAGCCATCTGATGCACACCGAAACCTTGTGCGCGGCGGGTTATGCAGCCTTTATCGTTGACCCGTTTGGCGCGCGCTCGGTGGCTGTCACCTATGACGATCAAACCCAGTTTTCTTTCGCCGCCAGCGCTTATGATGTGCTTGCCGCCGTTAAAACCATGGCCGCGCGGCCAGAGGTGGATGCATCGCGCATTGGCGTGCAAGGCCACAGCCGAGGCGGGGCCGCAGTGGTTCAAGCCGCGATGAAGGCGATGCAGCGCACAGTGCTTGGCGAGGGCGAGGCCATCAAAACGGTCTACGGCGTTTACCCATGGGCGGGGCAGCAATTCCTGAACCCCGATATTGGCGACGTGACCATGCGCATCGTGATCGGGGAGCAGGACGAATGGTGCTCCCCCCAACAAGCGCAAGGTTATGCGCAGGCGATCCGGCTGGCGAGTTCGGGCGACCTGACTTTCAAAATGTATGAAGGCGCACACCATTCCTATGACAGGCAGCAAGGGATGGAGACCTTCCCCACCGCCACCGTCGCCCCGCGGGCACCTACGGTTTACATTGACGATGCGGGCGCTTTCATTGATCCGATCACTGGCACGGCCAATCCAGCGGGCACGGACCGCGACTTTTTGGTCTATGCGGCGAAAGCAGGCTTTATGGTGACAGGTGCGCAGCTTGGATCAAGCGGAACGCTCGCCGATCAATTCCGCGAAGATATGTTGGGGTTTTGGGAAAGCTCGCTTTAGCGGAAGGCCATCTAACCTTCGAATATAGCTTTCATGCGCTCGCGGTCATAATCAAGCAGCCAGTTATTGTACTCTCGATAGAGGGTGTCCAATTGACCGCCTCCCAAGGCAATTATGTCCAGCCCGCGATCATCATAAGCATGCAGCATGAGACCACGGGTTGGATCAAGCAGCTTGGATTGCACCGGAGCCTGAGGTGATACGCCCATATCTGCCGCTATTTGGTTCCAAAGCAACACGTCTGTTTGGTCCCAGCTTAGCTGCAAGGCGCGATGTTGCGACTTTTCCGCTTCCTCATCCTCGCGATCCATCGGCCAGAAAAAACCCGACCAAGATGCGATTGCGTTTTCGGTTGAGTGACGAAGCAATTCCTCCAAATGCTGCCAAGCGGACCCAGTTTGCCAGCCATGGCGCTCTGCGCCCAGTATCCTCGCGGGGTCTGGGTCGGCGGCTAAAATGCTGATTGGAGGAGTTTCTCCAAACAGCGCCCGCGTTAAAGTTCTCGCGCGGTCATAGCTGCGCGTGAACATCGTGACATAGCTTTGCTTGGAGCTTGGATTGCCTTCGCTGCCTTCAAATCTCAGCCAATAAGGCGAGTTTTGAAACGCCAATTCCCAATCGGGTCTCAATTCGACAGGCATGCTCTCCGCTCCTACATCCCGCGCTTAAATCCCGCCCGGTGTGAAGTCCAAGCCATTGGTCGCCAGCCCATCGGTGAGCGTATCGACAGCGCTCTTCACAGTCTCCGCATCGGTGGAGCGGATCACGAAGTTCGCGCCGACCCGGCCCTCGCGAAAGAAGGGGTAGGAGCCGATCTGGCAATTTTCATGCGCCTCTTCGACTTCGCGAAGGAGTCCGGCGACTTCGCTCTCGGCGGTCCAACAACCCACGGTTTCTGAGAGCAGAGGCGCGCCGCCTTCAAGCTCTCCGGTAAGCGAATCCAGCATGCCTGCGGTGATGTGCGGAACGCCTGCCATCACGAAGATATTACCATGGCGAATGCCGGGTGCGCCCGATTTCTTATTACGGATCAACTCGGCGCCTTCGGGTACACGGGCCATGCGCAGACGCCCTTCGTTAAGGCCGCCGCGTTCAGAATAATATCCCTCCAACATAGAGCGCGCCTCTGGGTGGATTACGACCTCAACGCCCAGCGCCTTGGCGATGGCATCAACGGTGATGTCATCGTGGGTTGGGCCAATTCCGCCGGTTGTGAAGAGATAATCGTTTTCTGCGCGAAGGGCGTTTACCGCGGCAACGATCTTGTCTTCGTCATCGGCCACCACGCGGACCTCTGCAAGACGAATGCCCTGGACCTGGAGCCAACTGGCGATCTGTCCGATGTTCTTGTCGTGTGTACGTCCGGAAAGGATCTCATCGCCGATAATGACGAGGCCTGCGGTCCATATTTTAGCTTGGCTGTTGTCGGGAGAACTCATGGGATCTTGCTTACGGCAAATACCCCATGAAATCCAATCCTAAGCGGCCAATTTATTCCGCAGCCTCAAGCTGCTCATCCGCATTTTGCGCGTTGGCGCCTGCGCGGCTAAAGATCAGAACGCCATCATTGACGGGGTCGCTCGCCATGCGTTTCTTATCGAGGACATATTCCTGATTAAGCCGCCAGGGATATTCGGTCGCATTCTTAGGATTGATGTCTTTTGACCGTTCAAGATACCCGCTTGAAAAGTCGGCGAAGATATCCTCGTCTTGAATGGTTGCATTGATTGCGGGCGTCATCACCGGGTTGGCGATATTGGTCCTGCTGTTGCGCATTTCATTCAAGATCCGGCAGACGTAGTCCGAATTGATATCGGCGCGCAGGGTCCAGCTGGCATTGATATATCCGAACACCACTGCAAGGTTTGGAAGGTCGGAATACATGCAGCCTTTGTAATAATAGGCTTTCGAGAAATCGACGGCTTCATCGTTCACGCTGACCGCGATTTTGCCTGCAATAGCGAGTTTCAGTCCTGTTGCGGTGACGATGATATCAGCCTCGAGCAGTTTGCCCGATTTGAGGCGGATGCCGTTCTTCTCGAATGCCTCGATATGATCTGTGACAATCTCAGCCTTGCCCGCCTTCATCGCCTCAAACAAGTCATCGTCGGGAACAAGGCATAGGCGTTGTTCCCAAGGGTCGTAAGGCGGCGTGAAGGTGGCTTTGTCATAATCAGGGCCAAGCGACTTTTCGATACCTTTAAAGAGCGCCTCTTTGACCTTATCGGGTTTATTGCGGGCTTGCTTAAAGGCGAAATCCTGGAAGCGGATATTTTTGAACCGTGTAATCGCATAGGCGACACGTTCGGGAAGGATTTTGCGAAGGAAATTCGCCATGCCGTCTTTTGCTGGCCGCGCAAACATCCATGTCGGTGTGCGTTGAAGCATTGTGACTTTTTCGGCCTTGTCCGACATGGATGGAACGATGGTGACCGCGGTCGCCCCCGATCCGATCACAACAACTTTCTTGCCGGTATAGTCCAAGTCCTTTGGCCAAAACTGCGGATGCAGCACCTGGCCTTCAAATTCGCCTAGTTCAAAGCCTGCATCATGCGGTTCGTCATAGTCGTAATAGCCAGAGCCGAGATAAAGGAAGTTAGCGGTAAGCTGCGTTCGAGAACCGTCACCCAATTCCATTTCGACATGCCAACGCGCTTCGTCTTCGCGGAAGTTTGCGCTGATGACCTTGTGGCCGAACCGGATGCGTTCGCGGATATTGCGATCATCGACGATCTTGTTGAGATATTCGAGGATGGCGGGCGCATCGGCGATGGTTTTCTCGTGCCGCCATGGTTCAAAATCAAAACCCAGCGTGTGCATATCGCTGTCTGAACGGATGCCGGGATAACGAAACAGGTCCCATGTCCCGCCCAGATTTTCGCGGCGTTCCACAATCGCAAAGGTATGATTTGGCGCTTTCATTTGCATGTGCGCGGCCATGCCAATGCCGGAAATACCTGCACCAACGATGAGGACGTCGAAATCGGGTGGTGTTGCCAACATGGGTGTTCTCTCTCCAATTGTGCAGATGTAACCACACGATCAGCGCAAAAGCGAGTCATGATTGCAAAAAGCAACTGACTTTGGGTTGCGTACTGCATGGGGAAGGCGCTAGGCGCTGCGGCCATGAAGACCCTCTATCGGCTGACCGCCTCTTCTCTCATTGCTCTGTGTGTCACTTCTCCAGCGGTAGCGCAGGATGAAACGAGCGAACCCGAAATTGTCGTTACAGGTGAAGGGCTCGAACCCGCGCTATCGAACATCGTCTATTCAACAGTTGAAATTGACCGCGATGCTATTGTCTCAAGTGGCTCTGGCCGGATCGAAGATGTGCTTTCAGGTGTCGCTGGATTTCAACAGTTCCGCCGTTCGGACAGCCGCTCTTCCAACCCTACCGCCCAAGGCGTGACGCTAAGGGCGCTGGGAGGGAATGCGACAAGTCGCGCTTTGGTATTGCTCGACGGCGTGCCGATTGCCGATCCGTTCTTTGGCTATATCCCGCTATCTTCAATTTCACCTGATACGTTGTCCAACATCCGCGTAACACGCGGCGGTGGTTCTGGCCCGTTTGGAGCTGGCGCATTGGCGGGGACCATCGAGTTGGAGAGCGCAGGGCCAGCAACCCTAGGCAATGCGACGGCAAGCCTTTTGGTCAATGACCGCGAGGAAACAGAGCTGAGCGGCGCGGTTGCACAAAAGCTGGGCGGCGGGTTTGCGGTTGTCAGCGGGCGTTGGGATCGTGGGCAAGGGTTCTTCACCGCACCTGACGACCAACGCGTGCCAGCCAGCGCTCGGGCTGCATTCGATAGCTGGCAGGTGGGACTGCGCACGGTTGCGCCGCTTTCTTCTGATGTCGAACTTCAGGCAAGAGTGAGCGCATTTGATGAAGGCCGGACCTTGCGTCTCGATGGCGCAGATTCCAATCATGAAGGGCAAGATGCGAGCATTCGGATTGTTGGCCGCGGTGATTGGCAGTTTGATGCGCTGGCCTATGTGCAGGCGCGCAATTTTAACAATGTCATCATCAGCTCTACTCGCTTTGTTCAGGTATTGGATCAGCGCAACACACCTTCGACTGGGCTTGGCGGAAAGATTGAACTGCGCCCTCCAGTGGCCGAAGGTCATGATATACGGATCGGAACTGATTACCGTCGCAGTGACGGAGAATTGCAAGAAGATGCTTTCAGTGCCTTTACCGGTAACCTTACCGAAAGTCGCCGCGCAGGCGGGGTGAACAGCAACCTTGGTTTCTTTCTTGAAGATGATTGGTCGATCGGACCCATCGTTCTGACCGGCGGTCTTCGGGCAGATCACACGCGGATTGAGGATGGTTTCTTCCGCGCGGTCAATCCTGATGGCTCTTTGGTTAGCGAGACGATTGCGCCTGACCGCTCAGATTGGGCGGTGAGTTGGCGCGCGGGCGGGACCGTCAATGCCGCGCGCGGACTTAGCCTTCGTGCTGCAGCTTATACAGGACTGCGCTTGCCCACATTGAACGAGCTTTACCGTCCTTTCGTTGTCTTCCCTGTTGTTACGCAAGCCAATGCTGAGCTTGAAAATGAACGGCTGGAGGGTTTCGAGCTTGGCTTTGATTGGCAGCCATCACGCGATGTGGCTCTCTCGCTCACTGCATTCGACAACCGAGTGAAGGATGCGATTGCGAACGTGACGCTTCAACCAAACTTGCGCCAACGCCAGAACTTGCCCGCGATTGATGCGCAAGGGATCGAAGGCACGCTTGCTCTCGCTTTCGGCACGGTCAGCTTGGACGCGTCTCTGGCTTACACCGACGCAACAATTGATGGTGAAGAGGCTTCGATCGCGCTCGATGGCAATCGCCCACCGCAAACGCCAGACTTTGCCGCCTCGGCGACTTTGGCTTGGGAGCCCTCGCAAGGGGTGCGTCTTGCAGGAACACTTCGTCATGTGAGCTCTCAGTTTGAAGACGATCAGGAAACCGACATTTTGTCCGCAGCAACGACGCTCAACCTGTTTGCGCAGGTTCCCTTGAGCGATAATGTGTCGATCATCGCCAGGGCAGAAAACGTCTTTGATGAGACTATCGTCACTCGCAATTCGAATGGCGCAATCGACCTTGGTGTGCCGCGGACCGTGTGGTTTGGTGTGCAGATTGGTCTCTAGCCAGTTCGCCGATCAGGCTTTCCACCTGAAACAAAATTAGGTCAAAACGGGCATATCCACATTATTGCTGCGGCGCAGCATACAATGTTGCATTTTTGACACTACCAGCCAACAACCGGCCATTCTCTCTTGGCAGGATGAATAGCGCTGATACTCTTACTAATCGGACAACGTACCGGTCAAAAAGCCGGGCGCCACATGGAGAGAGCAAATTATGACACGCAAGTTCGCTGCCTATTCCGCCGGTCTTTTGGCCTGCAGTTCGTTCACCGCACCGGCATTCGCTCAAGCGGACGCACCGCTGGCAGCTCCCGATGAGGATACGAATGTCATTATTGTGACGGCGACACGTCGGGCCGAGGATGTTCAAGATATTCCGATTGCTGTGACAGCGGTGAGCCCGGAACAACTAGAGCAACAGGGCGTTGTAAACGTTCAAAATATTGGAAGTGTCTCGCCGAGCTTTTCTACTTCGACAGCGCAGATCGCCTCCGGATCGGTGGTGCTGCGGATACGAGGTGTCGGCACGACATCGAACAACATCGGATTTGAATCGGCGGTCGGCATCTTTGTTGACGGAGCTTACCAGTCACGCCCGGGCGTTGCCCTTTCTGAATTTGTTGACGTAGAACGCGTCGAAGTCTTGCGCGGTCCGCAAGGAACTTTGTTTGGTCGGAACACTTCGGCTGGTGCGCTAAACATAACCAACGTCCGTCCGGACCTCAGTGAATTTGGCGGTTTCGCAAACGCTTCTTACGGTAATTTTGACCTGCTTAACGTGCAAGGCGCCGTGAATCTTCCTATCGTGGAAGACAGCTTGGCTCTTCGTGTTACAGGTGCCTATCGCGAGCGCGATGGCCTTTTGGATGTTCTCGATCGCGATGGCGGGGACATTGGTGCGACAAATGACACCGATCAGTTTTTGGTTCGCGGGCAGTTGGGATTTGAGTCAGACGGCGGAATTCGTGGTCGTCTGATCGGTGATTACTCGCGCAGCACATCAAGCTGCTGCGGTGCGGTCGAACTGCTACAAGGTACAGTAGAAACTGGCGGAGGTTTCGCTGCGGTGGGCCTTGGTGCTCGCGGTGGGCAGTCGACACCAACTTTTACCGATAATCCATTTGATCAAGCAGCCGTCACAGATATTCTTGATGCTCGGACAACCACGGCAAGCTTTTTGCCAATCGTTGAGGTCGATCAATGGGGCGTGACCGGAGAGATTGAAGTCCCTCTCGGCGATAGCACAGACGCGATCTTTGTCGCTTCCTATCGTGACTTCGAATCCAACGAAAATTACGATTCAGATTTCACTGGGCTAGATGTTTTCAACATTGATGATCTCAACACATCAATTCAGACATTCACAGCAGAGCTTCGCTTCCAAGGTGATTTGCTCGATGGGCGCCTGTCTTGGTTGGTCGGTGGCTTCTACTCTGATGAGACGATCGATTCATCAACTTCTGCTTCGCTTGGAGCTGATTTCGATGGATTGGCCGGTGCTCTCTTTGGGGGCGCTGCTGGTCCGGCACCACTGGCTCTGTTCTCTGGCGGAATTAGCCCTAACGGTATATCTAACACCAATAACTTTGCGCAGGACAGTGAGAGTTGGTCAATCTTCACTCACAATACCTTCGATATCACCGATGACTTGAGCTTGACGGCTGGATTGCGTTGGTCAGACGAAAGCAAGACCGGTGGCTTCTCGCAATCTGCCGTGAATAATGACCTTTGCTCGGCGATTATCAGTAATGTTGCATTGGGCACCCCACCTGCGGGCGCGGCGCCAGCACCGCCGCTTGGTACTGCGTTGGGTAACGGGCTGTTCGGTTTGGGTTGCTTTGCGTTCACTGCGCCTGCCGATTTGCCGACAGCCGCTCTTGGTATCCCGACCCCAGTGACATTTGCTGGGACCACCTTTAACGATGATGAGCTGATTTATACGGTCAAAGCGTCATATGAATTTGCGGCGCCAATCAATGTTTATGCAAGCTTTACGCATGGATATAAATCCGGCGGTATAAATTTGGATTCAACAGCTGCAATTGCCGGTGCTGATCCAACCTTCCTTTCAGAAGAAGTGGACGCCTATGAAGTTGGTTTGAAGGCGCAGTTCCTTGATGATGCAGTGACGTTCAACTTCGCTATATTCCATGAGGAGTTCACGAACTTCCAAGTGTTGGAATTCACTGGTGCGCAGTTCGAAACCTTCAACGTCCCAGAAGCTTTGTCGACAGGTGTTGAGATTGAATCGGTTATCCGTCCAACGGATGGCCTTTCCATCAATGCTGGTTTGACTTGGACGGATGCTCGGTATCCGGGAGACTGTGATGGCAACGATCCTCTGGCACCTGTTAATGTGCAAGGCCTGTGCGGCAATGATCTAACGAATGCGCCGGAAGTGGTTGCCATCCTTGGCAGCACTTACACTCAGGATATCGGTAACAATCTGACTTGGTTTGTTAATGGGCAAATCCGGACGGAAAGTGATCGTCGAACTTCGACTCAAGCGATCATTCTACCGGATGATGCTGCGGTTGCTGCAGCTGGATCAATTGATGCAGCGGTTGCTGCGGCTGGTCCGCTGCCGTTTGATGTCCAGGACGGCAATACCAAAATCAACCTACGGGCTGGTATCGGAAGCCAAGATAAGTCTTGGGGACTTGAAGTTTGGGCGCAGAACGTGACTGATGTTGTGACGCGAGGTGTTACATTTAACACTGTGCTACGCGGTAACTCGCGGTCTGCATTCATTCAGGAACCGCGCACATACGGTGTGACCCTTCGTACCCAATTCTAAACGGATAGTCGTCTCTGGGAGGGGACAAAGAAAGGGCGGCTCGGTAACAATCGAGCCGCCCTTTTTAGTTTGGATTGAAGATAGGCTGCAGGCTTACATGCTTCTTGCGATCAACATCTTCATTACTTCGTTTGAACCACCAAAGATCCGCGTGATGCGGCTGTCGCGGTACATTTTGGCGATGGGGTAATCGTTGATGTAGCCAGCGCCGCCGTGAAGCTGGAGGCATTTGTCGACGGTCTCGCCCTGTAGCTCGGTGCACCAATATTTGGCCATTGAAGCGGTCGCAACATCAAGCTCGCCTTTCAATAGCTTGGCGATGCAATCGTTGACGAAAACCCGCGCCGCTGTGCCGCGTGCTTTCAGGTCCGCGAGCACAAATTGCGTGTTCTGGAAGTCCCAGATGGTTTGCCCAAAGGCCTTACGGTTCTTCACGTAGTCGATTGTGGTGTCGAGCGCTTTCTCGATCCCGGTGCATGCGCCCATGGCGATGACAAGGCGTTCTTGAGGAAGCTCACCCATCAGCTGATAAAAGCCTTTGCCTTCGACCCCGCCCAGCACGTTTTCGGCTGGTACAAAGACGTCATCAAAGAACAGCTCTGATGTGTCGGCTGCATCCATCCCGATCTTGTCGAGTTTCTTGCCTCGTTCAAACCCTTCTGCGCCGTCTGTTTCTAGCAGCATGAGCGAGATGCCCTTGGCGCGTTCGTTCGGGTCGGTCTTGGCGACGACGACGATGAAATCGGCAGTCTGACCGTTTGAGATATAGGTTTTGGACCCGTTGATCCGGTAGCCATTGCCGTCTTTTAGGGCAGTGGTCGTGATCGACTGAAGGTCGCTGCCCACACCCGGTTCGGTCATGGCAATAGCACTGACGAGTTCGCCTGTTACGAGCTTTGGCAGATACTTCTGCTTTTGCTCTTCGGTTCCGTGACGCACGATATAAGGCAGGATGATAGTGTTATGGAGCGAGGCTGCGAATCCATCGACGTCATTCTTCGACTGTTGATCGAGGACGACCATGTCGTGACGAAAATCGCCGCCGTGCCCGCCATATTCTGTCGGAACTGACACGCCCAAAAGGCCTGCTGCCCCCGCTTCGTTCCAAAACTCACGCTCCACCTGACCTTCGTCGCGCCATTTCTGGACGCGTTTTTCAGGCGCATGTTGCTGATAAAATTTGCCCACTGCGTCCGCGAAGATCGAAATCTCCTCGTCTTCCATGAACTCGGGCTGCGGCACGTCAATGACGGGCATATCTCTCTCCTAAAATCCCAAACCTAAATACGAAAAGGTGCCCGTGATGGACGCCCCTACGCAAATCACTTGCCCTTCCAATTGGGCGCGCGCTTTTCAGCAAACGCAGCTGCGCCTTCGCGCGCATCTTCGGATACGAAGACCGGTGCGATCAGCTTGCCTTGATTGTTGTAGCGATCTTCCATCGCCCAACCGCGCGATTCTTTGATGATTTGCTTCGACACCTTGACCGCGAGCGGGCCATTGGCCGCAATTTTCGCTGCCAGAGCCATCGCGCCCTCAAGCGCTGAACCGTCGGTCACCGTATTGATTAGGCCAAGCTCATAGGCGCGGCCTGCACCGATAAAGTCACCGGTGAGCGAGAGCTCCATCGCAATCCGCTCTGGGATTTGATCGGGCAGCATCATCACCCCGCCGGCGGCCGCTACAAGGCCGCGCTTCACTTCGGGAATGCCGAATTTTGCGCCGGAGTTGGCGACAACCAGGTCGCATGCGATCATGAGTTCAAGACCGCCAGCAAGTGCGTATCCTTCGACCGCAGCGATCAAAGGCTTGGCAGGGGGTGCCTGAACCACGCCGCCAAAGCCGCGGCCTTCAACACTTGGAGTTTCGCCGCGAAGAAACCCTTTGAGGTCCATGCCAGAGCAGAATGTTCCGCCAGCACCCGTCAGAATGCCAACACGCAGGTCATCCTCGGCATCGAGGCGATCCATTGCTGCGGCAATGCCTTCGGCGGCCGCTTTGGTCATGGCGTTCTTGGCTTCGGGACGATTGATAGTGACGATCAGAACACCGTCTTCGACTTGGGTCAGGACTTCTTCGCTCACGGGCACTCTCTCCTTGCAGAACTTCTGATGCCAATTGGCATTTCAATTTGAAACTCAATTCTTGTGTATGGAGTGCAGACGCTTTACGCACCCGTCAACCGCAATTTCGATAAAAACGAGTTCTAGGGAAGAGAGAGACCATGGCCGAAGCATATATCGTTGACGCAGTGCGCACCCCGCGCGGAATTGGCAAAGCGGGCAAAGGCGCGCTTGCCGGCGAACACCCACAGCATCTCGCCGCAACCTGTCTTAAAGCGATTGCGACACGCAACAGCCTCGATACAGCAACGGTTGGCGATGTGGTCTGGTCGACCTCTTCTCAAGAAGGTAAGCAGGGCGGCGATATGGGCCGGATGGCTGCGCTTGATGCGGGCTATGATGTGACCTCGTCTGGCATGACCCTCGACCGGTTTTGCGGCGGCGGCATCACTTCTGTGAACCTTGCAGCCGCTCTTATTATGAGCGGCATGGAAGACTGCGTTGTTGCAGGCGGCACGGAGATGATGAGCCTTACGTCTTCGATGATGAAGGAAAAAATGCAGGCAGGCATCATGCCGCTTGGCATGGGCAGCGGCAATGAACGCCTCGCCCAATCCCACCCCCAGACCCAGCAAGGCATTTGCGGCGATGCGATTGCAACGATCGAAGGCTTCACCCGCGAAGAGCTCGATATGGTGGCATTCAAAAGCCAAGAGAACGCAGCGCGCGCGATTGAAGAGGGTCGCTTTGACAAGTCACTCGTCCCCGTGCTCGACGATGACGGCAATGTCATCCTCGACAAGGAAGAGTTTCCAAAGCCGGGCACAACCATGGAAGTGCTTGGCGGCCTGCCCGCTTCATTTGAGAAAATGGCGGGCATGTCGATGGGCGAAGGCAAGCCGACTTTTGTTGGGATGATCAATCAGAAATATCCCGATTTAGAGGTCAAGCACTTCCACGGCCCCGGTAACTCATCAGGCGTCGTCGATGGCGCAGCGGCTGTTCTGGTTTGCTCCAAAGAATATTGCGAAGCCAATGGCCTGAAACCGCGCGCCCGTGTTGTTGCGACGGCGAACCAAGGCGATTGCCCGACACTGATGCTGAATGCACCGGTTCCTGCGGCGAAGAAGGTTCTTGAGAAAGCTGGCCTTACGACCGACGATATCGACCTGTTCGAAATCAACGAAGCGTTCGCAGTGGTTACCGCCAAGTTCATGAAAGACTTGGACCTTGGCTGGGACAAGGTGAACGTTAACGGCGGTTCTATCGCATTGGGTCACCCTATCGGTGCAACCGGGTCGATCCTCATCGGCACCATCGTTGACGAGCTTGAGCGCAGCGAAGGGCGTTATGGCCTTGTCACTATGTGTGCAGCAGGAGGCATGGCCCCTGCGATCATCGTTGAGCGGGTCAAAGACTTCGTTGATTGAGGACGCCTTGATGGTAGCTGACAACACGCCGGTCATCATCGGCGTCGGGCAATATTCCGAAAAAGTCGGCGAGCCCGGCTACGAAGCTTTGTCCTATATGGATCTGGGCGGGCGCGCGCTGGAGGCAGCGATTGCCGACAGCGGCGCTGCTCAACCTATCGCGCCTGCGATTGATACTGTGGGAGCGATCCGGGCGTTTGAAATCTCTCGCCCTGATCGAAAGCCGCCTTTCGGGGGTTCCAACAATGTGCCGCGTTCTATGGCGGCGCGGGTGGGCGCGAACCCTGAGAGGGCGATCCTTTCAACCACGGGCGGGCAGTATAATCAATATCTCGTTGGCGAGTTTGCTGAGGCGATTACTGCGGGGACAAGTCGCTGTGCAGCGATTGTGGGGGCGGAAGCGATCTCAACCGTTCTTGCGCTTGCTGCCAAGGGTGAGAAACCCGATTGGTCTGAAGAAATTGAGGGCACCCTCGAAGACCGCGGCTTTGGCAATGATGGTCTTATGGAGATGGGCTTGTTTGCGCATGGCGCGACAGGGGCCATCCCGCTTTATGCTTTGGCCGAGAATGCGCGCCGGGCAAAGCTGGGCCTTGGCCTTGATGAATATCGCCTCAAAATCGGCGAGCTGTTTGAACCTTTTACCCGCGTTGCGGCGGCGAACCCCCATGCGGCGGCCCCTAAAGAGCGTAGCGCTGAGGAACTTGCCACGATCACGACACGCAACCGCATCGTCGCCGAACCCTATGCCCGCATGACTGTGGCGCGCGATCAGGTGAACCAGTCGGCGGCGATCATCATCGCCAGCGCTGCCAAAGCGCGTGAGCTGGGTGTGCCAGAAGATAGGTGGGTGCATATCCACGGCGTCACTTCGGCGACGGAGCTGGAGCTGTCAGAGCGGCCTGATTTGGCGGCCAACCCCGCCTCGATTGCGAGCGCCCAGCAGGCGCTGGAGATTGCAGGCAAGGGCATGGACGATATGGTCTTTATCGACTTCTATTCCTGCTTTGCGATCCCAGTGTTTAACCAGATTGAGCATTTTGACCTCAGCGTCGATGACCCGAGAGGCCTGACGCTGACGGGCGGATTGCCGTTCTTTGGAGGAGCGGGAAACAATTACTCCGCCCACGCGATTGTTGAGGCGGTTCAGAAGGTCCGCGGTGAACGCGGCAAGTTTGCTCTGGTGGGCGCAAATGGCGGTTGGATGAGCAAATATGCAACCGGCGTCTATTCAACCAACCCTGCCGATTGGTCGCGCCCGCGTGTGGCCAAAGTGCCCAAGGCCGAGAATGCAGTGCCGCGTTCGGGCGAACCCTTCGAGAGTGCGACAATCGAAAGCTACACGATCAACGTGATCAAGAAGGGCGCAGATGCCGTCTGGATTGGCCGCAATGACGCAGGCGAGCGCGTGGTCGGCAATGGCGACCTCTCACACGAACCAACACGAGCGGCGTTCGAGAGCGGCAGCCCGTTCGGCGCACAGCTCACCGTCACCCGCGATGATCGCGGCCGCAATATCGGGCGCGTCGCCTAAACCGCTAGGGCCTAGTCCTTCTGATCCCGGTTCCCGCCGAGGAAATCGAGCGCGTCGAATCCTTCGGGTGCTGGCACCTCGGTTATGGGATCGTCACGGTCGTCGAACTCTGTGCGCAGCGCGCGGCTCATCACGGCATGCATGAGGTACATGGTAGTGGTGTAGGTGAGCTCCATGATCTCTTCATCGGAAAACTCAGCCTTCAACGCATCAAAGAGAGCGTCTGGCACGCGCCCTTGGTGCACCACGAGGCGGTCGGCATAGGCAAGGACAAGGCGCTCTTTCTCGGTGTAGCAAGTGGCCGTTTGCCACGTGGGCAGGGCGTCGATCTTCTCTTCGGGATAGGCGAGCCCGCGAAGGGATTTGCAGTGCTGTGAGAAGACAAATTGGCTTCCCGTCGCCCAGCCTGCCCAAGTTTGCCCCAACTCTCGCAAAGTGGGGTCAAGCTTGCGCTTTGGCGAGCGGTAATAGGCAAAGCCTTGCGCTGCATGGGCGAGCGCTTCGGGTGAATTGGCGAACACGGTCCACCAATCCCCGGAAGTGCCGGTTGCAGTGCCGGGCTCCTGCGCCGGGTCGCGGTCTCCGAAAAGGAGCTTGTAGAGCGGAAGGATTGAGGGGTCGGCTTCGGCCTTGGGCACTTCTCTTAGGCGCGGCATCAGGCGGGCTCCACTCGGTCGGCAGCGGTCGCTGGCTTGTGGGCGATATCGTTTGGCCCGAACTCTTTGGTGGTCGCGGCAAATTCCAACATGACGCCATTGGGATCGGTGAAATAGACGCTGCGCACAAAGACGCCCTCGTGCAAATCTCTGGACATTCCCATCTTGCTGTCGTCGTGATTGATGACCGCGTGGGTATGTTCAACGCCCGCTTCTTCCAAGCGATCAAGCGCTGCCTCAAGCTCGCTTTCCTCCATGTCGAAAGCGAGGTGGTTCATCGAGCCTACTGCGGTCTTTGCGTCATAGGGAAAGGATTTGACCGATGCGATACCGGGAGCTGCCGGCGGTCCATCGGCCCACCAAAAGAACGCCACCGCAATGCCGCCTCCGCAATCAAAGAAGAAGTGTTGACCGCCGCCGGGAAGCTCGACCGTTTTGAACAGCGGCATCTGTAAGACCTCAGTGTAGAACTTCACCGTCTCCTCCATATCGCGGCACACAAGCGCGATGTGGTTGATTCCTTTGGTCTTGATCATCTCTCTCACCTCTCAGGACGCGACCCTGCACGCAAAGGTGGTTCGGTTCAATTGACAAATAGGCGGCCCATGGCTAGATAGTTTCAAACGAAACTAAATTTCATTGAATCGGCTGTTTGGCCGTATTTCATCAACTAAAGGCACTGACCCATGACCATCCACCCCGGTGATTTGTTCGAAAATCCAGCTGGCCTCGACGGCTTTGAATTCGTCGAATTCTCCGCGCCTGAAAAGGGCATGCTGGAGCCGGTTTTTGAAAGCATGGGCTTTACCCACATCGCCAACCACCGTTCGAAGGATGTGGCTTTGTGGCGTCAGGGCGGGATCAACCTTGTGGTGAACTATGAGCCCAAGTCTGCCGCATGGTACTTCGCGCGTGAGCACGGTCCCGGCGCCTGCGGGATGGCGTTCCGCGTTCGTGATGCGGCCAAGGCTTATGCCCACGTGCTTGAACAAGGCGCAGAGCCTGTTGCCAATGCTCCGGGCCCAATGGAGCTGAGCATTCCTGCGATCCGCGGCATTGGTGGGTCGATCCTTTACTTCGTAGACCGCTATGCGAGCGAAGGCGACGAAGGCTTGTCGATCTATGACATCGACTTCGAATATCTTCCCGGTGTCGACAAGCATCCTGAGGGCTGCGGATTCCAGCTGATCGATCACCTCACCCACAACGTTTACGGCGGGCGCATGGCCTATTGGGCCGACTTCTATGAGAAGCTCTTTAACTTCCAAGAGATCCGCTATTTCGACATCAAGGGCGAATACACCGGCCTCACTTCAAAAGCGCTGACCGCGCCCGACGGCAAGATCCGCATCCCGCTCAATGAAGAGGGCGAAAACGGCAAGGGCCAGATCGAAGAGTACCTTCGCGAATATAACGGCGAGGGTATCCAGCACATCGCCCTTATCTGCGATGACATCGTCGCGGCATGGGACCGCCTGAAGAAGCTCGACGTGCCCTTTATGACCGCCCCGCCAGAGACATATTACGAGATGCTATCCGAGCGTCTTCCCGGCCATGGCCGCGATGAAGCAGCGCTTAAATCACGCGGCATCTTACTGGACGGAACGACTGAAGGCGGCGCACCGCGTCTGCTCCTGCAAATCTTTGCAGAGCCGCGCATTGGCCCAGTGTTCTTCGAGTTCATTCAGCGCGTGGGCGATTACAAAGACGGCTTTGGCGAGGGCAACTTCAAAGCTCTGTTCGAGAGCATTGAGCGTGACCAAGTCGCGCGCGGAGTTCTGAACGTCCAAGAGGAGCCAGCGCAATGAGTGCTTCTGGAACCCACCCTGTCAAACTAGGCGGCGTCCACCACACGGCGCTTCGCTGCAAGGACGCGAAGGAAACCGTCGAGTGGTACGGCCGCGTGCTGGGCATGGACTACACCACCGCCTTCGCAGAGGACCATGTGCCCTCAACGGGTGCATATGATCCTTATATGCACGTCTTCCTTGATGCGGGGAACGGCAATATCCTTGCCTTCTTCGAGCTTCCCAATCAGCCAGAGATGGGCCGCGATGAGAATACGCCCCAATGGGTGCAACACTTCGCGTTCAAGGTCGGATCTGGGGAAGAACTGCTGGCCGCGAAAGCACATATCGAAGGCGAGGGCATCGACGTGCTGGGCCCGACCCACCACGGCATTTTCAAGTCGATCTATTTCTTCGACCCGAACGGCCACCGCGTGGAACTTGCGACCGACATTGGCACGGAGGAGCAATATACGGAACTCAAGCGGGTTGCTCCTATGATGCTCGACGATTGGAGCGAGACTAAGACTGCACCGCGCCATGCTGATTGGCTGCATGAAATTGCGCGTAAGGAACACGGGCAGGCCTGACCCAATACCTCTCTTGCGCTTATAGGCGTTACGAGTAAGACCGGGGGCATGATGGTTCATGCTCTTAAGCGCTGCATCGCAATCCTCGCAGCAGCCTTTTCGCTCCTTTCTCTTCAAAGCGCTGCTTTCGCTCAGTCATTTGTTGAGGCTGACTTTGATGCAGCGATCCCGACGTTGACGGACGTGATTGGCCACAAGCCGGGTGAGCGGATAACCAATCCTGAAGAGACGGTTGAGTACTTGGAAGCTCTGGCGAAAGCCGCGCCTAACCGGGTGCGGATGGTCGAATATGCGACCAGTTGGCAGGGACGCCCGCTCAACTATGTGGTCTTGACCGCGCCTGAGAACATGGCCCGGATTGACGCGGTCCAAGCCGATATGGCCAACATTGCAGCAGGGCGTCCAAGCAATGGCGATGCTCTGCCGGTGACATGGCTCGCTTACTCGGTACACGGCAACGAAATCGCTTCGACCGATGCGGCAATTATGATGGCCTATCATCTGCTCGCAGCAACCGATGACTCGCGGGTGCAGCAGATCATGTCTGAGACAATCGTTGTACTTGATCCGATCCAAAACCCTGATGGGCGAGCCCGTTTTGTCAACCATTTCCGGGACGCTCTGGGGCTGACGGCGATTGGCGACCGTCAAGCTGCAGAGCACGATGAAACTTGGCCCAGTGGCCGGGTCAATCACTACATGTTCGATCTCAACCGCGATTGGTTCACTTTGAGTCAGCCCGAAACGCGCGGTAAGGTCGCGGCATTGCGGGCTTGGAACCCGGTGGTGGTCGCAGATATTCACGAAATGGGCGGTGATGAGACCTATTTCTTCGCCCCTGCGGCGGACCCTGTGAACCCTAACATCACGCCCGAACAGCTTAACCTTTATGAAGTGATCGGGCGCAATAATGCGCGCAACTTTGACACTATTGGCGAGCCTTATTTTACCCGCGAAATTTTCGACCTCTTCTACCCCGGCTATGGCGATACATGGAACGCACACCAAGGCGCGATTGGCATGACCTATGAACAAGGCTCGGCGAGAGGGCTCGTCTGGGATAGGCGTGATGGAACGGTGCTGCCTTACGCGGCGACGGTGCGAAATCACTTTGTTGCAAGCCTTTCAACTGCCGAAGCGGTTGCGATGAACGCGGACCGGTTCCTGCGCGACTACGCCAATTATCGCCGTGCAAATGCAAACGGTGTGGCGGGCAGCGGTTCTTATGTGATCGACCTTTCAAGCCGCCGTTGGAATGCGGAAGGACTTGGTCGCAGATTGGCGGCGCAAGGCATCGAAGTTGTACGCCGCGATGGCCTCGTCACCGTGTGCGGTCGCTCCTATCCTCAAGGTTACATCGCAGTGCCTCAAGCGCAGCCTGCCGGAAAGTTGGTACGAAGCCTGCTTGATAAAGATACCGAATTACCGCGTGAATTTATCCTTGAGCAAGAAAAACGTCGCAGCCAGGATCTGGCCCATGAACTTTATGATGTGACGTCTTGGTCAGTGGGCCTGATGTCAGGTGTGACGGTCAATCTATGCAACCGTGAAGTTGGCGGCCAACCGATGACAGGTGAAGAAGAAATCGCTGCCGTTGGCGACCATTCAGGAGCCTATGCAGTTGCGGTTCCATGGACGGATAGCGGACAGGCGCGGCTGGTTACTCTTGCCCTTCGTGAAGGAATTGATGCGCGTGCGACCGATGAAGCGTTTACTAAAAACGGACGTACATTCCCGCGCGGTACTGTTCTATTCCCGGTGGCAACGAACACCCCGGATAAGATGGCTCGTTTACGGGAACTTGCCGATCAAGTGGGCGCACATACCGTTGGCATTTCGGATAGCTGGGTTGAAGATGGCCCGAACCTTGGTAGCTCTTCCTTTGTTCGCCTGACCCTGCCCAAAGTGGCAATCGCATGGGACGAAGGCGTATCACAGCTTAGCGCTGGCAGTCTGCGTTTCGTTGTTGAGCAACGCCTTGGCCTTCCAGTGGTGCCAATCCGAACTAAGCGGTTTGGCCGCGCTGATTTGACCGATTATGATGTGGTTTTAGTCCCTAATGGCTCACCGCGCAGCGCCTTGGGGGCAGCGGGCATTCGCAACCTTCGCAGCTTTGTGGCTCGCGGCGGTGTTCTCGTCGCTATCGGGAATTCGCTGGGCGCATTTGCATCGGGGGACAATCCGCTTCTCGCAGTTCAGCGTGAAGCAGCCCTAGGACTTTCCGCGAATGATGACAGCGGCGATGCAGGCTCGCTTACACGCGCGACCGAAATTACAAGCGAAGAGGATTACCGCGAAAGGATAGCCGACCAAGAAGCGCTTCCTGACACATTGCCCGGTGCACTCTTGAACACGGTTGCGGACACCGAACACTTCCTTTCAGCCGGCTATGATGATGGCGCAGTGGTTCTCGCCAGCGGATCTTTGGTCTACACCCCGCTCGACCGGTCAAACGGTAGCAATGTCATGCGCTTTGCCGCTCCGGAAACACTGATCGAGAGCGGCTATGTCTGGGACGAAAACCGGCGTCAGTTATCGTTTAAACCCTATATGATGGCGCAAGGGACAGGGCGCGGCTTGACGATTGGATTTGCACACGATCCTTCGACGCGGGCCTATTTGGACGGCCTTGACTTGTTGATCGCCAATGCCGTTTTGATTGCGCCCTCTCGAGTGCGATAGAGGGCGGCTCAGCCAAGCGCATTGCCATTTGTCGAGCGTTATCAGTCGTGGATGGGGTCTATCTGAATCTGGTGCTTTACATGAGCAACACACCCTTCTAGCTTCGCTGTATAGAAGAGGGATTGATTGCCATGCTCGAACTTAAGAACGTAAGTCATGTCTATTCCAACGGCGTAAAGGCGCTTGATGATGTGAGCTTGACGATCCCTAAGGGTATGTTCGGGCTTCTAGGTCCCAATGGGGCAGGCAAATCGACTTTGATGCGCACGGTGGCGACGCTCCAAACGCCAAGTTCAGGGCAGATCACATTTGATGGTCTCGATATCCTCGCCGAGCCTGAGGAGTTGCGCAAACGGCTTGGCTATCTGCCTCAAGATTTCGGCGTCTACCCCCGCGTTTCGGCATACGATATGCTCGACCATATGGCGGTGCTTAAGGGTATCTCGGCAAGAGGTCCGCGTAAGGATACGGTTGAAACCCTGCTTAATCAGGTGAACCTGTGGGATGTGCGTAAGAAAGCGATCGCTGGCTTTTCGGGCGGTATGCGCCAGCGGTTTGGCATTGCGCAGGCTCTGATCGGCAACCCTGACCTCATCATCGTCGATGAGCCTACCGCTGGCCTTGATCCAGAAGAACGCAACCGCTTTCTGAACCTGCTCGCTGAAATCGGTGAAAATGTGGTGATTATTCTGTCTACACACATTGTTGAAGATGTAGCGGATTTATGCCCGTCGATGGCGGTTTTGGTGAACGGCTCGATCAAGCTTGAGGGTGCTCCCAAGGAGCTGATGACTAAGGCGCAAGGCACGGTTTGGGCCAAGACGATCGAGCGCAGTGAGTTGGATGGATACCGCAATATGTACGAAGTGATCTCAACCCGCTTGTTTGCTGGTGAGACGATCATTCACATCTTGTGCGATCATGATCCGGGCGATGGCTTTCAATCGGTCGATGGGGGGCTTGAGGATGTGTACTTCTCAACCCTTGCCGCATCGCGCCGCGGGGCCTCTGACACCACACAAGCAGCGTAAGCGGGGGGAAGATCCATGTTCGGTTCGATCGCGCTATTTGAGCTGCGTTACCAATTGCGAAACCCGGTGTTTTGGGTCGCGCTAATAATATTCTTCCTGTTGACCTTCGGTGCAACGGTCTGGGACCAAATTCAGATCGGCGGCGGGGGTAACGTCAATATCAACAGCCCTTCTGCGATCCTTCAGGTTCAACAGATCATGAGCATATTCTTTATGTTTGTGACCACGGCCTTTGTAGCCAATGTCGTGGTGCGTGACGATGAAAGCGGCTTTGGGCCTATGGTCCGTTCCACTCAGGTCACAAAGTTCTCATATCTGATGGGCCGTTTCACAGGTGCCGTGATTGTCGCGCTGATTGCTTTTGCGGCTATACCGCTTGCGGTGTTCTTGGGGTCCTTGGCGCCTTGGCTCGATCCTGAGACTGTCGGTCCAAACCGGTTCAACGACTATGCGGCAAGTTTCGCGTTCTTTGCCGCGCCAAGTGTGATTATGCTTAGCGCGATCTTCTTCGCGGTCGCAACAATCACCCGGTCGATGATGTACACCTATGTCGCGGTGGTCGGCTTTTTGGTGCTCTATTTTGTCTTCACCGGTGTTGTTGGCGGTGAGCCAGAGTACCGCGATATTGCCGCCTTGTTGGAACCTTTGGGCCTTGCTGCAGTGGCGAATGAAACCCGTTATTGGACAGTGGCGGAGCTCAACAGCCAATTGCCTTCAATGTCGGGGGCAATGCTCTTCAACCGTCTGGGAGCGATTGTTCTGGGCGTGGGCGCACTTTGCATTGCGCTTTGGCGGTTCAGCTTTGCTGAGCGAGGCATATCAGCCCGCAAGGCGCGAACGCTTGCCAAAAAGGCTGAAAAGCTGGGCAGGACAAAGCCGCAAATTGTACCGGTATTGCCAGAAACTCAGCCAGAGAGTGCTGGACTTGCTAGGCTGATCGCGACGACTCGATTTGAGGTTTCACAAGTACTGCGAAGCCCTGCCTTTGCCGTTTTGCTGCTCCTTGGTCTGGTCAATAGCCTTGCTGGTATGATCTTTGGCACGGAAACATATGGCACGCCGCGCATCCCAGCGACCTTCTCATTGATTGAGGTCGTTGTTGGCACATTCACGATTATTCCGTTGATCATCGCGATCTATTATGGCGGCGAGCTTGTGTGGCGCGACCGCGACCGCAAGTTCCACGAGATAGTCGACAGCACTTCGCTGCCCGGTTGGGCCTATATGGTGCCCAAGTCCATCGCTGTAACCTTGGTGCTTTTTGCGACGTTGTTTATTTCAGTCCTTGCGGCAATGGCAGTACAGGCGAGCCGCGGATACTTCGATTTTGAACTTGATAAATACCTCATGTGGTATGTCTTGCCTCAGACTGTCGACCTGCTGCAGATCGCGATCTTGTCGGTATTTGTGCAGGCATTGAGCCCCAACAAATATGTTGGTTGGGGCATCATGGTCCTCTACATTGTGGCCACGATCACCTTCGCAGGGATCGGGCTTGATCACCCGCTCCTCCTTTATGGCGGTGGTATCGCAAATCCGGTTTCGGATATGAACGCAGATGGTGTCGCAGGCGCGCTTGGCTGGTGGCTCAGGCTCTATTTTGGCGGCATGGCCTTGGTGATGGCAGTGCTTGCCCACCTTATGTGGCGTAGAGGCACAGAGACGCGGCTTATGCCTCGCCTTAAAGCTTTGCCTCGCCGTGCGATGTCAACGGCAGGCGCCTTGGGCCTCGTGGGCGTGCTCACTTCGGTTGGAACAGGCGCGTTCCTCTACAATCAAATGAATGTCCAAAACACCTATCGCAACAGTGATGCGCAAGAGGAGCTGCTAGCCAATTACGAGAAGGAATACCTTCAATACGCCAAGCTCAAACAACCTTCATTGACCGATGTGACATTGGCGGTTGATCTGTATCCTGAAGAACGCCGGATGGAAGCATCAGGCACATTCCGGATGGTGAATGATACAGGTACGCCGGTCGAGACACTTCATGTGAGGCTTCTTGATGCCGAAACAATATTGCTGGAAACAGATTTATCAGGGGCAAAGCTAGAGAAGGACGACGAAACCTATCAACACCGGATATATCGTTTCGATACGCCATTGGCGCCTGATGAAACGGCAACACTGACTTTTAAAACTCAGCGTTGGCACAAGGCGATGAGCGCGAGCGGTTACGATACGCGGCTGGTGAAGAACGGGACGTTCCTCAACAATGCGGAATTTGCTCCTCAGATCGGGATGAACGAACAAGGCTTGCTCACAGATCGGGCAACGCGACGCAGCTATGGTCTTGAACCGGAATTGCGGCCCGCCAAACTCGAGGATGAGCATGAGCATTTGGACAATTATGTCGGCGCGGATTGGGTGAATACCGAGATCACTCTTTCCACCTCCGCTGATCAAGTGCCTATCGCACCGGGCAAGCGGGTATCGGATGTGGTGGAAGGCGATCGCCGGATTGCGCGCTTCCAGTCGACGGCGCCTATATTGAGCTTTCTCTCAATCCAATCGGCGCGCTATGAGATCATGGACCGCGATGCGGACGGCGTGAACCTGCAAGTCTATTACGATCCGCAGCACCCCTATAACGCAGAACGGATGATCGACGCGATGGATGCGTCTTTCAAATATTATCGTGCTAATTTCGGCCCGTATCAATTTGACTATGCGCGGGTCATCGAATTTCCGGGCTATGCAAGCTTTGCTCAGGCTTTTGCGGGCACGATGCCTTACTCGGAGGACATCGGCTTCCTCGCTAACCTGGCTGATCCTGGTGAGATCGATTACGTCACTTACATCACTGCGCACGAAGCCGCGCACCAATATTGGGCGCACCAGCTTATTTCCGCCAACCAGCAGGGCGGCACGATGCTCGTTGAGACACTGGCACAATATTCTGCGCTCATGGTGATGAAGGAACTGTACGGCGAAGACGATATGCGCCGGTTCCTGAAATTTGAGCTTGATAATTACCTCACCTCGCGAGGCGGAGAGGCACTCGAAGAGCTGCCATTGGAGCGGGTCGAGGACCAAGGCTATATCCACTACCGGAAGGGTTCAGTGGTCATGTATCTGCTCCAAGATCGCCTTGGCGAAGATCGCGTCAACGCCATGCTAGCCGATCTCCTTGATCGCTTCCGGTTCAAGAGCCAGCCTTACGCAAGTTCAAAAGATCTGGTCGCTGGTTTCTTCTCGCTTGCCCGCAATGAGGAAGAACGAGCGCTTGTTCGCGATCTGCTGCAGAAGATTACCGTCTATGATTTAAAAGCTGAAGAGGCTGAGGTGGAAGAGCTTGGCGATGGCACGTTTGAGACAACTCTGACGATTGCGGCGGCCAAGTATTATGCCGATGGCGAAGGCAATGAAACCGAAGCGGATCTGAGCGATCAGATTGAAATCGGTGCCTTTACCGAACGTCCCGGTGCCGGGGTCTTTGAACGCGCAAACGTGCTTTCAATGGAACGCCATCCGATCATGTCCGGCATTCAAACCATCAAGATCGTCACGAAGAAGCGGCCAACTTGGCTCGGCATTGATCCCTACAACAAATACGTCGATCGCAATTCTGACGATAATCTTGTGGAGCCGAATTAAGTGGACGCGTGAGGCGATGAATACGCGGATTGGTACTGTCAGTTTAACGCGAACTCGTCTCTGCTAGGCGTGTAGCGCCTTGCCGCAACATTCGCCGAAAGCGCTGCATGACCCATTCCCGTCTTCGCAGTGGTAGATGCGAGTTCTCGGCGCGATTGTTGATCCACCTTCCCATTTTGCGGCGATCTTCGATACCCAGCAGCCTTCCTCAAGGCCCTCAAAACTGCCGATTTATCTCGCTTCTAAGAGACTCAACTCTCAAGCACTTCGCATCCGTGATCGACCGCGCGCCATAGGTAGTGAGTCTCTCCATTGATTTTCACAAACATTTGATCGCGGTAGCAGCGCCAATGGCAAAAGCTGCGCATTCGGTTGATGTGCTGGCGTTTGATATCTGCCACAAACAACGGACCAATTTTGCCCCACCCGAACCGCACTGTTTCATGCCGGGCAGTGAGCACATCGTCTCAAAAGTGTCCCGTTGGTCTGACAAAACCAATTGTAATTACTCAAAACACCGGGAAATCAGGGGGAATTTGGAAAATGGCGGAGCCTCCGGGAGAGACTTCGAACTTCTTTGACGAGCTTGCGGACTGGGAGAAGCAACTTCAAGCATTAGATTTGGATTTGTGAGGTGCAATGTGGATAAGCGCCTGACAATCAATCTGACCGCCGAACAACACGCTAAGCTAGTCGCTACGGCAGGTAATCGCACGCTGTCGGACTATGCCCGAGAACAGATATTCGGCAAAGATGGAGCGAATAAGAAGCGCATACGTAAGCCTCGCAATGATGAGGTGATGCTGGCGCGTATCCTCGCGTCGCTTGGCTCATCCGATATGCCTTCCTCCATGCGAGACATAGCAGAAGCGGCTCGCAATGGCGCTCTGCCAGAATCGCCTGATGTGCTGCTCTCATTGCAAGCGGCCTGCCTCACGGTCGAGAAAATCCGCCTCGATCTAATCAAGGCGCTTGGCGTGAAGCGTGAGGATTGAGCAATGATCCTCTTAGGCAACAGCCGTGGCGGTGCTCGAAACTTGGCGGATCATCTAATGAAGGATGAAAACGACCATGTGAGCGTGTACGAACTGCGCGGCTTTGCTGCGGACGATCTGCACGGCGCGATGAACGAAACATATGCGATAAGCAGAGGAACGAAGTGCGAGAAGTTCCTTTTCTCATTGTCCCTCAATCCTCCCCCCAATGAGCGGGTTGAAACTCCGGTATTTGATGATGCGATTGCCCGTGTGGAAGATCGTCTTGGCCTTGCTGGCCAACCGCGCGCCATCGTCCTTCATGAGAAGGATGGCCGCCGCCATGCCCATGCGGTGTGGTCTCGTATTGATGCTGAGACCATGACCGCTAGGCGGATGGATTACAGCCGAGAGCCGATGCAAGAGGTCGCTCGCGAGCTCTATCGTGAGCATGGTTGGCAAATGCTCGAAGGCTTTGCTGATCGAAGCAAGAGCGATCCGCGCAACTTCACACTGGAGCAATGGCAACAAGCCATGAGGATTGGCAAGGATGCCGGACAGGTCAAAGAGTCGTTGGGCGATCTCAGACAGTCGTTCAGCCTTTGAGCACGCGCTCAAAGAACGCGGTTACTATCTCGCGCGAGGTGATAAGCGAGGCTTTGTTGCGGTTGATATGCATTACGAAGTGTACTCGGTTCCCAAGCAAGTCGATGTCCGCACCAAACAGATCAAAGAGCGGCTCGGTGACCCTAAGGAACTGCTAGCGCTGGATGAAGCCCGCGACGCGATGGCGCAGGATATCGGCCAGAACTTGGGACGGCTTTACAACGAGCAAGCCAAAGCTGCACAAGCCAACAAAGAACGCTTCGAGCGCGATAAAACCCGCTTGGTCGAACAACAGCGCGCCGAACGCGCAAGGCTGATGACAGAGTTGCGACAACGCCAAGTTCTAGAGCAAGCCCAACGGCAAGAGCAGTTCCGACGCGGTCTGCTAGGCCTTTGGGATCGAATAACGGGCGAACACCGGCGCATCAAAGAACAGAACCAGATCGCAACATTGGCAGCGCAGCAGCGCGATCAACGGGAACGTGACAAGCTCACTTTCGAACAGCTGGAGCAATGTCGATCGCTGCAATCGAAAGCGAAAGTTCGCGCCGAGCGCTTGGGAGAACGCGCTAAGGAATTGCAGGCTGACAAACAGCGCTACCTCGTAATGCGCATGAAGGAAGCGCAGGAACGCAGGCCAGAGCGCGCACATGAACCGCAGCGTCCTCAACCGCCACCGGAGCCAGCTCAAGAGACATGCGAGAAGCAAAGGCGCGAACATATCGAACGCCGCAAGCGAGAAGCGCGTTCTGAGACCAAAGATCCTGGCCGAGACCAAAACGGCCCGTCGCTTGATCGTTAGACTCTAGCGGCCTCGGTCGCGCGTTCGATCCCGAACTGGCTCGATGGCCCGGTCGATGCACCACCGCAACTTGTCGTAGTTAGGGCTGCCTTTGGCTGCATCTATCGACGCTTCCATCCATGCTCGCTTGTTCAGCCGACACAGATCAATCTGGTGCCCTGCTTGCGCCCCAAGTTGCCTTAGGTAGAGCGCCTGTGTGCGTCCATTGCCTTCGCGGAACGGATGGATGTAGTTGATCTCGCCGATCACAGACCCGGCTTCTCGAACGAACTCGTGCTGCTTTTGGCCGCGCAAGTAGCTCTGATCCTCTGGCCGCTTGTGCACGTAATCCATGGCTGTGGGGATGCAGCTGTACGGGAGGAAAAAGGTCTCACCCTTGTGGAAGTCCACCTACCTCGGTTCACCAGCCCAGTTATAGACATCTTGAAACAGGTGATTATGGATCGCACAGATGTGGTCGAGGTCGAATTTGCCCTTCGGAATATCGCCGCGCTGACGCTGGGTAACAAGCAAGCGCTCTGCTCTATTGAGCTCTGCCTTATCGCGGATATCCAGCTTGTTTCTTAGAACGGAACTGTCCGGGTATCGATAAAGCGCCGTGTCGCGCTCTTCGTGGCTCATTCAGCGGCTAAGGGAGTGTCAGAGGCACCAGATAGCTGTTCCATGATGTAGGCGCGACATCGCTCGTCGCTCCAGCGCTTGGCCTCAAACATCTTGAACATAGCCACTTCATCGTCGGTGAGCGGGTTATCTTCCATGACTTGCAGCGCCAAAGCTTGTCTCAGCTTTGCGCTTATCAAATCAGGTCTGGCAATCTCTTTGCTCATATCTTCAGTTTATCACAGAAATCACTCAGAAAGCGAGCTTTCTTGGACGCGTGAACCGCATCATCTGCGGGTAAAACCAAGCCCAGCATAAACCGGGCTTGGAACGCTGATTACAGGTGAAACAAGGCACCCAGACGCTCAGTGCCTCTTACAAAGCGGGTTTCGGGACCACGCAGCACCATTGTCGCCCTGCGATGGGTGACCAGCATGCCGTACCCGTTTGGGTCTCTGCGACCTTCATGGCCGTCTCTGACGCGCCCGCCATAAGTGAATGTCGGGTCGTGGAACGTTGCAGGATCAACAAGTTGGAAAGCGCGGCGATCTCGCCCATCCGATCCGATGCAGACCCATAGCTGACCTTCAAAGGAGAAAGGCCTACGAACGGGCTGCTCGCCGCCGATACGATCCGCGCTGTAACTCGCGCAGATGTCACCTTCACCAGCCATTTTGTTTGTACGGCTGCACCAGCTACCGCTTGCCAATCGGCTTGGGCTTGCTTCGACTATGCGCTTTTCTACAATCTTGCCGATATCAATGCGCCCAAAACACGTGCACTTGGTCGCATCGTGTCTCGACAGTGAGGACATCGCTGATTTCCAGATCCCGCGCCATGCACTCGTAGTCGATATAGAATGCCACGTTTTCTGGGATGGGAACGGCGGTTTCTTCGGTTAGCTCACGCGCAAAGTCGGCGAGGCATTCATATTCACCTGCGTAGCGGTCGCTGAGCGCTTCTCTGGCTTCTTCGAAATCGCTGAAATGATCGAGCAGCTTTCCGGCCAACGCTCCATGCTCAGAAATAAGCGCAGCTTTCTGTAAGACCTCCTCAAAGCACTCATATTCGCTGATGGGTGCCCCTTCAAAACCGTCATGGTCATGAATGGCCCATTCCTCGGCGTCTTCGATGGGCGAAGCCAAAAGCATAGTGCTGACTTCATTCCAAATATCATAGGGGTCTTGGTTCGCATCGATCCAGCGCCCGTACAGGACACCATTATTGTAGGCCGCTAAACACGCGACATAGATTTTGATCTCTGATTATGTTTGATTGTTCCCTCTCATTTTTCTCGTTCCTTCTCGGGTTCAGGGTTGCTCATGCAACCTTGCCCATCGGCGAGATCGGGGTGTGCAAACGGAAAGGAAAGTCGGCGGCCGGCGCACAGAGCGCGGCGAAGGAGCCTCGGGAGACCGTCTATTTTGCTTGAAGTGCGCTGAGGGGCTGGTCCCTACGACTTACCTGCGCAAGGGATTGAAGCCGAACGGCGGAGACTGATCTAAAGGCAGGCTCGGTTCACGAAAGCCCGGTCCGCCACAGGCGGATGCGTCAAGGTCTTTCCATCATGTCTGAAATGCGCCCCAATTGATGACGTTGCCACCCGAAATCTTAGTTCCCGAAAGCGGACGTTCTCCTAGGTTATCTCAGCACTCGCTGAACACCACATCTAACAATGGCTTACCCCGTCAGAACGCAACTGAGACCCTGAAATTCAAACCATGGATATCTTGACCAGTTTGGCCCCAATATCCGTCATAATCCAGCGCGATGGTAAGGCCTGACCCGCTGCTTAGTGATAGATCGCTAGACAAATCAAAGCCATCATTTGCCAAAGGCCGCAACGGGTTTGAGAAATTTGTCGCTGGTGCCGCAGTGAACGCCGCCGGACTTACCGAGAACTCATCACCAGACAGAGCCCATTGGTAACCAGCACCGATTGTCAGAAGGCCCGACCAATCGCCTGCATCGAATTGCCGAGTGGCCGTTCCGGACAGATTGAGCAGAGTTGATTCTCGATCCAAAGAACCGCTTGAAAGGTTGAGCGCTCCAGCCCCGGTCTCACTAAATCCATCAACGTCTAAGTCGCTATGGACGAGCATAATCTCTGGTCCAACACTCCACTTATTGGTTGCTACAAAATCGAAACCCAGGCGTGAAAAGAGGTGCTGCACTTCACCGGATGTTTCGCCGCTGGCAGTCGCTCCAAAAACCTGGCGCTCGCTATCAATATCCAGATCGGCGATGCTATAACCAGCGGCAATCGTGAGGCGGCCAGCCTTGTATTGACCATAGATGGTCGCCGCCAGACTGTCGGTGTCTACATTGCCGCGGTTGTCATCCAGATCGGCGTCGATGCTGCCGAGTGCGAAGGCCGCGCCAAGCAACAATCCGCCATCGGAACCTTCAAATTCCGCTCCGACATTTGCGGACCAACCATCATAATCAAAACCGACAGTCCCCAACCGGGACGCACTGTCACCGAATAGATGAGAAGTGCTACCGATTACGCGGAAGACTGAACCGTTCCCAGCGAGGAACTCCGTCCCGCCGCCCTGTGACGCTCTTTGAGCGATCATCGAAGCGGCGGCCTCGTTGTTCAGCACCCCGCCCGACGATCCTGTCGAGTTTGCCAGGGCTACGCCGCTTTGGGTGGTTCTTGAGACCGGCTGCGGATCGGGCCGCAGCAATCTATTGGCATGGTGCCTAAGTCTGCTTTCTGCAAAATTGCGGCCAATGCTGCCAGCGCGCATGGAGCTTGACTGGATCGCCGATATCGCCGTGCTGCTCAATGCTGTCAGGCCATCCAACTGCATTGCACGCTCGTCGGTGAATTGAAGATCAACCGCAATCTCAAACAGTTCGGGAGAGGGCACACCGGATTCCGCCGTGGAAAGGAAATCAAGGGCGCCTGCGACGGCCAACTGGGTAGAGTCCAGACCGTCCAATCCGGACAATGTCGATCCGTTGAAGCCCCGCAGAACACGGAAAATTTCTCCATCACCAGTTTGCACAATATCCGGGACCAGAGTGAAGCCCAATGGTAGTTCATCAAGAACCGAGAAGTTGATCTGCTGAACATCGTCAGGCGAAATGTCAAAGGCGGTGAAAATAACAATCTCATCGCCGGTTTGAGGCAAAAAGATGCCGCTGCCATCAGCCAATTCAAGCAGGTCGACAACGATCATCGCATTGGAGCCAATGGTCAGGTTGCCGCCGACATTGATCTGGTCATGCTCTGTACCCGGAGTGAGGCCGCCAATCTCAAACAAGATCACGCCATCGTTGAAGGTCGCATCGCCTGTGATGTTGATAATGCCAGGTGAAAATCCGGGCGATAAGGTCGGTAACAATGCGCTATCATCGAGTGCTTCCTGAAGGAAGTCGCCCTCGATTGTGCCGGTTCCACCAATAAGGCCACGATTTATTGCGACGCCAGTATGGAGCCTAAAGCCTTGTTCGAGTGAGAAGGCGGCTTCTTGATTGCCTCCAATCAGAACGCCGTTGTTCTCAAAACTACTAATGTCACTGATAGTGAACGATTGGCCGTACCTAAAGGTACCATTGTTCCGAACATCACCGTCTACCAAGACATCCTCGTCTACTTGGACATTGCCAAAATTCACTAAGCCGCCCTGAACACCCAAATGTCCCCGGACATGGATCGTGGCTTCATCCTCGTTGATGAAACTAATGCCAGGGTCTTCGGGTTCAAACCCTACGAATAGATCTCCATCGAACAATGCGTCGCCGCCATTGGTCAATGAACCCCCAACAAAGGCATCTCCATCTGTGCCGATAGTTGCGCCCGACGAAATTTGGAAATTGCCGAGTGCGCCAACTGTGAACGAGCCCAGACTGAACTCAAAAGCAGTGTCATCATCAGTTACGCCATCGATGGAGTCAAAAAATGCATCCACTGCGCTTCTGACAAGATCGAGCGGAGGACTGTGGTCAATCTCGCCTATAGCGAGAAATACACTATCGCCCGAGATGGTCGCATCTCCGCCGATGATCGTCTGGCCAAAGTTTGAATTCCCTCCCAGTTCGGCATTTCCGCCGACGAACCCGCCGCCCAGATTGTTGATCGAGTCCGCCAGTCGAGAAAAGAGATCGGCGGAGATCACAAGCGGTCCGTCGGTAAGAAGATCAGCGCCTTCGTCTACGAACAAGTTCCCTCCGACCAATGTGCCGCTATCAACCGCTAGCGATGCGGAATCCTCAACCGTTAGATCACCGTCCGCGACCAGATCGACTTCCGCAAAGTCAATGAGGATCGCGGAACCTCCAGCAGCATCAAACGCGGCGCGTATTAGGTCAGCTGTGGATTGGCTGGGATCGTCCGTTCCGGTTATTATCGTTTGATCGCCAATGACGATGTTTGCCCCACCAATCAGGGCCGCGATTTGAGTTTCCCCCTGAAAATCAATACCGTCATCGGCAACAACCAAGCCATCAATCGCGAACAGGCTGCCCTGCGCCGTCTGAATCACTCCTCCGACGTCGATGTCGGCTTCACCTCCGACAACTCCGGTTGCTCCGACGAGCAGGTCGCCGCCGAGCATCGCCACGAGGCCTTCGTCTACCTCACTTCCGTCAATCTCGTTGTCGTCAGCTTGAGCGATTAGCATTCCGTCGATCACGATGTCTTGAGAGACGTCTATTGATCTTGATACAGTCAGATTCGCACCAGGTGTGACTGTCACGAGGTTGGCGCGCAGGAAAGCGGCGTTCAAAGTACCGTCAACCTCGAATAGCCCGCCGACATCAACATTATTCGCGATATCGAGCACGCCAGTTTCGCCAACGCGTAAATCGCGATTGATGAAAATATTCTCACCCATTAACAAACCATCGAGCTCGACATCGGTGGCTGACACGACCCCAGTTCCAACCTGTAAAAAACGGCCGGACGATCGGATCGTCAGCGTGTCCACTACGGCCAATTCTTCTGCAACGAGTGTGCCGCCTGCAAAGATGTTCACGTTATCGGCTTGGACGGCTTCGACCAGAGTTGATGCTTCGAAATCGTCAGACGTCACGAGCCCAGAAACATTGATCAAGTCTGCATCAATGGTGCCGCGATAGGCAAGTGTAGCACCGCCGCGAACATCGATTTGACCCACCTCGGCCGTGAGCATTTCTGTGTCCAACTGGATGGATGTGAGATTAACCTCGGCGTCCAGACCCGTCACATCCAAGCTGTCGCCTGTTATGCTTTCCGCGATAAGCAAACCGGCGACAGCCGCATCGCTAAAGATCACATTTCCAAGGACATTTAACTGAGCTTCGCTGGCAATGTTGAGCGCATCAAAGCGGCTATCTTCATCAAAGACCAATCCGCCCTGTTCGCCGATATCAATATCGCCGCCCTGAAATCCGCCGCTACCCACAAAAACGCCATTGACCGTCCGAAGACCGCTGCCATTCGCATCCAGATTGTTGATAGTGCCGGTGCCGATGATTTCAGCGCTGCTATTGGCGTCAATCGTATCAATAAGCGGTGTTCCACCATCGGATCCAAGCAGCCTTACGGTTCCATCTTCGACAAACCAGTCCGCGCTCAAAATGCCGCCGCCAGATGTAAGGAGATCATCAGACACGAAGAGAGCATTGGTGGAATTGACCGTCAATGAAGCGCCATCATTCACAGCATGGAAGCCAAACACAAGTTCCCCATCGTCGTTAGCACCATCGGTGAAAAGCTCTTCAAGCGTAACATTCACTGTCTCGCCCGAAACGGTAATCAGTCCGAAATTATCAACAATGACTTCTACCAAATCACTAGCGGTCAATTGCAATCTGCCATCATCGCCATTGACGATCGTTGCTGTCCGGAATCCGTCAATTTCAGAATTGTCACGGATTGCGCCAGCGATATTCAACAGGCCGGCGTTGAGCACTTGCCCATGGGGCAAGAAGGTAACATTTTCGAGCCGTGCTGCACCTGCATTGACTAGGGCCACATCATCAATGCTGCTGTTGCTTATCTGAAGGAAACCTCCCGGAGTGGGATCGACAGGAGCGTTACTGTTCAAGATGCCCGCATCGGCGGTTAAAAATTCACTACCCAGTCGATTGGTCAAATTGGCAAATTGGAACTGATCATTGTTGGGTGAGATCAGGCCTTGAATCTCTGTGAATTCCAGCAACGCAAAACCGTTACCATTCAACGTCGCTGACGCTTCCAAAGTTGCTTCAGGAGCGGTTGCCAAAACCGCAAATGCCGTCGGCGCACTTTCGGACCCAAACACCGCGAAGACAGCTTGATCATCAAGGGTAATGTCCCCTGCGATCAGAGTCCGGGCGGTCGAATCCAACCTTCCGCCTTCGAGCCGGTTGTCGATCAGGAACGCCGCGCCATCACCAGCGATCATATTGTTGCCGCCGGTATAGGTGACGTCGCTCAGCAATGCCGATATCGCAATGGGATTGCCGCCGCCGCCAATATCGACGCCCGTCGCAACTTCAACTCCGCGCCGGAAAAGCTCATCGTCCTGACGTGTTGTTGCTGCACCTTCGCTGGTTGCGATGATGTTATCGCCTGCGAAAGTAGCACTTCCAAAATTGGCGAGAACGACTGCAAAATTGCTATTGTTTACATTGAGTGTTGAGCGATTGGCGAACAATCCTCCGCCTGAAACTGTCGTCCGATCGAGATTGACGACACCGTTTTCGCCCAAATCGAACAATGCGGTGCCGAATGTGTCGATACCCAATGTGGAGCCATTGCCGAAGCTAATGGTAGGGAAGTCATCCCCCATGCTGCCGTCGGTTTGGCCAAACTCAACAAAGCTCTGGACAACAAAGCTTCCGCCATCGGCGATCGCCAATGTTGCACCGGGATCAATGGCAACACCTGCCCCTTGATTGGCAGCAATCGACGAAAGGTTCGGAGCGCTGAATATTAGTTGGTTCACGCTAAGTGTACGGCTCGCGATGCGCAACAAATCTGGCTCTGCGCCATTGGTCCGCGCCGCATTCGCATCCTGAAAATTCAACGAGGCGGTAACGAAGTTCAGCCCTTCAGAGGTGATCGATGACCCCTCGCTCTCAACCAGAATTGAACCTTCACCAACAATCGTGGAGCCACGGATCGTAAGGTTTGATCCGTCGTTCAATTCCAACTGCCCGACCGAACCAATATCCAGAGTAGCCGTGTCGATTGTTACAGCACTGCTGTCGAAGAACCTGAGCGTGGTCTCCAATTCCAGATTGCCGCTCAGCATTCCCTGTGGAGGAGTGGATTGAATAGCTGAGCCCACCTCAACATCGATCCCAGAACTACCTTCCAACCGGCCGCCGCTGATGGTTAGATTGTCTTCAACGACGATCCGGCCATTCGCAGTCACCGTGCCAAAGTCGACCTGAAGCGCGTCCACATTCAACGTGCCTGCGGTTGCAAGTGTACCTCGCTCAATAATTAATCGGTTGATATCACCGCCGCCGGTAAGCGTTAGAGTGCGACCGTCCTGCAAGGTGATGGTGGAATCGCTATCAAGCCGGGCAAGATTTACGCTTTCAACAGATATGCGAACATCTGATTCTCGGATTGTCGCGCTGTGCTGTCCGGCATCGCCGCCGGGAGGATTGGGTGAGATTTCTGTGATGTCGTCTTCGTTGACCCAGTTGCTGCCATTTTCAGCATTGATTTCGCAGCGTGTGAAAAATTCATCATCGCCGCAGCCGCCCTGCCACAGAAATTCGGTGATAGGGGCCATCGTGATACCGTTCAGCGAAACGCGGAAGACGGCTTGGTCAAATTCCACTGCGCTCGTGGAATCCCGATCAAGAGTTACGATGAAGCCCAATTGCTCATCAATGTTGAACAAATCGCCGGCACCATCAATATCATTCGAGCCAAATTGAGCGGTGAAGTTTGTGATCCGCCGAAGATCGCCCTGGCCATCAACATCGATCACTTGCCCAATAAAGGCGACGACATGGAAGTCGCCATTGTCGTCCTGCGCCACAATCGCTTCAACCGTACCAGATGAGCTTTCGATCTCAACAATGGTTGCCACATGGCCTTGTTCATTGACGCTGATAAGCGATGGCCGACCATCGGTCGCAATGCCCTGAGACCGAGAAATGTCGAACAGGTCAAAGCCAGCGACAGATGCCGTGGTTGCACCGCCTCCTTGAAATAATTGGGACAGGTTAGCCGCAGAAATAATAAGCCCATCGCCTGATGTAAGCACGGGGACGATAGCCTGATTGGCCAATCCCGGATTGATCACGCGCCATAGCCCAATTGGATTGTTGAGTGGTTGCCCATTTGTTTGCGTGGCCTCAGCAGTGAACAACAGGTCACCATTTTCAGCGAGGATGACATTGTCGAAATCGCGAAAGGCCACTTCGCCAACGCTGGTCTGAACCCCCAACCGGAAATTCGAACCAACCGCGATTACCTGATCATCAAAAACCAGAAGCTCGCCAGGCAGGCTGTCACCGGGTCCGCCATCGAGCCCGAGCAAGGCGTTGCCTAAAACAAAAGCCTGGTTGAGCGAATTCGCCGAGAACGAACGTGCGTCGAAATTCGCGCCGCTGCCTAGGAATCCACCTCCGGTATTGTCGACAAAGGTAAAGCCGGCGAAGGTAAAATCTCCCCCGGAGAATACGCCGCCTGCAAGCTGCGGATTGCCGTTGGGGCCGATTTGTATCGGATTCCCGTTTGCGCCATCGTTCAGATTTAACAAGAACAGATTGGATGTTTGTGCGCTGTTAGCAGACGAAAGAAGCGGAGAAGAGCTCGAGAAAAGGCCTTCCGCTCCGGCGAAATTCAAACTGGTTGCATCAGTAAATCCTGAAACCAATTCGAACTGCGTATCGTCAGCCCCAGCGAATAAAACAAAGTTCTGAGTGTTCCCGACAAAGCTTCCATCGGATTCATTGACGCCGACATTGGACAACAAAAAAGCGGTTTGCTGGTTAAGAATGATTGGAGTTGCACCGCTGCCCAAATTGCCCAGATCACGTGTCGAAAATCCGTCTAGAGCAGATCCGATCGCAATCTCCGTCGCGATGTTGTCGCTCACCGATCCGGTAAAAATCCCATCTCGAGTGGTTAGCGCAAATTGGTCGCCAAAACTGTCGATACTGTAAGTAGGACGAACGATGTTCTGCAATCCGAACGGCCTGACATCAGCGATAATGTCTAGATTACCATCGAAGGTGATGAAGCTATCATCTGCTGTCCGACTTAAGAATAGCAGATCGCCATCGCCGCCAATAACAACGGGCAAGAAACCGCCCAGAGTTTCACCATCCAATTCCTGCCCTTCAATGGCAACAACTTCAGTGACAGCAGTCTCATCATCGGTATTGAGCTGAGCGTGAACCACCGACGGCAACATGGCCGCTGCCATTGCTCCAATAGAGGTCGTTACAGCCAACGTACGCCCGCGTCGGCCCTTACCAAACAAAAGTGATTTGCTCGCGCTAGACGTTATCGATTTCACAGAAAGCCCCCAAGAAAATTGACAGATGGCTTTTCGCCAAAAAGACACTTGGGGTGGGCTAACTCACAGAAAATGGCCTGTCTTGACAGTTTCCAACGATTGAGTTTTACATTTTCTTACAAATGCAATCTCGGGTCGGGATGTTCTGTTTGTACCGCGAGCGATTGCGGAACCTCGGGATCGCCAAAGTGAAATCAACCTACCGCTGCGACATTTGTGATGGGGGAACCCCATGCCAACTGCGATATGCCCGGGTGAACGCGCTTTGGTCACTATAACCAAGAGCGAGTGAAATCTCCGCCAATGTCTTGCGATTTTCCAAGAGGTAAAATTCCGCGTTCTGCCTCCGTACGTCGCGCAATATGTCGCGGAATGATGAGCCCTCATCCTTCAATCCTCGAGCCATTCCAGCAGGAGTATAATCGATCATTTCAGCTATGCTCTCTGCGGTCACCGGAACCTTCCCAATCGTATACAGTACAGATTGATGAACTTTGCTGGTGACCCTATCGAGGTTGTCGAGGTTTTCCAAAGAGCGGTCCAACCGAGACTCGAGGGTCTTCAACAATTCCGGGTTAGCTTGAGGTAACTTGAAATCCGCCAAGGCCGCTTTGAACTCGAGGCAATCAAGGTCCTGATCATATTGAATGTCGCATCCGAAATACTCTGCGCAAGGATCAGGATCGCATGGTCTAGAGTGGCGAAAGCGCACCACCAGTGCGTCTTCATTGTAATGCCATAGAAGCCAACGTCCAATCGACACATAGCCTGCATATACTGCTTCTGTGATCGGGCGTAGCCGTTCGGCGTCCTCAATATAAGGCGCCCAAGTAACACGTGCCGACTGTCGATCAACCTCAAGCCCTGTCGTCCCAAATTGCTGAGTGAGGCGTTGATACTTCGCGTTTACCCGCAGGGCATGACGCAAAGAATTGGCTGAGATGAAGGCTTGTCCTACATCCAAAAATGTCGATGGTCTGAAATGAGTGCCAGCCATTAAACCAATTGAGCAGTGGCCGCTGACATTCTGCGCGTGAGCAATCATGTCTAAAATCGCGTCACATCGAAACCGGTAAAGTGGGTTGGCAAACGACCGAGGTGACGCCTGTAAAATGTCAAACAAGTCTGCAGACTTTACGCCCAGATCAACGCAAGTTGAGAAGTAACTTTCGCAATATTGGGCCGATGACGTATTCGGATAACCGTCGTTTAGGTTTTCATTATCAATCATTTAACGGGACACCCACCTTCGAGCTAACAATCGATTGGTGATGAAAACTCGTGAATTGACTTAGAAAATGCGGACTCTAAATTGTCAAGAGTCCAGTAGGTCGAGGTCAATCCGGCTCCCGACACGCCTAGAAGGAAGCCGTTTTGCCGGAATTTGATTTCGTTATCATTGGCGGCGGGAGTGCTGGATGCGTTCTGGCGAACCGATTGAGCGAAAACCCACGACATTCGGTATTGTTGCTTGAGGCAGGTCCAGCCAATCGAAGTCCCTTGTATGAAATTCCATTGCTTGGTCCAGCGCTTGGGGTCGGAAATTCCAAGTTGGATTGGCAATACCAGACGCAAGAAGATGCCAGTCGAAACGGGCTGACGCAAGATTGGCCGCGTGGCAAGATGTTGGGCGGGTCCAGTCGCCTGAATGGAATGGTATATGTTCGCGGAGCGGCGGCCGACTTTGACCGTTGGGCCGAAGGGGGATGCAGCGGATGGTGTTGGCAGGAGGTAGAACCCTATTTCCGAAGGATCGAACGGATTTCGGCGGCGGATGGTGTTCATGGGACAGACGGCACGATGGCGTTACGCCGACTGTCGCATCCACATCCATTGAGCCGAACCTTCATCGACGCGCAAAATGCAATCGGAGGCCAACACAATGCTGATTACAATAGTGGTACTCAGGAGGGTGCCTCCATCCTTGTCTCTAGCAATGATGGGCACTGGAGATCGTCTGGCGTTTCCAGTTATCTGCGCCCGGCGCGCAGGCGGTCCAATCTAGAAATTCAAACCGGCGCATTGGTGTCCCGGCTGATCGTTGATGGATTTCGCGCTGTGGGAGTGGAGTATCTCCATCGCGGAGAACTGAAGCAGGCAAGGGCCCGCCAAGAGAGCATTCTAAGCGCCGGAGCAATTGAGTCGCCAGCAATCCTAATGCGATCGGGTATCGGCCCAGCGGACCATCTTAAAGATGTTGGCGTGCCAGTATTGTTGGACAGGCCAAACATTGGTGCGAACCTGCACGAACACCCGGCTTTACAAATTGTTGCGCGGTCGAAGACAAAAACGATCAGCACCCAAAACAAGCCCTGGCACATGCCGCGCCATCTCTACAACTGGTGGGTGCGCCGCGGCGGCCTGCTGAGCGCCGCATCTTATGAAGCAATTTCCTTTGTCCGGTCCGACATCAAAGAAAAATTCCCAGACGCACAATTGCATTTCGCACCATACGGTTTGGAGCGAACCGAGACCGGCCTAAAACCATTGCCAATAGATAGTTTCATGATTCAAGTGAATATCAACTATCCCAAAAGCCGGGGGAGGGTGCGTTTACAGAGCAGCGCCGCGCAATTGCAGCCGCTTCTCTTTACTCAAATGTTCTCAGATAGCGATGATCTGAGGCGGTTAACCGCGGCCTCGCGATTGGCAATAAAGCTGTTTGAGTCCGATGCATTTTTGGATCACTTCGACGGCTTTCTGCTTCCGGACAATCTCTCAAACGACGCTGACGCCATGACCGATGTTATCCGACAGCATGCTGTCCCGGCCTATCATCCAGCCGGCACCTGCCAGATGGGAAATTCGGAAGACGCAGTGGTCGACCCCAACTTGCGGCTTAATGGTCTGGACAGGGTGCGCGTGGTGGATGCCTCAGTATTTCCAACACCAATCAGCGGGAATATTCAAGCTGCTGTCTTGATGATTGCTGAGAAAGCTTCGGATGCGATACTAAGTTAGTTCAGATAATGGCTGGTCTTGCATCAAAGCGATCTGAACAACCTCCAGCCACCACCTGTACAATTTGAATAGAAGAGTTGAACGACCGCATTGCCGAAGTTCACTGACAAGAGCAGACAGTCAGCTATCGGCCCACTTCAAGTCAGTTTTCAATGACCGAAACTGGGGGTGGAAGCGGACGTTCGAGATACCCGATGACTGACCGCTAGCCAGCGTTCTTTGCCCTGGAGAACGCAAATTGGAGGCAAACTAGCCATACTGCCACCAAGGCATGGAACAGATGCCAACTTAGGCCTGCTCCAAGTAACGGTGACTGGCGAACCGCCAATATGTTGATCAGGAAGATTCCAACCAGCAGCGCCCTGCCTATTCTTTGGAATGGCCCAATGACGGGAATAAGAGCAGCGGAACCGATGGCTATCGCGAGCCAGAGCAAAAACAGTGGCAATGTAGCGACTGGCACGATTATGGCTGCGAGTGCTCCAACCAAGACCGTACCATACACCCATCTCTCCAGACCTCGGCGGTCAAGGACTCCGTGCAAGGCCAGTTGCGCAGCAATTAACGACATCGCAATTGCGCCGCCAGTTTGTGAAAATGCTCCGTGAATGCCAGCCAATGCGTCGATCTGTCCCATGCCAAAGCGAAATGCTCCGATGGCTGCGATCAATCCGAACAGCAGGGACCCTGTCGCTGCCAACCACAATCCTGCCTTGCCAAATCTAACGCCGCAGGTAATCGCCGCGACTACGATCAACAATTCCGACAGAGCGAAATGCGGGCCGGGTACATCAAGCATACGTGCTTCTTGTTGCGGCAGGCCCGGGCGTGGCATTCGCGCGCTCAGCAATGGCTTCTTTCGCGAAGTACTCCGCCTTGATTTGCTCCGACGATTGCCGCGAGCCATCATGGCACCAGCCAGGAGGTGCAAGGAGATAAAGGAACCGCTGACCCAGAGTGATCCGGCGTTGGGAGATGTCTTTCGCAATGCCCCAATATTCGTGGAAAACGATCACAAATGGATTGAGCGTTTCAAGGTTCTTCACCAGCCCGTAATCGACTTTGTCCTCATCTTCTTCGGCCACGAATGTCCCAAACATCTTGTCCCAGATGATCAGTGTGCCAGCATAGTTGGCATCAAGGTAACGCGGGTTGCGTCCGTGATGGACGCGGTGATGTGATGGTGTGTTGAAGATCGCCTCAAACCAGCGGGGTAGTTTGTTCACTAGCTCCGTATGAAGGAAGAACTGATAGGTTGGATTGATAACGCCGCAGAACAGTACGATCACAGGGTCGAACCCGATCAGAACCAGCGGCAGTTTGAACATCATCGTTCCGGTAAAATGCTTGGTCCATCCCTGCCGCAGGGCGACGGAGAAATTATACTGAGTGCTAGAGTGGTGTGCCACATGCATTGCCCACACCCAGCGACACCGATGCGCGATCCGGTGGTGCCAGTAATAACGCAGATCATCGAGAACAAAGCACACAACCAGCGCGCCGATCGACAACGGAATGGCATAGAATTGAAACTGCTGGACCCAAAATAGTGCTACGACTGATATGAACGCAGTTGCGCCATTGGTGACTGCGCTGACCAGACCCATGCCCATCGAGACGGTGTTATCTTTCCAGTCGCCAGCGCCGCGCTCGTGAAAGAAGTGATTGAAGATCGATTCACCAAAGATACTCGCGAAATAGATCGGAATGACGATCAGCGCGATGTTGGAATTGACGATATTTTCGAGTGTCATTGACCACCCTCCCAAGGTTCAATTGCGGCGATGGATCAGTGGTAGACCAATGATGAATTGAGCAAAATTGAATAATACACCAAAATTTGTTACTAAATGGAATAAATGGATGATCTACGACTCTTGAGGCATTTTGAGGCTGTCTATCGACTGTTGAGTTTCTCGGCCGCGGCGGACGAATTGGGTCTTACGCATTCGGCGCTGACCAAGAGCATCAAACAGATCGAGCATGGCTGGGATGTCCAGTTGTTCCACCGGACAACGCGGACGGTTGTTGCAACCGAAGCGGGCAAAAAACTATACCCCATGGCGGTCGAACTGCTGGGTTTTGCCAAAAATGTCCGCACTTCGGTCCAGAGCGGCGAACATATTCTCAACATTGTCAGCGGCCCGGCGATTCTCGAAAACATGATCCCGCTGGCAATCGAAAAGTTTGCGCGTCGCTTTCCAAACACACGGATCAATGTCGAAACTATGCCGCCGCATCTTGCGGTAGAGGAATTGGTCCAACGCCGGATACATCTAGTGTTGTATCATGAGGCCACTCTGCGTGGCGTCGCGCACTTCAACCGACTTCGCGTTCGCAACGTCTGTGATGAACCCTATTGGATGTTGTTCCGACAAGGGCATCCAGTGAGGCAAGCAGGCGACAGTCTTGAGGACATACTCGGCTTCGATTGGGCGATTGCTGGATTTGATGATTTGTTTGAGAACAACTTGTCCGATGATGTCCAAGCGCTGTTGCAAGCGCATGACTTCCCCAAATATCGCTTGCTCAGCCAAGCCGCGTGCATTGATCTGGCCAGATGTTCAGACATTGTCACAGCGATCCCAAAAACAGCAGCATGTCCGCTGATTGAGCGAGGCGAGATCGATGGTTTACCACATCCTGGTGGGTTCAATTTTTCGGTGAGCGCCGCGGTGCTTTATGATGCGGGAGTAGAACCCACAGTTGAGCACTTCGTCGATTGCCTTTGATGCATGGCGCATATCGGGTCAAAGCGGGCATTCGTTTAGGCTTGCGTCAACGTCCGCAAATGGGTCGTTTCCAGACAATCCGCTTTTAGCTGAAAAGCTCGGATAGCTGCCAGTCCACTTTCAGGCATCGGAGCGGGATCAATCTAAGTCTGATTATGGGGTGGGCAGCGGACGTTAGACCCCTAACCACTCTAGCCCGCCGGAAAGGGGCTCTGCGACAAAATCAACTTGGAGCACCCGTCTGCTACTTGGTTTCTCGGCTGCATCCGAAGAGTGAAGTATTGGCGTTGCGTAAAGCCATATATCCCCCGCTTCGGCCAAGCAGGTTCTTGTGATGCATTCCTTTGCAACCGCATTGACTTCGCCAACAGGTATCAGGCCCCGAGTATGAGAGCCGGAAGCGATAAGCAGCGGAGCGTTGGAAGCAGGCACATCGTCAAGATGTGCACGTAGGGTGACCATTCGCTCCAGTAACTCGAATCGAGGAGCGACGTGGTGCATGCCACCCTTGACTGTCCATGGACCGAAGCCATGCACCTGCCGCTTTTCCTTAACGCAGATTGTTCGGTCCTGATGCCATGCAAGAGACCAATTGGTTTCTGAAGACTTGTTGAAGAGGATTGCTCGAACCGGCTTCGATTGCTCACCCAAAACCGATGCAGCTACGGCTCCAATACACCCGTCGCTCGCTAGCAAGGGGTAAAGCGCGCCTATGTTGCGTATGCGAGTGCCAGCTTCGTCAAGTGGTAGTCCCACAAGCGCCGCCTCTAGTTTTGCCTTGCACGGTATCAACGCGCCTTTGAAAAGCTGTGCACCATCAATGGCAAAATCAAAATTCGACCGATCATTCATCTCGGTTATGTAGCCACTGTTTTGGTTACTGAGCAACGTCCGCAATTGGGTCGTTAGCAGTAGGTCGGCTTTCAGTGTCTAAGTCGATGTAGCTGCCATTCATCAAGCGAGATCAACCGATGGTATTCTAAGAGGCTTTTTTGAGACGGAAAGCGGACGTTCAAAGTGGCTGATCATTCACCTGCAAGATCGCTACAAAACTCTGCAGTCCACGCTTGTACATTGTCTTCACGGATGGTGGTTATCATCGCTTCATAGCGTGATTTTCGTTCTGCCAATGGCATGTCGAGCGCGGCCAGAATAGCATGGCTCAAATCATCCGGGCTGTGCGGATTGACCATCACAGCGCCTTTCTCATCGCAGCTCAATTGTTGGGCTGCGCCTGCAAAGCGCGAAAGGATAAGAACGCCAGGATCCTCTGGGTCTTGGGCGGCGACATATTCTTTTGCAACCAAGTTCATCCCGTCACGCAAAGGTGTGACCAATCCGATTTTGGCGGCATTGAAAAAACCGTAAAGCTCGGCATGTTCATACCCACGGTTCACATAACGGATCGGGACGAGATCCACCTCCGAACGGGCTCCGTTGATTTGTCCGGTTTTCTGTTCGAGCACCTCACGAATATGCTGGTAGCTTTCCACATCCTCGCGGCTGGGCGGGGCGACCTGTATATAGACAAGGTCGCGCACGCGCTCTGGGTGTTGATCAAAGAAACGACCAATCCCGTCGATCCGTTCAGGCAGGCCTTTGGAATAATCCAGCCGGTCGACCCCGATCATCGCAGCACGATTGCGGATCGAGTCCGTCAGTCTTTCAGCCGCTTTGTGGGCTGTTTCGGTTTTGCCTTGCGCTTGGAAGTGGTCCCAATCGATGCCGATCGGATAGGCTTTTGCGCGAACTGTGCGTCCTTCAAAGCTGACAACGCCTGTGTCTTCATCGACCTGGGCGCCCAATTCCTTGCGGCAGTAATGGAGAAAACTCTCCAGCCATTCATTGTTCTGGAAACCCACCAAATCATAATCAAGCATGGTCCGCACCAACCGTTCATGAAACGGCAGTGAAACGAACAGCCGTGTCGGCGGCCATGGAATATGCAGAAAGAACCCAATGCGGTTTTTAAGGCCTCGCGCTCGCAGGCGCTCGCCCAAGGGAAGCAGATGATAATCATGCACCCATACGAGGTCTTCTTCTTCAATCAACGGCTGAACACATTCAGCAAAGCGTTCATTGACCCGCTCATACCCTTTCCCGGTTTCTCGCTCATATTCGGTGAGGTCTAGGCGGTAGTGGAACAACGGCCAAAGCGTGGAATTGGCATAGCCATTGTAATATTCATCAACATCCCGAGCGGACAGATCAATTGTTGCAGTGGTGACGCCGTCTGCCCGTTGCATATTGATATTGCCGGTGCTCTCACCTGTTTCTGCCTCGCTTTCTTGACCTGACCACCCGAACCAGAGGCCTTTGTGTTTTTTGAGAGCAGAATTGAGCGCACCGGCGAGCCCGCCTTGCGCGCCAGCCGCTCCGCGTGCCTTGGGCACAGCGACACGGTTCGAGATGACAACTAAGCGTCCTATCGTACTTCACTCCATGATTTTGACAGCAAGCCGGCGCAATTGATTACGCCTACCAAAGAGTATGTTTGTGGGAAATTTCCCCACAGCTCATCCGTCTTATAATCGAGATCTTCGCTCAGCATGCCCGACTGTGTTCGGTGGCTTAACATCGTTTCAAACAGAGTGCGTGCTTCATCGTCGCGGCCCGCCAAATGGAGCGCCTCAATCAACCAAAAGGTGCAGACATTGAACGCGGTTTCTGGGGCGCCAAAATCATCCTCCTTGGCATAACGCAGCATATGATCGCCGCGCCGCAACTCTTTCTCAATCGCGGCAAAGGTCGATTGAAAGCGCGGATTGTCCGGCGATAGGAACCGCAATTCGACCATTTGCAGCAGGCTCGCATCGAGATAATCGCTTTCAAAGCTGGCACCGTAATGCCCTTCATCCCCACCTTCGCCTGTTGAGACCCAGGCCTCAGCCTCGATTTTGGCGCAAACTTTGTCGGCGCGCACCCGCCAGAGCTTCGCCCGTTCAGCCTTACCGATATGTTCTGCAACATTTGCAAGCCGATCACATGCGGCCCATGACATGACGGCGGAATAGGTGTGCACTTCTTCGCGGGTTCGAAATTCCCACAGACCTGCATCGGGCTGATCATGCATAGCCCAAGCCATTTCGCCAACTTGCTCAAGGCTTTCAAAATCGCCTTCATCGGCCATGCGCAGCATCCGGCTGTCAAAGAACCCTTGTACGGTCGGCAAAACGATCTGCCCATAACAATCATGCTGGATTTGCTTGTAGGCTGCATTGCCGCGCCGCACCGGCCCCATGCCGCGATATCCAGCAAGATGCGCCGCCGTCACCTCGTTCAATTCGCTTTCGCCCATCACGGAATAGAGCGGCTGAATTTGGCCACCCTTCGCCCCGTCGACAATGTTACGCAGATAGGCGAGATATTTCTCCAGCACGTCCAGCGCACCGAGCCGGTTGAGCGCCTGCACGGTGTAATAGCTGTCGCGGATCCAACAGAAACGGTAATCCCAATTGCGCTCAGAATGCGCGGCTTCTGGAATGCTGGTGGTGAGGGCGGCCACGATCGCACCGGTTTCTTCGTGCTGGCACAATTTCAGCGCAATCGCGCAGCGGATGACCTCGTCTTGCCATTCGAGCGGAATGTGAAGCCCGCGCGTCCAATGCTTCCAATATTTGGCGGTTTGCGCCTCCATACGGCGCACTTCTGAACGGACATTGCCGACAAATGGTTCATCTGGGCCAAGGAAGAAATGCTGGTCACTTTCAAGCCGAAAAGACCGGCCTTCCAGAATGTAGCCTACCGGTGCGTCTGTGCTGAGACGCATAGTCTGCGCGCCCATGACATAGCGGATATGGTTGGTGCCGTGATTGGTTTCCGCGAGTTGGGCGCCATAGTTTTGTTTGGGCCGCAAATTGGTTTTGAGACGCGGAGTGCCCGCTACGGGTCGCACAATGCGCGTATATGCAACAGGGCGGTACATCCTGCCGGAACGCTCAAAACGCGGGCAAAAATCATAGATCTCTGCGGCCGATCCATCGTCTGCTTCCAGCCGAGTGATCAGGATCGCGGTGTTGCGTTCATATCGTTGGGTAGAGCTGGTTTGGCCTTCCAATTCAAAGCGCCAAACACCCGCATTTTGGGCATCACCGTTCAAAAGCGCACAAAAAACCGGATCGCCATCCACGCGCGGAACACAGCCCCACACCAATCCGGCGGCCTTATCGATTAAGCCGCTGATTTGACAGTTTCCAATCGGCCATAACTCCAAGTTTGGAATGTTCGGCTCTGGGTTTTGAGTGTTTTTAGAGTTCGTATCGAGAGTGCGCGTCATTCCATATCCAGCTTTAGATGCCCAACCATTGGCGGACAGCTGTTACATCTGCGAACGCATGGCCCGCGCGAGTTTCCTCTCTCTCACCAACAAGAATGCCCCCGCCGCCCCTATCTTGGCAAGCCCTAAAACCATCTTCGTCGGTAATATCATCGCCAATGAACCAAGGCACCGAACCTGCAAACAAGCGATCATCCATGAATGCGTTTACAGCAGCGCCCTTATTGGCGCCGCTTTCGACCAGTTCCACAACGCATTTGCCGGTCTTCACCGCCAAGCCGTGTTTGTCGGAAAGCGTAGATGCAAAATCATGCGCCACGCGCTCTTTTTCAGGCTGGTTGCGAAAATGCAGCGCAGCACCATGCGACTTTTCTTCCAAGTCGAGACCTTCTTTTTGAGCAAAGCCGCTGAGGGATGCGCGCGCCTCAGCGCTTATTCCCTGAGGCGCTTGGCCCAGCGCTTGTCCCGATGCCAGCCGGCAATCCGCCCCGTGCGAGCCGGCAACAGCCACACCCAATTGCCCCAGATGCTTTTCCAAATCCGTGATTGAGCGCCCGCTAACCAGCGCTAGTCGCCCATCCAATGCTTGTGAAAGCGCGCGGAGTTTGGTCGGCATATTGCGAGGTACGGAAATCGCGTCCGGCGTCGCGGCCAATTCCACCAAAGTGCCGTCGAAATCGAGGAAGAGGGCCACCGGCCCATCGCGCATTAATGCCGATAATTGAGGCGGTTCAGGGAGCCTAGACATTTCATCCATATTTCTGCGCATATAGCCATTGCTGTGAGGGTCAACTTGCGTCCGCAAAATGGTGGAAAGCGGGCGTTCGACCTAGCGGCAAAACGCAATGGTTTCACTAGTTGCGAAAGGCGGCTGCGACACCGAGGCGAACCAATCGACGCGAAAGTTGGGAAGGCTGCGCAAGTGATCCATTAACAGCTTCCAGCCCGAAAGTTCCTCATGGAAACTCCAGACCTTGTCGGCAATCGCCACATCACAACAGATCAAATCAGTTGTCACTTCATCGCGCTTGTAAAAGGTGACTTTGTCGATCTCCGTCAGCGGAAGTTGCTCAATAACGTCTTTTGTATTTCTGTCCATTGGACCACTGTGCCTTCGTTCTGCAACGGCCGCAATTGGGTCGTTAGCGGAATGTCCGTTCTCAGTCGTAAACGATGCAATGCTGACTTTCTTGCATAATGGTGGATGCAAACACGCCTGATGTTTGTGATTGATTGATCGGCGTTACGATTTTAGCGAGCAGAGCTCGATTTAGCTGAGAGGGTACACGGGAGAAGCGCAGCTACCTCTCCCTGCCGAGCTAACGTAGTGCGGCGAGACAAGATGACCCAAGCGCATGCGCGGGTACATATTGCGATCTACAGAATCGTAAAGGCGAGCGCGCCACTATCTTTGTCGTCACTATCAGCTGTCTGATCTGAAAAATGGTGAGGGATAAAAATAGCAGTGCTTACCCAACACAATCATCTTATCGCCTATGAAACATACGTCATCGAAACCACTGGGAGGGACAATTGTGGCGTCGCACTCTAGCCTCTGATTCCAAACCCTTATTTCATGATCCCTTTTCCAGCTAACGTAGCCGGACTCCCAGCTTACTAATCCATCGACTGATCCATCATGAGCTTTCCTAGCTTCATATTTTAGTCGCACCTCAGAGCCAACTTCCCAATGCCTCAAAGATCCGTCAACGCCTCTACTAACGGCTCCACACCCTGCCCAAGCAACACTCCAGACCTTGCCGTTATGCAATCCATTGAGGGCATTTCCTTTGATCTGGTTACCGGTAGAAGACCAGAAGCGAATATCTCCATTCCAGTACCAAGTGACATATCCAAGGGAGGATCGCGCAAAATCAGAGCGGCTTTCACCGTCTTGCAGGTAGCGCTTCGGCCATCGCTTACGAAAATACCAAACGCCGTTTTTCCGCTTTGTAAGCCCGCTTGGTTTTCCCACTTCGCCCATGCCCGTGTGTTACAGGTTTGTGTTACAGTTGGCAATTTCAAGCAATTGTAATTGCTCAAAACATCAGAAAATCAGGGAAAATTTGAAAAATGGCGGAGACGGAGGGATTCGAACCCTCGATACCCGTAGTAGGTATGGTTCCTTAGCAGGGAACTGGTTTCAGCCACTCACCCACGTCTCCGCTGACGCATTGCGCGTATTGGCTTTAGGCGGCGGGCTATAGTCGCAGCATTCAAGGGCGGCAAGAGGTCAATGTGCATGATTTGCCATTTGACCGCCGATTAGATCACGTAATCCCCTTGGGAGCGGCCTCAATACGCATTCAGCGGGAGTATAACATGCCAGCATCATCCTCGATTCATCGCGTTTCCGATTCGCTTGACCGATCAGCATTTGCCGCAATTGCCCTTAAGGACTCTGCTTATGCTTGGGACCATATGTCCAGCGTCCAAAACGCAGGTCAGATAGAAGGTATTGAAGATGCTTGGATCCATTTTTGCTAAAGCCAGGCCGCAAGGCAGTGTCTGCGCGAAGTTTGTAATGAGCGCATGCGCAGCAGTTTTGGTCGGGGTGTCTGTTCCTGCGCACGCGCAAGAGATGGAAACATTTGATCCAAACGCTGTCTTTGACACAGCCACGCCAAGTGATGTTCAAGGCTCTCTGCAAGCAGAAGCCGATAATGTCGCTGCTGAGGTTGGCGTGGTCGATGCCGATGTAGTGGGTTCTGCATACAGGACGGCGCCGTCGCTTGATTCTAGCGCCGAACCAACTGCACAACCCGGTTTTACCGATGAGGTCAATGATTGGGGCGACGCGGTTCAGACCGATAATTGGGGCACGGATGTGCCTGTGGCTGCCGTGCAGCCGGTTCCGCAATGGGACAATCCATCACCAGACCCCGTGGTCACGAATGCTTCTGACGAAGCTGCGACCTATGGCCAAGACGACCTTATCGGCGCGGCGGAAGGAGTTTTTGGAAAAGGTGCGAAAGGCCTTGCCGGTTTAATTGAAGACCTCTTGCGTAAGCAGGGTGAACCGAACGGCTATATTGTGGGGCGCGAGGCAGGCGGCGCATTCATCTTCGGTGCGCGATACGGTTCCGGCACATTGCATCACAGGGTTGAGGGTGAGCGCAAGGTCTATTGGACAGGACCCTCACTCGGCCTTGATGCCGGGGCAAATGCTGGAAACACATTTGTGCTTGTCTACAATCTGTTCGACAGTGAGGACATCTTTAAACGATATCCTGCGGGCGAAGGCCAAGCCTACCTCGTGGGCGGCATGCATGCGAGTTATATGCGGCGCGGCGACGTGGTACTCATCCCGATCAGGGTTGGTGCGGGGCTAAGGCTGGGCGTAAACGCGGGATATATGCGCTTTTCAAAGAAGCACCGCTGGCTGCCATTTTAAGAGGCTATTGAAGGGCACCTTTAGGCATGCATAGCGCAAAGGTGGTTGCAGCTTTGTAGCGGTTGCTTATGAGGCTTGCCCATGCTCGATAGACTCAAAGAACAAGCCCCCGACGCGCTGCTTGCGCTTATTAAACTTTACGCCGCTGACGCAAGGCTGGATAAGGTTGACCTTGGCGTTGGTGTTTATCGCACTGGCCAAGGCGACACGCCGGTTTTTGGTGCGATCAAAGGCGCTGAGCAGAGGCTTGTCGATAATCAGGATAGCAAATCCTATCTTGGGCCAGAAGGTGACATGGGTTTTGTCCATGCCTTGATGCCTTACATCTTCGGATCGGATGCCACGATGGGCGGCCGGCTCGAAGGGATGCAAACACCTGGGGGGACGGGCGCGGTTCGCCTTGCCATCGCTTTGGCCAAGCAAATGGGCATTACCAAACTGCATATGGGCGCGCCCAGCTGGCCCAACCACGCGCAGATTATCAGGGATGTTGCACTCGAATGGGAACCGTTCGATCATGCCAATCCCGATGGCACTGCAAATGCTGATGCAGTTCTTGCTGCGATTAACGGCGCTGGGCCAGGAGAGGCGGTTTTGATCCATGGGTGCTGCCACAACCCGACCGGCATTGATTACTCTCCTGAAGACTGGGAAGCGATTGGCGATGCCTTAGTTGCAAGCGGCACGTTCCCGATCATCGACACTGCTTATCAAGGGCTGGGTTTTGGCATGGAAGAGGATGCGCGCGGACTGCGCAGTGTCCTAGCCAAAGTGCCTGAGGCATTTATCGCCTATTCGTGCGACAAGAACTTTGGATTATATCGTGACCGGGTCGGCGCGTTCTACATACTTGCAAATGGGGGCAGCGAAGGTTCCACCACCCTCGGTAAAGCATTTTCAAATGCAAACGCGTTGGCACGTGCGAGCTGGTCGATGCCGCCTGATCACGGTGCAGCCGCCGTTCGCGTTATCCTTCGTGATCCGGAATTGACGCAAGAATGGCTCGACGAGCTCGAGCAGATGCGCGCCCGAATGCGGCAGGTTCGCGATTACCTTGGTGATGCAGGTCAAGCTGGGGGCGTTGATCTCACGCCTTTGGCAAAACAGAACGGCCTTTTCTCAACTCTTCCGGTGAGCAAGGAGCAAGTGGTTCAGCTGCGCGAAGAGCACGGGATTTATATGGCTGGATCAGGCCGGATCAATATTGCTGGCCTTACCATGGACAATATCGACAAATTTATCGGTGCGATTGCCGATGTAACGGGCTGATCCAAAGGGGGTGATCGGTTTTTAGCCGTGCTGACTCTCTTGTGTGACAACCTCCAGTCAATGGATTCTGACCTCAGTGAATGGTTTTGGCACCAGTGAATGGTTTCGGGCGACGCCGGTGTTCGGATTTCAAACATCCTCGACCTGTCCGCTCGCGAAGCGATTGCTAACAACCATTTGCGTATTTACCTCTCGTACGTGGTTCGAACTAGAACCCAATTGGAGGCAATTTACCTCCATAACTTAGGGATTATCCTGATGCGCGATAGCCCTTGCCCTGACAGCTTCGGAGAGACCAAAAGGAAAGGGTTTCTCTCATGCATCGCCACACTATCGCCGTCATTTCAGCAGTGGCACTTCTTACCCCTGCGACCGTTTTTGCTCAGGCCGACGTCACGATCAGCCAGACCGGGCTCGATCACTCTGTATCCATCTTTCAAGTAGAGGATGTTCTGAACTCGATCACAATTACTCAGGCGGGGAGCGAGCAGAACGCACAAGTTCGCCAAACTTTGCCGGGCGGCAATAACAATACTGTTATTAGCCAAGGGGTGACAGGTGGCATTGGTCTAAACTCAACCGAGATACGTCAGACCGGCTCTGACAATATTGTGGGCGTCACCCAGAATAGCACGACCAACATCGCTCTTGTGACACAAGATGGCGGGGGCAATGTCCTGTCTATCGATCAAGGCTTCGCCAATGGGGCAGGGGCCGATGGAGTTGGGAACAACACTTTGATCCGTATGGACGGTGATAACAACACAGCGACCATTCGCCAGAACTTCGACACCATTGGTGGAAGCAACGATGTCGATATTCTTCAGGTCAACGACAACAATGAAGCGACCGTCGATCAAGAAGATTCGAGCAATGTCGTCTTTATCGTCCAGGGTGACCTTGGTGGTACAGGAACAAATGTTGCGACCGCATCTCAAACCGGATCAGGGAATTTGATCGCCATCGGTCAAAATGGGTCCGGTAACGAAGCTATCGCCACCCAAACCGGTAACAACAATTCACTGTTCATCGATCAAGGTTTCAACAATGGGACCGGCCTTGGCGGTGATGGCAACTATGCTGAAGGTGTGCAGAGCGGCAACAACAACAGTCTGACAATCAACCAGAACGCGACAACCTCTGGATCCGGCAACCGCGCGATTATTAACCAGATTGGCGACGGATTTGAGCTGACTATCGATCAAGAGGGCAGCGGCATGATCAATGAGATCACACAGATCTAAGCCAATTCAACCGGATCGGGTTAGGAGCGGATGGGGTGCGGAGCGGAAGCTGCGCGCCCCATTTCATGATTCTGCCATGCAATGGCAAGCTTGTAGAAATGACATCCACTACGCCAATCCGCTCACCGCAAGGCTGCCACTGAACATCCGCGCATTGCACCAGATCGTGATCTTTGTTCATCTGACGGAAAGGTTTGCGCCAGCATTTCGAAATTCTTGCAGGTTTGCAATGGGCGTAAGTTATACAAATAGGACTGCGAATTAACCGTTTTTTGAATGGGGGGAAGGCAAGTCAGCCGTGGATTGAAGAAGCTGCTAAATGGGTTACAGGATAGACTGTGTCCCGCAGCGACATCTTAATTTGGTTGGCGGCCATGCTTGAAGGAGCAAAATTGATGAATTTGACCCCAAAGAAAACTCCCGGGAAAAGCTCAAGAGCCATTCTGATGGCAGCCGCTTTTTCTCTGCCTCTGACTGCGGCCGCGCTTGCAACCGGAGCGTCGGCGCAAGATGTACAACCTGTTCCGGCCGCGAATGGTCCAGCAGAAGTTCTGACAACAGTGACCGCGCCTTTGCCTGGTGCGCTTGGTGAACTGGCTGTTGGCCCGGAGGTCGAGGGCTTTATCTCTGGCCGCCGCGGTGACCGCGTTGAAGTGACTACATCTGATGGTGCAGCCGTCATGTTGGCAGTTACGCCTGAAACACGCATCCTGGCTCGTGGCGGATTTCTGGGGCTTGGTAGCAAGGACCTTGCTGCAGACGCGCTGCTTGATGGGCTGCCTGTGAAAGTCACAACTCGTGAATGGAAAGGCGGTCTGGCCGCTGAACGCATCCGTTTCTCGGGCAGTGACTACGAAACGGCTTTGATGATTGCACAGGGCACGAACGGCCGCTTTGTTCGTAACGAGGCGCTGATTGGCCAAAATGCAGAAGGCGTCGAAGCCAACGCCGCCGCGGCTGAACAATTGCGCGGGCGCTTTGGCGATATCGACCAATATAACGTCAAGTCGACCACAAATGTCTATTTCGGCTCAGGCCGATCGAGCCTCTCGGCAGAAGCGCGCGGTGAGCTATGCAATGCAGCCGCTCAAGCCAACGAGATCGACAATGCTCTATTGCTTGTAGTCGGGTACACCGATTCCACCGGCAGTCAGGAGGTGAACCAGCGCCTGTCTGAAAAACGTGCTGGCAATGTGGTGAACTTCCTTCAGCAGCAGTGCGGTTGGGCACCATACAGGATGCTAACCCCGACAGGCATGTCGGAATCAAACCCAGTGGCTGACAACACTACCGCACAAGGCAAAGCGCAAAACCGCCGCGTTGCGGTCAATATACTCGTATCGAAAAGCGTCGATGGATATCAGAGCGACGCCGGGCGGACCGCTCGCCGCTAACGTGCAATCCGACTGATTATTTGAACAAGGGCGGGCCGCGCAGTCGTGGGTCGCCCTTTTCATTTTGGGACTGAAAACGACAAAATCCGGCTAGGTGACTAAGTGCACTTGCATATGGTTTACAATCTGTTAACCCTCCCGCCTGAAAACGCCCGTTGGGCGTGGGTTAGAGGGGGATTCCCAGATGAGAAATACCGCATTGCTCGGCGTGAGCATCCTTGCATTGTCTGTCGCGGCGCCTGCTGTTGGGCAGAGCCAAAGCGCAGTTACACAATCCGGCAATAGCAGCACGGTTAGTGTGACGCAGACAGGTCCTGATGGCGGAAACGATTCAACAATCGATCAAAGCGCCGACAACAGCAATGTGACAGTCTCTCAAGAAGGCTTTGATATTGGTGTGGTCGATGGCCTCACAAACACCAGCACGGTAACGCAATCAGGCGATACGCAAGATGTGCAGTCCGCCCAGGTGGGCGATGATAACGTTTCTTCCGTCGTGCAGGGCGGTATTGCGATGGAAGTTCTGCTGACGCAGGGCGGCGTCAACAACTCATCGACGATCAATCAGTCGGACACGGACAATTTCGCTGATGTGTTCCAAGACGGAGATGACAACATCTCTAACATCGTCCAGTCGAATGAAGATGGCACAATCGATATCGACCAAACCGGTGATCGCAATACCAGTGCGATCACGCAGGAAACCCGGATTGATAACGACACCGTCCTTAGCCAGTCGGGCGACGACAACACCTCAACCGTGTTCCAGCGCGCGTCGAATGGCACGGCGGTCATTACGCAGTCAGGTGACTCCAACACCTCGCTCTTGGTTCAAGGCGATCTTTCCGACGACCAAGAGGCAGTCATCGTTCAGAGCGGTGACGGCAACACTTCCGATGTCCAGCAAGGCCTCGACGCCGCTGGTCCTCTCGATAACGACAATGTGGTGACCGTCACGCAAATCGGCGATGACAACGACGCGTTGGTCCGTCAGATCAGCGAAGAGAATGTTGCAACCATCCTGCAGTCAGGTGACCGCAACGAGGCCCGTGTTGAAAGTCAGGGTGACGGGCTGTCGAGCGGTACGAACCAAGAAAACACCGCAACGATCACGCAAAGCGGCGATGACAGCTTTGCAAGCGTCGACCAGCCGGGCGAAGATGGTGTGTCGACTACAACGCAATTGGGCGCATTCGACAGCTCAACCGTCTCACAAGATGGTTCAGCCAACACTGCGACTGTCACCCAAGAAGGATTCGACCTCGATGGCAGTCTGGCTGCAAACAGCAGCACCGTTCTGCAACCTGGCAGCGACAACACCGCGTCAGTCAATCAAGTTGGCGACAACAACAGCTCTTTCGTGGCGCAAAGTGGTTTGCTCAGCACTGCGACGCTTGTCACAGGCGGCGTTGGTAACTCGTCTGGCATCACGCAAAGCGGCACCGATGTGACCGCGACCGTGAGCCAAGACGGTGATTCGAACTCTTCAACTATCACACAGGCCGATAGCCTGAGCGACGTGGCCGTCACGCAAAACGGTGACGAAGACACCTCGATCGTTGCGCAAACAGGCACCGATCAGCAGGCGGTTGTCCTTCAAGCTGGCCTGAATAGCCGCAGCGAAGTGACACAAAACAATGACAGCAACTTTGCCGATGTAAACCAAAGCGGTGTTGGGAACACATCGTTCATCACGCAAAACGGCAATGATGGCGAAGTTGATCTTGACCAGACCGGTGAAGACAACTTCTCAAACGCCATTCAGGCTGGCGCAGAGCAAGATGCGATCATCCTGCAAACTGGCGATGATAACAGCTCGATCATCAACCAACTCGACAATGCTGGCACGGGCACGGGCGTTGGCAATGCGACGGTTACGCAGTCAGGCTCTGACAACACCTCAGAGGTTGTTCAGTTCTCTAACCAGAATGTCGCCAACATTGTTCAAAGCGCCGATGAGAACACGTCCTTCGTGACTCAAACCGGCGTCGATGTGGAGGCCGATGTCGATCAGATTGGTTTGGCTTCATCTTCAACCATCACTCAAGGTGGTTCAGGCAACATTGCCACTGTCCTTCAAGAAGGGATTGATCTGCTCTCACCCAACCTCTTCACGAACGAAAGCACCATCGCACAAACTGGCACGGGTCAGGATGCAACGGTCACACAGGTTGGTGACGAGAACAGTTCAACCGTGGTTCAGAACAACGCTGACAATTTGGCAACTGTTGTCACCGGCGGATTTGGCAACGGCTCAGCCGTCACCCAAGACGGCACTCTTGGTAATGTCGACATCAACCAAGACGGCGACGACAACAACTCGGTGGTTGTGCAGACCGGTGCCTCCAGCGAAGGGACAGTCCTTGTCAATCAGGCCAGCGATGACAGCACTTCGATCGTTACCCAAGCTGGTACATTGAACTTTGCTGATATCAATCAGACAGGGACAAACCAGACATCGACAGTCTTCACCAGCTCGACCGACCCGGTCTTTAACGCCCCGGGCGGTGTGGAAGTCACACAGGGTGGTGCTGACAATGTGTCCAACATCAATCAGACGGGTCAGGTGTCTGGTCCTCTCGGCAGTGGCTTTGGTAACTTCCTTAACAATGGCAGCACTCTAACCTCGCCAGCGGCGCAGGTCACTCAGAATGGTACGGGCAACTCCTTCAACGCTAACCAAACCGGCTTCTCAAACCTCGCAACCACCGTTCAGACCGGTGATAACAACTCAGAGGTGTTGTTCCAGGATGGTACGCACACATTGTCGACCACGGATGTGATCGGAGATTTGAACAACGTCGCCGTTACCCAATCGTCAAATGTGGTGAGCGGGGCGGGAGACCTCATTTCGAGTCAGGTGAATATCACCGGTAACAGCAATGCGGTCACGGTGCTCCAAAATGGACTTGTGAACGGCTTTAATGACGGCTCTAGTGCGCTTTCTGATATCGATCAGACCGGGGATGGCAACACGGCCAATGTCACTCAATCGGGCACTGATGATCGCGTATTTGTGACCCAAATTGGTGCTGGAAATACATCCATTTCAAATCAGCTTGTCGGCGGTGTATCGAACGAGGGTGACATCAACCAAAGCGGTGATGATGGCATCTCGACCCTGACGCAAAGCGGCACTGATCAGTTTGCTGAACTGTTCCAAACGGGTGATCTGAACGAAAGCACGATCATTCAGGCCGGTGCGACAAACACCGCCACAGTGACACAGGCAAGCAACGGCAATGTCTCTACCGTCAATCAAAACGGTACAGGCAACTCGGTCACTGTTACTCAGTAAGCCCTGCGGCAAACCAAACAAAAAGGGCGGGAAAGCACATCGCTTTCCCGCCCTTTTTGTATCTGGGTGACTGGGCTCTAACCTTGTGCGGCGAGCCCTTGCATCCGCTTCAAATACCGCGCCAGCACGTCGATCTCTAGGTTGACCTGATCGGCTGACTTAAGCTCTCCCAAGGTGGTCACTTCGGCGGTGTGCGGGATGATGTTGAGCATAAAGTGGCACGTTCCATCGGCTTGGTCATGGACCTCATTCACGGTCAGAGAGACGCCGTTGACCGTGATCGAGCCTTTGCCAGCGATGAAAGGGGCCATTTCCTGAGGCGCGCGGATGATCAGCTTCCAACTGTCCCCCGTGACTTCGCCCGTGACGACTTCGCCAACGCAATCCACATGGCCTGTGACGATATGCCCGCCAAGTTCATCGCCAAGTCGCAGGGACGGCTCCAAATTGAGCTTTGCGTTCTCTTCCCACATGCCCGCATGGGTGCGGCTGACGGTTTCGCCCGAGACATCGACATCGAACCAGGCATTGCCTGTCTCACCTCCGCGCGCGACCACTGTCAGGCACACGCCAGAACAGGCAATCGATGCGCCAATGTCGATGCGAGCCGGGTCGAGTGGCGCATTGATCCGCAGGCGCAGGTCGCCGCGCTGATCTGCTTTGGCGACTGTGCCAATGGCGGTGACAATACCAGTAAACATCTTCGGACTTTCCCTTTTATCGGGTCGAATTATCGAACACGCACATAAGCGGTGAAGGTGTCGATGCCAAGCTTACGAGTTTCGCTAAGCTGCCAGCGATCATGTGCGGCGGCCAAATGCTCCAACCCGATATCTCCAAGCGCGCTTTGCCCCTGTCCAATAAGGATTGGCGCACGGTAAAGGTGCAGCTCATCAACCAGGTCTTGAGCCAGGAAACTTGCTGCGGCCTGCGCACCGCCCTCGACATAGAGGGATTGTACACCGTTCAATCGTGCAATCTGTGCCGGTTCATTGATGACGCGAACGCCGTCTGGCGCAATGCCTCGGGTCAGCAGCACGCGTTCGGGTGAGCGATCCCTTAATCCCGGCAAGCGAACATCAAGGCGCGGTTTGTCTGCGCGCCAAGTCCCGCCGCCTACTAGGATTGCATCTTGCCGCGCACGCTGCGCATGGACATGGGCCCGTGCGGCCTCACCTGTAATCCACTGGCTTGATCCATCTGCTAAGGCGATGTTCCCATCGAGGCTCATCGCCAGTTTGAGTGTCACGTATGGGCGAGCCTGAGTTTCTCTTGTGAGATAACCCTTAAGAGAATTGCGTGAGGCGTCATCTTCCAAAACCGTCACCTTGATACCGGCTTTCTCGATCCGCCTCGCCCCGATACCTTTGGTGCGCTTGTCCGGATCCCATTGGCCAATGACCACCCGGTCAGGTTTAGCTGCGACCACGAGATCACTGCATGCTGGACCGCGGTCAGATTTATGCGCGCAAGGCTCCAATGTAACGAATAATGCTGTGCCGGCGGCACCGCCGTTGGCAAAGCCGTCTAAGGCTTGCGCTTCTGCATGGGGCCGGCCGCTGGGCTGGGTGATCCCGCGGGAGATAACGCGCCCCTCTTTGACGAGTATAGCGGCGACCCCGGGGTTAGGGCAGCAATGCGGATAGGCTCTAGCGGAAAGCCGCGCGGTCGCCGCCATCCAATCGGCATCGCTCGGGCCTGAGGCGCTTATGGTGCTGGGCTTTCGGATTCGAAGCCAGCACCGCCTTCGCTGCCCTGTTCCCCAGAACGTACCCCAGAGCCTGCACCTTGATCGACTGGCCCAAACGCCGCTTCTCTCTCGGCCCGTTCGGCAGCTTCTTCTGCTACTCGAGCTTCGCGTGCGCGCCGATCGATTTCCTCAACGTCCATGCCAGCAGCTGCGCCCAGAGCTTTATAGAGTTCGCGCTTGCGATCGGCCAAGGCCTCTTCATGTGCCTCCCGAAGGTCGTTGATCTCCTGATTTGCTTCGTTCGAAGCCACAATCTCTGCGTCGGTCCGGTTAGGATCAAAGGTCGTGATATAGGTGATGGTTGGACGTTCGGGATCTTTGTAAAGTGTTTCGCCCGTAAGCCACCATAAGATCAACCCAAAGGGGACCATAGAGGCCAGCAATATCGGAAGACGCAAAGGGTTCGGCTTCCGGAATTCACTCCAGAAATCGGCGAACCCTGGGGCCGGATTGAATCGAGAATTGGCAAGACGGCTGCGCATAGGCCTATGGATATAGGGCTTGTCTTAGTGCTGCGCCAGTGGGCTTAAGGATACTCAACGCTAATCGGGACGCGTCCACGTAAATTGCCTGCTGCTTGCTGGTCCGCTGCGAGTATCAATGTGCCCGAAAAGCTAAACTCCAATTGTCCAAAACTGTCGAGCGTCGTGAAGGTATCTACATTGGATACGAAATCTCGGATGATCGCGTTACCGCCTTGGTTGTCACGCATACTGACTTCGCTGGGTAGGCTGATCATCACTTGTTCAAATGGTGCGCCGGTAATCATCGCGCGGCCAGTAAAAGGCATTCCGCCAAGATCATCGACATCTCCGACGAGGGTTTTCTCGCCAGTGCTAAGGTCAAGAATTATCTGACCTTCGCCATCGCCCAAAAGCACGACACGGCCAAAATCAATATCGCTTTCGATCGAAATGGCAAGGCGTTCGCAATTGGGTCTGCCGTTCCCGTTACCATTGCCGTTATTGCCATTATTGCCGTTCCCGTTCCCGTTCCCGTTCCCATTCCCGTTGTTGTTGCCGTTACCATTGCCTCGGCAACCAGGAGGCAAATCGCAGTTTGGACAGTTGCCTTGCGCGAAGACAGGCAAGGTCAACGCGGACACGCTTAGGGCCGCCAAAACCATTAGCGGCGCGAAAAGACGCGTGGCTTTTCTTAAATCCCGGATGAAGCCTGTCCAAAACATGACTGCATTCTAATTTTACAAGGTTAACGAACCACTACGTATAAAGATGTAGGGCCTGACCCGAAACTGGCGGCGAGACTATTTGAGGCCAGAGAGGCCCGAATGGGCTTGGCCAGCATTGGAATAGCAAAAAGCCGAAGCTCGCCTCAGCCGAAGCTTGAATAAAGCCCGCGTCCATTGGTCTTCAGCCAGCGATCAGCTTCTTTAATATCGCCCTCGTAGATGCTGCCCAGTAGCGCATGAAAAGCGGGGCTGTGATCAAAATGCACTAGGTGTGCGACCTCATGTGCGGCCACAGACTGCCTTACGCTATCGGGAGCCTGCACAAGACGCCAGTTAAGGCGAATACGCTTTGAGCCTGACGCTCCGCCGTCCGAACAACTGCCCCACCGTTTTTGTGCCCGCGACAATCCCACAGGCACAAGGTCAAGCTCTGCGACTTTGGTGTAATGGGCCACATCCCTTTCAAACAGAGCGAGCGCCTCTTTCTCAAGCCAGCGTTTGATGCGACCTTCAAGCCCAGGCTTAGGCCCCCCTACCGCTATAGTGTTTGCGCAAAGAGCTGGCTTCCTCGCATGTGCTTCATTCCAATCAATCCGCAATTGGGAACCGCGAAACTGGATCGTGGCTCCATCGCCAACTTCGATCTTGCGGGGCACCTTGGCGTGTTGTTGTGCCAGCCATTCTTGGCGCGAATTGGCAAAGGCGACCGCTTCGGTTGAACGGGCCCATTGCGGCAAGGTGATGCGAATTTCGCTTCCATCAGGGGCGAGCCGCAAGGTCAGGCGTTTGGCTGTGCGATGCCGTTTTAGGATGATTGGCACCATCACCTCGTTGAGTTCAATTTCGGGTTCAAGATGGGAGCGTTTGAGCCAGTCGATCATGTCTCATCTGCTTCAAAAAGTGCTCCGCTTGCGCGAGCGTCCCAATCGACGATGTGATGTTCTAATGGTCCTGCATCGGTTTCACTGATCACTCGACCGGCGACAGAAATCCCTGCGCGCGCGGCGTCCTCTCGATTCCCGGTCAGCAGATAATGCCAATCAGGCAGTGACTTTCCTTCGGCCCGCACCCGGTAAGCGCAGGTTGAAGGCAGCCAAGGCACGTCTTCGACAATCGACAGTGTCAAGCGCATGCAATCTGGTACGAATGCCTTACGGTTCCTGTAATCGCTGCATTGTGCGGTCGAACAGTCGAGTAATTTGCAAGCGACATTGGTGTCCTCGATTTCGCCTGTATCGGCGTCTTCGATTTTATGAAGACAACAGCGGCCGCAACCATCGCAAAGCGCTTCCCATTCGGCGCGGCTAAGCTCTGCTAGTGGCAGCTCCCAAAACCTGTCTCTTAGCTCACCCATTTTGCCAATTCCTGAGCCACTGCGTCGGCGTTTTTGTCGGCGGGCAAGGTCGCAAGAGGTTCGCCGCTAGGCCCGAACAGATACACTATACGCGAGTGGTCCATGAGGTAGCCACCCCCTTCGCTTTCTTCGCCTTTTGCATAGAATACACGGAACTTTGACGCGGCGTCGGCAATTTGTTCCGGCGTTCCCGTGAGGCCCATAAGGTCATCCGAAAATGCGCTGGCAAATTCACCTACGACTTTGGGCGTATCGCGCTCTGGATCGATGGTTATGAAAATCGGCTGGACCCGGCTTGCAAGCTCAGGCTCGAACTCTGCAAATGCGGCAAGCCCTTGGGCGGTCCGTTGCATGTCCGTTGGACAGACGTCTGGGCAATAGGCGAAGCCAAAATAGACAATTCGATATTGGCCTTCAAAATCGCTCCATCGCACGGTTTCGCCGTTCTTGTCGGTTAACTCAAAGTCACCGCCAATGTCCGCGCCAGCGAGTGGAGGTTCTGGCGCTGGGGCGCTGCCGGCGCTGCAAGCAGACAAAGTCAAGGCAGCCGACGCAAAAAGGCCGAAGCAGGCATGTTTTACAAAAGAACGAAGGGTATTGGCTTGAATGTTCATGGTCTGCTAATTGCTCATCGGTGACATGGGGAAGAACGTAACTATCTATCTCCCATCAACCGTTTATCTGACAGGAAAATCGAAAGGTTCAAGGCGTGGGTTTCTCTGTTTTATGCAAATTAGGATCAAAAATGCGGATTGCTATGGTTTTGCTTGTCAGCCTTTTCGCTGTGAGCGCGATGCAACCTGCTTTTGCTCAGGGTCAGTCGGATGGCTATAAGTTCCTCCAAGCGGTAGGGGACCGCGACGGGGATGTTGTCACTGAAATGTTGAGTGAACCCGGAACACAGATCGTGAATACCCGTGATATCACAACGGGTGAAACTGGAATCCATATTGTCACGCTGCGCCGCGATACGCTTTGGATTCGCTTCCTTCTTGGGAAGGGGGGCAATCCGAACGTGCGCGATAGTAAAGGCGTTACCCCGCTTCAAATTGCCGTTAGACTGAACTTTGTCGAGGGCGTTGAAGAACTGATTAAAGGCGGCGCGGATGTCGACATCGCCGACAGCCAAGGTGAAACCCCGCTTATGACCGCAGTGCATCAACGCAATGTGACGCTTGTGCGCCAATTGCTGGAAGATGGCGCGGATCCGGACGTGAACGACAACACTGGACGTTCCGCGCGCGATCACATGCTGCGGTTGAGCTCCAACTCGCTCTTGCTTCGTGAATTCGAAGACGCTGATAAGAAACGCGGCGGTCAGGACAAGCCGAAGCAATACGGCCCTTCATTCTAGGAATTGCCACCGATGACATCTTCTCCGGACTTCGCAGATATGACGCTAGATGAGCTTCGCGTGGCGCTTGCTCCAGAAATCGCTGCGTCTGCTGTGTTTGACGGATGGAATGAAACCGCACTTGTGGCCGCAGCAGAGATGGTAGGTGCAGACGTTGATGTGGCAAAGCTCGCCTTTCCCAGCGGCATGTCGCAATCGATGGATATGATTGAGGCGTGGATCAACCATGTTGACGAGGCAATGGAGGCTCAATGGCCTCAAGAACGTCTTGCTGAGCTAAAGATCCGCGAGCGCATTCGCACTCTTGTGGCATTCCGGCTTAACGCTGTGGAGCATGTGGATGAGGCCTTGCGCCGCGCGCTTTCAATCATGGCTATGCCGCAAAATGCCCCGCGCGCACTACAACTAGGCTGGCGTTCAGCGGACATTATGTGGCGGCTCGCAGGGGATACTGCGACCGATTACAACCACTATTCCAAGCGCGCTATCCTTGGCGGTATCTACTCAGCAACGCTTGCTGTGTTTGTGAACGATGACAGCGAAGGCAAGGCAAAGACTCACGAATTTCTCGGCCGCCGAATCGACGGTGTGATGAAGTTCGAAAAAGCCAAGGCGCAGTTTTTAAACAATGACGTGGAGCTGCCCAGCCTTTCGCGCTTTTTGGGGCGCTTGCGCTATCCCAGCCGGTAAAATTGACGCGCCGCATGAAAGGCGTTTAGAATTCTCATTGGGATAACGGCCCATGCGAACGCGAAGGCGAATAGCCACTTTTGGGCCGCTTCCCTATTAATGGTGCAACAGATTCGCGTGGGGCGTATGCGGCCGCACACCATTTTTAGGGAGACATCACGCCATGGCAGGTTCGCTTAACAAAGTAATGCTTATCGGCAATTTGGGGGCAGACCCCGAAATTCGCTCGTTTCAGAACGGTGGCCGGGTTGCCAACCTGCGCATTGCGACGTCTGAAAATTGGAAAGACAAGAACACGGGCGAACGCCGTGAGAAAACCGAATGGCACACGGTCGCCATCTTCTCAGATGGCCTTGTCAATGTGGTCGAGCGCTACCTCAAAAAAGGCTCCAAGGTCTTTGTCGAAGGCAAGCTGCAAACCCGCAAATGGCAGGACCAAAACGGGCAAGATCGTTACTCAACCGAGGTCGTGATCCAAGGCCTTGGCGGGACATTGACTATGCTCGATGGACGCGGTGAGGGCGGCGGCTCCGGTGGAGGTCAAAGCGGCGGCTGGAGCCAAGGTGGCGGCTCAGGCGGCGGCGGCCAAGGTGGCGGCGGCTGGAACCAGGGCGGCGGTTCGGGCGGCGGTTCGGGCGGCGGCGCTGGTGGTTCAAGCGGCAATACTGGCGGCAATGCTGGCGGTTATGACGATCTTGATGACGACATTCCGTTTTGATGGATGGTCAGCACTCAGTCAGATCAAAGGGCCTCGCGAGCAATTCGTGAGGCCTTTTTCTTGTTCGCATCCCCAAAAGTAAGAGCTTTCGACATCTCCAACTCCGAGATGCGTAGAGGTTTCTACATATTGTATGGGTGAGCCATGAGCATCTCAAAATATGACTGACGCCAGCGAGGCCATGTTGCGACGCGGGAGGGCTCGTTTTCTGGAGGTGCAGCAGAGTGAAAACCGTCTGCGCGAACTTAGGAAAACACAATGTCTCAATCAGATAGGCTAGGCCGAAGCGTTCAGCGTTTCGCGTTAGAGGTGATGGGAACTATAGTGCTCAACTATCTTGCGTCGCTGCCGATCGCCTATCAATTGGCGGCCTATTTCGAGTTTCCAGTTGAAGGCTAATCCTTCGTCAAGCCTCTGAGCATATCGGCGAGCGGCCCTTCTTGTTCACCTTCGGTAAGGATGCCCGCTTTTTTGCGGGCTTCATCGGCATTTGGCCCTTCGGCATACGGGTCAATTGCAAGGCCAAGGGTTTGCGCCACAGCTTCGCCCAGATCAAAGGCATCGCCTGAATATTCGATCTCGTCGCAATTATCTGCGTCCAGCTCGACTTCGATCTCGCCGTCTTCCCGAAGGGCAGGGTCGATCAAACCTTCTTCGACGAATCTAAGATCGAGCGTTTCTTTGACCTCCACGGGGAATTCTTCGCCCGAAATCGCGCACAGTTGCTGGATCGACGCGGTGAGATTGCCTGTTGCTCGGATCGCACTGGGGCGTTGCTCTACATCTACGCTTGCACGAAGCGTTTCGATGCTTGCGAGGCCAAAACGCTGCGCCAAGGCGATGCGCTCGTTTGCGCCTGCTTCAACAATGATGGGCTCTGCCGGCAGGCCTTTGATCTTGATCAGACGCTCCAGCTCGCTTGGGGGAAGATCGTTCATTTAACTGCGCTCGCATTCAGGAGCGCTTTGTCATCAAGTGAGTTCAAACGCTCTGAAAGAGCCAGCAGGTCATTGGCGATGCCAGCGCTGCAAGAGGCCTCATCGGCATCCTCACTAAAAGTGGTGTTGCGCGCGATGGTGTCAGATAACTTCGCGTGGTCCTTGTTCGAAAACGCTCCGCGATAGGCCCCAAGCCTGCCACCCAGCACGCTCATCAATTTGCCTACCCGTTTGCCAATGACGACATCATTGACGCCAAACTGGCGCAGCTGGCCGTCCATATCTTCTACGAAAAGCTCAGCCAAAAGTGCGCTCTCGGCCCGCATATCGCTTGCCTCCACGCGGACCATAACCGCGCAAAGAATCGCGGTGATCATATCAAACCGCCCCGCAACAGTGTCCGCGACCATGTGCGCGCTGTAGAATTGAGGTTCACGGGCAAGCTCGACCACCTTGTGCCACAATGGGCGCACCGTTTCGCGAGGATCGGGTCCAGTGCCAAGGAGGCGGGAGAGAAATGACATAGTTTCCTTTCAGAAATAGCGGTGAACGGTCTGGCTGTGAATACACTTCCCGACTGCTCACAAGCTACCGCCCTATTGTGTATTCAGCCGCAATTCACCGCGCAAACTCCAGCACTTTCGCGTGAACGCACATTGCCAGCGCCCGATACACGGCTTAAGGCGTGTGCAACGCGATATAGGCCACTCGCGCAATGCGGCAAGTGGCAGGACAAGACGGGATTAAACTTATACTTATGCGTGCAACACTATCGCCTAAGAAACGAATGATCAAAGCAACAGCGATCAGCATGGCTGTTCTGGCCGTCGCAGGTTGTTCTTCGATCCGCGAATCGCGCGGTTTTGTGAATGACCCTCTGTTGGTAGGCACAGTGCAACCGGGCATCGACAATCGTCGTTCGGTCGAAGGCGCTTTGGGCCGCCCAACATACGAAAGCCAATATGGCGAAAAGACCTGGTATTACATTTCCAGCGTCACAGGCCGCCGTCCTTTTGTGCGGCCACGCATCAATGATCATGCTGTTCTGACCGTTCGGTTTGACGAAGCGGGCAATGTTGCATCGGTGGATACCAAAGGCATGGACGAAGTTGTCTTCCTTCAGCCTGACGGTGACAAGACGCCAACCCTTGGCCGTGAGCGCGGCTTCCTAGAAGATTTGTTCGGCAATATCGGACAGGTTGGCGCTGGTGCTCCTGGTGGCGCTGGTGGTCCAGGAGGGCCTTAAGGTGAGGCTTTACCCTGCGTTATCTTGACGCATTGATCCGGCCCCCCATATTCGGGTGATGGATGATAAAGCGGCTAGCCACGGCCTTGTACAGTGGCACGGCACCACCATTATTGGCGTCAAACGCGGCGACAAAATCGTTGTCGCGGGCGACGGTCAGGTTTCCATGGGCAACACCGTGATGAAACCCAATGCGCGCAAAGTGCGGCGCATTGGTGAAGGCGGTAAGGTTGTTGCTGGCTTTGCGGGCGCAACCGCGGATGCCTTCACCCTGTTTGAACGCCTTGAAGCGAAGCTTGAGCAATATTCCGGGCAGCTTTTGAGGGCAGCGGTTGAACTGGCCAAGGATTGGCGGACCGACAAATACTTGCGCAATCTCGAAGCCTTGATGATTGTTGCTGATGAAGACAGCCTTTTGGTGCTCACCGGCAATGGCGATGTGCTGGAGCCTGAAGGCGGGATCGCGGCGATTGGATCTGGCGGGAATTATGCGCTCGCAGCCGCCCGTGCGCTCTCCGATTATGAAGAAGATGCAGAGCAAATTGCGCGTAAGGCTATGGCTGTTGCCGCCGACATCTGCGTCTTCACTAATGGCAATTTGACGGTGGAAGAAGTTTAAACACCGCACCCGTTCGCCCTGAGCCTTTCGAAGGGCGGCCTCGAGCTTGCCAATCGTACTTCGACAAGCTCAGCACGAACCATGGTTCTCTGGATTTGGAAGCTGAACTGAAATGGATAATCTCACCCCAAAGGCGATTGTCGCCGCATTGGACGAACACATCATTGGCCAGAAAGAAGCCAAGCGCGCGGTTGCCGTGGCGCTTCGCAATCGCTGGCGGCGTCAACGATTGGGCTCTGAGCTCAAAAATGAGGTGACGCCAAAGAACATCTTGATGATCGGCCCAACCGGCTGCGGTAAGACCGAGATCAGCCGCCGTTTGGCGAAATTGGCAGAGGCGCCTTTCGTGAAGGTCGAAGCGACCAAGTTCACTGAAGTCGGCTATGTCGGGCGCGATGTGGAACAGATCGCGCGTGATTTGGTCGAAGAATCGATCCGCCTTGAGAAAGAGCGCCGCCGTGAAAGCGTGCGCGAGGCCGCGAGCGAGGCGGCGATGGAGCGGCTGCTTACGGTCCTCGTTGGGGATAACGCGTCTGAAGCCACCCGCGAAAGTTTCCGCCAACGCGTAGTTCAAAATGCCATGAACGATGTTGAGGTTGAGATCGACATCACCGATGCTGGCAATGGCATGCCCTTCGATATGGGCAATATGGGCGGCAATATGCAGATGATCGACCTGTCCGATATGATGGGCAAGGCGTTCGGCAAGGCCAAAACCAAGAAACAGAAAATGCGCGTGCCCGAAGCTTGGGACAAGCTCGTCGATGAGGAAGCAGATAAGCGCCTTGATGATGAAGACGTCAGCCGTGCTGCCCTGCAAAATGCAGAGACCAATGGCATCGTGTTCTTGGACGAGATCGACAAGATTGCCGTTTCCGATGTACGCGGCGGAAGCGTCAGCCGCGAGGGCGTCCAGCGCGACCTTCTGCCGCTGATAGAAGGGACGACTGTTGCGACCAAATATGGTCCGATGAAGACCGACCATGTTCTCTTCATTGCATCGGGCGCGTTCCATGTGGCCAAGCCTTCCGACATGCTTCCCGAGCTGCAAGGGCGTTTGCCGATCCGGGTAAACCTGCGCGCGCTTACGACGGAGGATTTTGTGCGCATCCTCTCCGAAACCCGCGCCAACCTCGTCGAACAATACAGCGCGCTTCTCGGCACGGAAAAGGTAGAACTCGATATCACCGAAGACGCGGTTCAGGCGGTGGCGACTATCGCTGCGCAAGTGAACGAAAGCGTCGAGAATATCGGGGCAAGACGTTTGCAAACGGTGATGGAAAAGCTGCTCGAAGAGATTAGCTTTGAAGCCGAAGAACACGAGGGCGAGACGATCAAGGTCGATGCCGCTTACGTTCACGAGCGGCTGGGCGAACTTGCAGGCGACAGCGATCTTTCCAAGTATATTCTGTGAGTGAAAGCCCGGTCTCGGCATTGGGGGCCATGCTTTCGGGCATGTCACCAAAGCTTGATGATCGGCCTTACTCCTTTGCCCTTCTTGATGAAGGCGAGCAGATTCCAGACTTTGCCTTTGCCTTTGCCGTTATTCGCGAAAACGAAGGAACCACGGTGGTGCTGCCCAAGGAGCAGGCGGAGTCACAATTTGCCCGTATCACCCTTCAGGTTCATTCCGACCTCGAAGGCGTTGGGCTCACAGCAGCCGTCTCAGCCGCGCTCGCCAAAGCGGGCATCGCCTGCAACGTCATTGCCGGATATTACCACGACCACCTGTTCGTCCCATGGGAACGCCGCGATGAGGCCATGACACTTCTTATCGCTTTAAGCGAAAAGCCGCGTGGGGGAGGTTGAAACTAACAGGCGCACACGCTTTAAGTGTGGGCCTGATATTTTCTCGCCAAAAAGGCTCCCTTAATGCTTCGTAATTTTCTTCTCGCAGGTACGGCTGCATTGGGCCTTGCTGTGAGCGCGCCTGCCTTTGCCCATAACAATGGGCACACAGATGGCCATGGCGTAGAACACGCCTCCGAACTTACCGCACCCCCAATCGAATACACCATGTGGACGCTCGAAAATGGGCTTCGGGTCATTGCGGTTCGGGATGACGGGACCAGCACGGTTACGACGTCTCTTTGGTATGAAATCGGTTCAAAGAACGACCCTCAGGGGCGTTCCGGCTTCTCCCATTTGTTTGAGCATATCAGCAGTCGCAAGACAGAGAATATGCCCTACAATCTGATTTATTCGCTGACAGCGGATGTGGGGGGAACGCGCAATGCGTCCAATTGGGTTGATCGAACCAATTACTTCGAGCAAGTGCCCGCCGCTTACCTCGAGACAATGCTGTGGACTCACCGCGAGCGGATGGCCAATTTGGTCGTCGACGAACAAGTGTTCGAAACCGAGCGCGGGGTTGTCAAAGAGGAACTTCGTCAAAGGGTGCTGGCACCGCCCTATGGCAGGCTCCAACGCTTCATTATCCCGGAAAACGCCTATGACCTTATGCCTCATCGCCGGGCAGGTATTGGTTCGATTGCGGATCTTGATGCGGCAAGCTTTGAAGATGCGCGCGCCTTTTACGAAGCTTATTATGGACCTGATACAGCGACCCTTATTGTTGCAGGTAATTTCGAACTGGAAACGCTGCGCGCACTGGTCGATCAATATTTCGCAGACATCCCTGCGCGCAGCGATCCTATCTCGACCGCTGTCGAGCAGTTCGAACCTGAGATCGACGGCCCGCGATCAATCCACGCAACCGCGCCCAACGTGCCATTGCCGGTCATCGGAGGGGTTTGGAAAGGCCAAGCGATCACCCATGAGGACGCGCCTGCCATCCGGGTCTTAATGACCCTCCTTAGTGGGGGCGAGAACAACAGGCTCGCGAATGCGCTTGTGCGAAAAGGGCTTGCGGTTGAAGCTTCTGGTAATGCGCCGATGTTCCGGGAAGCGGGTCATTTGAATGTTTATGCACTCGCCCGGCCGGATAAGATTGAAGCGGCTGGTGAGGCGCTCGACGTCGAACTCGCTAAGCTGCGGGCTGAATTGGTAAGCCCAGAAGAACTCGCCGAAGCCAAGAGCGAAATTGTCGCAAGCTCACTTCGCCGCCGCGAGACAGCCCGAGGGCGTGCATTTGAGCTCGGCGAAGCTTTAATGGCAAGCGGTGATCCTGATTACGCAGATCGCGGTCTGCGTTTGATAACCAAAGTCACCGCGAGTGATGTGCTGCGTGTCGCCCAGCGCTATCTCGATCCAGAACGCCGGGTCACGATCAATTACAGCAGCGGACCGGAGGACGCTGCTTCTTACGCAAACCCGGTTCCAATGCCCGATTTTGGTACATTACCAGCTGCATCTGCTCCCATTCGTTCGGTCAAACCTGAAGAAGCGCGAGAGCAACCGCCCGGACCTGCAAAAGCCCCTTCAATCGCGCCTCCTAAAATGGTTCAGTCTGCGCTATCCAATGGCATTCCGGTAATCACCGCTCAGACCGGGAATGTGCCGATCGCCACTGTTTCGATCGTGTTTCCCGGCGGGAGTAAGACCGATCCGCAAGAACATGACGGCATTGCTGAGCTGGCAGCTTCCCTTGCTGCGAGCGGGTATCACGAGGTCGATGCACAAACTATTGCGGCAAGGTTCGAGAGCTTGGGGGCGAATTTTAGCGGAGAGGCGGACAATGATGGTACGATCTTCTCCTTAACCGCACCCACAGCCAATTTAGCTGAAGCAGGAGAGTTGGTCGCGCATATTGTGAAGGGCGCGCTTTATCCCGATGAAGAGTTTCTGCGCGAGCGGGCTCGCCGAATTGAAACTTTGCGCGTGACGATGACAGATCCCACCGGTGTTTCACGCCGGGCTGCTCGAACAGCGCTTTATGGTGATGCTCCTTACGGCAGTCATCCTCAGGGCACGCCGGAAAGCCTAGCCAATATCAATCGCAGTGACCTTCTTTATCACCGCCAACACTTCTTCCACCCTGAACGTATGCAGATTGTCATTTCAGGGGGGCTGACAAGTGATGATGCCCTCGCCGCAGCAGAAGCGATGTTTGGCGATTGGGTGACCCCCAATGGGGTGGGCCTGATTGTCGATGATGCTGGTGGTGAGGCATTGGCGCCTCGGACAATTGTCGTGGACATGCCTGGTTCGGGTCAGGCTGCGATCTTCGTAGCGCTGCGCGCGCCGGCACGCGGCGCAGAGAATTTCGACGCTCTGCAAATTGCCAACGCTGTGCTGGGGGGTGGTTCGAGCGGGCGGCTGTTTGAAGAAATCCGCACCAAACGTTCCCTTTCCTACGGTGCATATTCGCGCATTGAGGGACACAAGGACGGTTCGCTCCTCACGGCGAGGGCGCAAACGCGCAATGAAACGGCGGATGAAGTTGCGGCGATCATGCTGACCGAAATCTCAAGGCTTAATGAAGAAGATCTGGGTCAAGAATTGCTCGACCGCCGGCGGACGTATCTTGATGGTAGCTATGGCCGCGTGATGGAAACGAGCGCTGGGTTCAATTCCATTGTCTCTGGTCTATTGCTCCATGGTTTACCGGCATCGGACGCAAGTCGCTTGGCGGATCGCTTGGCAAAGGTTGATAGCGCGGCGGCGAACGCCGCTGCTCGCAGCGTACTCAACGCCGATCAGGCCACTCTTGTTGTGGTTGGTGAGGCGGCCAAGTTCCTCGATGACCTTAGGAAAATTAGAGACAATATTGAGGTGATCGGGCTGGATGATCTGGACCTGTCTAACCCGTCATTGCGCAAAGTGATCGAAGAGTAACTTCGTGGATAAATTCTATTGATCCGCGGCTTCGGCCTCAGGCTTCTCTTGTGCTTGTTGGGCCCACATTTCGGCATAAAGTCCTCGCTGGGCCAAAAGCTCGCTGTGGGTTCCGCTTTCATGGACAGTGCCATGGTCCAGCACAATTATCCGGTCGGCATCCGCAACGGTTGAAAGCCGGTGTGCAATCGCAATTGTGGTGCGGCCACGTGCGAGCCGTTTCAAAGTGCCAAGGATTTCCTGTTCTGTGCGCGTGTCCAGCGCGCTGGTCGCCTCATCAAGCAGCAGTATCGGTGGATTTTTCACAAGAGTTCGCGCAATTGCGACGCGTTGCTTCTCGCCGCCGGAGAGTTTCAATCCACGCTCGCCAACCATCGTCTCAAACCGGTCCCCCAGTCGATCAATTAATGGCATAAGCGCCGCATCGCGAGCAGCCTGTTCGACCGCTTCTTCGTCTGTACCTTCCGCGCCGTATGCGATGTTGTAGGCCAGCGTATCGTTGAACAGAACGCTGTCTTGCGGGACAATTCCAATCGCCGAACGTACGCTGTCTTGTTGGCATTCGGCGATGTCCTGACCATCGATAAGGATGCGGCCGTCACCTGGATCATAAAAGCGGAACAGCAATCTTGCGATGGTGCTTTTGCCGGCACCGGATGGTCCAACAACCGCTAAAGTTGATCCGGCCGGAACTTCAAAGCTTAGACCGTTCAGGATGGTGCGATCTGGATCATAACCAAAGGTGACATTGTCGAAGATAAGGCTGGGCTGTGAGACGGTGAGTTCTGGTGCGTCAGGTTTGTCTTCGACTTCGACAGATGTGTCGATCAGGCGGAACATCTCTGCCATGTCAACAAGGCCTTGCCTAATGGTGCGGTAAACCCAGCCCAGTAAATCGAGAGGACGGAAAAGCTGCATCAGGTAAGTGTTGACGAAGACAAGGTCGCCGACGGTCAACTCACCTTTGCTCCATCCCCATACGCTGTACATCATTGCGCCTGCCATCAAGGCGTTGGTGATCCCGGACTGCACAACGTTGAGAAGTGCGAGTGAATTTTCCGATTTCATTGCGGCATTTGCATAAGCGCGCGCTGCTTGCGAATAGCGATCTTCCTCTCGCTTTTCGGCTCCGAAATATTTGACTGTCTCGAAGTTTAAGAGCGAATCAACCGCGCGGTGAAGGGCTTGCCCATCAAGGTCATTCATCTCACGGCGCAGTTTGGTTCGCCATTCGGTGATCCAGCGTGTGGTAAAGATATAGGCGACAACCGTGAGAGCTGTTGCTGCGACCAACTCCCAACCGAAATTCAGGTAAAAGATGACGCCGACAGCAATAAGCTCGATTGCAGTAGGGGCAATGTTGAACAGCAGGAAATATAACATCATGTCGATGCTCTTGGTCCCGCGCTCAATAATCTTGGTGACCTCACCTGTTCGCCTTGTCAGGTGAAAGCGCAAGGAGAGGCGGTGAAGGCGGTGGAAGACGTCCTGGGCAAGGCTTAACGTTGCCATCTGCCCCACGCGCTCGAATACGACATTTCGCAAGTTGTCGAACAACAGCGAGGTAAACCGCCCAAGCACATAAGCTGCGACCAGCGCCATTGCGACTTGAGCGGCGCCGGACATTTCTGACGCAACTCCGCTGTCCTCCATCGCATTGACCGCACCTCGATACGCAAAGGGCAAGGACAAAATGACGGCCTTGGCGAGGATCACCAACGCCATCGCCACAACGATACGCATACGAAGACCGGGATTATCGGCCGGCCAGAGGTAAGGAAGAAAACGCTTAAGCGTTATCCAACTTTCGGCTTCGGCGGGCGCCGTGGGGCGATCAGAGGTGGCGGTATCAGGCGGCATTACAGCCGTCATGTGGCGGCCAGTGCTGGTCACCGCAAGGTTTATCAGCCTTTTAGGCGATTAAGAGTTAGGGACGTATGAGGGCGCCTGGCCCCCGCGTGCGGGCCCGGCGTAAAGCACGTTCAATATCGCGAGGGACGTCGAACAAGATACGGCTCTCTGAAAAATCAATGGCCACCCGGTCAAAAGTGCGAAGATGCTGCATGCCCAAGGCAAGAACAGGTTGGTTTCCAAGGCCCAACGCATCGAAAGCAGGGGTGTCAGCGAAAGTCAGGGGCACGTTCTCAAACGTAAGGCCCCCAAGGCTCATAGACCTGACCGTCTGCATTTCACCGGTTAATTGCACACCGTTGACATCGGTGGTGATGACCTCTTGCGCGCGCTTGCGGCGAATGCGGTCCTGCAAGGCAAGGCTGCCAATGCTCGACTGCGCGCCTGTGTCGATGATGACGGTTGCACGCACGCCTTCCACAAGCGCATCAGTTATGAGCAATTGCCCATATTGTTGATTGGCGCGCACGATAATTTCGAAACCGGAACGGTAATTGTCGAGCTTAGAGACGTCTTGCACTGCAATTGTCTCTTCACGAAAATCGATGAGCACGCGGAAGTCCTGCAGACTGTCGAGGCCAAGGATGCCAAGTGCCCCGACATTGTTTGCGTCGAGCACAGGTGAGATCAGGTCATAGACGGTGTGTTGGCCAAAGGTCATTGTCTCAACTTCGACGAGATCAACTGGACGACGGCTGGCCATCCCTACCAAAGTCGCAGTGCCCGAAGGCGTGAGCGCAAGGTTGCGATTGATTTGATGGGTGACCGCGGTTGCTTGGCTGCCTGTGTCGATCATAAAATCAAACGGGCCGGCACCCTCAATCATGACCGGCACTGTAAAGCGCCGCGCACGATCTACATCGAGATCGAGGATTTCTGTTGCGGGGTCGGAAAAGTCAGGGGCGATGGCCTCCGCCTCTAATCCCTGACCAGTCGCAGGCGGTTCGATCGCAATGGCAGCTGCGCTTGATGCAAGCAGGCCAGAGGCAATTGCGGGGAGGGCGCAAAGAAGGCTCATCGGATGTCTCTTCGGTTAGGGGCGTATGTTTAATGCTGGACGCAAGGTACCAGAGAAGTGCGCGAGGCTCAAACCAATCGCACAACGCCGCTCATGCGCCAGCTTGGTGTCGGACTTTAAGCGAACTTCGCCGAGTTCTTTTGCATATCTTACTTTCGCAAGAGCGCCCAAGTTTCACGCACGATTTCGCGGTATCCAAACCAGAATGTTGCAGCATAGACTACGGCACCCACGCTTGCGCTCAAAAGAAGTGCAAAGAATGGGCTCTCAATCGGGACAAGCGCTTGAACACCAAGAACGACTATAATGAGGGCCGCGCAGGCAACCAATATGGGCATCACCGCTCGCAGAAGTGCGAAGGGCGTAACGCCCACACGAGGCAGAGTCACAGTAAGAGTGATCGCACATAGCAATGGTGCAGACATCCACCATGCATGAACCAGGCCCATGGCCCGGTCGTTGATCTGCCATAGGAACATCACCGGAAAGATCACTGCGCCGGCGATTGACGTAAAGAGATAGACCTTCGGTCTGCCCATCGCGTTTGTGACCGGAGAACATATAAGGTGGAGGGCAAATGCGGGCATCGCGGCTGCTAGCCCAGCGACGATTGGGATCAATCCCACCCACTTTTCTCCCATCAAGATCGGGATCAAGTGCTGAGCGGTAAGCGCGAGGCCAATATAAACAGGTGCGCAAACCATCATGACGAGACGCACGGTCTTCAGAAAATAGGGACCAAGCGGCTTGTCTGCCCGGTGGAGTTCCGAATAGGCAGCAAGCGCCACCTCATTAATGGGCGGGATAAAGCGCCCGGTAACAATAAGCGCCAGAAACAATGCCTGAGTGTAAAGCCCCAAATCGTGTGTTTCGAGAATGCGTCCCGCAATCGCGACATCGGATTGGCTTTGGATAATCCAGAACAGCTGACACAACGTCAGCGTGCCGCCGTAAGTGACAAGGTCCCATGCTCCTTTCGGGTTGAAGACTGGCATGACCCAGAAACGCGCCGCCCACATAAGACCAATCGCCCGGCTGACAAATATTGAGAGCCCTGCATATATAAGAGCCCACACTCCCCAACCCAGCCATGCAAGGAACAAGGCGGTGATCGCACCGACAAGGGCGCTCGCCATATTGGCTTGGCCTTGCTTTCGAAATTCCAGTTTGCGCGCGAGCCATTCGGACGGCATCGCAATAAAGGGAATAGTGAGGAAGATCGCAGCTTGAACCCGCAAGAGCTCAGCGACGAGCGGCTCTTCAAAATAGGCTGCGGCGTAAGGGGCAAACAGGAACTGAAGGGCCGATAGCATGATGTTGGCAATCAACAGCATCCCGAAGACCTGGCCGATACGCCGATCATCAATACGCTTTGTTTGCACAATAGAAGTCGCAAAGCTCTGGCCATTGAGAAACGCCAAGGCAGTGACCACGACCTGGCTCATCGCGAATAGGCCATAGTCCGATGGGTCGAGAAGGCGCACGACCAAGAAGGTCGACGTCCAAGTGATGACCTGCGCTGCGACTTGCGCACCCCAACGCCAAACAACAGCGGTACGCACGCGAGCTGCAAAGCTGGAATCGTGCGCATCACTATTTGGCATGTCTTCTATAGACGTGTTTGGGGCAGTGGGGCTGGCCGTCATAACTCGTGCGTTAGCGAGCAAAGATGAAAAAAGGGTCCACGCTGCTTAATATATACAAGGGGGATAATAGGTGCGGCTTGATGGGGTGTGTTGAGATCTGCTCGACAAACGACCAAAGCCGAGGACTCTCAGTCAATGTTTCCTCTGGGTGTACGATTCTTACTCAGACCCGAACTTTCATTCCCTTGATTCGTATCAAATGAGCATTCTGAGACGGTATAATGACCAGAATGGGTGAATCAGGGCGAGTGAATCCGACCAGAAAGGAGCTCAAACCCCGGATTCGACCACCGACCGTGAGTTCGCGCCCGATTTGTGGCTCGAGGAGGTGGTCTAACGGCACACAATTAGCCTCGTATTTTCAATCACTTGAGACTTTTTTGAAACAAAATTGCAAAAAGGTCTTGCCCGAATCCCGAACCCCGCCTAGATGACCTCTCACCGGGGCGACGCAGACGGTTTCAACCGCCTCCACTGACCCGGTCGCCAGACATTAAACGGATAACCGGTTCCCCCGGTGTAAATCGGGGAACTCAATCGGTGTCCGCTTTTATTGTCTGGTTGCTCTTTGACATTGTTGGTTTTTGATGAAGGGACATGTGGGCGACGGCGCCTGGTCTGCGAGCTTCAAGGTCGCAGTAACCAGTTAAATTTAAGCCGATTGCCACATCCTTACTATGCACCACGCATGGTATAGATGATGCATGTTCATTCGTATCCATTACGTTTGACAGCAGGTATCGGCTCCTTGATACTCTTGCTAGTCAAGATAGCGGGGTTTCCCCCGTGCTTGATTGGTTAGTTTCACAAACTTGAGAGTTTGATCCTGGCTCAGAACGAACGCTGGCGGCATGCCTAACACATGCAAGTCGAACGAACCCTTCGGGGTTAGTGGCGCACGGGTGCGTAACGCGTGGGAACCTGCCTTTAGGTTCGGAATAACTCAGAGAAATTTGAGCTAATACCGGATAATGTCTTCGGACCAAAGATTTATCGCCTTTAGATGGGCCCGCGTTAGATTAGATAGTTGGTGGGGTAATGGCCTACCAAGTCGACGATCTATAGCTGGTCTGAGAGGATGATCAGCCACACTGGGACTGAGACACGGCCCAGACTCCTACGGGAGGCAGCAGTGGGGAATATTGGACAATGGGCGAAAGCCTGATCCAGCAATGCCGCGTGAGTGATGAAGGCCTTAGGGTTGTAAAGCTCTTTTAC
>NZ_JBDXIY010000002.1:0-89100 GCF_039988855.1 Erythrobacter sp.
GGTTAGCCTGCTGCAACGAGCTCTGGCTAAGGTTTGACCATCTAATGCGACCCGGATGGTCAGGCTTGGCCGAGGCGACGTAAGTCGCGGGGGCGGTTCCATCGGAGCCGCCCCCATTTATTTTAGGTCGAGTTTTTCGACAGCGCTTGCAGCTCTAGGCAGCGCTTGCGGCTCTAGGCAGCGTTGGCCTCGTCGTCGCCCGACGTGGAATCTTCGTCTGGAACTGCACTTAAAGTCGCGCCGCCGTTCACAGCGATTTTCTTCGGTTTCATCGCATCAGGAATTTCGCGGAGCAGGTCGACGACCAGAAGGCCATCTGCAAGCGCGGCGTTTTCAACACGGACATAATCGGCTAGTTCAAACCGGCGTTCAAATCCACGGTTTGCAATGCCAATATGCAGCATTTCAGCGCCTTCATCGACGTCTTCGCGCTTGCGACCTTGGACGGTCAGTAAATTCGCCTGCGCAGTGATATCGATATCCTGCGGGCGAAAGCCAGCGACAGCAAGAGTGATGCGGTAGCTGTCTTCGCCATTGCGAGCGATGTTGAAAGGGGGATAATTGTCGCCCGAGTTCAAGCGCGCTTGGCTCTCTAACATGTCGAACAGACGGTCAAAGCCAACGGTGCTGCGGCGATAGGGTGTAAAATCTAAACGTGACATAATGTGCAAATCCTCTTTTTTGAGCAATTTGTTTCAAGTGCAGGCCTGCGTTCGATGCAGCACCTGCGTGCATATGTTGCCATTGCACCTCCCAAGGCTGGCGAAATGCGGCAACACACACTAGTTAGGGGGCACAAACAGGCTTTCAAGAGGTCTTGATTGCCTCAAATGGGATTTGACGATGACCGCTCCAGTAATTGATATCTATACCAAATTTGGTTGCCCCTTTTGCGTTCGAGCAAAATATTTGTTCGATAAAAAGGGCGCTGCTTATAACGAATATGACATCACCATGGGCGGCGCCAAGCGCGATGAGTTGCTTTCAAGAGCGCCCCAAGCACGCACCGTACCTCAGATATTTATCGGCGACACATATGTCGGCGGTTCGGACGATCTGGCAGCGCTAGAGGCTAAGGGCGAACTCGACGCTTTACTGGCCGCTTAAGGCGTTCTGGCAATGCCCAAAATTGCCGTCTTGCAGATGACCTCAGGGATCGATCCCGAGGCGAATTTTGCGGTTATTGCCAATGCGGCTGAAGAAGCAGCTGCAAAGGGTGCGAAGGTTCTCTTCACGCCTGAAATGGCTCCACTGCTTGATCGTGATCGCAAGCGCGCTGGGCCTTGGATCGCGTCTGCTGCACCCCATTCGTTGGGAGACAAGTTTGCCGATATCGCTGACAGCAATGGTATCGATATTGCGATCGGCTCGATGCCTGTGGGTGCTTCCAATGGAAAATTTGCAAACCGATCATGCTACTGGACTGAGGGCGGCGGCGGTCCCGTAACTTACGACAAGATGCATATGTTCGATGTGGAGCTTGCCACTGGCGAGACATGGCGTGAAAGCAGCGCTTACGAGGCTGGTGAGTGGGTCGTGACGCTGGACGAAACGCCGGTAGGGCGTCTGGGTTTTTCCATCTGCTATGACATGCGTTTCCCCGCTTTGTTTGAGGCTTTAGGGCAACGTCAATGCGATGCCATCGCGGTTCCCGCCGCTTTCACAAAGCCTACTGGCGAAGCGCATTGGCATGTATTGCTGCGCGCAAGGGCAATCGAAGCGCAGGCCTTTGTGATTGCGGCCGCACAGGTTGGTAAACACGAAGACGGGCGCGAAACCTATGGTCACTCCCTCGTTGTGGACCCGTGGGGCGAAGTGTTGCTCGATATGGGCGGGGATGAGCCGGGTCTTGGTTTTTGTGACATTGACCTTGGCCGCATCGCCGAAGTCCGCGCCCAAATTCCAAGCCTTGCCAACAGGCGCGAAATCACCAATTACAGCGAACAATGATCGTATTTGACCTCAATTGTGAACACGGCCACCGTTTTGAAGGCTGGTTCAAGTCATCCTCTGCTTTTGAGGATCAGAAGGCGCGCGGGCTGGTGTCTTGTGCCGAATGCGGAACCACCACGGTCAGTAAAGCGCCTATGGCACCGGCTGTCCCGGCAAAGAGCAACACCTTGCCAGATTCCGGGCCAAATTCCGGGCCTGAGCGCGCCCCTCAAACGGATGTTCAGCCTCAGGCCGTTCCCGTTTTGGCGGGCAAAGAGGGGCAATCGGTTTCTAACGCACCGCCCCCTGCTGAGGTGAAAAAGGCGATGGAAGCTCTCGCAAAGGCGCAGGCTAAGGCACTTGAAAACAGCACTTATGTGGGCAAGGACTTCGCCAAACAATCGCGCGAAATGCACTATGGTGAGCGCGATGCGGAGGTAATCCACGGACAGGCGAGCCTTGAAGAAGCCAAGGAGTTGGTGAACGAAGGTGTGCAGGTCGCGCCTCTTCCATTTCCTGTGGCTCCACCCGAAAAGCTCAATTGATCGCTTAGCTCACCCTGCTATGGGAACAGTTGGCTGGTCCCGTAGCTCAGGTGGATAGAGCGTTGGATTCCTAATCCAAAGGCCACAGGTTCGAATCCTGTCGGGATCACCAGCATTTTTGTTTTGCGCGCGCCCATTCGGGCGCGCATCCTCGCTAGACTTCCTTCGCTACGCTTCGAAACCGCTGCGGGCGGGCGGTCGCCCTTGCGGACCTTCGGTTCCGGCAAAGTGACCACCTTCAAATTTAATACCCGCTGGCTTGCCCATCTTTGCGCATTTCTGTGCCGCCTGCGTAAACGCCGGTTTCTGGGTCAACCATGATTGCTTGATAGCCGCCGAACATAATGCCGTTTGAGACAACCTGGACATTGTGACCCATGGCGCGAAGGGCTTCGAGTGTGTCGGCAGGAATACCTGGTTCAACGTTCAACGTGCCCAGCGGATCAGCCGAAGGGCCTGCAAGCGCTTCGGTTGGTTGACGCCCACCATCATGGTTGATGCGCGCCGCATCGCCCGCTTCCTGAATGTTCATGCCATAGTCGACCATATTGATGAGGACTTGGACATGGCCCTGTGGCTGCATGCCGCCGCCCATCAGGCCAAGCGTCATAAACGGCTTGCCGTCCTTTTTGACGAAAGCAGGGATGATCGTGTGGAAAGGCCGTTTACCCGGTTCATAAGCGTTGGGGTGCGCGGGATCGAGGCTGAAGAGTTCACCGCGATCTTGGAGCATAAAGCCAAGTCCGTCTGGCACGAGACCGCCGCCCATGCCGCGATAGTTTGATTGGATGAGGCTCACCATCATGCCGTCTTTGTCGGTTACGGTGAGATAGGTCGTGTCGCCTTCACCCTCTAACTTGGGCTCTGGCGCCGGTTCACCCGGAGCAAATTCGGCCGTGGCTTTCGTTGGATCGATAAGAGCAAACCGTTCTTTGCCATATTCCTCCGTTAGCAATTCTTCAGGAAGAGCGGAAAAATTCGGGTCAGCATAGAAACGGGCGACATCAGCATAGGCGAGACGCTTTGCTTCGGTGATATAATGGATAACCTCTGGGCTGCCGCGTTCCCATTGGCGGAGGTCCACATTGCGCAAGATATTGACCATCTGAAGCGCTGCAAAGCCTTGTGAATTTGGCGGAAGCTCGCACAGCTCAAACCCGTCACGGTAACGCGCGCAGCCGACATCGACCCATTCGCTCTTGTGGCTTGCAAAATCTTCCATCGTGAAGGCCGAGCCTTGGCGTTGGAGATAGCTCACAATGGTCTGGGCGAGATCGCCTTCGTAAAACGCATCGCGGCCCTCGCGGCCTATGGTTTCTAGGGTGTTGGCAAGATCGGGGTTCTTAAATATATCGCCTGCTTCGGGCGCGCCATCGGCGAAATAGGTTGCGCGCGCATTGTCGAATTCAAACGGGGTCGTCTCAAGCCGCCGCGTGTAGGAACGCAGTGACCGGTCGAGATACATCGCGATGACAGGTGCCACGGGGTGCCCTTTACGCGCATATTCAACCGTGGGCGCAAGCACGTCGCTCATCGGCATTTTGCCAAATCGTTTGTGCATGGCGAACCAGCCATCGACGGTGCCCGGAATGGTAACGGGGAGGGGCCCGACGGGAGGCAGAGCGTCCGCACCGTCCAGCTTTTCCAGCAAATCATCAAGCGATTGCCCGCTTGGCGATGCGCCAGACCCATTGAGGCCGTAAAGTTGATCTGTTTTGGGATCATAAACGATCGCAAACAGATCGCCGCCAATGCCATTGCCCGTGGGTTCCATCAGGCCAAGCGCCGCGTTCGCTGCAATCGCTGCGTCAACGGCGTTGCCGCCTTCACGAAGAACTTGAAGCGCGATTTGGGTTGCAAGCGGGTGAGCCGTCGCTGCCATCCCATTCTCAGCATAAACAGGGCTTCGTGACCAATTGGCACCTACAGGACGCCCGCCTGCACCAATTTGTTCTTCAACCGGCTTGTTCGTCTCCGCAGCGATAGGTGTTGCAGCAAGAGCGAATAGCGAAACGGCAGCGGCAAGAATTCTCATGAGATTTCCCTCGAGTTTGGAACAGGGGTGGCGGCGGCCTTTTTGGCTCGCTTCTTTTTGGACTTAGCGAGATAGGGCAGCGCAAACAGATAGCCTCCGGTTCCCCACATTATGATGAGGATGATCCCCACAGGCAAGAAGACGTAAAGCTTGATCCAATCGGCAAACCAAGACCCATCATGGATAGCCTCGATTGTGTCTGAGCGTCTGTAAGCGACTTTGAGCACTTCCGCTGTGCTCGTATCGACTTGGACTTCCCATCCAGAATTGGCGCGCAGTTTGGCAATACCGCGGTCAACGCGCAGGTCGATACGGTCGATATCGGTCCATTCTTGAACGCCTGCCACAGGGTGAGTGCTCGCAGCCTCGACCATTTGCTCGTACGAAATGGTGGGAATGGTGCTTTCAACCGCACCGCGTTCGGTGCCGGGTTGGATCCATTCAATCTCTTTCTTGAGCATGAGCATTCCGCCAGCGACAAACATGATCGCAGCGGGAATGAAGACTGCAACGGAAAGCCAGTAGTGAACCTGACGAAACAAGCGTTTTGCGTTCATGGTCTCTCATGTGCAGCGGGGGCCGCCTTTGGGCAAGCCCCCGCTTGTTATTCAATGTTGGTCGTTAAGGTTTATGGAAGCGCGCTTCCGGCCACCCACGGTGCACCTGAAGATGCGAGTTCAGCTTCGAAGGCAGGAATGTCGCGTTCGACAAGGTCGCGCAGACGGTTGCGAATGTCCGTGAATTCCGCCTGAGTGTAGGCAAACTGGTCACGGTGCGTTTGTGTCGGGCCATAGGTTGAGGCGCTGACACCAAACATAACAGTGCCCAGACGGCTGCGAACCGTGGGTTGAGTGCGCTCTGCGATAGCATTGCGTGCCTGATTGCCATTCATCAACGCATCCAATGTGTTGGCCTCATTACGAAGCGCGGTTAGACGGTTGTCGAGTGCAGTCACATCACCCGCAGCACGGGAAACTGCGACAGTCATCAGATCAAGGCGTTCACGCGATTGTGCAAGCGTTGCCGCAGCAGCGGTTACAGAACGATCCATTGCCGAAATTTCAGCCCAGAAATCGCTGGCATCGGCTTGAGCTGGCAATGCGCCCTCACGAAGACGTTCGACGTTGAAGGACTGAGGAGCAACCAATTGGGTTGTCACTCCTCGGACACGTTTTGACAGTGAGACGGTGTATTGCCCCGGACTTACAAGGAAACCGCTGCCATCGTCATTCTCGCCCGGTGCCCGGGTGATCGCAGACTGGCTTGGGAAACGAAGGTTCCAATTGACACGGTGGAAACCCTTTTTGGTTGGGCCCTCGATGCGGCGAACCACATTTCCTGCGCTGTCACGCACAGTCAGTTGGATCGTTGGTTTCTCTTCCAGAATTTCCTGTGTGAGCGAGTTGAAACTAGGGAAGGGGTTATCCCCGCCACTCTCAGCAATGGGTTTCTCACGTTCTTGGCGGATGTCTTTGAGTGATTGGATGTCATCAGCCAGATAATAGGTGAAATTCGCACCAAATTCCGGATTGGGTGCACGGTAATAACCGTGACCTTGCGAACCACCGGGTGAAAAGGCGAGCGGGTGCTGTTCAATATACCACCACGCTTTGCGGCCGGGGAAAAGCATAGCCTCAGTTTCAAGGCTTGCCTCGCTAAGGCCGCGCAAAGGCGAGATATCGTCAACGATAAAGAAACCGCGCCCGAAACTTGCCGCGACAAGGTCATCTTCGCGGCGTTGTATTGTCAGATCGCGGAAGGCGATCGTCGGTGCATCGCCGGTCATCTTGACCCACTTCTGCCCTCCATCCAGGCTGAAGAACAGGGCAAATTCGGTGGCTGTGAAGAGCAGGTTCGGGTTCACGTGATCTTGGACAATGCGCCAGACAAGATGACGGTCTGGAATATTGCTCTTGATCGAAGTCCACGTTCGGCCGCGGTTGGTGCTCTTAAGCAAATACGGTTTGAAATCGCCATATTTGTGGTTGTCGAGCGCCACATAGACTGTGTTCGCATCGTGCAGATCTGCGCGAATGTCGTTCACATAGGCCGTTTCTGGAACGCCGGGCATGGACCCCACCTCGATCCGGCGCCATGTTGCACCGCCATCTTCGGTGACTTGAACCAAGCCATCATCCGTGCCGACATAGAGAAGGTTCTCATCCAGGGGGCTTTCTCCCACGTTCGCAATCGTATTGTATTGCGACATGGCAAGAAGATCCCAACCGGCATCCCAGCTATGTTGACGGCCTTGCACAGGTAGACGCAGACGGTTTTCATCGCGGGTAAGGTCCGGTGAAATTGCACGCCATGTGTCGCCACGATCATCCGAACGCCACAGGCGCTGCGACGCGTGATATACGCGCGTTGGTTCATGCTGGCTTACCAGAATGGGGGCATCCCAGTTCCACCGCATGAGAGGCTCACCGGGAGCCGCTTGCGGTTGGATATGGACAACTTCGCCTGTGATGCGATCAACACGCGCCAAGTTACCTTGTTGCCACTGGGCATACATGATGTTGGGGTTGCCGGGCTCTGTCGCGGATTGGTGGCCATCAGCGAACAGTGTGATGAACCAATCATCGTTGCGGATACCGTGACGGTTGTCCGTTCGTGATGGACCGCCTTGTGAGTTGTTGTCCTGTGTGCCGCCGTACACATAGTAGAACGGCTCAGCATCATCGACCGCGACTTTGTAGAACTGGGTCACAGGCAGATTGTTGATGAAACGCCATGTCTGTGTGTGGTCATAACTTTCATAAAGCCCACCATCAGAGCCAAACAGCAGATAGTCCGGATCATCGGCACGGAAGGCGAGCGCGTGATCATCCACGTGTTTCAGTTCATTATTGAGCGGTGCGAAAGTCTTGCCGCCGTCGTTTGAAATCTGCGACGTGTTCGACATCAAATAGATGCGGTCGAAGAAATGCGGGCTCGCATAAAGTTCTTGATAATAGTGAGGGCCGGTACCGCCAGCCACAGTATCAGACATCTTGGTCCAGCTCGAACCCCGGTCATCTGAACGCCAGATGCCGCCTTCGCGCCGGTCAAGCTCAATCGCTGCATAGACAATGTCAGGCTGCATTGGAGAAACCGTGATACCGATCTTGCCCATATTGCCATTTGGAAGCCCGGTTTTCAGTTCAGTCCAAGTCTCGCCGCCGTCTTCACTGCGCCAGATACCGCTTTCCGGACCGCCGCCAACATAGGCTGCAACCGTACGGTGACGTTGCCATGTGGTGGCATAGAGCCGGTCGGGGTTGCTGGGGTCGATCATCAAATCACCAGCGCCGGTGTGACCGTTGTCCGAAGAAAGCACTTGCTCCCAAGTCTCACCGCCATCGGTAGTCTTATAAACCCCGCGTTCGCCGCCAGCGCTCCAAATGGGGCCTTGGGCTGCGACCCACACGGTGTTGGAATCTTCCGGGTGAACAATGATCTTGCCGATACGCTCGGAGGCTTCGAGACCTTTTTTGGCCCACGTTTGACCCCCGTCTTCGGACAGATAAATACCGTCACCATAGGCGAGGTGGCGCCCGCCGTGGTTCTCACCCGTACCGACCCAAATCCTGCTCGGGTCACTTGGGTCAAGGCCAAGAGAACCAATGGAATAGGAGGTTTGTCCGTCGAATAGGCTTTTCCAAGTGGTTCCTGCATTCTCGGTCTTCCAAACACCGCCGGAACCGACCGCGATATACCAAGTCGCCGGATCGTCTTGGACGATCGCAATATCGGCAATTCGCCCTGACATGAATGCTGGACCAATGCCGCGCAGCTTAAACGCGTCGAACGTGCCGCTGGAAAGCGCGGGTTGATCTTCGTCGTCTTGTGCAAAGGCGACAGTCCCGAAACCGGAAACAGCCAAGCCCAGCGCAGCGAGAATTGTAAGGAAGAGTTTTTGTAGCGACATTCAGCCCCCCATTCGCAGGGCTCAGTCCCCCCACGACAGTGTAATCGACATTTGGCGGGAGACTCGAAGCCCCCCTCGCACACATGGGCTAAGCTTTGGACGCCCCTCTATCAACCAGAAAGAAAGGGACAACAAAGCGAGCCTTGTGAGCGCACTTACCAAAAAGGAGAACGAACTATTCTTAGCCTAGAGCGCAAGGAATTTCTGACGAGCGGTCAAGGAAACCAGACGAGCAACATGTGATGCGCGCGGCTTTCACCAAACAAAAAGGCGCTCGGCAATTTCCGTGGTTAGCGGCCAGATGCTAAAGATCGGACCGTTCGGAAATAGATGCCGTAGCGCCTTTTCATATATCGGTCGCTCTCACGAGCAGACCGGGGTGGCTTTGAGAACGTTCGGTTTTGGCCGGAGAGAAGAAGGGTTAGGTACTTCTGCTTTCGGTTCGTCCCGTAGCGAGCTCTTCACCTCTCTAGCCGGGACCACACTACAGCGCACTACCAAATACCTAGGGACTGCTACTTAGGATTTTTCCTTTTCACGGACACACGCATAAAATGACATCGCCAAACTGCCGATCGCCATCATGAGGACCAATACGCAAGTTCCGATCCATCCCCACCAATCATATACACTCGTGCCCAAAATGCTGCCCATCGCACCGCCAATGAACATCAAAACGACATAGCTTGTGCTAAGGCGGGTGCGGATTTCCGGGTCCAGAGACAGGAATGTCATGCGCCCCGTTACATCGACGGTGGGGCCAACTGCATTGATGATGATAAGCGGGATCAGAATCGTCCAAACATCCCATCCCAAGGGATAAAGCATCGCGATCCCGCCAAGCTGAACATAACTTACAGTGAGCCGGGCTCGCTTTGCGCCAATTCGATCGGCCCATTTCCCAAGGCGCGGGGTCATAAAGACGCTGACAACGGCAATTCCGGCCAGAAAGCCGACCGTATCAACGCCGTAACCCATTTCATCACTGGTGAGGTGAAGAGCAAGGCCCAGCCAGAGCGCGATGAAGCTGCCAAAGTTGAAGCCTTGGATCGTACCAGACAAAAGCATGTCGCGGTGCGATCTGGCCACGGTAAATACTGAGGCGAGAAGGGCGCCATAGCTTTCGTGTGGTTCTTGGGGGTCAGCGGAAATCTTTGGGCTTTCAAGCCGCATGATGAAGGGGAGAATGACACTCACAACCGCCATCAATCCGACCGCAACCCAATAAACGGTGCGCCAGCCGAATTGCTCTGCGACGATCCCAGCCCCAACTCGTGAAAACAAAACGCCGAATACCAGACCCGCAGTGAGAAGGGCCGTCACTTGTCCAAGACGTTCTGGCGCGACCCTTTTGGAGGCGAAAGCCGGGATCAGATAAGGCGCAATTGTGACAAAGCCGAGCAATGTTGAGGCGAGGGTGAACAGTGCAAAACTATCAGACAATGCCATTCCAAGTAGGCACACGCACTGCGCACAGACGAAAACAATCGTAAGGCGCCTGTTTGAATAACGGTCACCAAGCGGCAAAAGCAGGAATATTCCAAGTGCCAGGGCCAGTTGGTTTAACGCTGGCACAATACCGACTTCGGCTTTGCCCACGCCAAAGGCATCGGCGACTTCGCTGATGATCGGGTGGATGTAATATGCATTCGCGCATACGACCGAAATCGTCACCGCAAGCGCAAATTCCTGACGGCGGGTAAGATATGCTCGTGCTAGACTGGGTTGATCGACTTGGCTTGGTTCGTTGGTGCTTTCGATCAGATCACACCCGCTTTTTTGGCCATATCGATGACACCTTGCGCAAGTTCAATCGGACGGTCTTCCTGACAGAAGTGCCCGCAGGTTGAGAGCATGCCATGGGGTTGACCGTCCGCCCCGGCAATGTTGTCGATCAGCGGCTCAGCCAATCCGCCTGTTACCGGGTCATCCTCCCCGAAAAGGGTGAGGAATGGCTTGCTAAATCCGGCAAGCCCTTTCCACGCCGCTTTGTTTTGTTCGATGCCGTCCATACCATCTTCGACAGGAACTAAAGCAGGAAATGCACGCGCGCCTGCCTTGCTGGGTTCATCGGGGAAGGGCGCATCATAAGCGGCGACCTCTTCGGTTGAACGCTCAGTCGCTGTGGCGCGCTGCAAAAGTTCGCCAATCTGAAAGTCCGGAGAAGTTTTGGCGAATGTACGCCATGCAAGAAATGCGGGGGAGGGGGTGCCGCCGGTCGGAAGGAATGTGTTCGAGGCAACCACATATTGGAAACGTTCTGGCGCTTCGCCGACAAGGCGCAGTCCCAAAAGGCCGCCCCAATCCTGACAAAATAGCCCGGCATCCTGCGGGGCAACTGCATCGCGCCATTGGCCAAGCCAACTGATATGACGGTCATAGCTGTAGAAGCCGATGTCATCGGGCTTATCGCTTTTACCAAACCCAATTAGATCAGGCGCAAGGCACCTGAAACCTGCATCGACAAGCAACGGAATCATCTTGCGATAAAGGAAGCTCCAACTTGGCTCACCATGGAAAAGCAGGATGGTAGGCGCATCTTTGGGGCCCTCATCCACATAATGCATCCTTCCCGAGTGCCCATCACCCAAATCCACCGTTACCCAGTTTTCTGAGAAAGGATAATCAGGGATGTCAGCAAATCGCGAGAGGTCGGCGGATAAGACTTGCATTCAGTTGATCTCCTCAAACTTTGTTGGAGGTAAGTAGCACAGAAAAACCGATTGTGTTTGAATTTTGCATGGCCGCCGTCTTATGGCTTTCATGAATTGATTGATCGACGATTTTGGGATGCGCTAAATGCAAGAAGAGAGTGAAGACTTAGCCGAAATTCGTCGTTCAGTGCGCGCATTGTGTGAAGATTTCCCCGGTGAGTATTGGCGGGCCAAAGATGCAGCGCGTGAATATCCGGGCGAATTTGTTGATGCTTTGACCAAGGCCGGGTTTCTGGCCGCTCTTATCCCGACAGAATTCGGTGGAAGCGGGCTTAGCCTCAATCAGGCTTGCGTTATCATGGAAGAGATTCAGGCCACCGGTTGCAACGGCAGTTCAGCCCATGCCCAAATGTACATCATGAATACGCTGCTGCGGTACGGCTCTGATGAGCAGAAGGCGCAATACCTGCCCCGCATCGCCTCTGGGGATTTGCGCCTGCAGGCATTCGGCGTGTCAGAACCCACTAGCGGTACAGACACGCTAAGCCTTAAAACCAAGGCAGTGCGAGAGGGCGAGGAATACGTCATCTCTGGTCAGAAGATATGGACAAGCCGCGCGGAACATTCTGACCTTATGCTTCTTCTTGCCCGCACCACACCACGCGAAGAAGTCGCCAAGAAAACCGAAGGCCTCTCAATCTTCCTTGTGGACATGCAAGAAGCGCTCAAAAATGGGATGAGCATTAAGCCGATCCGCACAATGATGAACCATTCCTCGTGCGAGGTGTTCTTTGACGATCTGCGTATTCCAGCAGGCAGCCTTGTCGGCGAAGAGGGCAAGGGCTTTCGCTACATTCTATCCGGGATGAATGCGGAACGCATCCTAATCGGGGCAGAATGCATCGGCGATGCCAAATGGTTCATCGAGCAGGCCAAATCCTATGCCAGTGACCGTAATGTGTTTGCGCGGCCCATCGGCCAGAACCAAGGCGTTCAGTTTCCTATTGCCCGCTCCTATGCGCAAACCTGCGCAGCGGAGCTTATGGTTCAACATGCAGCCAAAGTGTATGATGAGGGCGGCAATCCGGGTGCAGAAGCCAATATGGCAAAACTCCTCGCATCAGAAGCAAGCTGGGCTGCTGCGGATATGTGCGTCCAAACCTTTGGCGGCTTTGGGTTTGCCGAAGAATACGATGTTGAGCGCAAGTTCCGGGAAGCACGGCTCTATACGGTCGCACCCATTTCAACCAATTTGATTTTGTCCTACCTCGCAGAGCACGTGCTAGGTTTGCCGCGCTCATATTGACAAAATTTGGACTATTTACCGCAAATTGCTCTTCTTGAGCGCATTTCGCTTGCAAGCCTTGGTTAACTATGATTCTGTGCATGTGGACTAGGGGAACGGGCCAAATGCGCAAACAGCCAAAAGAACACGTAAAACAAAGCTTCGCGCTTGTTTTGCTTGTTGTGCTTACAGTTGGCGCGATTGCCGGACCAACGGGTCTTTTGGCATGGGCTGAAAATTCTGAAGTCTTGTCGGAACGCGAAGCACGCATCGCAATGCTTACAGAAAAACGCAGCGCGCTTAAGAACCGAGTGAACCTGCTTGACCCCAATGGGGCTGATCCAGATTTGGTTGGCGAGCTTGTTCGCAAGGACCTTGGCGTGCTTCACCCAGATGAGATTGTCGTCACACTCGAAGACGAATAAGCAGTTTTGATGCCTCATTGGTTTTGCGTAATCCGAAAAATAACCATTCTGGTAATTTAGCACCTATTCGAGCCCCTTGCCGTTGCGTAACCTTACTGGTGGTGACTATAGCATTCTCGAGACGATCACTGGGGTGAAATCCAAGAGTGGTCGATTAAGAGAAAAGGGATCTCCACTTGGCCAAGAAACCAACCTCGAAGAAAGCCGTCGCCAAGAATGCGCCTGCTGCGCCTGCTGCGCCTTCTGACGATACAGATTTCATCCTTCATTCGCTGCAAGACGAATTTGAAAAAGCAAAGAGCTTTGCGGCCAATGATGAGCAGATGCTGGAATTCTATAAGCAGATGCTGCTTATCCGCCGTTTCGAAGAAAAGGCGGGCCAGCTTTACGGTCTTGGTCTGATCGGCGGCTTTTGCCACCTTTACATCGGCCAAGAAGCGGTTGCGATTGGGCTCCAATCGGCGCTCGATAATGATAAAGACAGTGTGATTACCGGTTACCGCGACCACGGCCACATGCTTGCCTACGGGATTGATCCTAAGGTGATCATGGCGGAGCTTACCGGACGCGAAGCGGGGATTTCGAAGGGCAAGGGCGGGTCGATGCACATGTTCTCGACCGAGCACAAATTCTACGGCGGGCACGGCATTGTTGGTGCTCAGGTCGCGCTCGGCGGTGGCCTCGCGCTTGCTCACCAATATAACGAAGATGGCGGACTTTGCCTTGCGTATTTCGGTGATGGCGCGGCCAACCAAGGTCAGGTGTACGAAACTTTCAACATGGCCGCTCTTTGGAAACTTCCCATCGTATTCGTGGTCGAAGACAACCAATACGCCATGGGCACGGCCAGCTCTCGTTCTTCGGCGGAAACCCGGTTCCATCGGCGCGGTACAGCTTTCCGCATTCCCGGCATGGAAGTGAACGGTATGGACGTTCTCGAAGTGAGAGCCGCAGCTGAGGTTGCATTCAAGCACGTTCGTGATGGGAAAGGCCCCGTCCTTATGGAGTGCAACACGTACCGTTATCGCGGGCACTCGATGTCAGACCCAGCCAAATATCGCACACGCGACGAGGTTCAGGAGCAGCGCGAGAACCATGACCCGATTGAGCGGCTTAAGAAGAGCCTGATCGAAGGCGGGCATGATGAGGCGTCGCTCAAGGCGATAGACAAGGATATCCGCAGAACCGTGACGGAAGCAGCAGACTTCTCAGAAAGCTCGCCAGAGCCAGTTCCGGGCGAACTCTACACTGATGTCTTGGTGGAGGAGTATTGATCGATGGCTATTGAACTCAAAATGCCCGCGCTCTCCCCTACGATGGAAGAAGGCACGCTTGCCCGCTGGCTCAAAGCTGAAGGCGATACGATTGAACCCGGCGATATTATCGCGGAGATCGAAACCGACAAAGCAACCATGGAATTCGAAGCCATCGACGACGGGGTTCTTTCCAAAATCCTCGTGCCTGAAGGCACTGAGAATGTCGCCGTCGGCACGGTGATCGCCCATATGGAAGGCGAGGGCGCAGAGGCTGCTCCAACGCCGGCCCCCGCAGCCGCTCCTGCGCCAACACCGGCGCCGGCAGCTGCACCGGCCGCTTCGGCTCCAGCACCAATGGTTCGTGCAAACGACCCGGCAATCCCTGCTGGTACAACATTCACACCGACCACTGTGCGCGAAGCTTTGCGTGACGGGATGGCCGAAGAAATGCGCGCGGATCGACGCGTGTTTGTGATGGGCGAAGAAGTTGCCGAATACCAAGGCGCTTACAAAGTTACGCAAGGGCTACTCGATGAATTTGGGCCCAAGCGCGTAATTGACACACCCATCACTGAATACGGCTTTGCTGGGATCGGTTCAGGCGCCGCGATGGGCGGGCTTCGTCCTATTGTTGAGTTTATGACCTTCAATTTCGCGATGCAGGCGATTGATCACATCATCAACTCTGCTGCCAAGACCAATTACATGTCCGGCGGCCAGATGCGCTGTCCAATCGTGTTTCGCGGGCCCAATGGCGCCGCTAGCCGCGTTGGCGCTCAGCACTCACAGAATTATGGTCCGTGGTATGCCAGCGTGCCGGGCCTGATCGTGATTGCGCCTTATGATGCCTCTGATGCGAAAGGCTTGATGAAAGCTGCTATCCGTTCAGAGGACCCTGTTGTGTTCCTTGAAAACGAACTCGTTTATGGCCGGAGCTTTGACGTACCCGACCTTGATGATCACGTGCTACCTATCGGTAAGGCGCGGATCATGCGCGAAGGTAAGGATGCAACTATTGTCACCTATTCCATCGGCGTAAGTCTTGCGCTTGAGGCTGCGGAAACGCTAGCGGCAGAAGGCATTGATGCAGAAGTGATCGACCTTCGTACCTTGCGTCCGCTCGACAAAGAAACCGTTCTTAAGAGCCTTGCCAAGACGAACCGACTTGTGATCGCTGAGGAAGGGTGGCCGACGTGTTCCATCGCTTCTGAGATCACGACAATCTGTATGGAAGAAGGCTTTGACGACTTGGATGCACCCGTCACCCGTGTCTGCAACGAAGACGTTCCGCTGCCCTATGCGGACAACCTTGAAAAACTGGCGCTGATTGACGCACCTCGCATTGTCGAGGCGGTCAAAAAGGTTTGCTACGTTTAAGTGATTGGTGAAGGGCAGTGCGATGGCTGCCCTTCTTACTAGACCGCGCGGTCTGCGGAGTACAGGTCGCAGTCGGCAACGGGCACAGCAACAGGTCGTTGCCTTAGTCCTGTAAGATCGCGTGTGTCGCGAATGTTGAATGCGGCAGAATATCCCATTTCTTCGCTAGCGAAGATTTCAAAGGGCGTTATTGATTCATAGGTATATGCGACCTCTACATACATGACGGCTGTCCCAGAACTAGCCGTCACCACTTGCCCGGGCCGCCCCATGCCAGGAAAGCTCGTCCCGCTTGCCCCGGTTCCTTCGGTGCCATACTGCGAATCAAACTGCTTCGCACCGCGGCAACGCTGCCATGCAATCCATTGCCCACCATCGGAATTCTGTTGCAGGCTTGAGATAACAATCCGCCCACGTTCAAAGATATCAAACCGTTCGCCTAATCGCTCGGCCCCTACTAGCGTGCCAGTTATATCGTCTTCGAAGACAACTTTTGCTGCTAATTGCGTTTCACCCACGCGTGCTGCGTTATCGGCTACTTGCATCGCAATCTGGCTGATTTGCATATGGGTAATTGCGTAATTGGCGGTCTCAACACCAAGCAGGCCCAAGCTAAGCACAAGCGGAGCGGATAGGGCAAACTCTACAAATGCAACAGCAGAGTTATCCTTGCGAAGCTTGCGCATTGAACGCGCTGCTGATCCGAGCCATTTGGCAGGTTTTGAAGCAGAATACGTCACACGCAATTTCCTTCCGGCGCTTCTAAAACGGCCTGTTCGTCAAATGGTTGGTTCCGCAGCACAGTCGATGCTCGGATTTCAACTTGGTCAGACAGGCCGATTAGGTTGGCTACTGGGAAGAGACGGTCATATCTAACTATCGCGGTGAACAACACCGCATCACGTGCACCGCCGATCCCATCAAAGCCGCGGTTGGCATCCCACTGCCCATTGTTGTTATAGTCCACAAAGGGTTCTCCGTTGTTACAGAGTCCGTCCGCGTTGATGTCATCGTACTCTTCTTCTTCACCGATATCTTCAAACTCAAAGTGTGAGAGTTTGTTCAATTGAACGGTTGCGTCACCTGGAAGAACATTGCCGATCTGATTGCGCACTGCAGCGTCGATAGCGGCTTCGTTTTGAAACGCAGTTTGCAAAGTCAGGTCGCGGCCTGCTTTTTGCATTACGCCATTAAGTAGCGCGTTACTGTATTGGGTATGACCGGCATCAAAGACCCCCATAACCAGGATCATTAGAACCGGAGCAATAATCGCAAACTCGGTGAGTGTTGCGCCCGTCTGATCGCGCAAGAGCGCGTGGAAGAATGGTCGTTTGATCATTTGGTCAACCTCAGAGCGGCGATGGTCTTGGCGATTTCCTCGAAACGGTCTTCGAGTTGGCTGCTGTTGGCTGCCGCGAAGGCACGGCCGGGGGTCGCACATTGCAACAGGTTAGGCGGCACAATGGGATCGCCTGATGAGTCCGTGAAAGTTTCACCAAAAGCAACAACCCACAGCGTGATGTTCTTGTTCCTAATCGCAGTGCAAATCGCTTGGAGACGCGCATTATGGCGCGCAACGGCGGTTGTACTCACATTGCCGTTTCCGTTCACTGTGCCAAACGACCTGTCAGAATCGGGCCTGATCTTTTGGTCCAGTTGGTGCGGGCCATAAGCCGAATCAGCGAAGACTTGCGCGGTCATCTCACCGTCGGTCATAAAGATCAGATGACGTGAAATTGCGTTTCCACCTGGTGCAGCCGCATTTTCAGAGGCAAATATGCCATCTGGTGAAATCATGCGGCCACCCCACAACAATCCAACATTGTGGATGGTGGTGCCGCCAGGTTTGAACCCGTTTGCCTCAGACAAATAGGTTGTGATCTCGCTGAGAGAGCTAACCTCCCTGAGTTTTTGTGCGCGGACTGTTGGGCATTCCGAGAACGATCCGATTGTCGGCTTGTCCTCTTCCGATTCTAGATTGGCGAGCTGCCAGTTCGCATGAGAACTGCTGAGCCCATCGGGATACCGCATACGAACGAGGCTTGGGAGAGAAGGCCCCCATTTCTCATCATCGCTACTCGGCACGAGATCGATGTTGATGTCATGCGCACCTGCGGGGATGGGGTCGAAATCACCCGGATCAATGTTATTGTCGATTGTATTGTGAAGAATACAACCATTCCAATTGTGTGTTTCGTTGGCAAATTCGTGGCCTGTATTCGTCGTCACCGGACCACCATAGGCACCCGCCACATCAACGGGGAGGCGGCCATATTCCCATACGAACGCCCGTTCCTCTTCATCGGTGATTGTGACCGTTGCCTCTGCAAGATACTCATCTCGGAAGAAGAACATATTACAACGATCTGAGCCGCTATTGTATGTTCCGTTACTCGCTGAGAGAGCCAAAAACGTCACTGGGCCAGTGTATTCCCTGACACGGACACCGTTATTGATCGTATCCGATACGAGAGTCAGATCGTCTAGATCGTGCCTTACATATCTGTTGTTGTTCGTTGGCGGGCCGTCCGGTGGATCGAAGAAGATGTCACGACAATCATCAATGGACGGAACGAAAGCCTCAACGTTCTCAAGACCACTTAACCGCGTAAAGCTTCCCGAAATCGCCCCGCCGGTCCGCTCAATGCTAGTGCTGGTATTAGTTTGCGAAAGCACCGTGCCGATATTGCCCAACCCTCGCCGTGTCGAGTAAGTAAAGGTATCGGCCATCCATTGCGGTTGCATAACGTCACGTAAATTGACCTCTGCGGCATATGGTACAAAGCCATATCTAACCTGAGCACCATCAGAAGTGGTCTGATCGACGATCGTGTAGAACGATTCCACCGCCGAACGCAGGTTGTCGATACGAGAATCCGAGCATGACGAACCGCATGATGAGCCGTCAGCCCTGTTGCGCATCGAACCGGTGATATCGAGCACCATCATTACATCGGTGTCGGAGATATTGATATCGGCCTGACAAGTGACGTTGAGATCGAACTCTTCGAAGCCAAAGGCTCCCATGATTGTTGTTGGCAACTTGGCGTCGGCCGACCCTAACACTTCGCCGTCGTTTGTGCCGGAATAGCTTTGTGTCAGGTTGGTTGTACCAAACTGACCGGTGGCGAAATTGTTGACGAAGAAGTTGTCGCCAATAGTACCATGGGCCGATTGACTGAAGTTATTTCCAGCCATCGCGCGCCGCGCAGCCAATGCGCCCGCATCACACGCCGCTTGAAGGCGCGATTCAGCCATGTAGTAGCGGCTCGCATCAACTCCGCCCCCAATCATTGCCATCACAGGCACTAGAGATGCAGCAGAAATCGCGAGCGTATTGGCGGTCGCATCTTTCGCTAGTCTGCGAAAGAACGACATGCTTTTTAGATCTTGCTGGCTCATTTGCCGGTGTCCTTCGTGATCGATTTACGGGCGCAGAAGCGCAAAATTTATCTATTGGAACAGGCTTTAGACCACCGCTGGTAAGCAGTTTGCGAAGTAAGGTGGTTAACAAGATATTGAAAGTTGGGGTCGGCCTTAACCTTTGTCGTCACCTTACACCTTTGAGGGCACCGGCTTGACAAATCGGCAGTCTCGCCCCCTATGCGTGACTGCGATGACCCCGCCCTCAACAGACATATTGCCGCCCGAAATTCAGCTTGCTTTGGCTTATGCGAGTTCTGACTACCGTGATGCGTTAAGGATTTTCTTTGACCTCGATTTGCGATTGGCGCGCATTGTGGCGGGCACCAATGAACCGATGTTGGGTCAAATGCGCCTGACATGGTGGCGCGAAACCTTGGCAAAGCCGATTGATGAACGTCCCAATGGTGACGCAGTGTTGGAGGCGATTGGCCAATGTTGGGCTGGGCGCGAGGGATATCTGATCAAACTTGTAGAAGGTTGGGAGAGACTTCTCGCCGAGCCGCCGTTGAGAGAGGATGACGCGCTGTTCTTCCTTGAGGGACGGCGCGATACTCTCATGGCGGCTTTTGATAAATACGCCGGCCCCGAAGCCAAACACGGCACCTACGCTCAACCTGCATGGTGGTGGACCTGTGCAGATGTTGCAGCAAATATAACTGACGATACAGAACGGGCGATGTTTGTAGAGCTAGGGCTTCGGCATGAGCCAATCATTGATCGCTTGCCCAAACCTGATCGCGGCCTTGCTGTCCTTGGTGCCATCGCGCACCGAGCTCTCAAAAATGGCGGGCGCCCCTTAATGGAAGGCCGCGGCGCTTCTGTCACAGCAATAAGAGCGGCTATCTTCAGACGGTAATACTATGTACGCTGTAAATTGTGAGGCATGAAAGGGATCGCAATGCGTCAGACTGTACTTGGGGTGTTATTAGGGCTTGTCTTTGCCGGAGTAGGCGTATTCTGGTGGCAAGGCCGCGCGCAGGTTGAAGCCAATGCCCCGCCGCCGCCCGAACCCGAAGAGATTGTTGAAATTGATCCCAATGCTCTGCCCGAAACCGATCCGGGTGAAATGGTTGGTCCCGCTCCTCCCGAAGCATCTGAGTTGACCCGCGAAGAGCGCCGGTTTTTCCGCTATGACCGCAACCGCGACCGCAAGATTACCCGCAATGAGATGCTTTCCACGCGTGCAGATGCGTTCCGCAAGCTTGATAAAGACGGCAACAATCTGCTGACTTTTGAAGAGTGGGCCGTGCGCACCTCCGACCGCTTTGCGGAGATGGACGGCGATGGTGATCTTGAGCTGACCGCTGCGGAATTTGCGACTTCTGCACCCAAACCAAGGCGGCAGCCAGCTTGCCGTTGTTAAGCAGGCACGGCTTCGTGCGTCGCGCTAATCCATGCTTGTAGGTCGGCTTTGGCTCGCGAGGTGTAGGCTTCTTTGCGCTGCTTCTTCTTCACCTCATGAAGAGGCGGGAAGAGGCCAAAGTTCACATTCATTGGCTGGAACGTCGTTGCATCTGCATCGCCCGTTATGTGGCTAAGCAGCGCGCCCAATGCGGTGGTTGCGGGAAGGGGAGACCACTCTTCACCTGCCAATTCGCAAGCCGTCATCATTCCAGAAACAAGGCCGATCGCAGAGCTTTCGACATAGCCTTCGCAGCCTGTCACTTGTCCGGCAAAGCGGATATGCGGCGCCGCTTTCAAACGCAGCTGCCGGTCGAGCACTTCGGGTGAATTGAGGAAGGTATTGCGGTGGAGCCCGCCGAGCCGCGCAAACTCGGCATTCTCAAGGCCCGGAATGGTGCGGAACAGTTCGACCTGCGCGTCATATTTCATCTTGGTCTGAAAACCGACCATGTTCCAAAGCGTGCCAAGCTTGTTGTCCTGGCGCAGCTGAACAACGGCATAAGGCCAGCGTCCTTGGGGAAATTCCTCATTTGTGTCGAAAGGGTTGTCGAGCCCCACACCCTTCATCGGGCCATAACGCAGCGTCTCAACCCCGCGTTCGGCCATAACTTCGATTGGCATACAGCCATCGAAATAGGGCGTGTCCTTTTCCCACTCTTGAAACTCACCCTTTTCGCCGTCCATCAATCCTTGGTGAAAGGCGATGTATTGCTCCTTTGTCATCGGGCAATTGATGTAATCACCCTCTTCATTGGAGGCGGCCGTCGCCTTGTTCCAGCGCGATTGGATCCAGCATTTGGACATATCAATGCTGTCACGGTGCACAATAGGGGCAATCGCATCAAAGAAAGCAAGGCGTTCTTGGCCGGTGGTGCCGATAATGCTCTCAGCTAGTTTTTGCGCAGTGAGAGGCCCAGTTGCGACAATCGTCAGACCAGCGTCTGGCAATTGATCAACCCGCTCACGCATGATCTCCACATTGGGATGCTCGTTCAGAGCCTTCTCGACTTCGGCTGAGAACACATCGCGGTCCACCGCCATTGCGCTTCCTGCTGGCACGCGGGCCACTTCGCCTGCGCGCATGACGATAGAGTTCAGCTCGCGCATTTCATGATGGAGCAGGCCCACCGCGTTCTTCGTATCATCGTCAGAGCGAAACGAATTGGAGCATACCAGCTCTGCCAAGCCATCCGTCTCGTGGGCGGGCGTCATCTCACCCGACCCGCGCATCTCAGAAAGGCGGACCTTTACGCCGCGATTGGCCAGCTGCCATGCGGCCTCTGATCCGGCAAGCCCGCCGCCAATAATGTGGACATCGTGAGTGTTTGTATGCGTGGTCATGGTGGGCGACCTAGACGCGTGCTACCCCGCCTTCAAGCATGTTCGATGATAGGGGATGGCACCAATGACTAAACGCGCGCTTTTAGAGCATCGACCTTGGCTTTTAGTCGGGGTGATTGCCGCGTTTGCCTATTACTTTTTACAAGACAACCCAATTGGGGGCGTTTGGTTGATCTTGCTAAAAGGCGCAGGGGTCGGCTTTCTTGCCATCTATGCCCTTCGCCGTGCGCCAGGCGTGGACGGGGTGATCCTTGCGGTCGCTCTCGCATTCTCTGCGCTTGCCGATATGGCCTTGGAACTCTGGTTCGAAGTGGGCGGGGGGCTGTTCGCGGTTTCCCATTTGGTGGCAGTTGCGCTTTATCTGCGAAACCGGCGTGAACATCCAACGCTGAGCCAGAACCTGCTGGGGTTCACATTGGTCGTTGCGGCGCCGGCATTCTCTTATGTGCTGAGCGGTGATTCGCTTATTGGCGTTTACGCGATCACTCTTGGCGCGATGGCGGGGGCTGCTTGGACAAGCCGTTTCCCGCGTTACCGTGTGGGAATTGGCGCCGTTCTGTTTGTGGCCAGTGATTGGCTGATCTTCAGCCGAATGGGGCCATATGACCTAGGAGTGGTGCCCGATTTACTCATCTGGCCGCTCTACTTTGCCGGGCAATTGATGATTGCAACCGGCGTTGTTCAAACCTTGCGCGGTGAAAAGCCTGTCGGTTAAGCGGCAATCGTGGTCCGGTGCAGTTCGCGCCGGTGGCCTTCATACCCGCCCGTCGCCTTGTGATTGAGGGACCGATTGTCCCACATCACCAACATACCCGGCTCCCATTTGTGGCGGTAATGGAATTGCTCCTGCTCACACCATTGGTGAAGCTCTAACAACAGCACCGTTGCCGCCGCCTCATCCATGCCTTCAAAACCGATGGTGTAGCTGATCGAGCAGAACAGCACGTCCTCTCCGGTTTCAGGGTGCGGTTTGATGAGGGGGTGGGTGTAGGTGGCCATGGCTGCTTCGCCGGGGCGGATCGCCATGCTGCGGTCTTTGTCACCCTCGCCATATAGACCATCGGGCGCATAGCCGCGGCGTGCGGAATGCACCGCTTTGATTTGCCTTAGTTCCTCTTTGCGCGCCTCGGGCATTGCCGCAAAGGCCGCCGCCTGATCGCAGAACATCGTGTCGCCGCCGATGGGCGGAATTTCCACGGCCATCAGGCATGTGGCTTTGGGAGGCTTTTCCATAAAGCTCCAGTCCGAGTGCCATTGTTCGGCAAACAGCGGCGATTTCTCGCCCGCCTCTCGCTGAATCGCGGCGATGTTTTTGCGGCCCTCTATCGGATCGAAGAAGGGGTCATCGCCGAACTCGCCCATGGCAAGGCTGAACCGTTCGAGCGCATCATCATCCATCCGCTGATCCGCAAAGGCTAGCACTTTGTGCTCAAGCCATGCCGATTGAATGTCGGCCATGAATGAGGGCGAAAGCTCACCCGCCAAATCGGCGCCGCGCACCGTCGCCCCGCAGGCTTGACCCGATGGTTCGATGATCATGTGTCCTCTCCCTTGGCATCAGAGGCTAGGGGGAGGGTGCATTTAGCGCAAGGTCACTCTGCTTCGGCGGGGCCTTCAGGAGAGGTTTCGTCCCCGCCGCCGCGACGTTCAACCATCTCCTCAACGACGGCTTCTTCACCCTCGTTTTCCGGTTCCTCAGTCTCATCAATCTTCACGGCAGAGACGACATGCTCATTCTTGCCAACATTGAACAGGCAAACGCCCGCTGTGTTGCGGCCAAGAATGCGCAAGCTGTCGAGACCCATGCGGATAAGCTTTGCCTGATCGGTGACAAGCATCAGCTGATCGCCTTTGCCCACAACAAAACTCGCCACCACTGGTCCGTTACGTTCGATATTGTCGATGTTGACAACACCCTGACCGCCGCGGCCCGTCTTGCGATATTCGTAGGAGCTTGAAACCTTACCATAGCCATTGGCGCACACGGTGAGGATGAATTGCTCCATCTCTTCAAGCTCGGCGAAACGCTCTGGCGTCATCTCAGGTGCGCCCTCTTTATCGCCCTTATATGGCGCGAATTTGAGGTATTGCTCACGCTCTTCCGCAGTGGTGCCCGTGGCACCCAAGGTGGAGAGCGAGACGACTTGATTGCCCTCAGCAAGCTTCATCCCGCGCACACCGGTCGAGGTGCGAGAGGTGAACTCGCGCACATCTTCAGCGGCAAAGCGAATGGCCTTGCCGGTTTTGGAGGCAAGCATGACATCATCGCCCGTTTCGACAAGGCGGACACCGATCAGGTGATCATCGCTTTCGCTCCCGTCACTATTGGGGTCGAACCGCATGGCAAACTTACCGTTCGATGGAATATTGCTGAACGCATCCATGGAGTTGCGGCGCACGTTCCCCTTGGCCGTGGCAAAGACCACGGAAAGCGCGCCCCATGTTTCCTCATCTTCGGGAAGGGGAAGCACGGTTTGGATTGTCTCACCATCATCCAATGCGGGAAGCAGGTTGATAATCGGGCGGCCGCGGGTGGTCGGGCCGCCTTCGGGCAGCTTCCACACTTTGATCCGGTACACTTTGCCTGCGGTTGAGAAGAACAACACCGGATTGTGCGTGGAAGTCACGAACATTTCGGCGATGGCATCCTCGTCCTTGGTGGACATGCCAGCGCGCCCTTTACCGCCGCGATTTTGCGCGCGGAAAGTCGAGAGAGGCGTGCGTTTGATATAGCCATCAAGTGTGACCGTCACGACCATATCGTCGCGCTCAATCAGGTCTTCATCATCAAGACCATCCCATGCAGGCGCAATCTCCGAGACGCGCGGCGTTGCATAGGTCGCGCGAATTTCCTCGAGCTCCTCGCGCATCACCTCATAAAGCTTCACACGGTCTGCAAGGATAGCGAGATATTCTTCGATCCTATCGGCAAGCTCTTTAAGCTCATCACCTATTTCATCACGGCCCAATGCAGTGAGGCGGTGGAGGCGCAGATCAAGGATCGCTTTTACCTGACGTACCGATAGGCGATAGGTTCCGCCTTCTTGGTCGGCGCTCGGTTCAATCGCTTCAACTAGGCGGATATATTGCGCAATATCGCCAATCGGCCATTCTTTAACGAGCAAGCGCTCACGCGCAGTCGCCGGATTAGGCGCACCGCGAATAATCGCCACGATCTCATCAAGGTTCGAAACCGCAACCACAAGGCCGAGCAAGATATGCGCGCGTTCGCGGGCACGGTTTAGCTCAAACTTGGTGCGGCGGGTGATGACTTCTTCACGAAAAGCAATAAAGGCTTGGATGAAGTCGCGCAGCATAAGCGTTTCAGGACGCCCACCGCGGATTGCCAGCATGTTCGCAGGGAAGCTGGATTGTGCAGGGGTGTGACGCCAAATTTGGTTCAACACCACCTCAGCCGTCGCATCCCGCTTAAGGTCGATGACAACGCGCACACCGTTTCGCGAACTTTCGTCGCGAATGTCGGAAATGCCTTCGATCCGCTTTTCTTTCGCAGCGTCGGCGATCTTCTCAACCAGACCCGCTTTACCAACCTGATAGGGGATCGAGGTGAAGACGATGCTTTCCCGGTCGCCCTTGCGCGTCTCGATCTCGTGACGGCAACGCATCAGGATCGAACCGCGGCCGGTGGTGTAGGCTGCTTTCGCGCCGCTGGTCCCAAGGATCAAAGGAGCAGTAGGGAAATCTGGGCCCGGGATATATTCGATCAACTCTTCCGAAGTGATCGCCGGATTGTCCATAAAGGCAAAACAACCGTCGATAACCTCACCAAGGTTATGCGGCGGCACATTGGTCGCCATACCCACCGCAATACCGCCTGCGCCATTGACGAGCAGGTTCGGGAAACGGGCAGGAAGGACCGATGGCTCTTTCTTACGGCCATCATAATTGTCGACGAAATCGATTGTGTCCTTATCGAGGTCATCAAGCAGCGTATCCGTTACCCGAGCAAGCCGCGCTTCTGTGTACCGCATCGATGCGGGCGGATCAGGGTCCATCGAACCAAAGTTACCTTGACCATCGATCAAGGGAACGCGCATCGACCATGGCTGTGTCAAACGGGCGAGGGCATCATAAATTGCGCTATCGCCGTGTGGGTGAAAATCACCCATCACATCGCCAACGATCTTCGCCGACTTCACATATGGACGCCCAGCGACAAAGTTCCCGACTTTGGAGGCGTATAATATCCGGCGGTGAACAGGCTTCAAACCATCGCGAACGTCGGGAAGGGCGCGGCTAACGATCACGCTCATCGCGTAATCGAGATAGCTCGTCTTCATCTCATCGACGATATCGATGCGTTCATATTCGTTCGCCGGGACGGGAGCTTGGGGTTCGAGAGTATCGTTGTCGTCGCTCAAAACATGTGAGCCTTTTGTTGCTAAAATTCGGAAATTCTTGAGGCTGCCAACCTAGGCGTTCATTGGCTCTTCCGCCACACACGAAACCATCCATTGCCGTGACATTCTGGCTTTTTCCACACTTGGTTTGTCAATTGGTTCGTGGAGCATGGTCATCAATTTTTGGAATGGCGCCCCAAGAGGTGTAACAATGGGTAAAATTTGCCTGTAGTGAAGGGCTCAAGGTGCCTCTATTCAAATGCCATTCAGCCCATTTTTGCTAGTTCAAAATTGCAATAATGCTCGCGCTCGTCCATTGGCCAGTGCAGAGCGATTTACACGCTGAGACATTTCCAGTTCGCAACTCATTGCAATTTTGCGGGCGGACCAATCACTTTGTTGGAGTGCAATAAGAATGATCACACTTCTCTCACGCAAACGCACCTCTTCGCTTGCTCTTGCCATTGCATTGGCAACCGGCGGCGCAGTTGTTGCGACAGCAGTCTTCCCTGCCGAAGCAGGCGCACAGCGCCGCGATCGGGATAAGGAAAAAGATGAAAATGACGGTGGCGGCTATTCTACCGAATTCCGCGAGATATATTTGCCTCTTGAGGAACTTTTGAAGAGCGAAAACCCAGATCTTACGGGTGTAGAAGCTAGGCTTGAGGGCCTTTCTGGCGTGCTGAACACAAGTGATGAGAAGCTCGCTGGCGGGCAAATGATCTATAATACCGGCACAACGCTGCAAGATAAAGCGCTTCAGCTGAGCGGCATGGAGTTTATGATTTCGAGCGGGCAGCTTCCGGCTGAAAACCAGGGCAGATATAACTTTATTGCCTATCAACTCGCGGACCAATTGGGCCAATTGCCAAAGGCGCGCACTTATCTACAAATCGCGATCGAAAAGAACTTTACGACTGAAGGAATCACTGCGTCGGGACTTCGTGTTACGATGATGGAGAGCTTCTTTAGCGCCGGTGAGTATGATGCTGGCTTTGAATACTTGCGCCAGGCCGTCGCGACCCAAAAGGGTCAAGGCCTCGCCGTGGATGAAAGTTGGTATCGTCGCGGGCTCACGGTGGCTTATGAAAACGAAATTTCGCCAGCAGTGTATCAACTCGCGGGAATGTGGCTGAATGATTATCCAAGCGCTACAAACTGGCGCGACGCGGCGAATATTGCGCGTAACTTGAGTGATTTCCAGCCTGCAGAAATCTTGGACTTGTTCCGCCTTTCGCGGCGCGCAGGTGCGCTTATCGATGAAGCTGACTACGACTATTACGTCGACGTTGCAGACGCACGGCGTTTGCCAAATGAAGTAAAGGCGGTGATTGGCGAGGGTAAGGCATCCGGTGTTATCAGAGAGAGCAATCTTTTCATCTCGGAATCCTTAGAGATTGCCGATCGCCGTATCGCTGCAGATCGGTCGGATCTGCCCGCTCTTGAGCGCGACGCGATGGCGACGAGCGCTGGACTTCGCACTGTTGTTGCCGCTGGCGATGCTTTCCTAAGCTACGACCAATATGGGAAAGCTGCCCGTTTCTATGAGCGTGCTCTGAATACACCGGGAGTCGAGACCAATACAGTGCTCACCCGCCTTGCGATCTCCCAAGTCGGGATGGGCGACTACACCGCTGCGCGCGCAACATTTGGCCGTGTCACGGGAACCCGTAGTCCGATTGCGATGCTTTGGAGCGCTTACACGGATCAACTGATTGCGCAAACACCGACCACTGCGACAGCCGTGCCGGCCCCGGCTCCTGCAACCGCAGGTACGACTGAATAGTCGCAACCCAGACCTATATAGTAAGAGGAGGCGCTTGGTTTTCATTCCAAGCGCCCCCTTTTTCGTGAGTGGTCAAGTTTGGCCGTATGTTAATCCTCGGGCAGAAACTCTCCGGTTTCTTCATCCAGGGAATAGAGCATACCTTCGGCTATGGAAAAGTGCGCGCCGCGTAGCTTGAGCAGGCCAGAGGCCTCCTTTTCAGCCACCCACGGAAATGTCCGAAGGTTCTTGAGACTGGCCCGGATCGCCGCAAATTCCATCGCCAACTCTGCTTTGCGGCCGGTTGTCCCGTATTTGCGAGCCACGGGTTCGCGCGCTTCGCTAAGAAGGTCGACCCAATTGGCGACAAACGCACCCTCGCCAGGATCTGCTTTGTTTAGCGACTGCGTTAGAGCTGCGTGGCATCCGCCGCATTTGCCGTGGCCCAATACCAATACCTGGCGCACTTCTAGCATTTGGACCGCAAATTCGACGGCGGCAGACACACCGTGTTGGCCTGGAGACATCTCAAATGGTGGGACAAGTGCAGCAACATTACGCACAACAAAGATGTCACCAGGGTCAACGTCAAATATCTGTGCAGGGTCCACTCGGCTGTCTGAGCACCCAATAATCATCAGCTTTGGACGCTGACCTTCGGCCACGGTTTTATCAAACCGCGCTTTTTGCCGAGGATATGTATCCTCGCGAAACCGGCGATAGCCATCAAGCAGCTTGGTATATTCCGGCACGTCCCATTCCTTCGATATGCAGGTGGCGAAGTTTAATCGAACCTCTCACCGCGGACAAGCTGAACATCCCACATGTTCAGGAGAAAGCCAAAATTTGTAAGCATAGATGCAAGCTCTTGGGCAAGGGCCTGTGCCGTTTCTTTCGCAGCGATTGTGCGGACAAAACCTTATCAGTCCGCAACACGCTCTCATCGCGCCACACGCCTTCGCGTCCTTTGCGCTGCTAACGGGAGGGGTCGTCCATACTGTGACCCTGCCTTTGCAATGCGTTCGGAGATCGCAAGGTCAGATCGCACGAGAGCGGCAAACAGCCCTAGCATGAAGAAAAAGACCACCGGAGAGGTGAAAGTCTGGATTGCTGATTCGATCACATTAACGGCCTCGATACCCGATTGGTGCGGCTATACGAATGCTTGTCATGACTTAGTGCTTCAAAAATATCGTCTAGGTTACGCGGCCTATGGTCGAGGCGGCTTGCAGGGTTTGGGTTAGGCGCCTAAATGGGCGACCATGAACGACCTTTCAAACGCTCCAGAAGGCGAACGGCCCCTGCGTCAACGCAAACCTGATTGGATTCGCGTACGCGCACCAGTGAGCAAGGGCTATCACGAGACACGCAAGTTGATGCGTGAACTTAACCTCAACACAGTTTGTGAAGAGGCAGCGTGCCCTAATATTGGTGAGTGCTGGTCCAAAAAGCATGCAACAGTCATGATCTTGGGTGATGTTTGCACAAGGGCATGCGCATTTTGTAATGTGAAAACGGGCATGCCGCGTGCGGTTGATCCGATGGAACCGGAGAACACGGCCGTTGCTGCTGCGAAAATGGGTCTTGAACACATTGTCATCACCAGCGTTGATCGCGATGATTTGCCAGATGGCGGGGCAGGGCAGTTTGTAAAAGTGATCGAGGCGCTGCGCCGCAATACGCCCTCCACAACGATTGAGATACTCACCCCCGATTTCCGCGGCAAAATGCGCGCAGCTGTTGAGGCGATCTGCGAAGCGGGTCCAGACGTATACAATCACAATCTGGAAACCGTGCCGCGCCTTTACCCAACGATCCGGCCCGGCGCGCGGTATTATGCGTCTCTGCGCCTACTTGAAGAAGTTAAGGCGCATAACCCTCTGATCTTCACCAAATCGGGCATTATGCTGGGCCTTGGCGAGGAGCGCTTGGAAGTGCACCAAGTGATGGATGATATGCGTTCTGCCGAAGTCGATTTCATGACTATGGGGCAATATCTTCAACCAACGCCAAAGCACGCCAAGGTTGAAGAGTTTGTGACGCCCAAAGCATTCAAGGCCTACGGAACAATCGGCCGAGCCAAAGGCTTTTTGCAGGTTGCATCCAGCCCGCTCACCCGCTCCAGCTATCACGCAGGCGAAGACTTTGCAGTGATGAAAAAGGCCCGCGAAGAGAAATTACAGAAATCTCGCAAGCCAGACCGTATCACACTTTAATGGTTGGGATTCGAGAAACCCGAAAGCTGCCGTACAGCGCAGAACAGATGTTCGACCTTGTCGCGGACGTTGCGCGCTACCGCGAGTTTCTGCCTTGGGTCATCGCGACTCGCGTTCGCTCTGATAACGAGAAAGAGATGCTGGCGGATATGGTGGTTGGTTTTAAGTCAATACGCGAGACGTTTACCTCGCGAGTATTAAAGCGCCGGCCTTTGGAAATTGCGGTGCATTATGTGGACGGTCCCTTATCGGACCTCGACAATGTGTGGACTTTTCGCGCCATTGACGAAACCAATTGCGAGATCGACTTTGCGGTCGATTTTGAGTTTAAGAACCGCGTGTTTCAAGCGCTTGCTGGGCAATACTTTGATCGAGCATTCCGAAAAATGGTCGCGGCATTCGAAACCCGGGCGGGCGAACTTTACGGCAGTAACAATTCCAGCGCACATAACGTCGCCTGACGCCTAACAGCGGCTCGTCCATCTGGTCCCTCGCCGCCTTCAAAAACCTTCAGTTCACCTTCGGGTTCACCATCTTGGTTGCGGTATGCCCGTGCGAATACGACGGTACCAACAGGTTTAAGCTGGGTTCCGCCTCCTGGCCCTGCAACACCGCTTATCGCCACTGCAACGTCCGCATTGGAACGCTCCAACGCGCCTTGGGCCATGGACCAAACACAGGCGATTGAGACTGCGCCGAACGTTTCTATGATGTCTTGCGCAACACCCAACATTTCCATTTTGGCTTCGTTGGAATAGGTCACAAACCCCCGGTCGAGCACCGCTGATGAGCCTGCTATTTCGGTGATTGCACCAGCCACAAGGCCGCCAGTGCAGCTTTCTGCGGTGGCGACCGTGCGAGCCGCCTTGGTATTTTCTTGCACCACGCGTGCGGCAAGTTCGCCAATTTCGTCTTCAAGCAGGTAATTGCTCATGGGTTGCTCATTTTACAACTGGTGGGAGCGGGGAGGAGGTCTGCAACGCTTCATTCCCATTATTCGCTACGCCGCAAATCGTAGGATTCTTAAGGTCCGCCCGCTTGGCAATGAACGTCGCAAGGCCGGTGATGTTCTCGCGCGGCAAAGGCGCGACCAGTTGCATCGCTTCGGCAATGTCGGAGCATGTGCTGACCTTGATCCTGCTTGCTATACGTTCGTTCAACATTTGCCCGATAATCACATCAACAAGGGGGCGAAGCGATTCTTCGGGCATCTGCGCAATTGCGGCGACAAAGGCGTCTTCGCCAGTGCTTTCACTGTCTTGGGCTGCCATAAACACCTTCAGCAGGCGCAGGGTACCTGGCCATGATGCATCTTGCTGCTCACGAAATTGATCGAGAAACGCGTCCGCTTCATTGGTCATGAACGCGCTTTCGGCAAAGATCGACGAGCACGGACCCTGAATCGTTTCATATAGCATAGGCATTGCATAGGTGATGGCGTCGCCCAAGTCGGCCGCTTCGACGCAGGCTTGCTGCGCCGAGACCGTCTGTCCGGAGGTAAGCGCGGTCAGGGCTAAGGCAACGCTGGCGATCTTTGTCTTCATAGCAAGGTCTCCTGTAGGAATAGTGACACGATAGCCTGCGCAGCAATCCCTTCGCCGCGACCAGTAAACCCGAGCTTTTCGGTCGTGGTGGCTTTGATACTAACTTCGTTTTGGTCAAGTCCTGTTAGGCGCCCAACTTGCGCGCGCATCGCCGCCCGGTGCGGCCCAATCTTCGGAGCCTCGCAAATAATTGTGAGATCGATATTGCCAAGCGCATACCCCTTTTGCCGCGCTAGCTTCACGGCATGCTCTAAGAATTGGCCGGATCGTGCACCCTTCCATTGCAGGTCGCTTGGGGGGAAGTGCGTGCCGATATCGCCCCCACTAATACCGCCTAGGACCGCATCTGTAATTGCGTGAAGCGCAACATCAGCATCAGAATGCCCGGCGAGGCCGTGAGTGTGCTCAATCTTGATCCCACCAAGCCACAGTTCCTCTCCTTCTTGAAGGCGATGAACATCGTAACCTTGGCCTACTCGCATGGGCGACATGATCGATGCGTTCATTAGATCTTCCGCAAATGTAATTTTCTTCAACCGCTCATCCCCTTGGACGAGCGCGACTGAACCGCTGCTGTCTTTTGCCATCGTGCAAAGCACCTGCGCATCATCGCCTGCATCGCTGGCACCATCCCAGTTCGTGTGCGCCAAAAATATGTCGGCAAATCTGAATGCTTGCGGAGTCTGGACGCGGCGCAAAGTTTCGCGCGCGGCGGAACCGGCCATCGTGTCATTACTGCTCGCAATTGCCAGACTATCGACAACTGGCAGGGTGGGGATTGCGCCAGGATGGCGGTCGAGAGCATCGAGCAGCCGATTGATTACAGAGCGGGGCAAATCAGGCCGTGCGGCGTCATGTATTAAAACGCGCTCTGGGGCATCATCCATGGTTTTCATCGCCTCAAGTCCCGCACGAACAGAGGCCTGCCTGCTCGCCCCGCCTTCGACGAGTTTGTATCCTTCAAGCCCGGACAATGCGGTCATTGCATGGGCCTTTGCCCCCGCAGCAATCACCACGATCAAGGGTTGTGCACCAGCTTCAAGCAAGGTTTGGACCGAGTGACGGATAACGGGGATGCCGCGAAAATCACGATATTGTTTGGGAGTGGTCCCGCCCGCTCTTTCCCCTCGGCCAGCTGCAACTATCAATGCGCCAAATGGGGGTAGGGGTGAGGTGCGAACCATATAGGGGACAGCGCTTAAGGTCTGGACGCCTCTTTAGCAATCCACTATGCGCTGCACAAAATTTAAGCACCTCTTTTGAGCCCTACATTAGGCAGCGCACCTTACAATCATGTCACACATTCCCGCCCCACTTCCGCAAAAGCCGATTCAGATCGGTCCAGTGACGATTGATGAACCCGTTCTGCTGGCGCCAATGACAGGCGTCACGGACATGCCGTTTCGAACCTTGGTCCGGCGTTATGGATCAGGGCTAAATGTAACGGAGATGGTTGCGAGTGAAGCCGCGATCCGCGAAACGCGTCAATCGCTGCAGAAAACGGAATGGGATAAGACCGAAGAACCCGTCTCGATGCAGCTGGTTGGCTGTGACCCGGCTTCCATGGGTGAGGCCGCTAAGCTGCAAGAGGGCAATGGTGCAGCGATTATCGACATCAATTTTGGATGCCCCGTGCGCAAAGTCGTAGGCCAACTCGCTGGCTCTGCGCTGATGCGCGAGGTGCCCACAGCAACCAAACTGATGGAAGAAACGGTAAAAGCCGTCAATGTACCTGTCACTGTGAAGATGCGTATGGGATGGGATCATCAAAGCCTCAACGCACCGGAAATGGCGCGCATTGCTGAGGATTTGGGTGTCAAAATGATAACCGTCCATGGCCGCACACGAAACCAAATGTACAAAGGCAACGCGGATTGGTCGTTCGTCCAAAAGGTCAAAGACGCCGTTTCCATTCCGGTGATTGTGAACGGCGATATTTGCACGATTGATGATGCGGCTCAGGCGCTTGAACAATCCGGGGCGGATGGCCTTATGATCGGGCGGGGGGCCTATGGAAAACCATGGCTTTTGGGTCAAATTATGCGTTGGTGGCGCACGGGTGAAGTCATTCCAACACCCAATTTTGATGAACAATATTCCGTTCTGGTAGAGCATTATCACCGGATGCTTGATCACTATGGCCGCGATGTCGGGACCAAGATCGCCCGCAAGCATTTAGGTTGGTATACCAAGGGCATGCACGGTTCCGCCGACTTTAGAAACAAAGCCAATTTTATCGATAATCCCGATGAAGTTCTGGGCGAAATTGAGCGGTTTTATGAGCCGTTTCTTGGCCGCACAGCCAAAGCTGCTTGATAAGAGCAGCCCGGCCCATGGCGCAGCCTTCTGATCTGTCCAATTTTGATCCGGCCAGACCGGCAAGCGCAGAGCAGATTGCTGGTCTGTTGTTTGCTCTCTTGCTGGTCGATCCTTCTTTGCAGATTGCCGAAGTGAACCAAGCCGCCGAAACCATGCTTGGTAGAGGTGCAAAGCGGCTGCTTGGGCAGAACTTCCTTGAAGTGATCGGACCGATCGACCCGCGTGTTGAACATCGTCTGAGCACAGCTGATGCCGCGCTTGTTGCGCGAGAAGTCCTGATCTCCACCGGAGAGACAGAGAAACGCGTGAATCTAACCGTGTCTCCGCTCGTCAGTCACGCTGGATGGCGTGTCATCACCCTTTCGGAAGTCGGACACGATGAAACAGGCAATGACGAAGAAATAGCCTCCTCTATGGGTGCACCTTCGATCCTTGCTCATGAGATCAAAAATCCTTTGGCGGCCATCCGAGGGGCAGCGCAATTGGCCGCACGCAAGCTTTCCGGAGCAGACATAAAGCTTGCGAATATGATCACCGACGAGGTTGACCGCATCGTCCGCCTGATTGATCGAATGCAACAATTGGGTGCACGCAGTGCGGAAACAGGGGAACCATGTAACCCGCACGAGGCCATCCGCTCAGCCATTGCGACCGTCAGAGCAGCGAACAAAGCAAAGGTAGAGATTATTGAGGAATTCGATCCCTCTTTGCCTCATGTGATCGCCAATCGGGATGCTTTGGAGCAGGTCCTCATCAACCTTATTTCAAATGCACGCGACGCGGTTAGCAGCACCGGCCAAGGGCAGGTGACCGTGCGTACGAGGTTCGTCAGCGGCCTTGCTTTTAGCGCCATTCGCTTTGGCAGAGCGGTGCGGCTGCCGATTGAGATCACAATCAGTGACAACGGCCCCGGTGTGGACCGGGCCATGCGCGACCATATTTTTGAACCCTTTGTTTCCTCCAAGAAATCAGGGCAAGGGCTTGGCCTCTCGCTCGTGCGAAAGCTGGTGCACGATATGAACGGTTCAGTTAACCATGAACGCGACGTCAAACGGGGGCTGACGCGGTTTCGCGTCCACCTTCCAATGGCCAGCAATAAGTCACGCTAAGTCAGAAGGCTAAGGGCACGATGGCACGATCAATTCTCCTAGTCGAAGATGACAGCGCGATTGCGACGGTGATCACTGCTGCGCTTGAAGATGAAGGCTTTGAAATCTCGCATTGTTCATCGATTGCAAAGCGCGATGAGCATTTGAAGGCTCGGGAATTTGGGGTGATGCTTACCGACGTCATGTTGGAAGACGGCGATGGCCTGAAAAGCTTAGACGATGTCCGTAGTGCTGCGCCCGACATGCCGGTCATTGTATTATCTGCGCAAAACACGCTCGATACGGCTGTGCGTGCCAGCGACAAAGATGCCTTTGAGTACTTCCCAAAACCGTTCGATCTGGATGAACTTGTGCGTGCAGTCCGACAAGCGGCCGACAGCCGTAAGGAAAGCCTGAGCGCGCTTGCACCAGATAGCGATGGTGACGGGATGCCTCTGGTTGGTCGCAGCCCTGCGATGCAAGGCGTTTACAGGATGATCGCCCGTGTCTTGCGCAATGATCTCACCGTGCTTGTCACCGGAGAAAGCGGGACCGGTAAAGAACTTGTCGCTGAGGCCATTCACCAATTGGGGAGCCGCAGAACGGGGCCTTTTGTCGCGGTCAACACCGCGGCGATCCCACAAGACCTCGTCGAAAGCGAGCTGTTTGGTCATGAAAAGGGCGCCTTTACCGGCGCGATCACACAAGCGATTGGTAAGTTTGAGCAAGCCAATGGCGGTACTTTGTTCCTCGATGAAATCGGGGATATGCCGCCTGAGGCGCAAACGCGCTTGCTTCGCGCTCTTCAATCGGGCCGCGTGCGCAGGGTAGGGGGACGACAGGAAATCGCGGTTGATGTGCGAATTATCGCTGCAACAAACCGCGATCTCTTACCGCTGATCGAAGCGGGTCGTTTCCGTGAGGATTTGTTCTACCGCTTAAATGTCGTTCCCATCGAATTGCCGCCCTTGCGCGAGCGACGCGAAGATATCGAGGTATTGGCCCGCCATTTCCTTGCACAAGCCGCAGAAGAGGGGCTGCCAGCCAGAACATTCACTCCAGAGGGATTTCAAACGCTTGCCCAGCGGCATTGGCGCGGCAATGTGCGCGAACTGCGTAACGCGGTTTATCGCCTTGCTGTCATGAGCCGCAAAGATGAAATTGATGATGAGATATTGATCAGTCACCTTGGTGAAGAGCGTACGATCTTCACTCCTGACGATGACGGCGGCCACCCAGATGCAGGCATAGCCGCATCGTTGGAGAAATGGCTTCTGCGCCAAGACCCGCCCCATGGGACAGTTTATGGCAGTGCACTTTCGGCCTTTGAGAAACCGCTTATTGAATATGCGCTTCGCCAGACGGGTGGCAATCAATTGCGAGCAGCCAAATTGCTTGGGATCAATCGCAACACATTGCGCAAACGCATTACCGAGCTTTTGATAGAACCTGATCGCTATACAAGACCGCTCTAGCGCAGTTTGCGGCAAAAATGTCACTTTTAGCTTGCGCAAATGCAACAGTGTAGTTGTAACACAGCGTCAATGGACGGTGAAACAGCAATCGGACTGCAAGGCGCGCGCAGTGATGGCAGCGCCCCAGCAATGCGGGGCGCCCGCCAATCGCCGCGTTGGTGGCGCGAACTCAACGTATTTTTAAGGCGGACAAACGCGTTCCGTGCGTTTGAGTGGCTTTCTTTAGCCGCTCTGATTTTGGCCGGTGCGGCCAATTACCTTGCCTACATGAATACGCCCGAGGATGCTGGCGCTCTACCGGCATTGCAAGTTTCGATCCTGCTTGTGTCGATCCTTGTGCCTGCAATGGCAATACTGGTCTTTATTGGCCGGCGCGTCGCGCTTGAGAGAGCGGCAGGCAGCACGGCTCGGCTGCACGTGCGATTGGTGTTCTTCTTCTCAATGGTGGCCGCAGTTCCGACATTGTTGGTCGCGGGCTTCGCAGCGTTTTTGTTTCAGACAGGTGTTGCTTTCTGGTTTTCCGATGAATCTCGGGGGCTGCTTGAGAACGCAAACGGACTTGCTCAAAGTTATTACGATGCGAACCAACGTGATGTGCAGGAGCACACCATCACGATGGCTGTCGATATGGGTGAAATATTGCGGCGCTTGCCCATTAGCGACCCCGATTTTCCTGACTTTTACGCCTTTCAGGCTCAAGGACGGGAAATCAGTGAAAGCGCCATTCTTCAGCGCCTTGAAGATGGAACCTTGCGCACAGCAGCCATTTTGAACCTGATGGAGGACAACAGCCCATTAGCGTTTAGCACTGCGGCCCTTCCCCAACTTGATAAGGGCGACTTTGTTGTCGTCGAAGGCAGCGAGGAACGCATTGCTGCTATCGCGCCAATCGATCGCGAAAGTGGGATATATCTCTATAACGCACGCACCACCGAAGAGAGGATGTTCAACGATTGGGAGCGGGCCCAGGCCATCGGGACAGCATACGAAACCCTGACAAGCGAGGCGAGAACGCTTCAACTGCGCTTCAATATCGCACTTGTTGCAATGAGCCTTCTTTTGGTGGGACTTGCCGTTTGGTTCGCATTGAGGTTTGCCGACAGACAGGTTCAGCCACTGACCGAGCTTATCGGCGCTGCTAACAAGGTAGGGCGGGGCAATTTCTCTCTGCGTGTGGAGGGCCGCACTGGAGCCGATGAGATAGGCCTCCTTAACCGCGCATTTAACCGCATGACATCACAGCTCGAAAAGCAAACCGATGCTTTGGTAAGCGCAAACCACCAAATCGACGAACGCCGAGCCTTTATGGAGGCCGTACTTCAGACGGTCACTGCGGGGGTTATCTCGGTTGATGATGATATGCGCGTCCTTCTTATGAATGGCACGGCACAGCGGCTCTTTTGTGAAGATGAAATCGCCAATCCCGAAGGGCAATCATTAGGTGAGCTTTCGCCTGAGATCGTACAGATGATCCGCGAAGGCAAAGCACGCTCAATCATCAGTCATGCCAACAAAGGCGAGTTGTTTACCTTGGCTGTTACAATGGCCCCTGGGATCAGCGGTTATGTGATCACTTTTGAGGACATAACGCGGCAGTTGCTCGATCAACGGCAAGCGGCCTGGTCGGATGTCGCACGGCGTATCGCGCATGAGATCAAGAACCCGCTCACCCCAATTCAACTTGCAACCGAACGCCTCAAAAGACGTTATCGCAAACAGGTGGCAGATGAAGAGGGTGAGTTGTTTGATGAGCTGACAAGCACGATCGTTCGTCAGGTTGGAGGCCTTCGTAAGATGGTCGATGAGTTTTCATCGTTTGCACGGCTGCCCAAACCCGTTTTTCGGCGAGAAGACTCGCTTGATCTGGTTCGTCAGGCGGTCTTCCTTCAAGAAGTGGCGCATTCTAACGTTACGTTTGATGTTAAAGCCGACGATCTTTCAGAACGTGAAATTGCTTGCGACCGACACCAATTAGGCCAGGCGATGACCAATGTTGTCAAAAACGCGGTCGAAGCTGTTGAAGCGCGTGCGAATGAAGCGGAACCTGACTATCGCGGCCAAATCACGGTTACTATGGGCGATGACGGGGACCGTATCTCCATCATGGTCGAAGACAATGGCATTGGCCTTCCCACCGACCGTGAACGCATCCTTGAACCGTATGTTACCACGCGTGCAAAGGGGACCGGGTTAGGTCTCGCTATCGTGAATAAGATCGTTGATGAACACGGCGGGGACATGAGTTTTGCAAGCGCCAGCAATGGAGGGACGCGTGTCACCTTGCGATTTGCCCGCGCGCCCGAATCCAACGGGGAGGGCGAACTATCATGAAAACACGTTTTCAATTGGCAGATAAGTTGTTGAACCTCATTCCAAATTACACCTCTTCTTATGGAGATGCGCATGGCGCTTGATATCCTGATTGTTGATGATGAACGCGATATTCGCGAGCTTGTCGCCGGCGTTCTCGGAGACGAAGGCTACGAATGTCGCACTGCCGCTGAGTCCACAAGCGCGCTTGCCGCGGTCGATGAACGACGTCCGAGCTTGGTGCTGCTCGATGTATGGCTCCATGGCAGCGAGATGGACGGGCTGGAAACGCTAGATGCAATTAAGGCGCGAGAGCCAGATTTGCCGGTCATCGTTTTCTCTGGGCATGGGAACATAGACACTGCGGTTTCTGCGGTGCAGCGCGGCGCGATGGACTTTATTGAAAAGCCGTTCGAAGCCGAACGTCTTATCCTCCTTGTAGAGCGCGCGACCGAGACAGAGCGGTTGCGGCGCGAAAATACGCAGCTGCGAGAATCCAATTGGAGTGATCCTGACTTCACTGGCAATTCCCCCGCTATCAATACGGTTCGCGCCACCCTGAAACGGGTCGCCAACACAGGCAGCCGCGTGATGATCACGGGGCCAGCAGGCGCTGGTAAAGAAGTCGCCGCCCGTATGCTTCATGCATGGAGCAATCGGGCCGATGCGGCGTTTGTTTTGGTGAATTCAGCGCGGATCACCCCAGAGCGTTTTGAACAAGAGCTTTTCGGCGAGGAGGCTGATGGAAGACAGGTTAAACCCGGACTCCTCGAGCTGGCCGACGGTGGCACTTTATACCTCGACGAAGTCGCGGACATGCCGCTTTCTACTCAAGCGCGGATATTAAGGGTTCTGACGGAACAAAGCTTCCTGCGCGTTGGAGGGAGCCGCCAAATCGGCGTTGACGTTCGAGTGGTATCCTCGACGTCACGCGATCTGACGCTCGAAATGGAAGAAAAGCGTTTTCGTGAAGACCTTTTTTACCGGCTCAATGTAGTTCCCGTCGCGATCCCGTCTCTTGCTGAGCGGCGCGACGATATTCCTGCGCTCGCGGATCACTTCTTTACTCGCTATTCCAGTGATCAAGGAATTCCGCCGCCCGTTATCAGCGAAGAAGCAATGGCGGCGCTTCAGGCATACGACTGGCCCGGAAATGTTCGTCAATTGCGCAATGTTGTGGAACGCACGATTATCATGACACCGCGTGAACGGTTGACGAGTGTTGAAACCGATATGCTACCCGCTGAAGTGACGGGCGGCAGAATGGTGAACTCGGGCGAGGGTTTAACCGCAATGATGGGTGTGCCATTGCGCGAAGCACGTGAGAGTTTTGAGCGGGAATATTTAACAATTCAGATCCGGCGGTTTTCGGGAAACATTTCAAAAACGGCCACCTTCATAGGAATGGAACGGTCTGCATTACACCGCAAACTCAAGATTTTAGGCATGGCCGACCGGCGGGATGTTGAACGCAAGTAAACACGAACAGTTGAATCAACGAGGCCGCACCATATAATTGTTTAGCAAATCAGCCATTGCGGCTTTGATATGCAAGCCCCATTATAGAGGCGAATTGCTCCTGAAAATAATGAGGGGGTGATGAAAATGCGGACCGTAAAGACGGCTGCCAATAATAGGAGCATATTATGTCCAGTGGGCGAACTCTCTCTCCACGCCCCCGTTCAGTAACCGCCGAAGCGCCAGCGAAGCAATCAGGCGGCGGCGGGAAACAACAAGGCAATTTGCAGGACGCGTTCCTGAACCTTCTGCGCAAGAACAAGACACCTGTCACAATGTTCCTTGTGAAAGGCGTCAAACTTCAGGGCATTGTCACTTGGTTTGACAATTTCTCAATTCTTCTGCGCCGTGATGGTCAATCGCAGCTTGTGTATAAGCATGCGATCTCCACCATTATGCCGGGCGCGAGCGTCGATGCAGAGCAATTCAGCAATCGCAGCGGTTCTGGAAAACAGCGTCTGCTTCAGGATGTGTTCCTCAGCCGCGTCAGCGAATCTGGCGTAGAAGTGACGATGTTCCTTGTTAACGGGGTCATGCTACAAGGCCGCATTGCCTCGTTTGACCTGTTCTGTATGTTGTTAGAGCGTGATGGCGCTGTTCAACTGGCTTACAAACATGCTGTCTCAACCATTCAGCCGGCAAGCCCCGTCGATCTGTCCGATGATCCCGATTATGCGGAGAGCGATGCTGACGAAGACGACGGCTATGAGGACGACTACTGAGTTTTGACGAAACCTTGATGGATGAGGTAACGCGCGGTGCGCGGTGCCTTGTCTTGTACCCAGATATCAGAACCTTATCCTACGATCTTGATGCTAAGGATCGTCTGGCTGAGGCTGAAGGGCTAGCGCTGGCGATCGGTGTAATCATCGCGCACAGCACCATCTTGCCTGTGCGCCAGATGCAGCCAAACACTTTGTTTGGTTCCGGTCAGGTGACCAATATTGCGACCTTGTGCGAACAGCATGAGTGTGAATTGGTCATTGTCGACGGCGCTCTATCACCCATTCAACAGCGTAACCTCGAGGACAGGCTCAAACGCAAAGTCATTGACCGTACCGGACTAATTCTGGAAATCTTTGGGGAGCGTGCAGCGACTGCCGAAGGTAGGCTACAAGTTGAACTTGCACACCTTGATTACCAGCAAAGCCGCCTCGTTCGGTCATGGACACACCTTGAAAGACAACGCGGTGGTTTCGGATTTCTAGGCGGCCCAGGGGAAACCCAAATCGAAGCCGACCGACGGATGATACGGCAACGTATGGGCCGGTTGCGCCGTGAACTTGAACAGGTGCGCAAGACCCGCCAACTTCACCGCGCAAGGCGGGGAAGGGCACCTTGGCCAGTGATCGCACTCGTAGGTTATACCAATGCAGGAAAATCCACACTTTTCAATTATTTGACCGGCGCAGATGTGATGGCAGAAGACCTGCTTTTCGCAACGCTTGATCCCACCATGCGAGCGGTCAGCCTGCCCGGAGTTGAAAAGGCAATCCTGTCCGACACCGTTGGCTTTATCTCAGATCTTCCAACCCAGCTCGTCGCCGCTTTTCGCGCCACTCTCGAAGAGGTGACGGGGGCGGACATTATCTGTCACGTACGCGATATGGCAAATCCGGCGCACGCGGCGCAAAAGAAACAGGTTGTGGAGATATTGGCAGAACTTGGCGTGGTCGATGCCGAGACCGGTCATAGCGACATTCCGATCTTGGAGATTTGGAATAAGGCCGATCTCCTAGATGATGATCGCGCAGCGGAACTCCTGGAAGCAGCCGTAGGACAAGATGCCGTGGTTGTTTCGGCCCTAAGTGGCGGCGGCTTAGAACAGTTTGAATCGCGTATTGCGGAAATCCTGACCGAAAAAGCGAGTGAGGTCACCGTAACCCTTCCCGTTGCAGACGGGCGACGAATTGCCTGGCTTCACGCTCATGGTGAAGTGATTGCCGATGAAGATGCTGGGGAGGGGGAGAAGGGCCCGTTGCGCCGAATGATCGTCCGCTTGAACCCAAAGGAAATGGGTCAATACACAACGCTTTGACACTGAATTCAGGCACTTTTTTCCTTGGCCTTTACCTTCTGCCAATAGGATTCTTGTTGATCGAGCGATAGTTCGGCGAATTCCAATCCATCGGCGCTGGCTAAACTTTCCATAGCATGAAAGCGTGTTTCAAACTTATGGTTTGAAGCTCTCAATGCGGCCTCCGGCTCGATGCCATATCTACGAACAATATTGACGGCGACAAACAGGACGTCGCCTGCCTCCATCAGCTTGTCATCACCATTCGCGGCTTCCAATTCCTCAAGTTCTTCCTCAAGTTTAGCGAGCGGCCCTTTGATATCATGCCATTCAAAGCCAACACGAGCGGCGCGTTTTTGCAATTTATCTGAGCGCATTAGTGCAGGAAGAGTGTTCGCTACACCGTCAAGAGCGCTGGAATTTCCCGCTGAAGCGCGTTCACTTGCTTTTATATCTTCCCAGCGCGCATTCGTCATTGTGTCGCCTTCGGAGCCAAAGATGTGAGGATGGCGGCTCTCCATCTTCTCACTGATGGTCCGTGCGACGTCTTCAAAACTGAATTCATTGGCTTCATTTGCCATTTGGGAGTGAAACACGACCTGGAGGAGCAAATCGCCGAGTTCTGATTTGAGATCGCTCATATCATTGCGTTCGATTGCATCTGCCACTTCATAGGCTTCTTCGATTGTATATGGTGCGATTGTTTTGAAGTTTTGCGCGGTATCCCATTCGCAGCCATCCTTGGGATCGCGCAAACGGGCCATAATCTTGAGCAGACGATCGATCTGAGGAGTCTCAAGGGGTTGGGTCACGCGGGACTGCTCCTAGGCTTGTATATCAGGTTGATAATATATATTATGTTAAATCAAAACAAAGTAACCTTAAGGGTTAGCTAGGCAACCTCGCCCCAAGCAATTCCGCGATCACAAACAATCCAGCAAAAATCGCAAGCCATACAAGCGCCAACTGGGCCATCTTGTTCCAACCAAGCTTGAAGCTTGCAAGCGCGCTGCCGGCAAGGATCAACCAACCGAGCATTGCCACAATCGAGATAATCATCCCTTCGTTCATGCTGTCATCTCCAATCCGTCATAGCCGACCGTCACAAAGTCCGGCACTTCGTCGCACAATGTCTGATAATCCATGCTCTTGTCGAGATGGCTAAGCACAAGCTTCTTCGCTGAAGACCGCTCTGCCAACTCAATTGCCATCGCCAAATGAGCATGAGTAGGATGCGGTTCGCGTCTCAGGCAGTCGCTCACCAGAACATCTACATCACCGCACAAATCCACCATATCATCGGAAATACACGAAAAATCAGTGGTATAGGCAATCGACTTGCCATCTGCATCAAATCGGTATCCTGTGGTTTCGCCCGGCCCATGCTCCATTTGGCACCATTCGACGCCAAACCCTGCAACCATTCGCAACCGATCTAACGTGTCGATCGTGCACATGGTCGGATAACCTTCTTGGCCTGCAAAAACATAGCCAAATCGCTGCCGAAGTCGCCGGACAGTTTCCGTATGCGCATAGCCTGGAATTGGTCCACCGCGCCCGTATCGAAGGACGCGAAGATCATCAATTCCGTGGCAATGATCGGCATGATCATGCGTCCAAAATACTGCATCTAAATGGTTGATTTTATTTGAAAGAAGCTGCGCACGGCAGTCTGAACTTGTGTCGATCAATATCCGTGATCCGCTATCGCTTTCGATTGCGATGGAAACCCTCGATCGCCGATTGCGCGGTTCGCTTGGATCACATGCGCCCCAATCGCCTGTACCATCCTCGCCGCCAACGCGCGGAACGCCGGTGGATGTGCCCGAGCCGAGCATGATGACTTTCACAAGCCAGCCTTTGCAAAAAGCTTGGTGAAGTTGCGCGTCGTTTGCTCAGCCAGTTCTTGCGGCTGAACACCGCGCAATTCGGCAACAAAGCGGGCTGTGTCTGCCACAAACGCAGGCTCGCATGATTTGCCGCGATGTGGGACTGGAGCAAGAAACGGGCTGTCTGTTTCGACGAGAAGCCGATCGTCAGGAACTTTTTGAGCTACAGCCTGTAAGTCTTTGGCATTCTTGAAAGTCACAATGCCAGAAAGCGAAATAGTCAGCCCAAGATCGAGCACCTTACGCCCAAATTCCGCCGACGCAGTGAAGCAGTGGATCAAAGCGGGAAATGCGCCCTTCTCCATCTCTTCAGCCAGAATTTCATGCGTATCATCCTCGGCATCACGGGTGTGAATGACGACTGGCAGCTGCGTTTCTCGTGCAACATCAATATGCATTCGGAAGAGGTCGGCTTGCACCTTCCGGTCAGAAAACTCGTAAAAATAGTCGAGCCCGGTCTCACCAATTGCGATCACCCGCGGATCTGTTGTCGCTTTCAACAACGCTGCACGCTCGAGATCTTTGTGATCATCGGCCGCATGAGGGTGAATGCCAACGCTCGCAAAAACGTCCGGCTCCCGGTGCGCCGTTGCGACAACTTGCGCCCACTCTGACTTTTTGGTCGAGATATTGAGAAATGCCCCTACCCCCGCGCCGCGTGCACGGGTCAGAACCTCTGCTTGGTCCTCGACAAGCCCCTTATACTCAAGGTGACAATGGCTATCGATGAGCATTAAGCGCCCTCCTCGTCTTCCTCTGGGAGTTCGAGACGCGGGAATAGAGGGCTCGGCTTTTCTATCTGGAAACCGCCTTCGGCCAGAGGCGAATACCAGTGCGAGCGGATGCCCTGATAGGTGCGGAGAGCATCAGAAACCCCAAGCATATCCAGAAGTTTACCGGCGCTTTCGGGAATGACGGGTTGGATCGCGACTGCCAATTGCGCAATGCAGATGTAGAGCGTTGCAAGGACAGTTTCCATGCGCTCTGGATCGGTTTTGCGCAGTGCCCAAGGGGCTTCTGCATCGATGTAGGCATTGCACGCAAAGACAGCCTGCAACCAAAGCTCGACTGCCTGTTGTAGGGCCAGCTCTTCAAAGGCCTGGGGGATATCCTTGGCAATGGCTGTGTCCACCGTCTGGAACAGAGCGTTATCCGCATCAGTATGACCGTGAATAGCCGGGAGATTTCCGCCGAGGTTCTTGGCCATAAAGCCAAGCGTGCGCTGAGCGAGATTACCAAATGCATTGCCAAGCTCGCCATTCGAACGCTCGACAATTGCCTCGGGTGAGTAGGTGCCATCTTTCCCGAAGGCGACTTCGCGCATGAGGAAGTAACGCAGGGTATCGACGCCAAAAGTCTCAGCCAATTCAAGCGGATCGATGACATTGCCCAGGCTCTTGCTCATCTTCTCACCGCCACGGGCAAGCAAGAAACCATGCCCAAACACCTTCTTTGGCACAGGCAATTTGGCGCTCATCAAAAAGGCAGGCCAATAAATCGTGTGAAAGCGGACAATATCCTTACCGATTAGGTGCAGGCTTGCGGGCCAAAACTTCGCCATATTCTCGGTCTCTTCGGGAAAACCAAGACCGGTCAAATAGTTGGTGAGCGCATCGACCCAGACATACATGACGTGGTTGTCAGAACCCGGAACCTTCACCCCCCAGTCAAAACTGGTTCGGCTTACGGATAGATCGCGAAGCCCGCCTTCGACGAAGGCGATCATCTCATTGCGGCGGCTTGCAGGTTCAAGAAAACCCGGTGTTTTCAGTAGCTCAAGAATTGGTCCTTGATATTTCGAGAGCCGGAAGAACCAGCTTTCCTCTACTGTCCATTCGACTGGCGTATCTTGCGGGGAGAGCTTTTCACCGCCCTCGCCTTCTTTAAGCTCGGTTTCGTCGTAATAGGCTTCGTCGCGGACCGAATACCAACCCTCATAGCGGTCCAGATAAAGGTCGCCTGCTTCCTCCATCCGCTTCCAAATGGCTTGACTTGCGCGGTGGTGGTCGGGTTCAACCGTTCGAATAAATCGGTCGAAGCTTATGTTGAGAGCATCATCCATCTCTCTGAAATAGCCGGACATTTCATCGGCCAGCTCACGCGCTGTGCGGCCTTGTTCCTCGGCTTTACGAGCCATTTTGAGGCCATGTTCATCCGTGCCGGTTTGAAACCGCACATCGCGCCCCTGAAGGCGTTGGAAACGCGCGATGACATCCGCAGCAATCCCCTCATAAGCGTGCCCGATATGCGGACGCCCGTTCGGGTAATTGATAGCTGTGGTGATATAGTAAGGTGTGTTGTCAGCTTCTGGCATGGGCTTGCTCGCTAGAGACATGGGCGCGGCAGAGCAAGGTACCGATTTCAAGTGTTAGCAATCCAGTGTCAAAATTATAGCTCGGCATTTGCCCTGCGAGTGTTACCAACTGGGCGTGGGTTTCGACCAATGCAGCACGTTCAGCCGAACTCTCAGAGGTCCGTGCCCGCTTTGCAACGATTGATTGTGCCAGCTCAAAGATTGCCGCCAGACGCTCTCGATCGGCACGTGGGCCAATAAGCCGCGAAAGTTCGCCGCGGCCTGTCATATCCGCGTCGGGTTCCTTTAAGAGTCGTGATATATGGTCAGCAACCGGTTCCAGCTCTTGCTCGGCAAATTCAAGCGCTGCGCCAAACGACCCTTCTGCCGCTCCAATGGCAGCCTGCCGGTTGCCGTGAACCCCTGCGTCATTCAGCATCCTTTGCATCTGCCCTTCGTCTAGGACCGGGAAACGAAGAACACGGCAGCGAGACCGAATGGTGGGCAAAAGGCGCGCAGGGCGGTGCGTAACCAACACAAAGAATGTGCCAACAGGAGGCTCTTCTAAGCTCTTCAGGAGCGCATTTGAGGTGGCTCGTTCCATATCGTCGGCAGGGTTGATGATAACCACCCGCCGAGAGCCCAAAGTTGGCCGTACATTCAAACGACGCTGCATGTCGCGGATCTGGCCGATACGAATGCTGCGCGCGAGTTCAAATGGCTTACCTGCCTCTTGGGCTGACTGCGCCTTTTTGTCCTTGGGACCATATGTCACGGACATAATGTCGGGATGATCACCGCTCGGTTGCGGGATACCCTCCTCTACGACCAACTCACGTGCTGCGGCAGAGGCAAAGTCGTTCTTGCCCAGCCCTTTTTTGCCGGCAAGTATCCAACCATGATGCATCCGCGCACCGGCCATCGCGCTTCGCCATTCGCGCCATGCCTCATCGTGATTGGGCCAATTGGTCATCGAGGCAGCTCCTCTAGAAGAACAGAAAGCGCCAATATCAATTGTCGATGAACTTCGTCCGGAGAGCCAGTGCCATCTACGAACTTGAAACCTGCAGGGTCGCTTTTCGCTAATTCACGGAAACTTTGCGCCACCGCATCATGATATTCGGCACTTCTCCCCCCGATGGCATCACTGTTGTCGCCGTCGCGCGCTGCCAAACGCTCCCGGCGCACTGCATCATCAACTTCGAGCAAGATGGTGCAATCAGGTCGCATGCCGTGACTTCCAAATTTGTGGAGCGCGGTGATGGCGTCATCGCCAAGGCCCCCTGCGCCGCCTTGGTAGGCCCGGCTTGAATCGACGAAGCGGTCGCTGATTACCCAAGCGCCTTCTGCAACGCGCGGCCGGATCAGGCGGTCAACGTGATCGGCCCGGGCAGCGGCAAACAACAACGCCTCAGCCTGAGGATTCCAGCCCTCGCCTGGGGGATCAAGGAGCAGTGCGCGAATGGCTTCTGCACCTGGCGTCCCGCCGGGTTCGCGCGTGACCGTAACATCTAGGCCGTATGTTGAACGCAAAGTTTCGGCGAGCATCCGGCCCTGTGTCGACTTTCCGGTCCCCTCGCCGCCTTCGAGCGCGATGAATTTGCCGGTCGCGGTAATGCCGTTCATGAAAACCACCCCGCAATGCCATTCCAGATGCGCATCACAAACCCAGCCTCCGCGACATCGTCCTGCGCCACAAGTGGAATATTTGCGGGCTGAGCTCCCGGTACTTGGACGACCAATGTGGCCACCTCAGACCCCGCGACAATCGGCGCATGGAGCGGGCCATCATAGGCAATAGAAAGTTTGACATCTGTTTCGCTTCCGCTGGGAAGGTTGACGAAGACTGGCCTCACGGTAGCCAAATTGACACTGGTGCGGTCCCCATTTTGCACGCGCGCTGATCCAAACACTTCGTCTTTCCGCGCGACTTGGACACGGTCGAATGCACTAAAGCCCCATTCGATCAATCCGCTTGCCGCGGCAGCTCGGACATCCTGACGGTTTGTCCCTGCAACAACTAGAACCAACCTTTGCCGCCCGCGTTTGGCAGAGCCGAGGTAACCGAGGCCAGATTCATTGGTGTATCCCGTTTTGATACCATCGGCGCCTTCAACGCGCCCAATCATTGGGTCCCGGTTGCTTTGCGCAATGTTGTTGTACCGAAAGCCCTCCTGCCCGACATAGCGCGCGTATTTCTGCGGGTGACGGCTAATCAAGGCTTTGGCCAGTTTGACCAGATCAGAGGCATTGGTGAAAGTTCTGCCTTCGTCAGGCCAACCGTTAGGGGTCCCGAAGTGGCTATTGGTCATTCCAAGGGCTCTTGCCCGTTCGTTCATGCCGTCCAGCCATGCATCAACGCTCGCGGCTTGACCTTCCGCAAGCGCCATCGAACCATCGTTGGCAGAGATATTGGCAATCCCCATCAAAAGATCATCCACCAGCACTTGGTCGTCTGCGCCGATAAACATGGTTGAACCCTTGCGGTGCCACAGGGACCATGTCTCTTCATTCATCTGAAACCGTTGACGCGGGTCCAGATTGCCCTCTTCGATCAGCTCAAATGCATGGAACAACGTCATGACTTTGGTGATGGATGCAGGGACGAAACGGCGGTCTGCCTCGCGCGAAAATAGCACTTGATCGCTCGTAACATCCACCAGAAGCGCAATGGGCACATCCTCTGGCGACGCGATCGTTGCAGGGGTTTGTGCCAAAGCGCTGCTAGACGGCGCAAGGCCCAGCTCCATCATGGTCAAAACGCCAAGAAGTCGCAAAACGATGCGTTGAGGATTCGCAAGACCTGTCACGCGTTTGATCATACGCCCTGTCTAGCCCGGAAGCGAGAGTGCCCGCTCCCTTAGTTCACGATTTCATCAGCCAAAAGCCCAACGCTCATCGCGTAATAGTTTGAGCAATTGTATTCGAGGATCACACGGTAATTGCCCGTTAGAAGATAGGCGGGTTTCCCCGGACCATCGGGCTGGAACAGGGAAGTCAGCGTATCGTCTGGCAAAGGACGCTGAGGCTGAACCCCAAGCGCACGCCATTCTGCGACCGTTTTCCATTGGCTATGGCGTTCGTGAACGCGCGAACACACCGGCGAAACGAGCTTGTTTTTATACGCATCCACATCAAAGCCGGTGGGCACAGATGCCCGCACGCCCCATGGCTGTCCTGTCCGCCACCCTGCATCACGAAAATAGTTTGCAATCGAGGCAAAAGTATCTGCGCGGTTGTTGAAAATGTTGGCGCGCCCATCGCCATCGCCATCGGTGGCAAGACGTAAATATACCGACGGCAGGAACTGCGGATTGCCAAAAGCGCCGGCATAACTCCCAACCAGTTGTTGACGTGAAAACCCCTTGTCAGCAACTTTCATCAACGCGATCCATTCGCCTTCGAAAAGCTCCCTGCGGCGGCCTTCCCATGCAAGGGTTGCAAGGCTTCGTGATAGGTCGAAATCCCCGCGAATACGGCCATAGCTTGTCTCATGACCAAAGATGGCAATGACAATTTGGCCGGGCACACCGTATTGCTGCTCCACTGCGCGTAACATGCTGCGATTGTTCTGGAATTCGCGGCGACCGCTATTGATCCGTGTCGCATTGACGTGGGTCGCGATATAGGGCGCCATGGCAGGATAGCCGCGGCGCGTTGGCCGGCCGGGTTGACCTTGATCCAAACGAATAACGCGCGGGTTGGGCGTCAGGCCCGACGTCATGCGTTGCAGTGTGGCTTCGGAAACACCTTGTGCGCGTGCTCGGGCCTTAATCAACTCCAAATAGGCATCAAATGCGATCCCATCGCGCGCCGCAACTTGCGCGTTCGCGGGTTCAGTTGGGGCGACCTGTGTGAAGGCCACTAAAGCCAATGTTGCGGCTGAAAGGAGGCCGAGCGATGCAGATTTGCTAAAGTTCATTTGTGCTGTTTCTTAAATCCAAGTTGAACTGAGAATGAGCGCGTCAAAGTTGGGTGTTTTCGTAATCCGTGGTGATCGCATGTTTGACGATAAACGCATAGTCCTCACCGCAATTCCATCTTGTTCAACACCAATGCGCCGCACAAGTGGCACCCTCTCATTTATCAATATCTGATCGATGTGCCGATCTGTTTGAGAGCTGTGTTTGCCGTTAGTGAGGGATTTATCTCCAAATTTTCAAAAAGTGGGGTGACAGAATCAAACTACATCGCTAGCTCGCTGCCCCAAGCGGACAGTTGGCAGAGTGGTCGAATGCACTGGTCTTGAAAACCAGCAAGGGTGCAAGCCCTTCCAGGGTTCGAATCCCTGACTGTCCGCCACTTACTCCACCATCTAAATATGAAGCGCCTTCCCATAGGCATCGAGAACGCTTTCGTGCATCATCTCTGATAGGGTCGGGTGTGCAAAGACGGTTTGCATCAGCTCCGCTTCGGTTGTCTCCAGAGTTTTGCCCACGGTATAGCCTTGGATAAGCTCGGTGACTTCGGTGCCCACCATATGCGCACCGAGAAGCTCGCCAGTTTTCGCATCGAATACGGTCTTGATAAAGCCCTCGGCTTCGCCAAGCGCGATGGCTTTCCCGTTGCCGATGAAGGGGAAGTTGCCGACCTTCAATTCGTAGCCCGCCTCTTTGGCGGCCGCCTCCGTCATGCCGACACTGGCCACTTGCGGATGGCAATAGGTACAGCCCGGAATGTTGGAGCGATCCAGAGTGTGAGGGTGAACCTCTTTATTTCCAAGCTCTTTCGCAATCGCTTCGGCTGCGGTGACGCCTTCGTGGCTGGCTTTGTGGGCGAGCCACGGCCCCGGCGTGCAATCGCCAATGGCCCAAAGCCCGGCAGATTTGGTGCGCCCAAAGTCGTCAATTTGAATGAACCCGCGGTCCATCTCGGCAAGCGCGTCGAGCCCGATGCCTTCCGTATTCGGCACGATGCCAATCGCGGTGATAACATGGCTAAACTCAGTGGTTTCTACCTTGCCAGCCTTATCCTTGATCGTCGCAGTCACAGCTTTGTCGCTGACTTTGAGATCTTCAACACCTGCACCGGTCATGATGGAGATGCCTTGCTTTTTCAGGCTCTTCTCCAGAAAGGTTGACACATCCGCATCTTCAACCGGCACCACCCTGTCGAGCATCTCCACAACAGTTACATCGACGCCGATATCGTTGTAGAAACTCGCAAATTCGATCCCAATTGCGCCTGAACCAATGACCAAGAGCTTGGTCGGTTTCTCCGGCGGGGTCATTGCGTGACGGTATGTCCAAACCCGCTTTCCATCGGCAGGCGCAAACGGCAAATCACGCGCCCTTGCCCCAGTCGCCACGATGATGTGCTTGGCACTAAGGCTTTCTTCGCCCTTATCGCCAGTCACCGTCAACGAGGTTGGGCCGGTCAGTGTACCCTCGCCCATATGGACGGTGATTTTGTTCTTCTTCATCAGATGCGTGACGCCCTGATTAAGCTGCTTGGCAACGCCCCGACTGCGTTTCACAATCGCGGCAAGATCAGCCTCGATCTCTTTGGCCACAAGTCCATAGTCCGACGCGTGCTGCATCTGATGAAAGACTTCCGCTGAACGCAGCATCGCTTTGGTCGGGATACAGCCCCAGTTGAGACAGATACCGCCGAGCAATTCACGCTCAACAATCGCGGTTTTAAGGCCCAGTTGCGAAGCTGTGATAGCCGCAACATAACCGCCCGGTCCCGATCCCAATACGATAACGTCGTAAGCGTCTGACATTGCTTAATTACCTTCTGTTTTTGACACACTTGACACACAGTCCAAGGGAAGAAAATTCTCTTGCCCAAAAAGTGTGCCAATCTCACTTCTTTTTGAGGGGATTTGGAGCAATATCATCGCCCCTGCCCTCGCATGATCTCACGGCTGTAGGACAGCCTTTAAACAACACTTTCTCTCGCCGCTGCCATCGGCTTTAAAATCCAGAACCATCCGAGAACTGCATAGGCGTTAGCGGCAAGGACACTGGGTAGTCCAAGAAACAGGGCAGCGAAGGCTCCACCCAAGGCCACACATGCCAAGACCATCATTGCTCCCGCCAAATTCGCAGCAAGCAAGACAATGGAAATGCTCTCACTTAACCGTTGCGCAGCAAGGAAATAGGTTAAAAGTGCTATTGGCAGACCAACGAGAACACTCCCCATAAGAGCAAAGCCGATTAGCTTACTTGCTGCCTCCAGTTTGAACCCAGAATCCACATCGAGAGTGAGTAAGACTGACATGGGAACACCGGCTATCAAAGCCGCACAGATTGCAACTAGTGCTGCTTTGATGAGCACTGTTAGGCTCAAACAACCAGCCCCATTGGGTTCTCAATCAAAGTCCGAAGCTGATCCATTAATTTCGCCCCGTCCACGCCGTCAATCGCGCGGTGATCAAAACTGCCCGTGGCGCTCATCACGGTGGCAACGGTCAACTCGCCGTCAATCACATGTGGGCGTTGCTCGCCTGCACCCACGGCCAAGATCATACCTTGCGGCGGGTTGATAACGGCATCGAATTGCTTGGTCCCGAACATACCAAGGTTGGAAAGCGAGGCGGTGCCGCCTTGGTATTCGTGGGGTTTCAATTTGCCTTCGCGCGCTTTGCCCGCAAGTTCTTTCATCTCCGCAGAGATTTCGGACAGACTCTTGCGCCCAGCATCACGGATGATCGGAGTGATAAGGCCCGATGGCGCCGCAACCGCAACCGAAATATCGGCGCGTGAGTATTGGTGCATCACATCGCCTTGGAAAGACACGTTGCATTGCGGTTCGCGGGTAAGAGCGCGGGCGAGCGCTTTGATGATAAGATCGTTGACCGACAGCTTCACGCCGTCCGCTTCAAGCGCTTCGTTCAATTGCTTGCGCATGGCGAGAAGCGGGTCGAGACGAATATCCACGGTGAGGTAGATATGCGGGACGGTTTGCTTCGCTTCGGTCAAACGGCGCGCGATAACCTTGCGCACATTGTTGAGCTTTTGCTCTTCATATGGCGCGTCAAGATCATTTGCAGAGGCCACCTTCGTCGCCCCGCCCTGTTCCTGTTTCGGCGCTTCAACACCGGCAGCAGCAGGCACGTAATTGTCGATATCGGCCTTTACGATGCGGCCGCCTGGGCCCGTTCCTGTAACCGTTCCAAGATCAATCCCTTTGTGACCTGCAAGCTTTTTCGCCAGCGGTGAAGCGATCACGCGGTCGCCTGCGCCCGCAGTAGCAACCACAGAGCCGCCGCCTACTGCGGCCTCGACATCGGCCTTGATGATCCGCCCTTTCGGACCCGAACCTGTGACCGAATTAAGGTCCACACCTTCATGCTCGGCAATGCGGCGGGCAAGCGGGCTTGATTTTGGCGTACCACCGGAATTGGAAGTTGGTGCAGATTCTGACGCCGTTTCTGGCGCTGGCGCTGGAGTGGCCGCTGTGGATGTGGTGGGAGCGGGCGTCGTGGCAGAGGGCACGCTTACATCGCCGATATCCTCGCCTTCTTCGGCAAGCATGGCGATAACCGTTCCCACCGCCACATTCTCAGCGCCTTCTTCGATCAAAATCGCGGCAAGAACACCTTCGTCCACTGCTTCGAATTCCATCGTAGCCTTATCGGTCTCAATCTCAGCCATGATATCACCCGAAGTGATCTCATCGCCTACTTTCACAAGCCAGCGGGCGAGCGTCCCCTCTTCCATTGTCGGAGAGAGAGCAGGCATTTTCAGTTCAATCGCCATCGGCTTTGATGATCCCTATCTTTTGTTTGACCGTCTTTCTTTCCGTTACGGCTTGGTCCCATCGGGGGCAAGTGTTTGCATACGACTTCACCGTTTCTTATCCGCCATGCCTTGCAAAACCGGGCGTTTGGCTGGATATCACGTCATTATCGGGCGGGCCTAAGGGGCATTGATGCGCACATTTCTGGTCATCATTGATGAAAGCGACGAAGCACGCGCAGCATTGCGGTATGCAGCGCGTAGAGCGGTTCAGGTGGGCGGTGCTGTGCATTTACTCGCCTTTGTCGCACAGCAAAGCGTAAGCGCCTTTGGCGGGGTTCAGGCGACAATCGAACAGGAAGCCCGCGACAGAGCAGAAATGTTGGCGCACGGTGTTGCCGGCAATTTGCTCGCGGAAAGCGGGGTGATGCCCACTATTTCGGTCAAGATTGGCAATGGCCCAAAGATTGTGACCGAGTTTCTGGACAATCACAAAGAGGTCGCAGCACTCGTCCTTGGCGCAGCTAAAGGCAGCGCACCGGGACCATTGGTCACCCACTTCGCCGCGCATGCAGGGACCCTGCCCTGTCCTCTATACGTTGTACCTGCGCAGTATGATGAAAAGCGAAGCGACCACGAAGCCTAAGGCATCGAACTCAAACAAGCGACTGTGCCCGCTATTTGCGGCGGCCTTGGTTCCGGATGTTGCCGGGCCTCCCGCGCTTGCCATTGATGTATTTGCCCTTCTTAGGGCCATTGCCGGGACGTTTGTAACGCGGCGCTGGCCTTTTCCCTCGCGGCTCGATCACATTACCATCGGCGTCGAGCGTTGCGAACTTTAGCGCGCCAGTGAGCGCGTTGGCCTCGGCCAATTGAAGTTTCAGTCTGTCCCCAGACTTGTAAGTGGTTCCGCTGTCTTCGCCGATCAGAGCTTGCCCGGCTTCTTCATAGCGGAAATGCTCGCTGCCTAAGGTTGAAACAGGGACCAAACCATCGCCGCCAAGACCTTCAATAGTTGCGAAGAAGCCAAAGTTCTGAACTCCGGTGATGCGTGTATCGAACTGCTCGCCAACTCGGCTTGATAGCCATGCTGCGACGTAGCGGTCGACCGTATCGCGCTCGGCTGCCATTGCGCGGCGTTCCGATTGGCTGATGGTGTCGCAGATCTCTTTGATATTCGCACGGTCCTTGTCAGAAAGGCCGCTGCTATCTGGCAAAGAACCGGGAGGTTTGGGTTGTTCCAACTTGTACGCGTCGACCAAGGCCCGGTGCACCAAAAGGTCGGAATACCGACGAATGGGCGAAGTGAAATGCGCATAGGAACCAAGCGCAAGCCCAAAGTGTCCGGTGTTCGCAGGGCCGTAATAGGCCTGTGTCTGGCTGCGCAGCACCGCTTCCATCAATTGCGCCTTCTCACTTTCATCCGTAATGTCAGCAAGCAAGCGATTGAACAAAGACGGCGTAATAACTTGGCCTAACGAGAGCTTCTTATCCAGCGTCGCCATATAGTCCCGAAGGGCGATCATTTTCTCGCGCGCGGGAACTTCATGATTGCGATAAACGACAGGCGCATTCTTCGCTTCAAGCGCTTTGGCCGCGGCCACATTGGCAGCGATCATAAAGTCTTCGACCACCCGGTGTGCATCCAGCCGTTCTCGAACAGCGATCTCCGCAATTTGCCCTTCATCATTCAACATGACGCGGCGTTCGGGTATCTCAAGTTCTAGTGGATCACGCTTTTTACGGGCCGCAGCTAGGAGCTTCCAAGCGTCCCAAAGATTGGCGAGATATTCCGGCGGGGTGCCGGTATCCACTTGGGTCTGCGCATCTTCGTACGCGATATTGTGGTGGATGCGCACAATTGCCCGTGTGAACCGCTGAGTTTTCACCTGACCTGAGGCATCGATATGGACATGACAGACCATCGCGGCGCGGTCTTCGCCCTCTCGTAAAGAGCATACGTCCGCAGAAAGCACTTCCGGCAGCATCGGCACCACGCGGTCAGGAAAGTAAACCGAATTGCCGCGCTTTCGCGCCTCTTTGTCGAGCGCAGAGCCAGGGCGTACATAAAAGCTGACATCCGCAATCGCGATGAGAGCGTTATACCCGCCCATACCATCGGGCTCTGCCCAAATGGCATCATCGTGATCGCGTGCGTCTGCTGGATCGATTGCGACGATGGGGACATGACGCAAGTCTTCACGGGCTTTATCCGAAAGAGCCAAGGTAGCGGCCCGCTCTGCACTTTCGTGAACGCCATCGGGAAAAACGTGGGGAATACCGTGTTTAGCGATAGCGATAAGGCTAAAGCTTTTGGGCGCAAGCGGATCGCCTACGACCTCTACCACTTTGACACCGGCGCGATCCGATCGGCCTGCCTTTTCAGCGATTACCAACTGGCCTTCTTCGGCGCCGCCCAAATCCACAATCTTGGCCGAATTGCGCACCCGTTTATCGACCGGCGCAAGCCAAGGTGTGCCCGTGCCGTCCAGTTCGACCACACCCATCAGACCTTCGGTGCGCGCAGGTAGTTTCTTCATGGGAAAAGCGGTCCAACCTGAATCGCTTTCCTCTGTTCGGCTAAGCACACGGTCACCGGGCTTAAGTGCGGGCATTTGCTTCCCACTGCCCCGGCCTCTGGGTGGTTTCATTTCTTTTAGCGTAATGCGTGGAGGTTCACTTGGCGCATCAGGCGACCAATTGTCGGGGATCGCAATCGCTTCGCCATCCTCAATCTCGATCACACGAAGGACCGTGACTTTGGGCACTCCGCCCATACGATGGTATGCGGTCTTCTTACCGTCGATCAGCCCTTCTTCTGCCATGTCTTTAAGAAGGCGCTTAAGCGATATTTTCTCCTGTCCTTTGAGCCCAAACGCGCGTGCAATTTCGCGCTTGCCCGCGGGAACATCACTCGCTTGAATGAACTCAAGAACTTGGCGCTTCGAAGGCATCCCTTGGGGAAGCTTGGGTGAACGGCCTGCCATCAGCCAGTTTTGCTAGGCAACAGCCCACCAACGATAACCACCAAATATCCAAGCCCCACAAATGACACGCCGGTGCTTATCCAAGTTTGCGTATTAAGTCCGTCTGCCATGGATTGCATCATGGCGATTTCTACCTGGCTTTCATCGACACCATTTGATGCAAGAGTCATCGCGTCCCCAACAGACGAAGCGACAAATCCAAAGCTGGCAAAGGTGCTAATGCCAAAGGAAACAAGAATAACAAAAAGGACCCACCACCAAAATGTGGGGCGGTCGTCCTTCCCTTGAATATTCAAGAGGTTGGCAAACCCATGTTTAATCGCATCACCCATAACAAAACCCCATAAATTAATACGCGCGTGCCACCAAAATCCGTTCCACTGCTGGCTTGCCTGAAAAAATGCATACCCCATCGGCGTCATCAGCATCGCGCGGGACATTGCGGAATGTAAGTTTCTCAGCCTTCAGCTTTTCAACCACAGCTTCGAGTTCATCGCCGCTTGGTTTTGCCCATTGCACCTCTACCCATCCCGGATATTTCCCGCCTTTGCGGAATGAGTTCACGACATCGTGCCAATCGGTCATGCCGCGTGTGATTTTGGCATCCCGGTGTGCCGCCGCTTCGTCAAAAAGCCCTGCCTGAATCTCTTCAAGGAGCGCGGCTGCACCGCTTGCAAACTCATCACGCGGTATGAAGGCCATCACAGGCTTGCCCGTATCCGCATTCCACAACGCATCGCGGCGCAGCACGGCAACCTTGCCGTTCTCCATATCGCGTGGGCCCACTTCGACGATAACAGGCGCCCCTTTTTTGACCCATGACCAGCGTTTGCTTGCAGCCTTGCCGGGTGTCTTGTCCAACAATACGCGCACGGGTTCACCCAGTGCGGTTATGCCCGCCAGCGATTTGCGAACTTCCTCGCAATATTCGAGCACAGCTTCATCTTCTGGCTTATCGCGCAGCATAGGCAGAATGATGATCTGATGCGGCGCAATGCGTGGAGGTACGCGCAGGCCGTCATCATCGCCATGCGTCATCACAACGCCGCCAATCATCCGGGTGGAAGTCCCCCAGCTGGTAGTGTGGCAAAGCTGCTGCTGGCCCTCTTTATCTTGATAATGAATCCCTGCAGCGCTCGCGAAACTGGTGCCCAGATAATGTGAGGTGCCCGCTTGGAGCGCTTTTCCGTCCTGCATCATGGCCTCGATAGACCATGTTTCATCCGCTCCCGGAAAACGCTCATTCTCGGGCTTCTCACCCGCGATCACGGGCATGGCGAGGTCTTCCTCGACGCAGGCTCGGTACATTTCGAGAGCGCGGTGTGTTTCTTCCAGCGCTTCCTCACGCGTGGCATGCGCCGTGTGGCCTTCCTGCCAAAGAAATTCACTGGTGCGCAGGAACATCCGAGTGCGCATTTCCCAGCGCACGACGTTCGCCCATTGGTTGAGCATTAAAGGAAGGTCGCGCCACGATTGAACCCAGCGCGCCATTGCATCACCAATGATGGTTTCTGACGTCGGCCGCACTACAAGGGGCTCTTCCAGCTTGGCTTCGGGATCAGGGATCAATCCGCCCTTACCATCACCAATCAAGCGGTGGTGCGTCACAACGGCCATTTCCTTGGCAAAACCGTCGACATGGTCTGCTTCGCGCTCAAAATTGGCGAGCGGAATGAACAGCGGGAAATACGCATTCGCAATTCCGGCTGCCTTGATCCGGTCATCCATGAGGCGTTGGACACGCTCCCAAATGCCATAACCCCACGGCTTTATCACCATGCAGCCGCGCACCCCGGATTCTTCAGCAAGATCGGCTGCGCTGATCACCTCTTGGTACCATTTGGCGAAATCGTCTTCGCGCTTCACATTGAGCGCGTGGCGAATGTTGGACACGTCGAATTTCCTGTTATTTTCGAGCGGGTAATTTGCTCCGCGGCGATTGCCGCTATTTACCTAATTCGTCTAGCTTCTTTTGCATCGCGGCCATTTGCTCTCGCAAAGCAGCGATCTCAGCGTTTGACCCATCTTGCTGATCGGTTTGCGCTTTCTTGGTCGCGGGTTTTCCGCCCACTCCTGGAATGAAAGTCTGTGCCGCAGCGCGCATCATGGCCATGTTGGTTTCATGAATAGCGCTCAGTGGATTATTGGCCATGCCCTTTTCAAAGGCCTCACGAATTTCGCTCTGTTTTTCACGAAAATTGGTGACGGTTGCCTCAAGATAAGATGGCATCATGCTCTGCATCGAATTGCCATACATAGAGATCAATTGGCGAAGGAAACTGACGGGCAACATCTGCTCGCCATTGGCTTCTTCATCCATGATGATCTGCGTTAGGATCGAATGCGTGATGTCTTCACCCGATTTTGCATCGAAAACGGCAAATTCGACATTTTCGCGGACCATAGAGGCCAGATCTTCAAGCGTGATGTAGCTTGATGAAGCCGTATTGTAGAGGCGCCGATTGGCGTATTTCTTGATGACAATGGTGTCTTCTGAGACATTCATTGCTGCATCAGCGTTCTTGCGAGCCATAACGTTTCCCGAGATAGTTATGCTGCGGTCTTAGCACCTGCACAATGTGCGGTGCAACAAGCGCGTACCATCTGTGAATAAGCCCGCCTTTTCGCGGCAGACTTAACCCCAGCGCGAGCCCAACACAGTCAGCAATTCATATTGCGAAAGAGAACTTTGCTGCGCAGCATTTGGCAAATCAAAAGGCACCTGAAGCCAGTCACCTTCAATGATGCCGGGGGCCGCCGAAAGATCAACAACGATCATGTCCATCGACACTTTCCCCAGAATGGGCAGCATCATGCCTTCATGCAAAAGAGCGTTGCCAGCCCCGCGCGAACGCAAAAAACCATCCGCATATCCAAGTGAAACCGTGCCAACTGGCATTGGCCATGGCGCTACAAATTGCGCGTTATAGCCAACCGTATCGCCTTTATTGAGCATGCGTGTTTGAATAACTGCGACCTCGACATGGGCCACCTGTCGAATTGTGCCGCGCAGTTCGTGCCGGGGCACACCGCCGTATAACGCGATGCCAGGGCGCGTCAGATCGAATGCATAATCGCGGCCCAAGGCGATCCCTGCACTGTTGCAAAGGCTGGCCCGCTTGAAATTGATCAAACGCAAGCATTCACGGAAGGATTGAAGTTGTTTGGCGTTTGTTGCCGTTTCTTCATCTGCGCTCGACAGATGGCTCATCACGATATCGATATTGAGTGCTTGCACTGCGGGATCGCTAAGCTCACTCGGCGCAACCCCAAGCCTGTTGATCCCTGTATCAATCATCAGATGGCAAGCCCCGCCCGCAGCCCCATTCCAACGCCGCGCTTGCGCCAGCGAGTTGATGACAGGCACCGCGCCGCTTGCTTTGGCATAGGCAACATCATCATCATGCATGGGACCGTGCAGCACAGCAATATTGCGGGGTGCCACATGCGCTGCAAGCGCAACGACCTCGCTCCAGTGGGCGACAAAGAAACTCTCACACCCAGCATCCCGCAATGTTGGCACGCATGTATCCACGCCAAGACCATAACAATTGGCCTTCACCGCGGCGCCAGCAGTCGCCATGCCAGAAAGAGTATCAAGGCCGCGCCAATTGTGCGCCAAGGCTTCTTGATCGACGCGCAGCCTTAAGCTTCGTTCAGGTGACAACATCGTCTTCGAAGTCTTTTGGCGGGCCGCTTGGAAGGCCCCACCATGCCACCAATACGCCGAAGGCAACGACGCCCCACGTGTACCAAAGCCCCGCGTAGATATCGCCAGTGCTGGCCACGATCACTCCTGCGATCAACGGCAAGAACCCGCCGAGATAACCGGCGCCGATATGATACGGGATCGACATCGAGGAATAGCGGATTCTGGGCGGAAACATCTCTGACAAAAGCGCAGCTACCGAACCGTAAGTGAGCGCAGACAGCATCGCCAAGACAAGCAATGCACCGACGATCCCAACGATATTGGCAAACTCAGGCTGCTGCTTGGAAAAGTCGAAACCAAACTCACTCAAGGCGCCTTGCACGCCCATTGTCAGGGAAGTTCCGCTTTCAAACCAAGCCGCATCAATAGCAATCGGTTCACCTGCGGCGGTCACTGCCAATTCATCACCGGGGGTGAGAGTATAAGTTACGCCCGATGCTGTCAGGGTTCCGAGGATTTTGCCGCAATCGGTCTGTTCACGGTCGAACAATTCCGCAAACGGATCGGTCGCACACTCAGGCCCCGACACCACGATAGGCGTACGCTCAGACGCTTCCGCGAGCCCGGGATTGGCGAGACTGCCAAGGCCCCAGAAGGTTGGAAATAGCAAAAGCAGCGTCGCGACCGCACCAATCATAATGGGCTTTTTACGGCCCACCTTGTCTGACCATTTGCCCACCAAGATGTAGAAAGTCAGTGCGATTGAGCCGGCGACTAACAAGATCAGCTCTACGACAAAGGCATCCACATGCATTGGCCCGCGAAGGAAGCTCATTCCTGAGAAGAATGCGGTGTACCAGATTGTTGTCAAAATGCCCGAGACACCGAACAGAGCGACAAAGATGCGCTTCTTATTGCCCGGATATGTGAAGCTTTCGATGAAGGGATTACCGGCGGTTTCGCCCGCTTCTTTCATCGCTTGGAACACAGGGCTTTCTGAAAGCTTCAGCCGCATCCAAAGCGAAATACCCAAAAGGAAGATTGAAAGAAGGAACGGCACGCGCCATCCCCATGCGTGAAATTCTGCTTCTGGGATGAGGAAACGGCACGCCAGTACGACGATAATCGACAGGACAAAGCCGCCCGCAACACTCGCTTGAATGAAGCTGGTGTAATAGCCGCGCTGCTCAGGAGGAGAGTGTTCCGCGACATAGATTGCCGCGCCGCCGTATTCTCCGCCTAGCGCAAGGCCTTGCAGCACCCTTAAGAAGATAACGATCATTGGGGCCGCGACCCCGATCGTATCAACCGTAGGAATAAAACCTACACCGGCCGTCGCTATTCCCATCAAAGTTACAGTGACCAAGAAGGTGTATTTTCGCCCGAGCTTGTCCCCTAAAAACCCAAAGAGCACCGCGCCAATTGGCCGGAATGCGAAACCGACCGCAAAGGTCGACCAAACAAGCAGTAAGCCCAGCGTTGGATCATCCACATTGTAGAACGCATCCTTCAAAATGTAGGCGAGTGTTCCGTAGATGAAGAAATCATACCATTCGAAAATGGTGCCTGCGCTTGACGCCCCAACGACAAGGCGGATTTCTTTTTTTGTCGGCTCGCGCGCTGCAAGTGCAGCGGCATCACTTGTTGCTGATGGTGATGACATATTTCCCCGTTCGCTTAAACCTTGATGGTCTTATGGCCCTCATCAGCAGGCTTAACCTGTGCTCGCCTCTGAGGAAAGCGCTTGTGTGATGGCCGTCCACGCCAATAACAGCGCGCTGTGCCGTCCCTTATGCTCCCAAGCGGGGGTGAGAGCGTCAAATCCGGGCCAATGGGGCAATGGCTCATCGTCAGGGCCCACTGCGTCAAGCCAAGTTTCGATCGCCTTGTGCACCTCAACGATTTCTTGTGCGCTACGCCCTTTTGCGCCTGCCACCATAATCGCGGCTGAGCTTTGACCAATTGCGCAGGCGCTGACTTGCATCCCTAGGCGCGTGACACATCTATCGGCATCAAGGTCAACACCGATCTCGATTGTGCTCCCACAAGTTCGAGAACGCACTTCGGCACGGAAGCCAAATTCCTTATCCAATGGAAAGTCGGCCAGCTGCGTTGCCAGCGCGAGAAGAGTTGGTGTGTAAAGCGCGTTTGCGGAGCGATTAGCCACTACACGCTCCGCCTATTCATTGGCCTCGTTTTCTCTGTCCGCGTTGATCTTATCGCGGCGCTCAGCGATCATCTTGACCAGTTCCCGTGAAAAAGCGTCCGCTGCTGGATAAGTACGAGCTTGAGCAATCCAATCAGGCCGCCCCTTATATCCCCACACCGTGTCAAAGCCGAGCACAAGGACGGAAAACGCGAAAACGACAATGAGCGCGCCTTTGATGGAGCCAAACCCAAAGCCCAGAACACGGTCGATGGGACCAAGGATTGAGCCGCGGGATGCTTCGCCTACATTGCCTGCGATCAATTTCATCGCCGCATAGGGAATGAGCAGGAGAATGGCGAACGCCAAAATGCCAGCGCCGGGATCAACATCATAAAAACCGCGGAGAAACACCGTGAAATCGCCGTGGAGATAATAGACCGAAAACGCGGCCAATATCCACGCGGCCAAGCTTAGCACTTCCTGCACGAGGCCCCTCAAGAACCCGCCTACCGCCGCAACAGCAACGATAATAAGCACGATGATATCAAAAATCGTCATAACGCGTTGTGAATTAAGCGTTCGTCATCACATGGTCAACGAGGTTGGAAAGTTGTATTAGCCCTTTGTAATCAAGCTTCGACGAGCCGGTCTTTGCATCGGACGGACCGTACCCTTTTGCAAAGCCCAGCTTCGCCGCTTCGCGCAACCTAAGATCAGCGTGGGCCACAGGGCGAATCTCCCCAGCTAGCGAAACCTCGCCAAACCAAGTGGATTTTTGTGGCAGAGGTTTATCAGCAAGGGCAGAAACCAGTGCGGCGGCAACCGCCAAATCCGCCGCCGGATCAGCCAAACGATACCCCCCTGCGATGTTGAGATAAACCTCAGCGCTCGAAAAACTAAGGCCGCATCGCGATTCCAGCACCGCCAGCAGCATAGCCAATCGTCCACCATCCCAGCCAACCACCGCGCGTCTGGGTGTCGCGCCTGATTGCAACCGCACGATAAGCGCCTGAATCTCAACCAACACTGGCCGTGTTCCTTCCAGTGCGGGGAACACCGCACTCCCAGCCAAAGGATGATCGCGGCCAGATAGAAAGAGCATGGAGGGGTTCGACACCTCTTCCAAACCCTCGCTTACCATTGCGAAAACGCCGATCTCATCCACCGCTCCAAAACGGTTTTTTAGCGAGCGAAGGATGCGGTATTGATGGCTCCGCTCGCCCTCAAAACTCATCACCACATCAACCATATGTTCCAAAACACGCGGCCCTGCGATATTTCCGTCTTTGGTCACATGCCCCACAAGGACCAATGCCGTCCCAGTCGCCTTGGCATAACGGATCAATTCCAACGCACATCCGCGCACCTGACTGACCGTTCCGGGCGCGCCTTCGATAGTGTCGGAGTGCATGGTTTGAATCGAATCAATGATCAAAAGTGCAGGCGGGTCGCCCTGCCCCAAGGTTGTCAGAATGTCGCGAACAGAGGTTTCTGAGGCAAGCCTGATAGGGGCATCGACTACCCCTAAACGTTGGGCCCGAAGACGAACTTGGCCTGCCGCTTCCTCACCGCTCACATAGACAACGTCATTGCCCCCGCGCGCAATTGTTGCCGCGGTTTGAAGAAGGAGCGTTGATTTACCGATTCCCGGATCGCCGCCCATAAGGATGGCCGAACCGGGAACAATCCCGCCGCCAAGCGCACGGTCAAATTCCGCAAGGCCCGTAGATTTGCGCACAGGCATCTCTGCAGGGCGATTAAGAGGAATAAATTCAATGCCCCTGCCCCCACTGGACAGGTCATGTTTTTGCGAGAAAACAGTCGCAGGCGCATCTTCGGTGAGCGTGTTCCATTCCCCGCAATCGCCGCACTGTCCTTGCCAACGCGGGCTAACCGCGCCGCAGTTCGAACACACATATCTCTTTTTTGCCTTCGCCATGGCCATTCTTTAATCAGAACATTTGCAGAACGCAATTGCGCAAGCGATGATTTAAAGGCATGGGCTATTCACTATGCGCCAAAAAGAACTTCGCCTTGCTCTCGTTTGTTACGGGGGCGTCAGTCTCGCAGTGTATATGCACGGCGTCACCAAAGAAATCTGGCACCTCGCCCGAGCAAGCCGCGCACATCTTGACGGTGAAGAGCTTGACGGAGTGGCAGCCGTTTACCGCGCTTTTTTGGCGCAGATTGAAAACGAACATAGCTTACGCCTGCGGGTACTGCCCGACATTCTTACAGGCGCAAGCGCAGGCGGAATAAATGCCGTGTTTCTCGCGCAGGCGCTTTATTCCGGTTGCTCGCTCGAACCTGTAACCGATCTTTGGCTCAAGAATGCCGATGTGACCGAACTGACCTCGGTTGAAGCCAGACCGGGATGGCGTTTTGCCAAATTCTGGGCTCAACCCTTTGCAGATTGGTTCTTGCGGCGCGGCGGGAATGCAGTTGACGAAACGGTGTCCCCCGAAACCCGCAGCGAAGTGCGCGACAAGGTTTCCTCGCTTGTTCGGGGCCGGTGGTTTGGCCCGCCGTTTTCCGGTGAACGGTTTTCCGAGATGCTCTTTGAAGCCTTGCAAAGCATGGCACACGCGCAGCCGGGCCCTGTACTGCTTCCGCCTGGTCACCCTGTCGATCTGCTTGTGACCGCTACTGACTTTAGAGGCCATGCAGAAACCCTGCGCCTAAACTCGCCATCACAAGTGCAAGAAACCGAACACAGAATGCCCATTTCCTTTAAGGGCAAAGCGCAAGCTGAAAGCGGTCATCAGCTTGCCGATAGTCTGGAGTTGGTTTTGGCAGCACGGGCAACGGCCAGCTTTCCAGGCGCTTTTCCGCCGGTCGTGCTGGACGAAATTGATCGTATCGGTGCCGCAGAAGGTCACCACTGGGCAACTCGTGGTCAATTCCTTTCTCGCATAATGCCAGTCCATGTCAGCGAAGGAACCGTCGATGACGTCGCTTTGATTGATGGTGCCGTTCTGGTCAATGCGCCCTTTGGTGCAGCTCTCGAAGCGATGAAAGGGCGAACGTCGCAACGCGAAGTCGACCGCCGGTTCGTTTATATTGAGCCTCGGCCCGACCGTGCTCCCGTGACACGCCAGAATGAAGATGGCGAGACTGCGACCGATCCGCTTGGTTGGTTTGGAACCATCTTTGGCGCCCTGTCCACGATCCCGCGTGAACAGCCCATTCGCGATGATTTGGAACGAATTGAAAAGCAATCGAGAGATGCGCAAAGGTTGCGCCAGATTGTGATGGGTCTCCGGCCTGAAATTGACCGTGCAGTCGAAAAACTGTTTGGCCTAACCTTCTTTTTGGACAGTCCAACACCCAAACGGCTTTCGAGTTGGCGGGCCAAGGCGCAGCAGGCCGCGTCTGAAAGAGCCGACTACACATTTGGCGCCTATGCCGAGACAAAGTTCAGCGTCATATTGGACAGGCTTGCTGAGCTGACCTGCAAGGCCGCTCCGAACTTGGTGATGGCTGATGCGGCTCGAGTGTCCAATAGCTTGCGACAAGAGTTCGTTTCAGGCGGGATGACGCGCCTGTGTGGAGAAAGCGGCGGAGCAACGCCGCAGGCCATTGGATTTTTCCGTTCGCACGATGTTGGCTTTCGCATTAGGCGCTTGCAGCTTCTTGCGCGCAGGCTCTCTCGCGATTGGGAGATTGATCCTGAGATACCTGATGACGCGCTGGATATCGCGCGGAGCAAAATCTACCATATCCTTAGCCTTTACGAAGGCTTGGACGATGTGACGCATTTGGGTGAGGGTTTCGTGCCTATCGCTGAGGCGGCAATGGAAAACCCGAATGCGGTTCTCGATTACTTTGCGCGCAAGCGTATGCCACCGCGAATCGACAGCGAAGCGGAAGATCTCTTAGCGCAAGCCTTGTCGGAAATGCCGCGGAACCTCAGGCGGCGAATGCTGCTGACGTATTTGGGCTTTCCATTTTATGACGTTGCAACCTTACCGCTCCTGCAAAGTGAACGGCTTGATGAATACAATCCGGTCAAGATCGATCGCATCTCACCAGATGATGCCCGGTCAATCCGCGAGGGTGGCACGCAAGACACCTTACGCGGGACCGAGTTTTACAACTTCGGTGCGTTCTTCAGCCGGTCTTACCGCGAAAACGATTACCTCTGGGGCCGCCTACACGGCGCAGAGCGGATGATGGATTTGATCGTTTCCACCTTGGACACGCCAATGGCGAGCGATGCCGTTCGGGCTGTCAAACGTTCTGCTTTCCTTGCCATTTTGGACGAAGAGGCAAAGAGCAAGCGGTGCGATAATGCCCTGATCGAACAATTACGCAGTGAAGTGATTGAGCGGTTGGCTTAGCTTTTCGGTTTAGCTCGCGCTGTTCCAAACCGCCGTCACAAACGCATCAGGGCCGATAAAACCGCCTTCGCCCCGATCAATATCGGCAAGGGGTTTCGTAGCAATTGCTTCGTCGAGTGACAGGCCTTGCTCACGTAGAGCCTCAACTCTGCCCACAACCTCGCCAATCATAGCGCGGTAAGCGACCAATTCAGCCTTGTTCGACATCGGGCCATGTCCGGGAATTACCTTAGTTTCGCTATCGATATGAGCAATGACCAAGTCGAGCGAACGCATTGCGTTATAGACATTCCCGCCGGAATTGACGTCGATAAACGGGTAACCTGAAATCTTGAAATAAAGATCGCCCATGTGGACGACGTTGTCCTCTTCCCAGAAGACGACACTGTCACCGTCAGTGTGGCCGCCCCCAAGGAACATCACATTGATGGTGTCCCCATTGAGATGAATCCGCAGGCCTTGATCATAGGTAACGATGGGCAAGGCAACGCGCGGCGCTGGCGGGATCGCGCGTCCCCCGACACCGTTCGGATTGCCCTTTGCCATGCGCACACGCACATCTTCATGCGCAAAAATTGTCGCCCCGGTTTTACCAAAGTGTTCGTTCCCGCCTGTGTGATCGAAATGCCAGTGGGTGTTGACCACATATTTCACAGGCTTTGCTTCCAAATTGGCGATTGCCGCTTCAATTTTTGCGGACAAAGGGGCGAATTGATCGTCAATGATAAGCGTCGCTTCGTCCCCAAAACTAACGCCTATATTGCCCCCAGCCCCGTGAAGGACGGCAATGCCCGGCGCAATTTCCTCTGCTGTCACCTCAACGCTCGAGAAGGGATCTTGCGAGCTCGCGCTTGTGGCGAAAAGAGCCGCGGGGAGGATTGCTAAAGAGGCGATACGGATCATGGAACGAGCTCCTTCGAGAATAGGTTATCGTCTATAATCCCAACGCGTCTCGTGTCGACCCAATCCATTACACCGCGTCAAACGCCGCGGTCAGGCGCTCCCCATCGGAGAAACGCGAAGTGGAATGATAGATGAAACTCGGAAACAGAACGAGATGTCCGGGTTTAGGTTTGAACGCGGTCAGGCGGTCTAGCTCCATCGGGATATCTTCTGGTGGCCGTCCAAGTTCCAACAACCCTTCTCCACGTCTCAAACCAGTGGGTACCGTGATATGCACGGCCGAACTAATAGGGCCCCCGTCATGCAGATGTGGGACATGGCGTCCCTGCTGCGCCAACAATATTGACCAACTCGCAATGATTTGCGGCCGTCTAGACTGGATCACTGCCATGGGATGGCCCTCTGGCAGTTTAGAGAGCTGGCTGATGTAAGCCGATATCGCTGTGTTGATCTTGCCGAAGAGGTGCTCAATTTCAGAATCATCTCATTGATGCAGATTGCCGCGGGTTTGGGTGCCGCCTTCTACGCTTTGACCAAGGGGAGCTGAACGGGTGACATGAAGCGCTCGCAGAGTGTCGCTAAGGGTGCTTATGTCAGCATGCGACAGACCCAAATCCAAGTGACAGAGCATTGTCTCATCGGGGACCAACCATTCATGACGGGGGTTCTTGGCTGCGCGCCAAGTGAGTTCAGCCAGTGCCCATGCACCGATATCTTTGGGGTTCTGTTTAAGAACAGCATCAATCGACGCGCTGGCTCTATCCAAATCGCCTATTCTAAGGGCGTTGCGAGCCCGTTCAAATTCAACTTCGGGCAATCCGTCTGGTACGCAATCTAAAAGTCTTTGCGCCTCGTCATACTGCTTCGCAAATGCTCTATGGCGCGCCTCAACCAACCTAAGCTCGGGTAGATCTGCGATGGATTTACGCAGCTTGACCGCGTGATCTGCCGCCTCTTCGTGCCGGGCGGCAGTTGTTCTAGAGCGGCCTCATTACTGGCGAAGGGGCCGTGCGAGCCCGCTTCTGCCCGTAATCGGCAAAGCGCTTTGTGTCCCTCTACCCAATCGGGTGCTTGACCGAGTATCCGTTCAATACGCGCAAAAGGTTCATCGGCACCTTCTCAAAAATCCGCCGCCGCATGCGCGATAAGAAGATCGCCCTCGTAAGGGCTATCGGCCAAGGCTTGGGTTAGGAGAGGAGTAGCGCCCTCATCTCCTCGATCAAAAGCCATGAGAGCTTCGGGCTTAAGCGGCGATTTCGAAGTGTCGCCGCTCATCCATTACGCTCCGAATGCGTCCTTGAGCTTGCTAAAGAAGCTGCGACTTTCAGGGCACTCATCGCCCGTTTCCGTCTCCCGGAACTCTTCGAGAATTTCCTTCTGTCGGCGGCTGAGTTTGGTCGGTGTCTCGACCTTGATCTCAACAACCAGATCGCCGCGGCCACGCCCTTGTAAAACGGGCATTCCGGCACCGCGTACACGCAGTTGTTTCCCGGATTGAATGCCGACAGGAATGTCGATGGAATTGGTCGAACCATCCAGATCGGGAATATCAACCGATCCGCCCAATGCTGCCGCCGTGAACGACACAGGAACGCGGGTCGCCAAAGTCGTGCCTTCGCGTTCAAACAGCGTGTGCTGCTTCACATGGATGAAGATATAGAGATCGCCCGGAGGCGCGCCGTGACCACCAGCTTCACCTTTGCCAGCAAGGCGAATCCGGGTGCCGGTATCAACACCGGGAGGAATTTCGACTTCGAGTGTTTGCGCCTGATCATTGCGGCCCTCGCCGCGGCAATCGCCGCATGGGTCTTCGATGACAGCGCCGCGTCCAGCGCATGTCGGGCATGGACGCTCGACAACAAACAATCCCTGCTTGGCGCGAACAGAACCCGCACCGCGGCACATGGTGCATGTGCGTTCGGACGTTCCAGGGGTCGCGCCAGAGCCATCGCAGGTTTCACATTCGGTGCTGACTTCGATCTCAATCTCAGTCGTTTTGCCGTCGAATGCTTCTTCTAACTTGATCTCCATATCGTAACGAAGATCAGCGCCGCGGCGTTGACGTTGGCGTCCGCCACCCATGCCTCCGCCGCCGCCGCCAAAGGCGCTGCCGAAGATAGTTTCGAAGATATCGCCAATGTCGCCAAAGCCCTCTTGGCCGCCTCCAAACCCGCCGCCGGGGCCTCCACCACCGCCAGCCATGCCTTGGGTAAAGGCTTCGTGCCCAAACCGGTCATAGGCAGCGCGCTTTTGGGGGTCTTTGAGGACTTCGTATGCCTCGCCAAGAGCTTTGAACTTCGCCTCTGCTTCGGCATCACCCGGATTGCGGTCGGGGTGCCACTTCATCGCAGCTTTGCGATAGGCAGACTTAAGGGCGCCCGCGTCAACATCGCGCGAAACACCAAGGGTTGTGTAATAATCAGCCATGAGAATGCCCTTTAGGCCGCCCTGCCCTCAGCGCTTTACGCTGGCCAAGGACAGGGGGGTCATAAGGTCTACTCTTTGTCTTTCTTCTCGTCGTCGACTTCCGAAAACTCGGCATCGACAACGTCCTCATCGGCTTCTTCAGCAGCGCTTGTTTCGTCGCCAGTGCTTTCAGACGCCTGATTTTCTTGCTCTTGCTTGTAAATCTGCTCGCCCATTTTCATGGCGGCCTGCGTCAGCTCTTGAGCTTTTGCTCCAATCTCTTCGGCATCGTCGCCTTCGAGAGCCGTTTTGGTTGCAGCGATGGCTTCCTCAACGGCGGTTTTGGTCTCAGCGTCAACCTTGTCGCCGTTGTCTTCAAGCTGCTTTTCGGTCGCGTGGACAAGGCTGTCCGCTTGGTTGCGAGCTTCCGCACCTTCGCGGCGCTTCTTATCCTCTTCGGCAAACTTCTCTGCGTCTTGAACCATCTGGTCGATGTCGTTGTCCGACAGGCCGCCAGAGGCTTGGATCTTGATCGTTTGCTCTTTGCCGGTGCCTTTGTCTTTTGCAGCAACAGACACAATGCCGTTTGCGTCAATGTCGAAGGTCACTTCGATCTGCGGAACACCGCGCGGCGCCGGCGGAATACCAACGAGGTCGAAATTGCCGAGGATTTTGTTGTCGGCGGCCATCTCGCGCTCACCTTGGAAGACCTTAATCGTCACAGCGTTCTGATTGTCTTCTGCGGTTGAGTAGGTTTGCGTCTTCTTCGTCGGGATCGTCGTGTTACGGTCGATCATACGGGTGAAGACACCACCAAGTGTTTCGATGCCGAGTGAAAGCGGGGTCACGTCGAGAAGGAGAACGTCTTTAACGTCGCCTTGAAGAACGCCCGCTTGAATAGCGGCACCCATTGCGACCACTTCGTCAGGGTTCACGCCGGTGTGCGGCTTGGCTTCGAAGAACTTCTCAACCACTTCGCGAACACGCGGCATACGGGTCATGCCGCCAACGAGGATGACTTCGTCGATCTCGCTTTTCGAAACGCCCGCGTCTTTCAACGCTTTCTTACAAGGCTCAAGCGTGCGGTCGATGAGCTTGCCAACGAGTTTCTCAAGGTCAGCGCGGCTGATCGTTTCAACAAGGTGAAGCGGGGTCGATGCGCCGCCTTCCATGCGTGCAGTGATGAACGGCAGGTTCACTTCGGTTGTGGCCGAAGATGAAAGCTCAATCTTCGCTTTCTCAGCTGCTTCTTTAAGACGCTGAAGCGCGAGCTTGTCGGCTTTCAGGTCCATGTTTTCTTTTTTCTGGAAAGCGTCAGCAAGGTACGCAACAATCGCATTGTCGAAGTCTTCGCCGCCAAGGAAGGTGTCGCCATTGGTAGACTTAACTTCGAAAACGCCGTCGCCAATCTCAAGGATGGAAACGTCGAAAGTACCGCCGCCAAGGTCGTAAACCGCGATGGTCTTACCGTCTTCTTTGTCCATGCCATAAGCAAGGGCCGCAGCGGTTGGTTCGTTGATGATACGCAGAACTTCAAGGCCAGCGATTTCGCCTGCGTCTTTGGTCGCCTGACGCTGTGCATCGTTGAAGTATGCAGGAACGGTCACAACCGCCTGTGTCACGGTTTCGCCAAGATAGCTTTCCGCTGTCTCTTTCATCTTTTGGAGGATGAAGGCGGAAATTTGTGAAGGCGAATATTCATCGCCATTGGCTTCAACCCATGCATCGCCGTTTTTGCCTTTGACGATATCGTAAGGGACGATCTCCATGTCTTTCTTGGTCAGTGGATCGTCGAAGCGGCGGCCAATCAGGCGCTTAATTGCAAAAAGGGTGTTGTCGGGATTGGTGACCGCTTGGCGTTTAGCAGGCTGGCCGATGAGGCGTTCACTATCCTTTGTGAAGGCCACAATCGAAGGCGTCGTACGTGCGCCTTCGGAATTTTCAACGACCTTTGGTTTGCCACCATCCATTACCGAGACACAGCTATTGGTCGTGCCAAGGTCGATACCGATTACTTTACCCATGTTTTCCTATCCTTTGAGGATCTAGTTGGACACCGCGCCTTGCGCCTCCCTTATGTGGCGAGACAGCTCGGCGGCTCGAATATGAGGCGGATATAGGTGCGGTTTTGCTTGGCACAAGAACCCCGAGCCCCTAGATTTTGCATCATCCACAGGAGGGACAACTTCTTTTGGATCAAGTTAGCAGTTTAAGGCGAGTTTTTATGAAGAGCGCGGCAGTCACCCCCTTTACGGCTTTTGCATTGGTTTTGACGCTTACATCGTGCGGTCAAAACCAAGCAGACGCTGACCAACAAAGCGAAGCAGCCGCGTCTCAGCTTGTGGAGGGGATCACCATCGCCAATCAGCGAATGATGCTTGCGCCTGTGTCGGGCAATCCGGCGGCCGTGTATTTTGAACTTACCTATGTCGGAGATGCTCCTGTCACGCTGGACGGTGTTTCGGTTGATGGTGCGCAAAGCGCCGCGATCCACCAAATGGGCGAAGACGGAAATGGCGGAATGATGACCGCATCAGGGCCTCTGACACTTAAGTCTGGCGAGACTTTGGAATTGAAGCCGGGCGGTTTCCACGTGATGGCAATGCAAGTTTCGCCCAAGCTTGAAGCCGGGCAAAGCACAAATGTCACGATCACCCTTTCTGACGGCACCGCCCACTCATTTGAAACAGACGTAAAGTCTGCCGGGGATGAACGCTGAAGGAAACTGATCCGACGTTGGCTTATACTCCAGAGCCCCTAGCCACCCCGGATGTGTGTCCGGTGGGTGATGAACGCCCACTCAGTCGGGGTGAAATAGGTCTTGCGCGGACCATATTCGGTGACGCGCTTGATTATGAGAGTATCCGGATCAAGCGCCGCAAATGGTGGCCCTTCCAACCAAAGCGCATCACCATGGCGCCCAATGGCCATTTGTATTTCCACCCGCGCGGCGATGCGTATTGCGATGACTTTTCGGATGCACCGCTAGGCACTCAAGCCTTCTTCATCCACGAACTCACCCATGTATGGCAGACACAGACCTTTGGACGTTGGTATCTGATCCTGCATCGCCACCCATTTTGTCGATACACCTATTCCTTGAAACCCGGTGCAGCCTTGGCCGCGTACGGAATAGAACAGCAGGCTGAAATCGTGGCTCACGCATTCCTGTTAAGGCATGGCGCAAAAATGTCCGGTGTCGCGGATAAGTCCGCTTATGATCTGCTCGTCCGGTTTAAGGGCGCAACTTTGCCCGCATAACACCTTTTGAGCTTATTTTCTTGCGCGATGACCAATCCTAGGATGCCGTGATCCTGGGGAGCAAAGATGGCGTCAGCATCACCACCTTCGCGTTTGGATCGCCCGGTATTCGGCGGGGTGTTTGGTGCGTTCGCTTCTGTTTTGGCACCGAGATCACCCGGCATCAAAACAAGTTTTGAAGGTCAATCAGGCTTCTTGGCCACACCCACCATGGCAGGTCGCAGCAGGCGGTCTTTGATCATCCAGCCTGACTGCATCTCTTGGATAACAGTGCCCGCTTCATGATCTTTGCTGGGGATTTCCATCATCGCCTGATGCTGATTGGGGTCGAGCGGCATGCCAACGGCGGCCACACGCTCAACGCCGTGCTGTTTGAAGACCTTTTCAAGTTCGCGCTGGGTGGCTTCGAGACCGATGACAAGGCCTTTCATCTTGTCGTCTTCCCGCAAAGAATCGGGGATCGCATCGACCGCGCGTGACAAATTGTCCCAAACGCTCAACACATCGCGGGCAAAGCCAGTCGCGGCGTAGTTACGCGCGTCCTGAATGTCCTTTTCCGCGCGGCGGCGCACATTTTGGCCTTCAGCCTTGGCATAAAGGACGTCTTGTTTTGCAGTTTCAAGATCACCACGCAAAGCTTCAAGCGCTTCGACCATGGCATTGTCAGCGTCAGCTTCTTCAGCGCCTTCGCATGACCCATTATCGAGGAATTCTTCGGGCACACCTTTGAGTTCGGCTGCAGCCGCGGCATCTTCCTGCGGCTTATTTTCGTCGTTCATGTCTATGTATTTCCTGCGGTTTACGCGATCAGTTTACCTAATGATCCACCCAGAGATTTACTGAGCGATCGGGCTGTTAAATCAACCATGGGGACCACGCGGGCGTAATTCAAGCGCGTGGGGCCAATCACCCCCAGAACACCGACCACCCTTCCGTCCATATCGCGGTAAGGTGATGCGATCACCGATGATCCCGAGAGTCCAAACAGGCGGTTCTCGCTGCCGATAAAAATGCGCGTGGCCTCTGCTTCGCGCGCGCTTTCCAAAAGGGTGGCCACGGATTGCTTGTCTTCGAGGTCATCCAGCAATGAGCGCACCCTCTCAATATCGTCCATTGCCGCTTCATCGATCAGTTTCGATGCACCGCGTACAATCAGAACAGAGCGTTTATTCGCATCCTCGCTCCATACCGCGAGGCCGCGTTCGACAAGGTCCCGGCTCGCCGCGTCGAGCTGGCTCTCTCCTGCTTCAATTTCCGTCCGCATAGCCAATGCGGCTTCTGCCAATGTGCGTCCGCCAAGCCGTGCATTGATGTAATTACTGGCCGCCTCCAAAGAACCTGAACCGGTGACATCCAATTCCAGCATACGGTTTTCAACACCGCCATCTTCGCCGACCAACACCACAAGCGCGCGGCCTTGGCCAAGGCTGACAAGGCTAAATTGTGACAAACGTTGTTCCCTTGTGGGCACCATCACCATGCCTGCTGCACCCGACAATTCAGACAGCAAAGCGCTTGTCTGCTGCAATGCCTGTTCAACAGGGCCGCTCTCAGCAATGCGCGATTCGATCTGTGCCTGTTCTTCGCGGGTAGGTTCCGCCACGCGCATCATGCCATCTACAAAGATACGAAGGCCAGAATCGGTTGGGACACGCCCTGCGCTTGTATGAGGGGCTGCTAAAAAGCCCTGCCCTTCCAATTCTGCAAGAACCGAACGAATTGACGCCGGAGACAAATTCAGTGTCCCATCAGACGCCAGTGTTTTTGATCCCACCGGTTGTCCATTCTCAAGATACTCCTCGACCACGCGTTGGAATATGTCTCGCGCTCTGGTCGTAAGTTCGGTGATGGAAGGGCCGTTCATGTGGCTAATCTTAGTGTTTGCGCTTGCGGCGACAAGCCTTGGCTGTCAGTGACCCACTCAAATTTGAATTGGAGTTCAATATGCGCCCTTCAGGACGTAGCGCGGATGAAATGCGCGCTATCACTATCGAGACCGGATTTACCAAACACGCAGAAGGCTCGTGCCTTATAAGCTTTGGCGATACGCGGGTTCTTTGCACCGCATCGGTTGAAGAACGCATCCCGCCATGGCTTCGCGGGAAAGGCGAAGGCTGGGTAACCGGGGAATACTCTATGCTCCCACGCGCAACGCACACTCGCGGTAGCCGCGAGGCAGCGCGCGGCAAGCAATCAGGGCGCACTCAAGAAATTCAACGCCTTATCGGGCGTTCTTTGCGCGCTGTCGTTGACCTTAAAAAGTTGGGCGAGCGCCAGATAACCTTGGATTGCGATGTAATTCAGGCCGATGGCGGCACACGAACCGCTTCGATCTCGGGCGCTTGGGTTGCCCTGCGCCTCGCTGTGAATAGCCTCATGGAATCAGGCGACATCAAAGAAGACCCGATCACCGCGCAAGTGGCAGCGATTTCCTGCGGGATCTACAAAGGCACACCCGTGCTCGACCTCGACTATCCCGAGGACAGTGACGCCGATGCGGACGCGAACTTCGTTCTCATCGATGGCGGTCAAATCGCAGAAGTCCAAGCCACCGCTGAAGGTGCGACTTATGACGAGGAAGGTTTGCTGCGCCTCCTGCGCCTTGCGAACATCGGCTGTGACGGCATCTTCAAGGCGCAATTGGAAGCGACGCAATAATTCGATGGAACCGGTGACCTATAAGGTTGCGGAAGGCGAATTTGTTGCTTTCTGGATGCTTTCAACCCGCAATGCGTTTTGGATATGTCTGCCACTGTTTTCTGGCTATCTTCTATTGCTCGTTGGGTTGCAGATATTCCTCGTGTCACCTGAGTGGATATTTTGGCTATCCTGCGTCATGGCTACGCTAGTTGGCTATATGGTGCTCCAACGGTATATTTTATCACCGCGGCTTCTGAAAGCGATCTACGCCGATGACGCAGCGTTCAAGGAGGCAATAACCCTCACATTCGACGACGAGAAAATGGAACGCAGATTCCCATCAGGGCACTATAGTGTTCGCTGGGATAAAGTGGTGAAATGGAATGAAGATGAAACGATCTTAGCGGTCTTTCAAAATCGTCAGTTGGGGAGCGTTCTGCCAAAGGCTAAGCTGGGCGAAAAGCGCGTTGATGCAATCCGCGCGCATCTAATTAGAAACGGTCTCGAGACGAAGGGAAAGCTCAGAAAATGAGGAAACTGGGCGGCGGATCGCTTGTGATTGCGACCCATAACGAAGGGAAGCTCAAGGAAATATCGGCGCTGCTTGAACCTCACGGGCTCAAGTGTATTTCTGCCGGTTCGCTGGGGCTGCCTGAACCGCCTGAAACGGGTACCACTTTTGTCGAAAACGCCCTCATTAAGGCGCGTGCTGCGGCAGAATCTTCAGGATTGACCGCCCTTGCCGACGACAGCGGCCTAGGCGTTGATGCTCTCGGCGGACGGCCCGGCGTTTACACCGCTGATTGGGCCGAGCGGCAATGGTTCGAAGGAGAGCCTGGCCGCGATTGGTACATGGCCATGGGCAAGGTCGAGGGGATGCTTCAACAATTGGGCGCCGATACGGACCGAAGCGCTGCGTTTCATTGCGTCCTTGCTCTCGCATGGCCTGACGGGGAGCACGCAGTTTATGAAGGGCAGTGCCCCGGCGCGCTCACATGGCCGCCGCGCGGGGAAATGGGTTTTGGCTATGATCCGGTGTTCGTCCCCTTGGCTCGCGGCGGGTTAGAGACCTTCGCTGAAATACCGCCCGAAGAAAAACACGCGATTAGTCACCGCGCAGATGCTTTTGCCAAAATGGTTTCTGATCAGTTCGGTATTGAGTGACGGCTAATTTTTCGCTGGCCAGCTTATCGTAAAAAGCAGCTTATCGGCGGGCGATTTTACGTTGGGGCGCAATCATTTGGCCCAATACGTTCCCACCCGGATAATAGCGGCACACCAATACGTCATTTTGTCCGTTGGTCGCCTTCGCACAGCCCACTTCGCGCGTCTCGGCCCATACGATCTGGGTGTAATGTCCCACATCGGCCCAATTGCCCGTACGCGATACATTGGGGAACCGGCCGGATCGGAAGTATCTTTGCTCATCGACGAAGAAGCCGATCATTTGCGAGGGATGAAAATAACCACTCGTGCCCATCCATAAATTCTCGCCCGTGCGCGCGCGGATATCTGGGTTCGAATGCCTAATCGTGTTTTCACGCGCGAGCTGATCGGCCCATTGCTGCGCTTCCATTGTCAGTCTCTCTGACCATTCCAAGGGCGCCGTACCAAATGCATCACGCGCTTCATTATGCGCGTTAAACCAGGCAGATTGTTCTTGCGACAAATCACTGCGCGCATCAGCCTTACCGCCCAAACCAAGGGCGAAAGCCATCACAGCACAAGCAGATAGAATTGTCGCATGGGAACGCATGGCCTAAAGGATGCACGAACAACCCTTAACGAAAGACTGAGACACCCCAATTTTGGCCCGCGCTCTTTACATTCACTGGCCCTTTTGTGCGAAGAAATGCCCCTATTGTGACTTTAACAGCCATGTGCGTGACAGTGTGGACGTGGAAAGCTGGAAGAAGGCCTTGATCGCAGATATGCATGCCGAGGCCCAAGTTGCCGGTGATGACGCGGATCGTGAAACATTGACGTCAATCTTTTTTGGCGGGGGCACGCCTTCATTAATGCCGCCGCATTTGGTTGAAACTTTGCTAAACGAAGCAGAGCAGTTGTGGGGCTTTGATGAAGGGATAGAAATCACCCTTGAGGCCAATCCCTCTTCGGTCGAAGCGGCCAACTTTGCCGGGATCGCACAGGCCGGTGTGAACCGAGTGTCTTTGGGCGTGCAATCATTAGAGGATGAGACATTGAGGTGGCTGGGCCGGCTTCACGGCGCAGATGAGGCCTTGGCCGCTTTGGAGATCGCACAAGCAAAATTCAAGCGGGTCAATTTCGATGTGATTTATGCCCTTCCCGATCAAACCATTGATCAATGGGAGGCGCAGTTATCCCGCGCGCTTGGCCTCGGCACATCGCATCTCTCGCTCTACCAACTCACTATCGAACCAGGCACCCGTTTTGCCACCGATGTACGGCGCGGGTTGTTTGCGCCGCTGGATGATGATGAAGCCGCCGAGTTGTTTGCGATAACCCAAGCGAAGACTGCGGCGCATGGCCTGCCCTCCTATGAGATCAGCAATCATGCGAGGATCGGCGAAGAAAGCCGGCACAATCTCACCTATTGGCGGTATCAGGATTACCTTGGAATCGGTCCGGGCGCACATGGGCGGCGCGGCGGTTTTGCGACAACGCGGCACAAAAAGCCCGAAAACTATCTAAAAGCGGTGAGCGCGCGCGCGCACGGCATCGCCGAACAACGAAGCTTGTCGAAAGGCGAGCAAGCATCCGAGGCGCTTTTGATGGGTCTTCGCCTAGTGGAAGGCATTGATCTTGGCGATCTTGGCGGACGGCTTGGAATCGATGCAGGCGCGCTTATCAATGCAGAGAAACGCGATCACCTTAGCTCGCTTGGTCTCTTGTGGACGGAAAAAACCCGCATTGGGGTGACAGGCAAAGGCTTGCCTCTGCTTGATGCAATCCTTGGGGAACTTGTGGCCGAGGAGTTGGTGCTATCATGAAGGCAGCGGGCCTTATCGCAGACTGGCGCGCGCATTTGACCGATGCAAGGCGGCGCTCGCCGCATACGGTGCGCGCTTATGTGTCCGCTGCCCAAAGGTTAGTCCACGCCCGTGATCTTGCATCGTGGGAAGACGTTGCCCGGATCGAATCGCAAGATCTGCGCGCGCACCTTGCATCCCGCCGGGCAGAAGGCCTTGCCAATACAAGCGCAGCGCGAGAGCTCTCTGCGCTTAAGGCGTTGATTGCTTTTGCGCGGGCAGAAAGTGGTGATCCCGACCCCGCCGCCCCTCGCCTTCGCGGGCCTCGCCTAAAGAAAGGTCTGCCCCGGCCTGTGACGCCCGATGATGCGGTCAACATCGCTGATCTGATCGACAGGACTGCGGCAGAAGATTGGATCGGCGCGCGTGACCGAGCGGTTTTGCTGCTCATGTACGGCTCAGGCCTTCGGATCGCCGAGGCGCTCTCCCTTCAAGGCCGCGATGTGCCACTGGGCGAAACCCTGATGGTGACGGGTAAAGGCGGTAAGCAGCGGGTAGTTCCCATTCTGCCAATCACACAGGAGGCCGTTGCCGAATACAGCTCCCAATGCCCCTATCCCGTGGCCCCGGACGAGCCGCTTTTTAGAGGCGCCAAAGGCGGCCCATTGGCTTCCGGCATGGTGCAAAAAGCAATGGCGAAAGCGCGGCGGGCCTTAGGTCTACCCGACACCGCAACACCGCATGCGCTAAGGCACAGCTTCGCAACGCACTTGCTGAGCGCTGGCGCAGATTTGCGCAGTTTGCAGGAGTTATTGGGTCATGCGTCTTTGGGATCGACGCAGATATATACAAAGGTCGATGCGGCGAGTTTGCTGGAGACTTACCGCGGGGCGCACCCAAGGGCCGCGAAGAAGGGGTGACTTTGCTGCAAGAGCGGCCATTCCGCTAGCGATCCAATTGGGGATATGTAAACTCTTGTATCTACGGCCAGTTCTTGCTCTTTTGTTAACTGGTCTGGCCAATACTCCTAGTTAGTTCGCGTAAGTTAGGGGTATGGGATCATTTCCTGGATTGAAAACAATCTCAAACGAGTTTTGTTTGATGGCGTGTCAGACGCGATGGCTGAAGCTAATCGCCCCATCGTGCGTGGTTATGTTGCGTTAGCGGCAGTCTACTATGCCATAATGACGCCGGTTCATTTCTTTGCGCTATCCGGTGTCAGCCAACTTACGATGGTCCTCGTTGCCTCATGTGCCGCGCTCGTCTCCGCCTTCGCGTGGAAGCAGACACAACAGCCTTTGGGTTCGGGGCGACTTGAGTTTACTGCTGCCGTGGTAAACACGGCAGTCTATGGCAATGTGATGGCGGCAATCCATACAAACTATGACCCGTCCGACTTAATCTATTTCCCAATGATGGCCCTCGCTTTCGCATTTACGAGCGTAACAATGCGATTAGCAATTGCATCAATTTCAGTAGTTCTTTGCACATTGTTCAATGAACTGACAGCTGAGTTCAATGGTGCAGGATACGCCTATTTCTACATCGGGTTTGCCGCAGCGATTTCCGGATTGGCTTTTGTCGTATTCTTGCAGAGGGCAATACAGGCTGCGATCCAGGCCAAAGAGGCGGCAGAATCTAGGCTCGTCAACGCTGAGGACAAGCTCGAAGAAGCCGAACTCCTAAGTGCTGCCATGCACCAGCGTGCGTTGACTGACAGTCTGACAGAGCTACCAAACCGCAGAGCCTTTTTCGAGTTCCTCAATGATTGGGGTGTGGAATCTGACGGATCATCAAAGGTTTGGCTCATCGCACTTGATCTCGATGGATTCAAAATGGTGAACGACGTCTATGGCCATATCGTCGGCGATGAACTGCTAAAGACCGTTTCAAAGCGTATGCAAGAGTACTGCGGTCCAGAAGCCAGCGTAAGCAGAATTGGCGGCGATGAATTCAACATCATTCTCCAAGGTGTCGAGGATGAAGACGCATGCCTTGTGTGGTGCGAAGCATTGCTAGAGGAAGTATCAAAGCCTTACGACGTACAAAGCAGGTTGGTCCAACTCTCTGCGTCTATAGGCTGCACAGAATTGCTGAGATCACAAAAGACCTCTTTCATTATCCGCAATGCTGACTTTGCATTGCTGCACGCAAAGAAGACCGGAAAAAACCGAGTTGTAGTCTTTACAGATGAGCACCAGGAGAACGCAAAGGAGCGGTTCAAAATAGAGGATGCGCTGCGCTCTGCAGACTTCTCGCGCGAGATCAAAATTCTGTTCCAGCCACAAGTCGATTTGGCTAGGAATCAGGTTGTTCGTGCAGAAGCCTTGGCGCGCTGGGATGGCCCGGCACTTGGAATGGTCGAACCGGATCGGTTCATCAAGATCGCAGAGGAAAGCGGCCTTATTTCAAAGATAACGCTAGCTGTACTCGACGCGGCAATCACCACCCTCAAAGGCTGGGAGCATCCAGTTCCTCTCGCAATCAATCTCTCAGGGCATGATTTACTGTCCAATCAAGTTATGGATGAAATCATCCAGACCCTTGAGGTAAGCGAACTTGATCCATCATTGATTGAATTTGAAGTGACCGAAACGGCTATGATGGCGGACACTGAGAAGGCTTGCGACAATCTCAATCGGTTGTCGAAATTGGGCTTTAGTGTGGCCTTGGATGACTTCGGAACAGGCTATTCCAACTTCAATTACTTGCGTGAGCTTCCAATCGACAAACTCAAGATTGATCGGTCATTCGTCGAGGACATCGGAAACCCGATGACGGAGAAAATCTTGCACTCACTGACTGTGACCGCCAATGCGCTCGGAGTGAACTGTTTGCTTGAAGGTGTCGAAGACGAGATTCAACTTGTTATGGCCAAGCGAGTTGGCGCGCATGCCGTCCAAGGTTACATTTTTGGCAAGCCAATGCAAAGTGAGAAGCTTATCGATATGATGGGGAATCATGGCGAAGCGCTAGACGCGTCCGACGTCACTCGAGTGCAATCGTCGTTTTAGGTCAGCTTCCACTCCCGAAACAGACAGTCCCAAGCTTGCTGCGGGAACCCAAAAACGAGCCTAGCCGCCCAACCGCGCCTCAATTGCATCCCAGATCATCCCTGCCAAATCGGTCCCATCAAAATCAGAAATCGCGACAATACCCGTGGGAGATGTCACATTGATTTCGGTCAGCCATTTGCCGCCGATCACATCAATGCCCACGAATGTAAGCCCCAACCGCTTCAACTCCGGCCCCATTGCTGCGCAAATTTCTTCCTCGCGCTGCGTCAGGCCGGCCTTCTCAGCGCTTCCGCCCATTGCAAGGTTTGAGCGGAACTCGCCCTCCCCCGGAATGCGGTTGATGGCACCAGCAACCTCGCCGTCGATCAGGACGATACGCTTATCGCCTTCTGCCACTTCGGGAAGGAAAGGCTGCACCATATGCGGTTCTGGCCATGTCTGGTTGAAGACCTCGAACAGTGCGGTGAGATTGTCGCCATCGGCTGGTACGCGGAAGATCGCTTTGCCGCCGTTGCCGTGGATGGGTTTGACCACAACCGCACCGTGCTCAGCCATAAAACGGCGTACTTCATCAACCGAGCGTGTGACCAAGGTTGGTGGCATAAAGCGGCGGTAATCGAGCACCATCACTTTTTCCGGCGCGTTGCGAACATTGGCCGGATCATTGACCACCAGCGTCTCGTCCTTGATCCGTTCAAGCAGGTGCGTCGCGGTGATATAGCCCATGTGAAACGGCGGGTCCTGACGCATCAGGATCACATCGATATCGCGGCCAAGGTCAAGCCTTTGCCCTGCGCCCTTTTCAAAGTGATCGCCTTGGACACGCTTTACCTTCACCGGGAAACATTCCGCGATCAGGCGATCATCCGCATCCAGTGTCAGGCTTTCGACATGGTATTCAGAGACTTCATAGCCGCGCTCTTGCGCAGAAAGCATCAGCGCAAACGAGCTGTCGCCTTTGATGTTGATGTCTTCGATAGGGTCCATCTGGACCGCGATCTTCAATGTCATGTCAAATTTCCTACGGCATCCAAGCGTTTTCAATGTGGGTCGGGCGTGATCCGGGTGCAAGCAGGATCACATCGATCCTTATGTCCTCGCCGTCCCCTGCGTATTCGTGAGCGACAACCTCTACAGCGGCGGCCACTCGGGCCAAACGATGTTCGTCTATGGCCGTGTCAAGATCAGCTTTGCGCGCGCGCCATTTCACCTCTGCAAAAACCACAAGGCTTGGTTTACGCGCAATGAGGTCAATCTCACCCAGTTTGGTTTTTCGCCGTTCGCCAATAACCTCAAAGCCTTGCTGCATCAGGAATTGCGCCGCCTGCGCCTCTGCCTCGCGCCCTTTTCGGTCCGCTATGGCGCGTTTTTTGCTCATTGCTGTTTCAGCTCAACCGCTCGGGCGTAGAGCGTTTGCCGGTCGAGCCCGGTCACCTTTGCCACTTTTCCCGCCGCCTTGCTTACGCTCATTTCGGTCAGCGCCTCCTTCAAGAGCGCATCGGGATCAACCGTTTCATTGTCATGTGTCGGCGGCCCGATCATCAACACAATCTCGCCCTTGGGCGGATGTGCGCGGTAATGCTCGATCAACTCGTCTGCGGTTCCAGCGCGGCATTCTTCGTGCAGCTTAGTGATTTCGCGTGCGATCGATACTTCGCGCGTTGGCCATAGGGCCGCAATCGCCTCCAATGATCGCACCAGACGCGGGCCCGTCTCGTAGAAGATGAGGGTGGTTTCAACCGATCCCAGTTCTTCAAGAACGCCCGCTCTCGCCTTCTCCTTGACCGGAAGGAAGCCTGCGAAAAGGAACCGATCATTGGGCAAACCCGACAAGGTCAGCCCCGCAACCGCTGCGCATGCGCCCGGAATGGTGGTGACGGCAATCCCCGCCTCTCTCGCCTCGCGCACCAATCGGTAGCCAGGGTCCGATACCAATGGCGTGCCTGCATCGCTGACCAAAGCCACCGGCTCGCTGCGAGCGAGGTCAATCAACCGATCTCTTACAGCAGGTGACGCGTGGTCATCATACCTTTGCATCCGCGTGGACACATCGCACGCTTTGAGCAATTTGCCGGTAACTCTGGTGTCTTCGCAAGCGATTAGGGTCACTGAACGCAGTACGTCGACAGCACGCATCGTTACATCGCCAAGATTGCCAATTGGCGTCGCAACGATGTAGAACCCTGCTTCAAGAGTTTTGGATCCGGTTGATGGACCGGGTGATTCTGAGGATGGCGCAGTCACAAGAGCGATCCTACTATAGAGCTTTGAGGGGTCTTCAAGAATGAAGGTTAAGGAAAAGTCGTTTTTCGGCATGGAATGGGTGCGCCCACTGTCGCGCAATATATCGCGCATGTTGGCCGAGAGTTTTAATCGGCGCACGGTCGCGATTGCCAGTTCAGCTGCGCTTCTTGCCGGTTGTCAGGTGGTACCGCGCACAGAAACGGTGTCGAGCACACCAGATCCATCACCCTCTGCCGGGCCTAGTGCGACAGCCTTGCCGAGTGATACGACCCGGCACCGTGTTGCCTTGCTTGTGCCACTGGGCGGCACCACCGCAGATGTGGGCCAAGCCATTGCAAATGCGACCACAATGGCGCTTCTCGACACTAACGCCGAAAATATCCGCATCACAACCTATGATACCTCTGCCGGCGCAGGCGCCGCCGCAGGTAGGGCAATTGCGGATGGTAACCGGCTAATCCTGGGGCCACTGCTTGCTGACAATGTGCCCGCAGTGCAAACCGCAGCGGCGCGCGCACGGGTGCCAGCGATTGCTTTTTCAAACGATGCAAATGTTGCAGGCGATGAAGTCTTCGTAATGGGACATGTGCCCGAACAATCGGTTGCGCGTTCTGTGCAATATGCACGCGCGAATGGTTCCGCGAGCTTTGCGGCACTCCTGCCCGAAGGCGACTATGGCCAGAAAGCTTACAGCGCTCTGCAAAACTCACTGCGCGATTATGGCGGCAGTCTCATCGGATTTGAACGCTACGCGCGCGGCAACACTTCTATTGTTGGCGCAGCTCAGCGTCTGCGCCAACGCGGCGGTTATGACACCGTTCTGATCGCAGATGGAGCGCGCCTTGCCATGCAGGCAGCAGGCGAACTGCGCAGTCAAGGCGCAGGCGGCACACGCCTGTTGGGTACTGAGCTGTGGAGCGGCGAAAGCGCACTCACACGGTCTGCGGCGGTTGATGGCGCATTGTTTTCTGCCGTATCGGACGGACGATTTCGCCGGTTCTCAGAAAGTTATGAGGCCCGATTTGGTGCAAAGCCGTTCCGAATTGCCACTTTGGGGTATGACTCAGTGCTGTTGACGCTGCGCATTGCGCGCGATTGGCGCGTTGGCGATAGCTTCCCGGTTGCCCGGCTCTATGACAGCGGCGGCTTCCTAGGCGTGGACGGAGCATTCCGCTTCATGCGAAACGGGGTCGCAGAACGTGCTCTTGAAGTCCGGCAAGTCAACGGAAATCGGGTTGTTTCCGTCGAAGCCGCTCCAAGCAGCTTTAGCGAATAAGAATTGCAGCAATATCGGCGCAAAACGGGTCCCGTACCGCTTGTGAGTAGGCGGGGCCCGTGCCTATATCAAACTCATGTCCGATGACCTGTTTGAAAATGCGCCTGCTTCAAGCGGCGAATACGATTCCTCATCCATCGAAGTCCTTGAGGGTCTGGAGCCTGTACGGCGCAGGCCCGGCATGTACATCGGCGGCACGGACGACCGCGCCCTGCACCATTTGGCGGCCGAAGTCCTCGACAACTCGATGGATGAAGCAGTGGCAGGCCATGCCAACCGAATCGAAATGCGCTTGGAAGAAGGCAATCGCCTTTCGATCTCAGACAACGGGCGCGGCATTCCGGTGGATGAACATCCTAAATTTCCAGGTAAATCAACGCTAGAGGTGATCCTTTCCACGCTTCACTCAGGCGGTAAATTCTCGGGCAAAGCCTATGCCACAAGCGGTGGTCTCCACGGTGTCGGGGTGAGCGTCGTTAACGCGCTTTCTTCCGCCACCCGCGTTGAAGTGGCGCGGGACAAACAGCTTTACGCGCAGGAATTTTCCAAGGGGCAAACCCTTGGCCCGATCGAAGTTGTCGGCGCAGCTCCCAACAGGCGCGGCTCGCAAGTGACCTTTGTTCCTGACAAAGAGATTTTCGGGGATCGCAATTTCAAACCTCACCGCTTGTTCAAATTGGCGCGTTCAAAAGCGTATTTGTTTGCAGGCGTCGAAATCCGTTGGAAATGCGCGGAAAGTCTGGCGTCTGAGGATGTACCTACAGAGGCCGTCTTCAAATTTCCCGGCGGTCTTGCCGACCACTTGGCAGAGCAAGTCGGCGCAAGAGAATGCGTCACTGCTCAACCTTTCACCGGAAGCCAAGAATTTCCGGAGGCAACAGACGGAATTGGGCAAGGCCGCGTCGAATGGGCGATTGCATGGCCGCTGTATTCCGATGGTTCGACCAGCTGGTATTGTAACACCGTCCCCACACCCGATGGCGGAACGCATGAACAGGGACTTCGCGGCGCTCTTACAAAGGGGCTGCGCGCTTTTGGTGAGCTTACCGGCGTGAAGAAGTCCAAGGACATCACCGCCGATGACGTGATGACGGGCTCTGAAGTCATGCTCAGCGTCTTTATCCGCGATCCGCAGTTTCAGTCCCAAACCAAGGACCGCCTCACTTCGCCCGAAGCTTTTCGGCTTGTTGAGAACGCGGTGCGCGATCAGTTTGACCTGTTCCTCACTGACAATATGGACCGCGGCAAAGCGCTTCTTGGCGAAGTGATGGAGCGCATGGATGAGCGCCTTAAGCGTAAGCAAGAGCGCGAAATCAAACGCAAGACCGCGACCAATGCAAAGAAGCTGCGCCTTCCCGGCAAGCTCACCGATTGTTCTGGCGAAGGGGAGCGGGAAACCGAGCTTTTCATCGTAGAAGGCGATTCCGCTGGCGGGTCGGCCAAGCAAGCGCGCGACCGTAAAACGCAAGCGATCCTGCCGATCCGGGGCAAAATCCTGAACGTCGCCAGCGCCACAGCTGACAAGATCCGCGCTAACTCAGAGATTGCCGATCTCAGCCTCGCCATGGGTTGCGGAACGCGCAAGGACTGTGATCCTGAAAGCCTTCGCTATGACCGCATTATCATCATGACCGATGCGGATGTGGACGGGGCCCATATCGCGACGCTTTTGATGACCTTCTTCTTCCAAGAGATGCCAGAGATCGTGCGCAAAGGGCATCTGTTCCTAGCGCAGCCGCCCCTTTACCGCCTCACCGCTGGAAAAGAGAGTCGCTATGCCCGCGATGATGCGCACCGCGCAGAGCTTGAGGCGACAGTGTTCAAAGGCAAGAAGATTGAGGTTGGGCGCTTCAAAGGGCTTGGCGAGATGAACCCGCAGCAATTACGCGAAACCACCATGAACCCCGATTCCCGCAGTCTGGTTCGGATCACCCTTCCCCAAGAATTTGAGCAACGCGCCGTCGTCAAGGAACTCGTCGATCAACTGATGGGCCGCAATCCAGAGCACCGCTTCAATTTCATCCAGAACCGAGCGGGCGAAATGGACCGCGATATGATCGATGCCTGATAACGACGAAAAGCCCGACTTCCCCAACCCGCGCGAAGAGGACATCTACGCGGGCGATCGGCGCATCTCGCGGCCCGACAGTGCCATTCCCGATTGGCATATCCCGGACGCAAAATATCGGCCCATCCCCATCGCCTGGTTCGCGGCCGCATTCCTTGTGCAAATGGTTGTGTTGTTTGCGATCTTCTTTCTGTTGTTGGGACAGACAGGGTGGCTCACCATCGCCTTATCCAGCCTTGCGACAGGGGCAATTGGCATGTGGACTTGGGATCGCGGAATGCGCGAAGCTAGCAATGGCTGGCGCATCACGACTATTGTCGTCTTGATCACTCAGCTTGCGTTTGTTTGCCTCGGCGCAAGCGCCCGGCTTTGACACAGCTGATTGGATAATTGGGAGGATTGGCGTGAAGCAAGTCATTCAAATTTCTGCTGCCGCTTTCCTGTTTCTTGCCTTCACCCATCCGGCTGATGCTCAAAGCCCGCCAGTTGCTCAGACGGAAACTGACGAAGCTTCCCCATTGCAAGAACGGGCGGATCAAGTCGTCGCCTTCATCAATGGACAGACTGGACACGAAGAACTCTTCACCGACGCCTTTCTCAGAGCCGTTCCGCCCCAGCAGCTCAGAACCATCACAAACCAACTCACTTCCGAGTTTGGAGCCGCCGTTTCAGTCGAAAGCCTTGACCCTTCAAGCGCCAACCACGCTGCCCTTTCCATCCGGATGGAACGCGCGATTGCAAAAGGAGGCATCGCGATTGATCCCGCATCTGAAAACCGGGTGAGCGAGCTTTTACTTCAGAGCTTTGTGCCTTTGGACGATAGCATCGAGAAGATAGAAACCGACCTTCGCGGCCTCAATGGGACGGTCACTTGGTGGTATGGCCCCGTTGATGGCACCACGCCTCCGGCCGCATCCTCAGGCTCATCCTCACAGATGCCCATTGGCTCAACCTTCAAGCTCTATGTTCTGGCCACCCTTGCCCGCGAAGTGGCAGAAAGAAAACGGGCATGGAGCGACAGTGTCACTTTGCGCGAGCTCCGCAGCTTCCCAAGCGGTATGATGCAGGATTGGCCCAAAGCTGCACCGGTTACGCTTCACACTTTGGCAAGCCTGATGATTTCAATCAGCGACAAC
>NZ_JBDXIY010000003.1:0-12678 GCF_039988855.1 Erythrobacter sp.
TTACAAAATCCCGGTGGCGAAGCCAGCCCGTCACCGTGAAGAAAGCCGGAAAACTCCAGCCACCGGCGCTCCAAAGTTCGGTCTCAGAGCAAAAGCCGGAAAACTCCAGCCACCGGCGCTCCAAAGTTCGGTCTCAGAGCACCGGCATGCGCGCCGACATAAAGACCGGTCCAATCGAAGGTGGCAGCCTCCACGACCGGTTCCCGAAACCGGTCCGGATCGATCGGATCGGCCGCCAACGCAGCTGAACTTGACGCGCAAAGAAACGCCGTGGCGGGGATCAGACTTCTAATGTGCATATCATGTGCCTTTCAGTGTGCCGGCAAGACGGTGCCGTTCTCATCTTCGACTGGATGCTGGGTCTGAAGCGCTGAAACCGGCCGCGTGGCGTATCTATTTGCAGGCGAACTTCAGGTTCTTTGCGTGATAGCGTCCAAGGGTCCAATCTCCGACCAGGGCTTGCGAACTCGCGCTTTTGATATGGAAACGAGCCTGGTCAATTCGGACGGTATTTCCTGACAGACTGACCGAACTCGCACGATAGGCGTTGGTCCGGTAACCAACCGGCTTTCCATTCCTGAAAGTCAGCCAGCCTGGCCCGTGGCCCGGAAAGTCCGCCTGGCAGGTTGCGTTTTGCGGGCCGGCCGCAAGAACCCTCTTCGCTGGCGCCGTGTCTCCGCCGCCGTCAGCGGTGGCTGTGCAGCCTGCTGCGACTGCCGCCAGGCCGATTGCAAAAATGGCTGTGGGTAGCCGCATGCTCTGCTCCTTCCGTCTAGTTTCGAATTGGTGGATGAGAGGTCGCCGGACGACCGCTCCGCAGTCGCCAGAACGAGCGCATAGTGACGAATGCAAACATAACCCTCCCTATATTCCAATAGGAATATTACTGTTTGGAATATATAATAACTGGAATTTAGTCAATCCGTTGTCGCGGTATGACGGACAACGGATGCGCACCGGCCTTTATTCGCCGCTCAACACGCGGCTCAGTGAGATCATGAAACGCGCCCGGCTGGAGGCCGGCATAACGCAAGCGGACCTCGCGCGTGCGACCGGTCGCACGCAGGCATACATCTCGAAGTTCGAGAACGGTCAGCTGCGGCTCGACGTTGCCGACTTCATCGTGTTCGCCAAATGCTTGGGCGCTGACGCGCACCGCCTGCTTGACGAACTCGACACCGAACCCGCGGACTAAGGTGGGTCACGAGACAACACTCGCATGCCCGAAATAGCTCTTGTCGTCATCGTGGCCACCCCACCTCAATTGCGTTGGGAATGAGCATAGTCGAGGTGTCGCAATTGCGTGTCTCAAACCGAGTCGCAAAAAATGAGACAGGGAACGCGACCGATTTGCCTATGATCACCACATGCCGATACCGATCCGAAAATCTCTGGCGCTGTCTCTCATCAAAGACCGGTACGAATCCGTGGACGGGCTCGTGGTCGAGTGGGAACATCGCGACCAGCGCAATTCTTCAGGCAAGAGCAACGGCCGCCCGGACAGCCGCCACAAGGCCACTATCTATCGCTGGCTTGATCACGGTATCCCCTCGCGCGCCGATACCGTCTTCGGGTTTGCGTCACTCCTTGATGTTGATCCGGTCGCGCTCATGGACGTGGATGAAGAGTACGTCTATTCGCAGTTCGGCCGCGAACGACGCCTCTATCACCTACGAAGACCGACGAGCACGCATTTGGCGCCGCTCTGGAGCATCTACGAGGTCGACAGCGGCTGGCCGAACCAGGCACTTGCCAACGCCCATTACGGCCGCAACTGGTACACGCATGATTTCCACCACGACCCGACGGCAATCTCTGACGTTTACGCCGCCGTGCTGCTCACTACCGGAGATGCTGCAGCGCCGCGCGCATACCACTTTGCCTATCGTCGGTCCGGCGTTCCCGACCGCACCTGGCGTCCTTACGGCACTGTGGTCGCGCTCGAAGACGACATCATCCTGGTCTCCGAGAGCGGGCACTTCCAGCAAAAGCCGCGTAGCGGTGATCGCTTCTCGGTGGAGACATATTTTGGTCTAGGAGCGGCCGACTTCCGAATCGTCTCGCTCCATCCCTTCGACCTGGAACTTGAAGTGCCGTCCCACCAGACCGAGTGTGTTCGGTTCGTCGCGTAGTTCGCCGAAAGGAGGTTGAAGAAGATCAGGCTGGCCGGTACGCTTCCATCAATTCATTGCCTTTTTCTCCTTTGGTTCAATGAATGCAGAGCGCCGCGCATCATGTGGTAACTGTGCGCGGCGTTTTCTTTGACCGGATGAGATGCTCTCAACGGGGACCCAGCTTGGACCGCGAACAGAACTGCAGCGCAAGGTTCGGTATGCCCCAGTGCTGCGTGAACGCGCCGGAGCGGATCAGCGCATCGTAGGTCGCTTCCTTAAGGGCCCGGCTCGATGCCTTGGCCGTTGATCGCGAAATTGGGCTTGTCCGCTCGCATTCCAACGCGAAGAACCGATAGCGTTTCTCGCCTCCAGCTCGGTGCTCTACGCCGTAAAGAGCGTCCGGGATAAGGTGCGTTTCCATGCGGGTGCGGACAACCGGATGGTTGCGCTCCGGCAAAACAGTCACCGGGATCGATAGCGGATTCGGGGCACGCCGCGTCGAGGCCGGAGCACGAGCCAGGATTTCATCGACCGGGACGAATCGCTGGTTGGGTGTCTGCCTCGTCGCGAGTTCAACGGCCAAAAGGGTGTCGATGATCATCATCGTGTGCAGTATTTGCGGATTGTATGCGCGGGGCGACCGGCGCGAAAAGGTGACGGTACGCGGCGGCAATGCATCATGGCTATCAAGATAGGCCACGCCACTCTGACTGATTTCGTAGAGCATCGGCGTTGATCGGGCATCGAAATGCGGCGCCAACAGCGCAGGCCTATTGAGGTAGCCGGTTTCGTGGAACAGGTCGCCGAGCCGCTCCACAAAGCGCTTTTCTGACCTCGGCCGGATCAGCGCCAGCAAGTGGTCCTGGCGCAAATAGCGGTAGCGATAGAGCCAGCGCAGGATCACCGCATCGCGCGGCCCAAGCACCAGCCGCTTACCAAGAGGCGTGCGGGTAAAGCGGCAGCGGCGTCCAAGCGTGTCGCGTTTTGCGGCCGTGTCCATCTGTCCTTCGCCTCGACTGTCGCTCGTCTTCTTGTACGAGCCCCGAGACAAGCTTGGCGAAAGCGGAGCCGCGCGTCACCGTTTGCTATGGTTCGCAATGGCGCGGGACAATCAGCGGCGAAGCGCTATGGTCGAGGCAAAAAAATCACTGGCACTTAATGAAACCGAGGACGCAGCCGATGATGGCGCGGTCGTTGCGCCAGGTGATGCCACGGGCCGCAAAGCGAACTTTTTCAACCACCAGCTTTTCCGGCACTTCGCGCTCGTTCTCGCCGGTCGCGATATCAAGGAGCAGTTGGCCAAACGATCGCCCGTCACGCGGTGTTGAAACCCGGAGTTCGACATCAAGCAGCTTATTGGAGTTGCCGTTGAAGACCTGCAGCGATGGTGTCGTGAGCCAGGGAATGAGCCCGTTGCCAATCGTAAACTGATAGTCGGGATGGTTGCCGACGCCGGCACATATGACGCGGCGCAGCGGCCACGTTTCGTAGCGCGACCCGGATGCCTCGACGGCCATGTCGAGCATGCCCCGGGTGGCCCCCGATTGGTCAATCGCGCGGCGACACCGAGCAGTCTTGATTCGCGCTCTGAGTGATTCGCGGAGCTGCTTGCAGGTCTGAATCAGAACTTCAGGCGGACTGCCCTTGAGGTTGCACATTGCCAGGGCCGCGTCGGCCGATTCGGTCAAGGGCTCCGCTGATTTATAGGCTTTCCTGATCGTTTCGACCGCATCGTTGACGGCGCTGTCGCGATGGGTGCGGAGGGCATTATCAAATTCGATCTCCAAGCGCGTTTGTTGCAGCGGCGTGAAACGGTCCCGACTTGACGGCTTCAGCTTGAACCAGTTGTGCTGTCGTAGGCCCTGGAGCGTGGCCGGCGCTTTCAGCAACGGATCAGCCAGACGCGCGGCTTCCTGCTTGACGATGCGCCGCCCGTAACGCTCGGCCTTTCTGTCACATCGGTCGTGCATGGCTTCAACCGCGTCAGCGGGCGCTTGCCGCGCGACCGCGATAACGCGCGACAGGAAGAAGTCGCGGCAGGCTTGGGCGGCGTCAACGGGTGCCAGAGTGGCCAGTGTCTTGTCCTTGAAGAACCAGTCGATGTCGGCATCGTCGGTCAGTTCGGCGATGAGATTGGCCTTGGCTTCGGCTTCGCGTCTCTTTTGTTCGGCAGCTTGCGACCTTCTCTCTGCGTCATGGTCGGCTTGCGCCCGTTCGCGCTCCGCTTGATGACGCAGTGAACCGTCTTCGTCAGGCTCGCCCTTCTGAGCGGTCTTGTCCTTTTTCGGAGTGTCGCTGACGCCGGTTTCTGGAACCTCAGCGATATCATTTCCGCCCGGCAGCGACGGCGCAGGCAAAAGAGGCGCGGCAGCACGGTTGTCGTCGATGAAACAGAAGATGATCGTGCCGTTGCGAATGGACAGGCACGGCTGCCCTTCGTAGGCAACTTGCTTTGCCGCCGCGCCGATAAAGGTCAGCGGCTTGCCTTCTCCCCAGCGGGCTTCCATCAAGTCACGCGGTGGCCAACGATAGGCTATTTTGCAGTCCCGCGTTCCGTTGCAGGTTTTCTCGGCGGTGCATTTGTTGCGAAACAGCACCTCGCCGCCCCGAAGCGCCAGACAGACGCCCTGGCGCAATCGCGTGGCGTCTCCGGCCGCGCGGTTTCCGAGCAAGACACGCGTTTCCAACTCTTGCTGCAAATCCTTGCCGACCTGATCAATGGTGCGACCAAGTCTCTCGATGAAGGTTTCGGCTTGGGCAGGCCAGGCGATGGCCATGCTGAGCAGTAGGGATGCAATTAATCTCTTCACGATCGCCAGCCTAGCGAGAGCTTATGCACAGAAAACGGATGAATCCACCGTAGCAAGCGACGCGATCATCTTCAAAAGCAACTTGACCCATACATCGAACCCGGTCTCAATTCTCCTGTTCGGGACGAGGAAGCCGTACATGAAGATTTTGATGCGTCACGAGCAGACTCCGGGACTGTTTCGGTCCGTTCGCTTCAAGCTTTGGGGCAAGGTCGAACTTGAAGGTGATGAACAGGCGATCATCGATCGCTATGACTTCGACCAGGCGAAGTTGATCACCGAAGAAATCGAAGGGCTGATGAAATGGTCGGTCATCATCGGTGTGGTAACCGTCGTTCCTGCCTTCTTCGTCTGGGCGGGATTTTTCGGTCGCGCGATCGGCACGCCGACCGCCCTGGCGACGGGCGCGTTCGCCGGATGGCTGTTCTACGATCGGTTTCGCGAAACTGTCTACGTCAAGGATTTGCTCTACGGCCGACATTTCCGCTGCAAGTCGATCGTCGATATTTCGATACGCGAGGAACGCCTAAGGCAAATGGTCGCCTATCTTCGCGCCGTCATGGAAAGCGCCAAGCATTGGGGCGGCACGCAGACGACCGACGTGCCGCCGCTTGATCCGGAAACCTCGCGCCGGATCATGCTTAGAGGCTTCGCAAGAGGATGGTAGCGACCAAGCACCTCGGCGCTCGGCTCCACCGCTTCGTCTATGGGTTTTTCCGCCAGAGCGATCATACCGAAGTGGTGCATCTTCACGGCCGCATCGACCACCTGCTCCAGGCCAACGGGGTCAAGACGGAAGGTCAGTTGAACGACCTTTGCGCGCGTGTTGCCGGCGATGTTGGCAACGTCTTGCACCTTCCCGACGAGCGGCGAGACGAACTGCGCCACTTCACGGCGCAGCTCATCGCATATGAGGGGATGTTCCGGCTACCGGATGTAGATTTCGCCGAGACCAGGACGACCGCGCAATATTGGGAGTTGAAAGACGAACTCAATGCCCAGAAGGCGTTGCTGGAGCGGTTCCCGTCCGTCACGGACGCCATCACGCTATTGGTGCAGGGATGCTTCGGCGCGCTCTACGACAATCTCGGCAAGGTAGGCGCTGATGACGTCGGTAACGGGATCAACGTAGTGACGCCGCGGATCGATCGCATCGCCTCATTGGGCGAAGTCGTGGAGCGGATCGCGGTCGCCGCTCACGTTGAAGAAATTGAGCATCTCGGCCTGTTTCCCCGACTTCGCAAGCGCCTTGAGGCGAATTTCGTTGCCGCATCGGGCGGTGACCCGCGCGATATAGACGGCTTTTCCAGACCTCTCCGTATGCCCTCCAAGTTTGATGCCAAGACACCGGAGGATTTGGTCGTCACCTACCTGTCCGGAACGCCGCTGCTTGAATTGTTCGCCGGCGAGGAGATGTTCACCATCCCGCAATCGATCCGGTTCGAGCATCACCACATCATTGCCGGGTCGGGTCACGGCAAGACGCAAACATTGCAATACCTGATCGCCAAGGATCTTGATGCGGTCGCCTCCGGAGAGCGTTCGGTCATCGTCATCGACAGTCAGGGGGATTTGATCTCCAACATTGCTGGTCTGAAGGCGTTTGCTCCGGGTGAACCGCTGCATGATCGGGTCTGCATCGTCGACCCGACGGACATTGAGTGGCCGGTCTCGCTCAACCTGTTCGACGTCGGCCAAGCGCGGCTTCAATCCTATCCGCTCTTGGAGCGCGAGCGCCTGACCAATTCGATCCTGGAACTCTACGATTTCGTGCTGGGCACGCTTTTGTCCGCGGAGATGACGCAAAAGCAGAGCGTGATCTTTCGCTACGTCACGCGGCTGATGCTGCACATTCCCGACGCGACCATTCACACCCTGCGCGAACTGATGGAGAAAGGCAGCGAAATCCGCTTCGCCGAACACATTGCGCGCCTGGAAGGCACCGCCCGGCATTTCTTCGAAACCGAGTTTCCGTCAAAAGAATTCGCGCAGACGCGTCAGCAAGTGTTACGCAGATTGTGGGGCATTCTCGAAAACCAGACCTTCGAACGGATGTTCTCTCATCCGCGGTCGAAGCTCGATCTCTTCGCCGAAATGAACGCGGGCAAGGTCATCCTGATCAACACTGCGAAGGACCTGTTGAAGGAGAGCGGTACCGAAATTTTCGGGCGCTTCTTCATTGCCATGATCGCCCAAGCCGCCCAGGAACGTGCGACACTGCCGGAAAGCCAGCGCATGCCCACCATGGTCTATATCGACGAGGCCGCCGATTATTTCGATCGCAATGTCGGGATCATTCTGAGCCAGGCGCGTAAATTCAAGATCGGCATGGTGTTGGCGCACCAATATCTCGGTCAGCTGGACTCAAAGCTCCAGGATGCGTTCTCGGCCAACACCGCGATAAAGTTCGCCGGCGGCTTCACTGGCAAGGACGCGCGGGCCGCCGCCCAGATGCTCAATTGTGATCCGGCGCTGATCGAAGCCCAGCCGAAGGGCGCCTTTGCCGCTCATGTACGAGGCATGACGCGCGCCGCGATCCCGTTGCGATTTCCGCTCGGTGCCCTGGAGGAAATGCTCCGCATGACCTCTGATCAGCAGAACGCGCTTCGCGACCAGATGCGTGCGAACTATGCCGTCCATTACTCGGAATTGAGCCAGTACCAGAGCAAATCCGAGGACCGCGAGGACGCCAAAGCGCAAGGGCGAGACGACCGCAAAGACAAAGACGAAGAAGGTGAAGGGACTCTGTGGGAACAGTCTGAGGCAGCGACAAGTGCAAACCCAAAGACCAAGTCCAACAGGCCGCACCCTCCTGGTGATATCGAGAAACCGGACGACGAATCCGACTGGTAGCGTCGAGCTGTTGCGGCCACCAGTTCCCGCCGCAGAATTCTTTGCCTCTTTGTGATTCCTGCCGAAATTCGGAGTTCCGCATGCGCTACAATGAGCCGGTTTGAGCAGATATGTCCAGCTGGCAAGCCACACGCTGCGAGTGGATACCGTATCCCCCTGCATATCCCCATCGCAGACTGGTAAAAAAGAAAGAGAACCGGCGTTGCCACCGGTTCTCTTCGCTCTCACAAAAGGAGAGTCAGTGCTGTTGACCACGAGCGTCGATGCGTTCCTGAAGCCACTCTAGCACTTCTGCCTCGACCCATCCGACCCGGTTGTTGCCCAGCCGTACCCGCTTGGGGAATTGGCCCGCCACTTCCAGGCGCGCTATGTGTTGGGGAGAGTACAGGACCAGCTCCTTCACCTGCCGCTTGCTCAACAATCTCATCACGATACTCCTCATGTTGAGGAGCATCGCGATGCCCCGGGGTTGATACCCTAGGGTTCAAGAATTGTATTGAATTCTTGATGGATAACAACTCCGCGAGCGGAAGCATTTCATTCCGGTGGATCAAGGACAGCTTTGCGCTCCCAAGCACGAACCCGCTTCGCGGGAGGGCGCCTTTGCCTGAGATGGCGTAATAATCATAGCCTTTGAGCGGTTAGCTGCGGGCGAGCCGCCCATGGAGTTCCCTTCAACGAGAGGAACTCGCCATGGCTACCCCGTCGACCGATGCACCTATCTCGTCGCTTCGCCAGCGCATGCAGCACGACATGCTCATGCGGGGCCTCGGCTCCCACACGCGGCAGGACTACGTTCGTCATGTCCGGTACTTTGCCGCGTTCCTCGGGCGCTCGCCTGATACCGCGACGCCGGACGATATCCGCCGCTTCCAGCTTGATCAGCATGAGAAGGGTGTTGGACCTGCGACCATCAACGGCGCTGTCTCGGCGCTTCGGTTCCTGTTTCTGGTGACACTGCAGCGCCGGGATCTGTCGCGCGCCCTGGTGATTACCCGCTATCACCGCAAGCTGCCGGATGTGCTCAGCGTGGAGGAAGCGGGGCGACTGCTAGAAGCCGCACCGGGCCTCAAGTACAAGGCCGCCCTCGGTGTTGCTTACGGCGCAGGGCTGCGCGTGTCCGAGGTCGCGCACCTCAAGGTCGATGATGTCGACTCGACGCGCATGCTCCTCCGTGTCGAGCAGGGCAAGGGCCGCAAGGATCGCAACGCGGTGCTCTCGCCACAGCTCTTGGAACTGCTTCGGCTAGCCGAAGCCACCTCAATCGCCGTCGAGATCGTCAAGCGCAAGCCCGACCAGATCGGCTTCACGGTCCAGCAGAGGCGGTGGGTAGTCGAGCGCTTCTTCGCCTGGTTCAGCCGCAACCGCAGGCTATGGAAGGATGCAGAGGCCACTATCGAATCCGCCACCGCATTCCTCTACGCTGCAGCCGTCATGATCCTCGTCAGGCGCTTCGCACGAAACTCATGAGCGGTTTCGGCACGGACTCTAAGCGTAATCGGCGACTTGAAATAGCAAAGATGTGTCTGATTCCTCGGCTAGCTCAAGCTCATATGGTCCTGCAGAACCCTGCTCCATCCTGCCGACCCAGAATCCCTCGAGCCCTAGAATGACATAAACCATCGGAGCGCGGCGCTTGTTGGCTTGGCTTTGCCAGGTTTGGATATCGACCAGAGATGGTTTTGGAGAGACCTCAGGATGTGAGTGCCATTCGCCGATCCAGTCCACTTTGAATCCAGAAACGAGCCATTTTCGAACTGCGGCGATTTGATGGATACGATCGAATCTGAGGAACCAGATTCGCGAACTGCGATCACGCAGGCCGGGAAGTGTCGCCGCGGTCACGTGAAGATACTTTCCTCGACGCAAACCCAATAGTATCCCGCCTACTTCATGCTTTGCCCCCTCGTTCCTTGCACATGAAATAATCGCCGCCCACGCGCTCTTGTCAACGAGCACCTGTCCCAGCTCCGCAAGCGGGACACTGTTCGTGTGGCTTTGGTGATTTTTCATTCAGTTTTCTGGCTTCTTCTAGATCAAGTGCAATGGTTCGTAGTCGAGCGCCTGGTTTGCCATCAAAGAAATCCAATATCGCCTGCAGGCCAAGCCCCGCCGCCATCGCTGGTGCGGCAACGGAGAACGGTAGGTATGGGCCATCCCCACATGACGTAGCAGCTATACGTCCCACATCTTTCACGTCCTTGCGGGGATCGTTCAGCCACGGCTTGCCAAGATCGGGACGAAGGCATCGGTAACAAGCGAACCCGTCACCCACGTTGAGAAAAGATTGGGCCGCAATTCCGTTCCCAAACAACCAAGTGTGCAAGAGAAACGCAGACTGTCCAAGTGACCGAGCTTCCAGCGCCCTTTGGTTCAAATAGTCGCTTACCGCTTCGACACCTGTAGCATCTACGACTAGATCGCATCCGCGCAATCGGTTCCACACGTCCTTTACGTCAATTGCCAGTGCTTTGATCCGCACGTCCGGATGAAAACGGGATAGTTCAGTAGCAAGCGCCTCTGCCTTCGACTCACCGATATCGGCGAAGTTAAGCAAGTGTCGACCGAGATTGCCGGCTGCAAGTAACTCGCGGTCCACCAGAAACAGGCGAGCGTCGTTTCCGGCCCCTGATTGGACAAGATACCGAGCTAGATGGCTTCCTATTGTTCCACAGCCAACAACCGCGATAGATTTGCCTTTTAGCGACGTGGCCATGCCATTCAGGTTGCGGGAAGTGATATCGTCCAAGCTTGCCTCGCTACCGTGATACCTGATCAGCCCAATATTGGTTTCACGCTTCCTGATTTCGCCGCGCAGAAATTCCCGCCTTGCGCCACGCTTTGCCAACAGCTTGAGGTCAGTAGGGAGTTCGATTTGGCAACCAACCCAACCGTTGCGCGCCGCGATAAACAGCACCTGTCCGTCAGACAACGCGTTGCCGATTTCTCCGAAGCTCGGAACACTAAATCCGGACTGTTCCTCATACCATTCTCGAAGCTGACCAAGCGTTTTTGGTACCAGAATATTAGTTCCAGCGCCTATATCCGTCGACGCGTGTACGGTGATAGCTGAACGTCCTGTTTGAAATCCGGCCGGGATATGCTGCTTGTCGTTGACCAAAAGCAGTTGTGTCGACGAATTCAAGCTATTTGGAACCGCTAGTCTGGCAGTTCTAGCGGTTGTGCTACGGCCAAACATGACCAGGACGTTGCTTCCGCCCCAATATGACGGGTACTCGGTTGCGACTTCCAAAAGCGCGCCGCCGGCGAGCGATTTTGCAATCGTTGCTTCGGCCTCTCTCAACACACGCAATATTGAAGCGCCGGGTCGGAACCGGTCCAATCGCAGTAGGGAGCGGTCAGCGTAGCAGAGGCCTGTGCCTTCCTCCAGGTGTGCAATAATCGGAAGGCTGACTGACGAGCGGTCAACGAATCGGATTTTGGGCAGTTCTACAAATTCCAGGTCAGGAATGTCGATCTCAACCTCGGCGGTCGTATGCCCAATTCGCAACGAACCACGGTATCGGTCGGGATTTGGCCCGACATGCCGGAAACCGCGTTTTCTTAGGGTAGCGTCGACTTCCCACCGCGCCGTCTGCTCCGCTATCAAGCTGATACCGAAGATCCTACGCGAGGCATCGGCACGGTTTCAGCTTTAGTCTCCAATACCGCTGCGGTCTGCGCTGCGGCGGCAATCACCACCGCTTCAGGCGCATTTGGGATACGATCACTCAACGCCCGCCTGAGTTTCTGGATGACTACGTCCGAATGGAACGTGTCATAAAGAGCCGCTTTAACATCGTCACGAAACGACTCAGCCGCTTTGGCAAGTTCTTCGCGCCACTCTGGTGACCATTCATCGTCACATGCACGCTCGCCTTCACGCCAAGAAATACTCCCCCTCCTTATCCGCTCGGGAAGGTGCTCGGCAACAGCCAGAAGCAACAAATCATCCCGATCCTCGGACGGGCGCTCGCCAAGCGCGGCTAGTGCTTCCACACAAAGCACCATCAGTGCCAGTGAAGAGAAGGCAGCATCATCCCATTTATCGTCACGCCAAGCCTTGGCGTAGCGGCTCAGCCGACGCAGGACCTTTCCATATCTCGTTACATTGGCGATGAACCAATCGTGGATGGCCTTCGGGTCTGACGGGCGCCAGTCTTCCTCACGATCAGCGAGGAGAATCTGCCCTGAACCGAGCCGCACGGATTTCGCGATGGTGTCCAGAGTATCGTTAAGATTGGCCGATTTGCCAAACGTTGTTTCGGTCTGTCGCTCAAACATTTCGGCTAGACGGCGGAAGCTTGTGTCATCGACCGCAAACAGTGGTAGGTCAATGTGCGCGCCTTTTCCGACCAGTGTAATGCGAATGCAGGTGTTTTTTCGCTTGAACTTCCAGCCCTCGCGGGTCACTAGCGGTTCAAGTGCCCTTTGCATAATTTCAAACAGGCCTTCCGATGAGAACACCGGCCGGCCATCTACAAATGGCATGGGAACATAGATGCCGTCGTCCAAGTCGATTTCTTGAGCCCAACGCCGAGCGGGCCTAATGAGTGTTCCATAAGCAAACGAGCCCTGCGTCAAAAACCGGACGTCAAGCTCGCGAAGTGATTCAGCCTTGTTGATGAATTGGTAATCCCGTTTCTCAAAAAGCTTGCCGCGAACATCCGCGTCGGAGACGTAATTGCGCAATGCGCCGAACGCACCCCGCAGTTGCGCCCGAATTTTAGTTCTAGCTTCTCGCAAAAGCTTGTCTTCGGTGCTCTGAGACCGAACTTTGGAGCGCCGGTGGCTGGAGTTTTCCGGCTTTCTTCACGGTGACGGGCTGGCTTCGCCACCGGGATTTTGTAATGCGATCGGGACGTTGTATCCGATCGCCGAGTGAGGCCGAACCTCATTGT
>NZ_JBDXIY010000004.1:0-44925 GCF_039988855.1 Erythrobacter sp.
AGAAAGGATCAAACGACAAACGCTTGAGCCAAGGCGCTTGCTTCACCGCAAGCTTGCCGCCTAAAACACATCAACCAGATGAGACCAAAAACTCAGCAAGCCAAAGCTTCAGCGTGTCTCAATTTATCTGACGACGGACACCTAGCTCAAGATCATTATATTCCAGAATGATGATGCAAATGTGCGGCTAACATCGACAGCCTTTCCACTATCAGGCCAGCTTGAGCCAGCGCTTTCAGTGAGTAGGTTAGCTCGAGCTTGTAACCCACTCTAACGGTCAATTCCCTTCACCCGCTCCACTTTCCGTCCGCTAACAAAAGAACGGAAGCGCACTAGAAGCGCACTGTAAGCCGCGCTAGATCATGGGCATGACCAATATGACACATGCCCGAGCGATCCTTGATCGGCTGATCGCTTTTGACACCACTTCTCGCAATTCCAATCTGGCGCTAATTGAATGGGTCGAAAGCTATCTTTCTGAGTATGGTGTAACTGGCCACCGTGTCGCCAATGAGGATGGCACCAAGTCCAATCTCTTCGCGACTATTGGGCCAATGGTTGAAGGCGGCGTGATCCTTTCGGGTCACACCGATGTGGTTCCCGTGGACAATCAAGACTGGTCCAGCGACCCTTGGATCACACGCGAGGAAAGCGGCAAGCTGTATGGGCGCGGCACGGCAGATATGAAGAGCTTTATCGCTTTGGCGCTTGCTTGGGTGCCAGAGTTTGCGAAGGGTGCCAAACCGATCCATTTGGCGATCAGCTATGATGAGGAGATCGGTTGTCTTGGTGCGCCCGCGATGATCGAACAGATGCGGACAAGTGTCCGGGCGCCGCGCCTTGCCGTTGTGGGTGAGCCGACGTCTATGCGGCTTGTGACCGGGCACAAGGGGATCAGCGTCTATAAAGTCGAAGTACAGGGTGCAGAGGCGCATTCCAGCCTCGTCAATCACGGCATCTCAGCCAATGAACATGCGGTGGATTTGATGCATTCCTTGGTCGAATTATCGCGCGAATTGAAAGCCAAAGCGGACCCCGACAATGGCTTCGACCCGCCCTATCCAACTCTTACGATTGGCGTGATGCAAGGGGGCGAGGCCGCCAATATTCTTGCTGGTCATGCCCAGTTCCAATTCGACCTTCGTTGTCCCCCGGGTTTCGCTCCTGATGAGCTGCTCGCTCCATTCAAGGCACGGTGTGAGGCGTTAGATAAAGAGCTGAGCGCACGCTTTCCTCAGGCTGGCGCTAGTTTTGAAAAACTGGCTGATGCGCCGCCTCTAAGCGACGATGGAAGCGATGATGCGATCGCCTTTGTGCAGAGGTTAACTGGCGAAAACATGCCGCCTGCCAAAGTGTCCTATGGCGCTGAAGCAGGGCAATTTCAGCAAGGCGGTTTTCCAACGGTCATCTGTGGTCCCGGCTCAATTGAACAAGCGCATCAGCCCAATGAATGGATCGCCCTAGAGCAATTGGAACAAGGTACACGTTTTATGGAGAGGCTGGCACAAGAACTGGCATAAGAGCTGGCTCAATAGCGGTTATGGATTTGGCAGGCAGTTCGGGGGATATGTCGTCGGTCGCATTCCATTTGCCGTTCGTCGAAACACAGGGCTCACCGTTGCGAGCGCCCGGCGTTCCATGTACCCGCCTCCGTTAGTCACTCGAACAGTCTTAGGAATGTGCCTTGCGTCTTTTAGTTCTACTCGTCGCGCTTTTGGTTTCTTCGCCGGCTTTTGCCCAAGGGATTCAACAAACCAAGGGCAATTTCGAGGACAAGTTTCGCCAATTGGATGAAGTGCTGGCCGATCCGAATGTGTACCGCAATGCATCGGGCGCCCCTGGCCACCAATATTGGCAGCAAGAGGCCGACTATCGAATCAATGCGACTTTGGATGAGGATGGACGCCGGCTAACCGCGCGCGCCATGATCACTTATAAGAACAAGTCGCCTGATACGCTGCCATGGATATGGATGCAGCTGGACCAGAACCGTTTCCGCACCGATAGCATGGCAGAGCTTACCGACACATTTGGTGGTCCGGGCAGGCGCGGTCCTGCGCGCTCCATTGGAAATGGCAACACTCCTGCGCGCCTTTCGATGGAAGAGCTGCGCCGCCAACAAGCGCTCGCGGACAACACGTATGGATATGATATTAGCCGGGTTCAGATGACCAGTGGCCGCGCGCTCAATCACACCATTGTCGGCACGTTGATGCGCATCGATTTGCCAACGCCTCTGCGTCCCGGTCAAAGCGTCAGCTTCAACATTGATTGGGCGTACAATATCGTCGAAGAGAATGTGATCTCTGCACGGTCCGGCTATGAGCACTTCCCCGATGATGCGCGCGAAGGGGGCAATGATCTGTTCCTGTTCGCGCAGTGGTTCCCGCGCCTTGTCGCCTATTCAGACTATGAAGGCTGGCACAATAAGGAATTCCTTGGCCGCGGCGAATTCACGCTCGAGTTTGGCAATTACGATGTCTCGATGAATGTGCCCAATGACCACATTGTCTCCTCTACAGGTGTGCTTGCAAACCCTTCCTCGGTTCTGACTTCGACCCAGCGTCAACGTCTGGCCAGCGCGCGCAACGCCGATGAACCGATGTTTATCGTGACACCTGAAGAGGCGCTCGCGAACGAAAGTTCTAACCCGACGGGTACCAAGACATGGCGCTTTACCGCGCAGAAAGTGCGCGACTTTGCTTGGGCAACAAGCCGCAAGTTTATCTGGGATGCGCAAGGTCACAAACAGCCGGGTGCGCAGCAAGAAACCGTAATGGCGATGTCTTTCTGGCCGAAAGAAGGTGGAGAGCTGTGGCGCAAATATTCAACCGCAGCCGTGGTCCACACGATGGAGGTCTATTCGCGCTATTCCTTCGATTACCCATACCCCACCGCACAGTCCGTCAATGGCCCGGTCGGCGGGATGGAATATCCGATGATCACCTTCAATGGTCCGCGCACGACCTTGCAGGATGATGGAACGCGGACCTACTCTGAGAGCGAGAAGATATTCTTGATCGGGGTCGTTATTCACGAGATCGGGCACATCTATTTCCCGATGGTGGTGAATTCGGATGAACGGCAATGGACGTGGATGGATGAAGGGATCAACTCCTTTCTCGACAGCGTTGCAGGGTATGAGTGGGACCCCAATATCCAATGGACCCGCAGCCTGCCGCGTGACCTTATTCCGTACATGACGTCAAGCCAGCAGGTTCCGATTATGACTCAATCGGACAGCGTCCTGAACATTGGTCCGAACGCATATGGTAAGCCATCTGCGGCCTATCACATCTTGCGCGATACGGTGATTGGGCGCGAACGATTTGACTTCGCCCTTCGCGAATATGCGCGCCGGTGGAAGTTTAAACGGCCCACGCCAACCGACTTCTTCCGCACGATGGAGGAGGCATCGGGCACAGATCTAGATTGGTTCTGGCGTGGTTGGTTCTACACGACGGATCACGTTGATATTTCCCTCGACAGCATTCACCGCTTGCGGATCGATACGGAGAATCCCGACATCGATCTTGCTCGTGACCGTCAACGCCTTGCCGATGAACCAGAGAAAGTTGGTGTTCGCCTGAACCGTGAGCAGGGTTTGCCAATTTGGGTTCTTGAGAACCCAGGCGTGACAGACTTCTACGACGAGAATGATCGCTTCACCGTGACCCCTCGGGATACAAAGAAGTATGAAGGCTTCCTCGAAGGGCTTGATGAATGGGAGCGCCAGGTTTTTGATCGGGCGGTGGCAGAGGACAACAATTATTACGTCCTCAGCTTCTCGAACCTTGGCGGATTGGTGATGCCGATCATCCTTGATCTGCACTTTGTCGATGGCACGAAAGAGCGCCTGCATATTCCAGCTGAAATCTGGCGTCGCAATTCGCGCAATGTCTCGAAGCTTTTGACTTTCCCGAAAGGTAAGGAATTGGCTGAGGTTGTGCTCGATCCTGATTGGGAAACAGCAGATGCGGATGTGAACAACAACCACTACCCGCGCAAAATTATCGATAGCCGCATCGAGGCGTTCAAACGTCCCGATCCGGCATCACGCGCAGGCCGCGATTTGATGGCTGAAGTACAGCAGGGTGCGAAGAAAAAAGAGGATGAAGAGGGCTCAAATTGATGCTGCGCTGGATTGCCGCTTTTCTCATGATAGCGCTCGCGATACCGGCGGCCTTTAATGGTGCGGCGGCGCATCAGCAGAAAGCTGCGATTACCAGTGTTGAACACAACCCGCGCACCGGGATGATTGAAATCGTCCATTCCATCCCCTTGCACGATGCCGAACATGCGCTGCGCCACCAAGGCAGCAAGCGCGCAGACATCAAAGGCAATGTCGAAAGCCGCCGAGCTTTTGCACGTTATGCCGCCGAGCGGTTTTCCATTGTGGTGGGCGATCGTGAACTTGAACTGACGGTGCTTGGTACTGAAATCGAAGGTGCAAGCATACTGGTCTATCAAGAAGGGGTGTCGCCTGGCGTTGGCGCTGAATTGGCCATTCGAGCACAAGTTCTCACCGATATTTGGTTGCGGCAAGTGAACAGCGTGAATGTCGGGCGCGGAACCGCGCCGCAAACGCTGGTCTTCAGCGGCGGCGACGGCGCTAAGACGGCGGTACTTCATTAAATGGCAAAAGCACTGGGTCAGCGTCTCGATGAAGCGGTAGCCTTTATTAGAGGCCGGACCAAACACCTGCCCGAACTTGCACTGGTCCTTGGGTCTGGGCTGGGTGATTTGGCGGAAGCGATTGAGGGAACGGCAATTCCCTATAGCGCCATTCCGCACTTCCCGGATTCCACCGCACCAAGCCATAAAGGCGTGCTCCATGTGGGCGAGCTTGCAGGCGTGTCGGTGGTGGCGATGCAAGGGCGAATGCATCTGTACGAAGGTTATTCACCTAAAGATGTCGTTTTTCCGATGCAGGTCATGGCAAGGCTGGGTGCTGGGACTGCGCTTCTCACCAATGCGGCTGGCGGTATTCGCGATGACTTTGAAGTAACCGATATCGTACTGATCGAGGACCATCTGAGCTTGGCTGGATTGGCAGGGGGCGACCCTTTGCGGGGCCCAAATGATGAGAGCGTGGGTGAGCGGTTTATCAGCATGAACAACGCCTATGATAAGAACCTGCGCGCGGCGGCCGAAAAGGTGGCCGGCGAAACCGGGCTCAACCTCAAGAGCGGCGTATACGGCTTTGTGAGCGGACCCAGTTTTGAAACCCCGGCTGAGATCCGCGCAATGCGAACGCTTGGCGCTGACCTTGTCGGTATGTCCACCGTGCCTGAAGTCATCGCCGCGCGGCATTCGGGCATGCAGGTGCTCGCGATCAGCACTGTCACTAACAAAGCGGTTAGCAGCCTGGATGATGACCATATCACGAATGCCGAGGAAGTCTGGGACGCAGCGGCGTTAATCCGGCCAAAGCTTGCGGGCTTTGTGGAGGCTTTGCTCCCTCGGTTGAGCGAAGCTACACAATAATGCGCATCGATACTCTCATCACCGGCGGCCATGTCCTTGCGATGGATGAGAGTTTCACCGAGTATCAGGTTGGAGCGGTTGCGATCCTAGATGGCAAAATTGTTGAATGCGGCGAAGCGGAAAACCTCTTTGCGCGCTATGAAGCGGATACGACCGTAGATGCAGACGGCGGCATAATCATGCCTGGGCTCGTCAATGGTCACTGTCATGCCGCGATGACGCTCTTCCGAGGTTACGCTGAAAACGTCACGCTCGACGCGTTCTTGGAAAAACTCTTCCACGCCGAAGACAACTACGTCTCGCCCGAAACAGTCTCCATCGGGGCAAGCGTTGCCTGCGCGGAAATGGTGCTTGGCGGGATTACCAGCTTTGTCGATATGTATTGGTATCCCGATGAAACCATACGCGCTGCCCGCGTGCTGAACATGTCAATCGTCGCAGGCCCCGTCTTCGTGGCCTTCCCCGGCTTTGATGACCTGTCTGAATGGTCGATGCGAACGGGTTTTGCCCAAGGATTTTCTGAGCGCTACAAGGATACACCGGGCGTTTTTCCAAGTCTTGCACCGCATGGCTGCTATACGTTGGATGAGCCCAAACTGGGGGAACTGGACACCATTGCTGAGCGGCACGGTCTGCCCGTCCAGATTCACGCCTCCGAAGCGCCGAGCGAGATGCAACTGGTGCGCGATGCCTATGACGCAACGCCGATTGAAGTGCTGGAGCGAACAGGTTTGCTCCGCCGCGATTGCCAGCTTGCCCACGCTGTCCATCTGTCGGACAGCGATATCGAGTTGATCGCGAACGCAGGGGCGAGTGTCATTCACAACCCTGCGTCCAACGTGAAACTGGCATCTGGCATTGCCCGGGTATGTGACCTGATGAAAGCAGGCGTTGCCGTTGGTTTGGGAACTGATGGTCCATCGAGCGGCAACGATCTCGATATGTGGAAGGCTATGCGGCTTGCAGCAAATTTGCAGTCGGTGAGCCGGGGCGAGCCGGGCGCCCTTAGTGACCGCGACACCCTGGCTCTCGCCACGCGGATCGGCGCAAGGGCGGCGGGGATGGGCGAGCATACCGGATCGCTTGAGCCTGGCAAAAACGCAGATGTGATCGTGGTTTCCACCAAAGGTTTGCATATGAGACCTGTGTTCAACCCCTACGCCAGTCTTGTCTATTCAGCGGGCCGCGAAGATGTCGCCCAAGTCTTTGCAAGCGGCCAACACATCGTCAAAAACGGCGAACTTCAATGGGATCGTTTTGACGCTTTGCTTGACCAATTCGACCAAATCGCCAAGGCCATCGCTGCGGACGAAAAGCTTGGACAGTTCGGCGTATAGTGGGCGAGGGCAGCCTCGCTGCGGCATTTGGGGGGACCTCCACTGATTGGACTTTTGGGAATTGCCGTCCTGATCGGCGTGGCCGTACTTCTTTCCGAAGCGCGCGGCCAGATTCACTATATCAACGCAGCCAAGGCGTTGACGCTGCAGATTGCGATTGCCGTGCTCGCGCTCGTAACGCCCGCCGGGCAGGCTGTCTTGCAAACGCTCTCAAGCGGAGTGGTCGAGGCTATATCTTACGCCAATGAAGGCATCGGATTTGTATTCGGGCCGCTTTCTAGCCCCGCAGATGGCCTCATTCTCGCTTTCCAAGTTTTGCCGGTCATTATCTTTATCGCCACGATCATGGCGGTGCTGTTCCATATCGGCATTATGACATGGGTGATCCGCATCATCGGTGGAGCTTTACGTTTTTTGACTGGGGCATCGCGCCTCGAATCCACTTGCGGTGCGGCCAATATCTTTGTGGGTATGGCCGAAAGCCCGCTTACCGTGCTGCCTTACCTGCCCAAGATTTCACGCGCGCAGATGTTTGTGATGATGTCGCTGGGGCTATCCAGCGTCGCTGGAACCGTTTTGGTTGCCTATTCTGCGCTCGGCATTCGGAGTGATCTTCTTCTTACGGCTGCGTTTATGGCGCCAGCTGGAGGCATTCTTTTCGGACGTATACTAGTGCCCGAAACCGGCGAGGCCTTCGATTTGGACGAGGCCGATAACGCAAACCCTTCCAGTCTGTCCAACGCTTCGAGCTTGATTGAAGCGGCCACCGATGGCGCAACTTTGGGTATGCAAATCATGCTGAGTGTGATTGCTGTCCTGATCGGATTTATCGCCGCTATCGCTTTTTTGAATGGGATACTGGGCGGCATCGGCGGCCTTCTCGGTTTCCCTGATCTCAGCCTAGAGCTTATCGTTGGCTACGCTTTTGCACCCATCTCTTACATCATCGGAGTGCCGTGGGAGGAGGCGACGCGGGCAGGGGTCTTTCTGGGTCAAAAAGTCGTGCTCAATGAATTCCTAGCCTATGCGAACTTTTCGCCTGTCGCTGACAGCTTTAGCGCTGCGGGCCAGATTACCCTCACCATCGCCATGTGCGGTTTTGCCAATTTCGGCGGCCTTGCAATCTTGATTGCGGGCCTGGGGGCCGCAGTTCCGGAGCGTAAGGCAGAGATTTCCAAGCTTGGCATCAAAGCGCTGCTCGCGGGCACGCTTTCAAACTTCACCAGCGCAGCGATTGTCAGCGTGCTTTTCGCTTTGGGTGGCTTCGCCTAATCCTTCCCAAGAACAACGCTGGCACTGGATTTGTGTTCGTTAATTTCTTGCGGCGTGAGCCCCTGCAATTCATGCGGAAAGACCAGCCAATCGTCGGTCTCATGTACGAAATAGTCCGGAGTGAGATCGGTCTGATTGCGCGACGGCTTGTAATAGACGGTCGCCACTTTGATCGTCTTGGGCAGATTGCGGCGGCACTTCAAAGAAAGTTCGCGCAACAAGGCTTCGATTGAACGGCCACTGTCGAACACATCGTCAATGATGAGCAGCGAATGATCACGATCCAGATTGTCGATGAGGTAATTGAGGCCCAACACGCGCACCTCTTTATGTTGTTGATCAATCCCGGTGTAAGACGATGTGCGCACTGCAATGTGGTCGCATGGGTGGCCGCGATACTCGAGCAATTCCTGCACTGCGATCCCGATCGGCGCACCGCCGCGCCAAATGGCGACGATATGGGTCGGATGAAACCCCGATTCGATAATCGCATCGCCTAGCGCGAAGGAATCTTCGAGCAGGTCATCAGCACTAAGAAAAGTTTTTTTGATCATCTCTGGTAACGCCCTGATGTCTTAATTTGTCCGCTTCCCTTACGGCTTTGGGGCTCGTGTTAGGGCTGGGGCACAAACATGCAAGTGCATCGTTGCCTTCAATAGAACCGCCAATGCCATAAATGCGATCAAACGGCTCTTGACGTAAACGTAAGGTATGGCAGGAAGAGATCAACGAAGTTCAACCGGAGAGAGAGCATGAATCTGGAATTCACGCCCGAAGAAAACGCATTCCGTGCGGAAGTGCGTGCCTTTATTGAAGCCAACCATCCCAAGCACCTCGAAGGGATGGGCAACCGCGAAGACATGTCTCCCGAAGACATGACCGCTTGGCATAAAATTCTAGGCAAGAAGGGCTGGTCTGCGCCTGCGTGGCCGACCGAATATGGCGGCACGGGATGGGATTCGACCCAGCGTTATATCTGGTCTGAAGAGAACGCTCGTGTTGGCACTTTCATGCCTCTGCCTTTCGGCATCTCTATGGTTGCCCCTGTGATCTACAGCTTCGGCAATGACGAGCAGAAGAAAAGGCACCTTCCCGGTATTCTATCGGGCGATGTGTGGTGGTGTCAGGGCTATTCAGAGCCGGGCGCGGGCTCTGATCTTGCCTCGCTGAAGACGACCGCTGTTCGTGACGGCGATCATTATGTGCTTAACGGCCAAAAGACATGGACCACTCTTGCGCAATACGCCGATTGGGGCTTTTTCCTTTGCCGCACCGATCCCGATGCGCCGAAACCCCAACAAGGCATCAGCTTCATCCTCGTCGACATGAAGACACCGGGTATTGAGGTGAAGCCGATCAAGCTGATTGATGGCGGTTACGAGGTCAATGAAACATGGCTCACCGATGTGCGTGTGCCGGTTGAAAACCTTGTAGGCGTGGAAAACCAAGGCTGGACCTATGCCAAATTCCTGCTCGCTCACGAACGCAGCGGGATTGCAGGCGTTGCCCGGTCTAAACGCGGGGTTGAAAAGCTGCGCGAGATTGCCGCGAATGAGACGCTGGACGGCGCGCCATTGATGCAAGACCTCGACTTTGCTCGTAAAGTGAGCCAGCTTGAAATTGATCTGGCAGCCCTTGAAATCACTGAACTTCGTACGCTCGCAGGTGAACAGGCGGGCAAGGGGCCTGGGCCAGAAAGTTCGATCCTCAAAATCAAGGGTACGGAGATACAGCAGCGCCTGACCGAACTCACGCTTGAGGCGGTGGGTTCCTATGGCACGCCAATGTACGGCTCTATCACCGATGCAGGCTCCAACGAGTACCCTATTGGTCCCGACTATGCTCAGCATTCAGCCGCGACCTATTTCAATATGCGTAAGACGTCGATCTATGGCGGATCGAACGAAATTCAGCGCAACATCATCACGAAAATGATCCTCGGCCTTTGAGGCACGCAGGCTAGACGGGAAGAGGAATACACCGTGGATTTCAATTTCACTGAAGAACAGGACATGGTTCGCGACGGTTTGTCGCGCATGGTCCGTGAGCAATATGGCGCAGAAGAGCGCCGTCAACTGATCGCCACTGACGCTGGTTGGAGCACCGCAATCTGGGGTCAGCTTGCTGAGCTTGGCATCCTTGGCATGCCCTTTAGCGAGGAAGACGGCGGCTTTGGCGGCGGCGCGATCGATTCCATGGTCGTCATGGAAGAGTTCGGCAAAGGTCTGGTCGTTGAACCATTTGTGCCCACCGTTGTGTGCGCTGGCGGCTTTTTGAAGCACGCTGGTACTGCGGCGCAAAAGGAAGAACATATCGGCGGCATCGTCTCTGGTGAGCGTGTCTTTGCCTTTGCTTACGCAGAGCCACGCGGGCGCTATGACCTCGCCAATCTTGAAACCACCGCTAAGAAGGACGGCGGCGACTATGTGCTGAACGGTCACAAGGCGGTCGTGATCGGCGCGCCTTGGGCAAGTCACCTTGTGGTGACAGCTCGGACCGGCGGCGAGCGCACGGACAAGCAAGGCATTTCAGTCTTTGTGGTCGACAAATCGTCCGAGGGCGTTGTCACCCGCGACTATGCAACTGTCGATGGTCGCCGAGCTTCGGAAATTTACTTCGAAAATGTCTGCGTGCCAGCAGAGGCTTTGATCGGTGAAGAGGGCAATGCGCTCCCCTTGATCGAACGCGTCACTGACGAAGCAATCGCAGCTCAATGCGCAGAGGTTTGCGGTGCGATGAAAGTCGCTCACGCAATGACGCTGGACTACGCTAAGCAGCGCAAGCAATTCGGTGTTCCAATTGCCAGCTTCCAAGTGCTGCAACATCGCATGGTGGATATGTACACGGAGTACGAGTGTTCAGTCTCGATGACCTATCTCGCAACGCTGCGTCTCGAAGCTGAGGAGCGTGAGCGCAAGCAGGCTGTGTCAGCAGCGAAGGTTCGCGTGGCTCAAGCCGCTCACCACGTGGGACAGGAAGCGATCCAGATCCACGGCGGAAACGGTATGACCGACGAATATGCAATTGGGCACTATTTCAAGCGCCTAACGATCTTCGATTCTGAGTTCGGCAATATCGACCACCATATGAAGCGTCACATCGCATTGGCGAGCTGATTGCAGATAAGTAAATTGGGCGAGATCCCAATATATAGCGAAAGCCCCGAAGCGATAAGCTTTGGGGCTTTTGTGTTCTCCATCACTTTTTTCCGCGCGCTATCTCACTATGGCGGAGGCAAGGTTGTATCCACGCCGGCGAGTTAAGGGGGCTGAAGGCGCAGAACGCGCAGTTTTATCACACCTTGGAGCGGCGATTGTGTCGCAGGGTTACAAGCCTTTTTCCGGGGAAGTGGTTAGAAAACCGGTGTAATGGGTGAATTTTGGGGGCGGGTGTTCGACGTAGGGCTTGCACCATCTCCAGAAAAAGGCAAAGTTAGCGCATCTCCTGGGGGGGAAGAGATGACAGTATTAAGGCCGATTTGGGGTTTCTTTACTCCGCTGTGTCGCATCAACACCGCTGCTGTGCGGGTGATTGCGGCTTTTGGGCTTCTCACAATTGTTCCATCAGCAACCGCTTCGGGCAATGCGACCTTTGAGGGCGTTGCTTCGTGCGCGGGCTCGACCTGCCATGGCCGCGCCGAAGGGAATGGTGCCGTTGTCCGGCAGGATGAGATTGCCACATGGCAGGAACCTTCCTCTCCTAGCGGGGCGCACAGCCGTGCCTACGCGGTCCTTGCGGGACGTCGCGGTCAACAGATCGCAAGCAGCCTTGGATTGGGGGATGCGACTCAGGCAAAGGATTGTCTTGGATGTCATGCGACATACGTTCCAGCTGCCAAGCGCGGGGCGCGATTCCAATTGTCGGATGGTGTCGGTTGTGAAAGTTGTCACGGGGCGGCTGAAGGCTGGCTTTCGAGCCACTATGCAGTGCCTGCGACCCATGCTTCGAATGTGGCCGATGGACTGACCCCGCTTGAGAACCCGCAAGCTCGTGCGAATGTTTGCCTCGACTGCCACTATGGCTCTACCAAACCCGGACAATTCGTCACGCACTCTATGATGGCAGCCGGTCACCCGCGCGTCTCGTTCGAACTCGACCTATTTAGTGCGCTCCAGCAGCATCACAATATTGACGATGACTATAAGCGCCGCAAACGCGCGCCGGATGCGGTCCGTTTTTGGGCGGTTGGACAGGCGGAGGCGGTGAAGCGTGCGACCGGTCTGTTCTCAAATCCAAAATTCGGCATGGAGGGGGCATTCCCGCAATACTATTTCTTTGATTGTCATTCCTGCCACCGCGAAATTCAGGATTCAGCGATCCGCCGTCTAACGTTCGAGGAAAACTCATCGCGCCCAATTCCATTCGGCAATGCGCCATTTAATGATGAAAATATCATCATGCTTTCGGCGGTCGCGGGTGCTTTGGTTCCGGGACAGGCCGATGCGTTCAAACAGGCAAGCCGCAACTTTCATGGCGCGCTTGGCGGTAGTGGCCAAGATCCCCGTGAGGCGGCGCGAGACTTGTCTCGCAGGGCTGGAGCGCTTTCAAATGCGTTATCTCAGCGTGCCTATGCCAATTCGGATGCATTCCGGGTGATTGATATCATCGGCAACAACGCAACGCGCCCGCGATTTACCGACTATTCTGGTTCAGTTCAGGCGGTGATGGCGGTGGATACCTTGCTCAACGGGCTTGTGACCAATGGCCGTGTGACGCCGGGGGCTGCGGCTGGCATTCGGGTTAGCATCAACAAGGCCTATGCAGCAGTTGAGGAGCCAAACTCCTTTAACCCTGCCGATTTTCGTACATCGCTCGCCTCTGCGCTCGCTTCGATCCGAAGGTTGAAATAGCGATGGCGGGGGGATTGAAGAGCTTTGCTGCTTTGGTGCCGCTCCTGGCGCTAACCGCTTGCGGTGGTGGAGGTGCTCCCACGCCAGCGCCTGCCGGTGGCGGCACGGCTGGCACACCGCCGCCGACCGCATCTCCGACGCCTCCTCCCACTGGAGGGTTGTTTTCTGTACCTGCACAAGAGAGCCTTTCGGTCGAGGATGTACAGCAGATCATTGCGCAGGCTGCAGGTGAGGCGAGTGCGCGCGGGTTCCCTTCGACAATTGCGGTGACGGACCGGGTTGGTAACGTCCTTGGTGTGTTTCAAATGGCTGGAGCCCCTGGCACCTCGAGTGTCAGTTTGCAGCAGATCGGCGGAGTGGCTGCAGCGGGCAACGGAATTGGCCTTCAAGGCGTAGGTGCGCCATCATCAGCAGCGGCGATCGCCAAGGCGATTACCGGGGCTTATCTGTCGAGCGGCGGCAACGCCTTTTCAACGCGTACCGCAAGTCAGATTGTGCAAGAACACTTTCCGCCTGCACCAACGACCATTGGTCTCGAGAGTGGCCCCTTGTTTGGGGTCCAATTCAGCCAATTGCCGTGCTCTGATCTGAGCACGCGTTTCACCGGTACGAGTGGTCCACGCGAATTGATTGGCCCCAAGCGTTCGCCCTTGGGTTTAGCTGCAGATTCGGGCGGTTTGCCGATTTACAAGAACGGCGTAATCGTCGGCGGTATTGGGGTTGAGGGCGACGGGGTCTATGGTTTTGATCCCAACACTCTTGATGTCGACGATGATCCTGAAGAATTCGCTGCGCTCGCAGGGATACAGGGCTTTGATCCGCCAGAAGAGATTCGCGCCGACCGGATTGCGGTTGACGGCTCTTCGCTGCGTTTTGTTGATGCAAACGTTGAAGGGCTTTCGCCTTTGCAAACCAGTTTTGGCGCGATTAATGGCCCGGGTAATGGGCTGATCGCGGTTGCAGGCTACACCGATGGCACCATCCGCGCAGGGTCGGCCTATGGCTCAGAGGAAAGCGGCATCCGCGCTGCTCAACCCAGCGAGTTCACAAATCCTGATGCCTTTATCCTTACAGACGGAAGCGGCGCCAATCGTTTCCCCATCCGCGCGGGCAGCGATGGCGCCGATGTGAGCCAGCCGCTTTCAGCGGATGAGGTGCGCGCGCTGTTGGAGGAGGCGTTCATGGTTCTCAGCCGTGCGCGTGCGCAAATCCGCAGGCCACTTGATAGCCGGATGCAGGCGACGATCAGCGTGGTCGATACCAATGGGGTAGTCCTTGGTATCGTGCGTAGCCCTGATGGACCGATTTTTGGCACCGATGTGTCTTTGCAAAAGGCGCGCACGGCCGCGCTATTCTCTAGCCCCATTGCCGCCCAAGAATTCTTGGGCGGACCACCACCGGTGGCTGCATTTGTGCAGCGGGTTCGTGATTTTCTCGGGGACGCCAATGCGTTGACCGGGCAATTTGCGTTTGCGGACCGTTCAGGTGGAAACCTTGCGCGGCCATATTTCCCAGACGGCGAAGTAGGGGCGATTTCAGGGCCGTTGTCGGTCGAAGATCCGCAAACCTTCAGCCCGTTTGCCACCGGTTTGCAAAGTACGCTGGTTCTGCCCAATATCGGCGAGCATGTCGGCTTCATCGCCAGTAACGGTGCAATGGCCGACACGCGGCGCGGTTGTACGCAATTGCCGAGAACGACGAGCGGAAACTCGCGCATTGCTAATGGCATTCAAATCTTCCCGGGGTCCGTGCCAATCTACCGCAATGGCGCTCTTATCGGCGGCATAGGTGTCTCTGGTGATGGCATCGATCAGGATGACATGGTTAGCTTCCTTGGGCTTCACAATGCTGGCGTTCGTTTGGGTACAATCAGCAATGCGCCCAATGACATCCGAGCTGATAGGATTGTGGTATCCTTAGGTGATCGCGAAGTGCGCCTGCGTTATGTAAACTGCCCGTTTGCACCATTCCTCGATGATCCGACGCAAAACGTGTGTGAGGGATTGTAAGCGATGAGCGGCGTCTCTCTTCTTCCTTTCATGGTCTTGATGCAGGCAGTGCCCGGCGAAGAGCCGGCAACCGCGCCTCCAGTTGAGGAAGCAGAAGCGGCATCCCAAAAGGCGCAAGACGCGCGCAATCAGAGCATCGACCGCGATGGTTTAAACACCACCGCGAAAGAGGAAGCAGAAGAGCTCGACAATCAGATTATCGAGGGCCGCGAGCGTCCTGGTTTCAACGAAGAGCTGCCCGAAAGGGTCACTCAAGATAACCCCGGCGCGGTACGTGCACCGCCACCGCAGGCTTTTTCGCCTAACCAAGTGCCGATCCCTGATCGCTGGCGTTTGATCGACAATGTGACCGATATTGATGGCAATCCGATCATCAAGGAGGCCCTGCTCGATCCCTATAACCAGAACACCTATAAAGGTGATCGGCCGATCAATCCGGAGAAGGTTCCATGGTTGCCGATTAAGGGTGACGACTGGTTCTTTGTGCTCAACGCGATCAGTGACACGGTCTACGAGCCGCGCACTTTCCCCATTCCGGTCGGTGTTCAGACCACAGAAGATGCCGATCGACTCGATGTTTTCGGTAATGACTTCTCGACTGTCTTGTCTCAGACTTTCATCGTGGGCGCAGCGCTTCTTAAAGGCTCCACCGCCTATAAGCCGCCCAGCATCGAGTATCGCCTAACGCTGGCCTACAACGTCAACTATGTCGATGTGCCCGAGCGGCGTGTATTGTTTGTCGAGCCATCAGAGCCCAGCCATCGTCTGGATCATTTCCTCGGTGTGCAAGAAGCTTTCGTTGATTACCACTTCACCGAATATGACCGCGACCGTTTCGACTTCATCTCAATCCGAGCAGGCATTCAGCCATTTCAGGCCGATTTTCGCGGGTTCCTTTTCCAAGACCAGCAGCTTGGCATTCGCCTGTTTGGCAACCGCGACAACAACCGCTTCCAGTTTAACCTCGCTGGGTTCTGGCGGCTTGAAAAAGACACCAACTCTGGCCTGAACTCGGTTGCAAAAACGCCGCGGGATGATTTTGTCTTTATCGCGAATGTCTACCGTCAGGATTTCCTGATCCCGGCTCTGACAAGCCAGTTTACGCTCGCATACAACCGCAACCGCGAAGCCGATGATATCCAAATCGACACCAATGGCTTTCCAGTGCGTCCGGCGCTGCTGGGCGATCTTCGTGGCCGTGACTATGACGTCTATTACTTGGGCTATAACGTCGATGGACGCATTGGCCGGATCAACATCACCGGCAGCGCCTATTGGGCGCTTGGAGAAGATCGCAATTCAATCCTCACCGGAGAGCCCGTTGATATCGACGCGCAGTTTGCGGCAGCTGAGCTTAGCTACGACCGCGACTGGATACGCTTCCGCCTGTCCGGCCTTTATCAAAGCGGCGACAGCGATCCGTTCGATGATACGCATACCGGTTTTGATGCGATCTTTGAAAACCCTCAGTTCGCAGGCGCCGATACGTCATACTGGATCAGGCAGACGCTTCCGTTTGCTGGCGGTGGCCGGGTGATCTCCATCAATGGCCGCAATGGCATTTTGAACACGCTGCGCTCTTCGAAAGAGCAGGGGCAATCGAACTTTCTCAATCCCGGCTTGTGGCTAGTGGGTGCGGGCGCGGACTTTGATCTGACACCTGAAATTCGTTTAACCGCAAACGCCAATCACCTTTGGTTTGAGGACACAGCGACGCTAGAGAACTTCCGAATTGAAGGCTCAATCCCGAGTGAGATCGGCTATGACCTTTCCGCGAGTGCCATTTGGCGGCCAAAAGCCAATCAAAACATCGTTTTCCGTCTGTCTGCTGCCACTTTGCTTTCGGGCAAAGGGTTTGAGGACTTGTTCGACAATCTTGGCAATGACGGCAATTTCTATTCCATCCTCGCCAACCTGACGCTGACATACTGATGGCGGTTCTATGTTTCTGGGGGGGCAGACCTTTGAAGAGCCTAAGCTCACAATTCCGCTTCTTGAGCCTTGGGCATGCTGTTGTGGCAGCGCTCGCATTGGTGCTGGGCGTTTCAGTCTTTCAGGCCGAAACCCAAGCGGCAGACAAGGAAAAACCGACTAAGCGCGATTATAGTCTCGTGATCACTCCGCCGGCGCCTGCCCGTCAGTCGCAGGCGAGCGCTGATGGAAAATCGGAAGGTTGCCTAACCTGCCACCGCGCAAGCGATGCGCCGACCATGCATGAAACGCCTGCGGTTGTGCTGGGCTGTACCGATTGTCACGGCGGCAATTCGGAAGTGGTGGGCAATCCCTCGCTTCCATATGATCACCCGGATTACATTTCTGCACGCGATACGGCGCACGTTCTGCCGAAATATCCTGACAGCTGGCACTTCCCGAGCAGCGCGAACCCTGAGCGTTCTTATGCGCTTCTCAACAAGGAATCGCCTGAGTTTGTGAAGTTTGTGAACCCGTCGGATTACCGCGTTGCACGCGAAGCTTGCGGGTCCTGCCATATCCAAGCGATCGAAAGCGCAGAGCGTTCAATCATGGCCACTGGCGCGATGCTGTGGGGAGGAGCGACCTATAACAACGGTATTTTGCCGTTCAAAAACTACATTTTGGGCGAGGCCTACACCCGTGCTGGCGATAGCGCGACGATTGCCGGTGTTGGCGCTGTTGTGGCGTCCCCTGGAGAGGCGGCGGATGGCCAACTTTCCGAAGAGCAAAAGGCGCGCGGTGTTCTGGGTCAGCTTTACCCGCTGCCAACATGGCATGTGACCCCGCCAGCAGATGTCTTCCGCGTGTTTGAGCGCGGCGGCCGCACCATCAACTCGCAATTCCCAGAGATTGGTCAGCCGAACATCACGGGCCGTATCCAGCTTTTGGAAGAGCCGGGCCGCCCTGATTTGAAGCAATCCAACCGCGGTCCGGGCACGGGCCTGCGGGTCGCCATCCCGGCATTGAACATCCATAAGACGCGCCTCAACGATCCGTTCACTTGGTTCATGGGCACCAATGATCAGCCGGGCGATTATCGCCATTCCGGCTGTGCATCGTGCCACGTGATTTACGCCAATGACCGCGAACCGCGTCACTCGCTCACTTACGCGCAATATGGCCGAGATGGTCAGACGGTGACAGTCGATCCTTGCATCAACCCAGAGGCGAACACCAACGCAGCGCTCCAATGCTACCAGCGTGTAGCATCAGCTGAGCGCAATCCAGGTGAAGCGGGTCATCACGGGTATGAGAAAGATATCGGCCTTCCCAAGAGCGGTCTGAAAGACGGCGGCTATGAAGAGGGCGGTTATGAAGGCGGTAGCGGCCACGGAGCACTCAAAGGCCCCGAAGACCATGCCGAAGATGATCATGGCGACGACAGCCAAGGCGCCCATGGCTCCAAGCCCAAGCGTGAAAAAGGCCACCCGCTAAAACACGTCTTTACCAGAGCTATCCCAACTGCGCAGTGCATGACCTGTCACATGCACCAGCCCAACATTTTCCTCAATTCCTACCTTGGCTACACCATGTGGGATTATGAGAGCGATGCGCCGCTGATGTGGTCGGGCCCTGAAAACCAGACCCCGCGCCCGCATGGCATGTCGGACGAAGATTACGAAGAGTTCTACAAGACACAGCGTTTCCCAACCGCCGAACAAGTGCGCGCCATCATGGACCGCAACCCAGAAGGCGCGGCAGCGCGCGGCATGTGGGGCGATGTCGACTTCCTGCGCAATGTCTATGACCTTAACCCAGAGTTAGAGCATACGCAGTTCGCCGATTACCACGGCCACGGTTGGAACTTCCGCGGCATTTTCAAACGCGACCGCGACGGCAATCTCTTGGATGCAGAAGGCGAAATCCTGCGGCCCGGCAATCCAGAAACGGACACACCTGAAGAACAAGCCTATCACGACGAGCGCTGGCGTCAGCGTTGGCGCAAGGATGGCGAGGGCAAGTTTGTCGAGGTTGAAAAAGACCCCGCCAAAAACGGCTCAAACAACCCGGGCACTGCCGTCCATATGATGAGCATCCACGCCGAGGTCGGCATGCAATGTGTGGACTGCCACTATGAACAAGACACGCACGGCAATGGCCTTATCTATGGTGAGGTCGCCAATGCGATTGAGATCGGTTGTAAGGATTGCCATGGCACCGCCGATGCATATCCAACATTGCGGACAAGCGGTCCTGCCGCGCCGCCAGAGGGACACAACCTTGCTCTCTTGCGCAATCCCGACGGCCAACGCCGATTTGAGTGGATGGAAAAAGAAAGCGGCCAACGGGTTCTGATCCAGCGCTCACTTCTTGATCCAGAACTTACTTGGGAAGTCAGCCTCGTAAAAGATTCCGTCGATCCCAAGGGCCCAACATTTAACGCCAAAGCTGCGCGATCAAAATTGATGAGCGTTTACGGCGCCGAAACGGGGAATTTTGAATTCGGCAGCGGCATCGCCAAGGGCGAACGCGCGCATGACGATGACAATATGGCGTGTTTCACCTGTCACTTGTCCTGGACGACCTCATGCGGCGGGTGTCACCTGCCGATTGAGGCAAACTGGAAGACAAAATCGCACCGCTATGACGGCGGCTCGACCCGGAACTTTGCGACTTACAACCCGCAGGTTGCGCGCGACCAGATGTTCCAGCTGGGTAAGCACCAGACGACTAAGGGCAATCAAACCGCACCGGTTCGCTCAACCTCGGCTCTGGTTCTTTCATCCACCAATATCAACCGCGAGCGCATCTATGTGCAGCAGCCGCCGATTTCGGCGATTGGCTTCTCATCACAAGCCTTCGCGCCGCACTTCCCGCATACGGTTCGTAAGACAGAGACCAAGCAATGTTCGGACTGTCACCTGTCCGAGGATGAAGACAACAACGCCATCATGGCGCAGCTTCTCTTGCTGGGCACAAACTATGTGAACTTTGTCGGCATGCACGCTTTCACAGGCCTCGAAGGCGGTATTTCCGCTGTTCGCGTTACCGAATATGACGAGCCGCAAGCTGTGCTGGGTTCTTACCTCCACCGCTATTCCTACCCTGATTATTGGCGCCGCCATGTCGAAGACAATGGCCGCGAGCTTAAAAACTGGGTGCGCGGTGAGGCGTTCGATGGCGACATCTCTGGTGAAACCAAGCCGTTCGAAGAATTCGCCAACGTGCATGAAGGCACAGGCGACGAGGTCCGCTGTCTGCAAATGCGCGGTGAGTATCTATTCGTCGCCGAAGGCAAGGGCGGTTTCCGCGCTTACGATATCGCCTCGATCGCGAACAAAGGTATCTCAGAGCGTATCCTAACCGCGCCGTTCTCACCGCTTGGCCATGACACGCATGTCGATACGAAAGACGCGACCTGTATGGCGGTGGCAACTAACCAACCCATCGCGCCAGAGCGCAACACGGCCCGCATGCGCGAGGTCAATGAAGAGCAACCGTTCAGCCCGATTTACGACTATGCATTCGTCACGGACAGCCAAGAGGGTCTCATCGCGGTTGATGTGAATACGCTCAATGATGGCGAGTTCCGCAACAACTTCTTTGGCCGTGCACGCTTTGACGATGGTTCGGATGCTTGGAACCCGAATGGGGTGCTCAACGGGGCAAGCCACATCACACTGGCGGGTGATTATGCGTACATCACCGCAGATGCCGGGCTGGTTGTGGTTTATCTGCCTAAGGACATTCCGGACAATCCCGCGACGGCTTACCGCGATGAGTGCGAGATTGACCCTGCAAACCCATCGGAAAGCTGCCTTGCGCCGCGCGTCATGAGCGTCATTCCAATGCAAGGCGCGCGGGCAAGTACGATCCAGTTCCGCTATCTGTGGGTCACGGACAATGAAGGCCTCAAAGTCTTTGACGTGACCGATATGGCAAACCCTATGGCAGTGCCTGAGGCGACTTACCCAATCGCAGATGCGCGCCGCATCTATGTCGCGCGCACATATGCTTATGTGGCGGCGAAGAGCGACGGGCTGATGATCTTCGATGTGAAGAACCCACGGTCGCCTAAGTTGTATAAGAAGGTGACATTGGACGGTACGTTGAATGATGCAGAGGACGTGATCGTTGGTTCCACCAATGCCTCGCTCTTTGCCTATGTCGCAGATGGGGTGAACGGGATGAAAGTCCTCCAGCTCACCAGCCCAGACACTCAGCGCAACTTCTACGGCTTTAGCCCGGCTCCTGTGCCCGAACTTGTCTCTTACGCCAAAACACCTTCGCCAGCGCTTGCGCTTTCGAAGGGACTCGACCGCGACCGCGCGGTGGATGAAACCGGCGGGCAGATGGCGGTGTTTGGACGCCTTGGTTCACGGCCGTTTACGCGCGATGAAATGGAGAAGCTGTTCATGACCCGCTCGGGCGTTCCATGGAAAGTCACCGATGATGTGACCATGGACCGCTGGGTCGGAAGCGGTTTCGGACCCAATGTAGCAGTCCGCCGCGAGGAAGAGGGCATGGACGCTGAGCCCGTCGATGACGGTCAACTTGGCGGCTAATCGAACTGCTGAAATAGACGAAGGGCGCTGGGAGAATCCTAAGCGCGCTTTTTATGTCTGACGCTCTGCGAACAGGCCTTTCATCATCGGCTTGATATGCTCTTCAAACCGGGCGAGTGTTTGCCACTGACCCACGGGCTGGAAGTGCGAAACGAATGTTTGATCGCGCCAAATGTGGAGCGAATAAAAGGGCGGTTCTGCATCCACAATAGGGCGTTGGTCAGCCACTTCAGTGTCCATTGGGCGTAGGTCAAGAGAGACCGCAGGCGCAACTGCCGGCGTTACGCTAATCGGAATGCCTTCAACCACAGAATGGAGAGGTCTGTGCAAATGCCCGGCCTGAATCGAGAGTATCTGTTTGTGCCCGCGCACAGTGTCACGAAACCGTATCATCCATGGCTCGTGCGGCTTGGGATCCATCCAATCGATTGACGATACCACCGGCGGATGGTGGATGAACAATACCGTCGGCGTGTCAGGATGTGCGTTGAGTTCCTTTGTCAGCCAAGCTGCTCGCACTTCACAGAACGCGCCGCCGTGCCGGCCCGGTTCAAAGCTATCAAGGCAAAGCACCCGAAGTTTCTCGTCGCCGTCACCAAACTCGAGGGCGAACTGCGCAAATCCATCAGCCGTGGGGCATTCCGGATTGATTTCCAACATGACGTCGCGGCTGTCGTGATTGCCTGGAATGATCTCATAGGGAATCGCGCAACCGCTCATCAGATCGCGGATACGGTGGTAACATTCCGCGCTGCCATTATCGGTAAGGTCACCGGAGAGGATTAGCAAATCCGGTTGAACTGGCTGGGAAAGCAAATGACCAAGCACATTGCGGAAACGAACAAAGTTGAATTCATTTTCGCCAGCCTCAGGCTCAAACCCGACATGTGTGTCGGTGATTTGTGCAATCAATACCCCGGACCCGGGCTTTGTCGCGATTGGCTGGCCGCCGTTCGGCTTGTTCGCATGCATCCTAGCGCCTTAGACTGCTTAAGATTGCTGCAACATTATCATCGCCGCCATTTCCGGGCAAATTCGGATGATCTTCCGGCTTCCAAGGTGAGGCAGGCGTGTGGTAGCCGTGACACATAGCACAGCTTGAAGGCACGATCTCTTCGGTTTTCAGAGCGCTCTCTCCAAGATGGCAATCGCGGCAGCTTTCAAGATCTGGGATCAGAAGATCAGTGGCCTCGCCAGAGGTATCGGCCGCATGACAGTCTTTGCATTCCGCAACATCGTCACCGTGTGCCTCATGCGGGAAGAAGCCGCGGTGGATGTATTTTTCGGGAATGTTAACCGGGATGAGGTCCGGTCGGCCATCGGTCGTCGTGCGAAGGTGACAATCACCGCACGTCCCGCCTTTTTCAAGCGCGCGGCTAATCGCAAGATAGGCTCCCATCGGACGGCCAAAGTTGGCGTAGTAGCGCCCACCAGAACCATACTGCCCGGGGCGACCGCGTCCCGTTACGACGGTTCTGCGTGAGCTGAGGTTTACTTTCGCAAGGTCCTCCATCAAATCGCTGACGTCTCCATGACGCAGCGAGGTGAAGGCGCTTCCTGTAGTGCCTGAGACTAGGCTGTGGCAGGCCTCGCACGAATCTTCCATGACAACGGGCATGAACCCGCCGGGCGCTTCTTTGTCTTCAGTATGGCAGTCGCTGCATTCGAGTGGGCCGCCGTATTGCGAAAGGCTCATCGCCATCTTTGCTGCCCCGCCCGTTTCTGAGACGTGGATGTCATGAGGGAAGACTAGGCCGCTTTTCTCGATGGGATTTTCATCAAGGCTGACGCGCTTGGCTTCTTTATCGAAATGGGCTGCATAAAATTGGGGCCGGAACTGTGGATGCTTCTCTCCAAAGTCGCCAGCATTGCCGAAACTGACATCGGTGAGGCGAACGTCCATATCATTGTGGCAGTCGGCGCAGAATTTCTCATCGGACGCTTCCAGCTTGACGGGACCTTCGTGTTCGGTGTGGCAGGAAACACAGCCGAGCGGGCCTTCTTTGCCCAGCGCCTGTCCGATATTCCATTGGATCGAATCGCCCGTGCTCATTGGCGCCATGCCGGTGAGCTGGCGGTCCATTTTGGCGTGGTCGCCGAGAACTTCATGGCACGTGATGCAGGTTTCGTCTTGGACGGAGACAAACGCGTTCTGGTGACAGGCTTCGCAATTGTCCTCCAAGTCGTGGTGAGCCATGCTGAGATCGCCAGTGCTCCACGAAGCATCCATCAAAACAGTGCCATCGTCGATATTTTTGGGGTCATTTTCGACCCGCTCGCGCAATTGGTGCGAGAGGATGGGAACCGACAACAAAAGTAAAAAGATCAGGCCAAAGAATGTCCATGCCATGGTCCGCTTGCTGGGCATGGCGCTGGCCATACGGAAGCCGGCCTCTGGTTCCCCAGTAACTTTGTCTTTGGGCGCGGGCTGAATGTTGATTTTTACAGGGCCATCTTCGCCGCGCGAGACCGCAAGGAGCGCAGGGCCCACTGCAATCTCTGCCCCTGCATTGGGATCAATCCGGGCGTCTGTGACGCTTTGACCGTCGCAATCAAACGGCAGCTCACCAATTGCGCGCGCCGCAATCATGCCTCGGCCTGCATCGGTGAGTTTCAGATGTTGAAGTTCGACCGTGAGGTCGGGCAAATGAATGTCGCTTGCCGGATCGCGCCCGACGATCAATTCGTCTTTCTCAACAGTGCGATCGCGTACGATCTCACGGCCTGATTTGGCGACAGCAATGGTGCGGATCAAAAATGCCATGCGTTCGTACCCCTCACCAATAATAGAATACGCTGATCACATGCGCGAGAAGGCTTGCGAGCAGGGCAATCGTTGCTGGAATATGGATGAACAGCCAAATCTCTAGCATCGATTTAATGCGAAGATGGCGGCGGATTTGTCCGAGTTGCTCAGACCGGTTTGATAGAAGCTCATGCACGCGGGCCTCAGCATCGCTCCCTGACGCAGGAATACCGCTAAGTGCGCGTTTCGTGGCACAAGCTGGATAGGTGTTCGTAAGGCGGGCAAATGCGCCGCCGTAAAACACATCCTGCTCAAGCGCGCCGATAACCAAGTCGCACGCCGCACGGCCCAATGGCTGGGCACTGCTATCAAGTTTGCGGTCAATATCGGCGATGAGATCGAGCATATCGCCGCCGGTCTTATCACCTCGGTTAGACGACAACTCTTTGGGTAGAGCCGCATAAGCGTAAACGCCGTAGATCCCGCTGAAGATCACGATCAACATAAGGACGTAGGCGAGTGTGTGGACATTCCAACCGATCTGGAAACCAGTGTGAAGCGTGCCCACCACAATAAGTGCAAGGCCTAGATATACATGGGCGCTTGTCCAAGCTTTGAGGCTCCACGCGCCTTCAGAGATACGGCGCTTGCGAATGCCCAGCATTGAAAGCCAGACAATCAAGAGTAGCCCGATTGTTCCAAGCGTATAGCCATACCAACTGCCACCATTGGGGCGTGGTTCTTGATCGATTAATGCATAGCCAATGATGCTGGCCACGCACAAAAGAAGCGCCATCCAAAGCCAGCGAAAACCGCGGTGTTTGAGAAAGCTGAGATGATCAGCATCCCGCCTCTTTTCATCTTCGCGAAACCGATTGTCTGCTGCGCTCGCCATCAGCTTTCAACGTCCTCTGTCATCTTGGCAAATGTCAGAAACTTGTCGGGCGACACGCGGATAGCGGCGCCCGTTGGGCACGCGCGCACGCAGGAGGGACCACCTTCGATCCCTGCGCACATGTCGCATTTAACCGCTTTTTTAGCGACGCCAGGTTCAGCGTTGTCCTTGCGCCAAGAATAGGGCGCTTCGCCTGGACCCGGCCCGCTTCCAAACATCATCCATTTCAGAAGGCTTGGTTTTTCAGGCGGCACTGGCTCCATATTGATCACGCCATAAGGACAGTAGCTTTTGCAATTGCCACAACCAATGCATGTCTCGCGGTTGATATAAACCTCGCCATCTTCGCCGCGTTGGATGGCATTGGGCGGGCAATCCGTCATGCAATGCGGGTGTTCACAATGACGGCAGGAAATTGGCACATGAAGATAGGCAAAGGTCTTACCCGTCTCCCGGTCAAGCCGCGACAAGCCATCGTGGCTGTCTGCGCAGGCCTTCTCGCAATTGTCACAGCCGACGCAAAGGCGCTCATCAATAAGCAGTGCATCGGTGGCTTCGCCCATGCCTTCGTCAAATAGGAAAGAGGCCAGACCAGAATAATCGTCGACCTTGCCGTCGCCCCTATCTTGCTGGCTTTCGATTTCTTCATTGGAACGACGGCGTTCGTCCATCGTTTGGAGCGCACGCTCGCGTAATTGTGGTTTCTTCGCAAGCAGGTCGAGAAACCCTTCGCCCGGCAGGCGGATGACTTCCGATTTGACCGCGGCCTTCACCGTGGACATGCGCGCCTGCCCATCAATAATGCCCATTTCGCCGAAGAAATTGCCAGCGGGAATAAGGCCAAGGAAGGTCTGTTTCTCGCCGCTTCCTTTTTCAACCCGCATCGAGCCAAAGCGCACGATGAACAGGTCATTGTCATCATCGCCCTCGTTGATAACAGGGCTACCCGCTCTGATTTCCTCAGTGACGGCGCTGTCCACCAAAGGTTTGATGTCATCAGGGGTGAGCCCTGAGCCAAACAGCTGGAGTACTTGACGCTCGATCGAAATGCGTTTGACCGCTTCGGCAGCCTCAGGCGATGAACCGATCAGCTTCAGTGCAGCCTTACGTGATAACTCGACGACTACGGTGTCTTCGGCAGCCCTGATAGTCGCACCGCGGCGCCTGCCTGAAACCAGACCAACCTCACCAAAGATCGAGCCCTGACCAATGGGAACGGTGATCGATGGATCGTTAGGACTGACCTCAACTGCAACGCTGCCTTGCGCGATTGCGAAAAGCGATGATCCAGGGGCGTCGCGCCGGAAAATGGGCTCTCCCGGAGCAAAGGCAGTGCAGATCGAATCCAACATCAATTCGCGCATTTGCAGCGTTGAAAGACCCGCGAAAATGTCGACATTGTTGCGATACAATTCGAGCCAATAATCGACCGACTTACCGCCAGGAAGGTTTACGAACACGTTTTCAAGCAACGGCTCATCCGCCGGTTTTACAGCGGTGCCGGTGGCCAGATATTCGATGACATCAAAGCCTTGGTTCATGCAGTGCTTGATCAGCGGATAACCAGCCAAAGCGCCGATAACGAAGACACCTTCTTTGGTCGTTTCGAATTCAGGCGAGAGTTTCGGAAAGGCGCTACGCTCTTCTGAGGTAAACTCGATCCCCATGCTTTCGATAAATTTGCGCGGCGGTTGCGAGCCGATACGCGTGATAATCATGTCGCATGGGATGATTTCTTGGCCAGTTTCGGTCTCGACCACCATCTCACCATCGCGCACTTCGGCCGGAGAAGTGCGATAGGCAATTCTCAGATCACCTTCTTCATCCGCGCTGGTGAGATCAGTCGCGTTCTTGGTCTTTGCCTTTGCAAAATCAGTGCCGCGGTTAAGAATGGTGACCGTGTTGCCAAGGGCTGGATCAGTTGCGAGGCCCAGTGCGTTTTCGATCCCCGCATCGCCTGTTCCAACAACAACAACATTCTTATCAATGTGATCTTCAGGGTCATCCAACTGAGGCGTGATCATCGGGTGATCAGCGCCCGGACAGCGCAGCAAATTTGGATTCCCTTGCGTGCCGATCGCAAGAATAATTGTCTCAGCCCGAACGGTGTCGCCGTCCTTTAGCTTAATCGAGAAATTGCCCTTTTCCCCATCGACCGAGATTACTTCTGCGTTGAGCCTTGTGTTGATCTCAAAGTCTTGAACCTCGTGATCGGGCTCTGGAATGCTGGGGTCGACGATGCGGCAGTGCTTATTCCAAATGCCGAGGATACGTTCGCGTGTACCCTCTTCAAATTCCATGCCTTCGTGCACGTCCTCCTCGTACCCACCGCCACGAAGCGCAAGGTCAGAAGGGGTCGCCATTACGTGCTTACCCTTTTGGTATTTGAAGATTGTATCCGACAGGTGATCGGTCTTTTCGAGCAGGACATGCGACATGCCACGCTTTGCAGCCTGACCTGCAGCGCTCATCCCGGCAGGGCCGGAGCCAATAATGGCGACTTTCATCAAGTCAGACAATCTATCCCCCCCCCTTTTCGGATAGATTACGGTTCTACGCGATCATAAAGAAAGCGTACCCCAATGCCAGATACAATTGCCGTTTTTGCGAGCAGATGCTAGTGCAAAATGCACAGGATTTGACGAAATACGTACAAATGAGGGTGTAATGGGGGACAATTTAGAAGGCCAATCCGGCTCTAAAGCCGGTTGGGCTTTGCTGGGCGGCGCAGCTTTGCTTGCGGTTGCATCGGTTGGGTACAACATTTATTCGAGCGGGGAGAGCGAGGCCCCTGTCGAGGTGGCCGCAAACGGCGCCCCGACGATTGGAGAGCTTCGCGAAGCGGCAGAAAACTCTAGCGATGACGCCGGCCCTTGGAGTGAGCTGGGTTTTGCCCATTTTGAACGCGGCGAATTTGCAGATGCGGTTGAGGCGTATGAAAATGCGGTCGCAATCGACGCAACAACTGGCTCGCTTTGGTCCGCCTTGGGTGAGGCCCGCGTTATGGCGGTTGATGCAGCTCAGGCCGACGCTGATCCACTCCCTCCTGCCGCGCTGGATGCCTTTGCAAAAGCGCTGGAGCGCGATGCAAACGACCCGCGCGCGCGCTATTTCATGGCCGTGAAGAAAGACATTGATGGCGATCATCAAGGCGCGATTGATAGTTGGTTCGGCCTGCTCGAGGACACCCCTGTTGGTGCGCCTTGGGAAGGGGATGTGGTCCGCACAATTGAGCAAGTCGCCGCCATCAATGAAATTGATTTGGGAGACCGCCTTTCCGGCGTGATGGCAACCCGTACACCGGAAATTGCAATCCCGGGATCGGGTGCAGCGGCAGGCGATGCGGCCTCCCCCACAGTGCGCGGCCCCACGGCGCAAGATGTCGCCAACGCGCGGCAAATGTCCGAAAGCGACCAGCGTCAAATGATCGCTGGTATGGTGTCTGGCCTTGAAACGCGGCTTGAAGATGACCCCGGCAATCTTGATGGCTGGGTGATGTTGATACGCAGCCGGATGACGCTGGGCGAAACCGGAAAAGCGCGTGAGGCACTGGCGAAAGCGGTTGCGGCCAATCCGAATGAAGAGACGGAGCTTAGGCGTCAGGCAGCGCAGTTGGGGATTGAGTGAAGACCGAAGTGTGATCGTGATGTCTGCCTCAGCTGTATTTCCAGACAGCAATAAAAGTCGCGTTTTTTGGGGGGAAAGCGGACATTGCAGGAAGTCCAAAGGGCGCAGCAAATCGCTGCGCCCTTTCTAACCATGGCGGCATTCAGCTGTACCGAAGCGCGTCGATCTCGTCGATCTCGCTTTGGAGCTTACGCGCCGCTTTTTTATTGAACCGATAGACAGCGACAAGCACGACGATGACAAAGGCAGGACGGACCAACTGATCAAGCAGGGTATCATCTCCTTTAGGCCAATTCGGATCAATGAACGGCATGCCAAGTAGAACGAATAGGCCAGGGATAAGTGGAAGCAGATACCAGATCGTTGAGCTTCGAAGCACATCTTTCTGACGCACCAACTCCTGCCGTTGATAGTCGAGAATCGGCAACTGACCACTATTTAAAGGCGGTGATAGCGGCGTCCCGCGACTGCGGAGTTGCCACAAGGCAATGCCGACGCCTCCGGCCAACAACGCAGCACCAATCCGCAACGAATCTATCGGAACCAGCCATGCGACGACTGCGATCACCAAAATTGCCAAACCACCGCCAACATACTCAAGAAAATTTCGCCGGCGAATCTCACGTGTGAATCGGGCTGAGCGCTCGCGCAGCTCGGTGATCGGAGGCAAAGACGCAATTGCACTGTCGTCTTTCCAGCTGTTTAGGGTCGCTTCTTCGGGTGTCATCATTTGTCTCCTTCTTTGGTAAAGGCCTCAGCCAGCAGTACTTTCACGCGGTGAATTCGTGTGCTGACAGCACCGGCGGACAGGCCGGTGACATCGCCAATTTCTTCGGCGGTCAGCTCCTCGAGATAGAGAAGCATCACTTGCCGGTCGGCTGGTTTAAGACGGTGGATGGTGGCAAGCAGGCGGCTTCGCAATTGCGATTCCTCCGTTGCTTTGCTTTGATCATCGATACTAGGCAGCTCGGTAATCGTTTCAAGTCCAACAAGCACACCGGGTTTGGCTCGGCGGCTGGCCTTAATGTGGCTGACCGCGACATTGTGTCCGATGCGATAAACCCAGCTTCGAACCGAGCACTGGCCTTCGAAATATTCAAAGCTACGCCAAAGCGCGGTATGAATATCCTGGACCAAGTCTTGGACTTGGCTTTGGTCAGCCTCATACCCTCGCGCCAGACGCTCTATTGCCCCACCATATTCTTTAGCGGCCAGATGATAGGCGTCATCCTGCGAGAGAGAAGTCGGTTTCAAGCGATTTTTATCCTGTGCCATGGCAAGGTAGTCAGCCGAGCGCAGGAAGTCTTACAAAATTGCGGAATTTTCTTTCCAGTGTTGAATCTATCGAGCTGTGGTTCAGTCAGATGTCCACAATTGGGTCGAAAGCTTACGGCAGCTTTTGGGGGTCAGACTATAAAAAGGGGCGCTTCCCGCGAAGGAAGCGCCCCTTTGTGTTCGTTTATGAAAGCTTGGCTTAAACCACGCCGAACGCCAGCATCGCATCGGCCACTTTCTTAAAGCCTGCGATATTTGCGCCCTTCACATAGTCGACATAGCCCCCTCCTTGGTCGCCGTATTCGGTGCACTTCTCGTGAATGCCCGCCATCAAATCGGTTAGCATGTCGCCAAGACGCTCTTGGTTCCAGCTAATGCGCTCTGAGTTTTGGCTCATTTCCAAACCAGATACGGCCACACCGCCAGCGTTTGCCGCTTTACCCGGACCGTACATGATCTTGGCATCGTGGAAGACTTTCACGCCTTCCAGAGTGGTCGGCATGTTCGCGCCTTCGGAAACGCCTTTGACGCCGTTCGCAACAAGCGATTTCGCTTCATCTTCATTGAGCTCGTTTTGTGTTGCGCATGGCAGAGCAAGGTCTGCTGCAACGCCCCATGGGCGCCCTTCGTGGAAGGTCGCGCCTTTGAACTCATCGGCATATTCGCTGATCCGGCCGCGTTTGACCGTTTTGAGGTGCTTGACCCAGTCAATCTTCTCTTGGTCGATGCCGTCTGGATCGTGGATGAAGCCGCCTGAATCGGACAGGGTCAAAACCTTGCCGCCCAGTTGGACAATCTTCTCCGCCGCGTGCGTTGCCACATTGCCCGATCCTGAGATGACGGCCGCGTGACCTTCAACATCAGAGCCAGCATGCTTGAGCATATTGCGTAGGAAATAGACCGCGCCATATCCGGTCGCTTCGGGACGCATTTCAGAGCCGCCATATTCCTGACCTTTGCCGGTCAGCACGCCTTCCCAGCGGTTCGTAAGGCGCTTGTATTGGCCAAACATATAACCAATTTCGCGCCCGCCAACGCCGATGTCGCCCGCAGGAACGTCGGTGTTAGGGCCAATGTGACGATAGAGCTCTGACATAAAGCTCTGGCAGAAACGCATCACTTCGGCATCGGATTTGCCGCGCGGGTTGAAGTTTGCGCCGCCTTTACCGCCGCCCATCGGAAGGCCGGTCAGTGAGTTTTTGAAGGTCTGTTCGAAAGCCAGGAACTTCAGAACACTCTCAGTTACCGATGGGTGAAAGCGAATGCCGCCCTTGTATGGGCCGATTGCATTGTTGTTTTGAACGCGCCAGCCGCGCTGTACGCGGACGTTGTGATTGTCATCTTCCCAACACACGCGGAAAGAGACGATCCGGTCAGGTTCAGCGATACGGCGCAAGATCTGCGCTTCGTGATATTCGACCTTATCGGCCATGAATTCAAAGATGTCTTGAGCCACCTCATGCACCGCTTGGATGAATTCGGTTTGGCCTGGATTGCGTTTTGTAACGCCCGCCATGAATTGTTCGAGATTTACGTGGTCAGAAACCGGCATTGCTTACCCCCCTTTGATAACAACACGACCGTTTATTGTTTTTGCGTGAGCGGTGTATCCTCTGAAAGCGCATGAGACGCAAGTGTAAGTCTGCACATTGGTGCGGCCTGACGCTTTTCCATTTTGGATCGGCCTGCGAAGGCTTTGGGAGTGCGGGGTTGCCATATGGCGGTGAAGGACTGTAGGCACTTTCCCTCAAGCAAGTGTGCCCGACACGAGGTGCACGGCTGGGTCTCGGAAGGGCGCCTAGCAGGAACCGGGTCGCCCTGCTGTGGCCTAAGCGCGGACGCACTATTCCATGACCAGCAGCGGAGCTGACCCAAAGGTCGCTGAGCAATCATCAAGCGGCGACCATCCGATTGCACCACCTTTGGTCGAACTCGAGATCGAAACCCATGACAAAGGCTTTTACGACGGGTTTAGCCGTGAGGTAACGATCCCGGCAAAGATCATTGTCTCACTCATCATCATGTGGGCGATCTTCTTCCCGGTTAATGCAATGGAGACATTGGCGGTCGCCAATTCGACCATCATTAGCGCGTTTAGCGGTTGGTACGTGTACCTGATCGCGTTCCTTGTAATCAGCAGCGCGGTGCTTGTGCTGATCCCGCAGATCGGCTCACTGCGCATCGGAGCGCCGGGCGAAAAGCCAGAGTTTTCGCGCGCTTCGTGGTTCTCCATGTTGTTTGGCGCCGGAATTGGTATTGGGATGCTGACCTTCTCCACCGGAGAACCGCTGGCGCATTTCGCCAATAACCCGGACATTATTCGCGGCACGATCGAAGCGCGCTCTACAGAGGCTGTGAGACCTGCCTATATTTACACCTTCCTGCATTGGGGGTTTGGCGCATGGTGCACCTATGCATTGGTCGGGCTTGGTATCGGCTATGTCGCGCACCGGCGCGGTCTGCCGCTGACCATCCGTTCGAGCCTTGCTCCCCTCTTTGGAGAGCGCATGTCGGGCCTGCCGGGGCACGCGGTTGACGTGGTGGCTGTGGTGGCGACCATTCTGGGCGTTGCATACACGCTGGCCTTTGGAGTGGAGCAGTTTGTTGCCGGATTGTACCGCATTGGTTTTGGCGATTGGTTGATGGTTGCAGGCTCTGACGGGGTTCTGACCGCTTCAACCGGGGCGATCATCATCGCTTTGGTCGTGTTGGTAGGGGCTTCGACGCTGAGCGCTTTGTCCGGGGTCGGGCGCGGGATAAAGTGGCTCTCCAACATCAACATGGCTTTGTCTTTCGGGCTGCTCGGATTGTTCGCGCTTTTGGGCTCGGGCCTTTATGGCTTGCAGCTCATGGGTACTGCCACTTGGGATTATGTTGTGAACCTGCCTGTGCAATCGCTGACCCTCTTCCAAGACGACGGCAGCGAAGTCGCAGGCGCATTGGTTGATTGGCAGCTTGGCTGGACGGTCATGTATTGGGCGTGGTGGATCGCCTTTGCGCCTTTTGTCGGCATGTTTATCGCACGCATTTCGCGAGGGCGCACCATCCGCGAGTATGTCCTTGGCGTAGCCTTGGTGCCTTCGCTTATGTGCTTTATCTGGATGGCGCTTGTTGGTGGAACTGCGATTGATCTGGAGTTGTCTGGTGTTGCGGGCGGCACGATTGTCGATGCGCCTATGGCTGATCAATTGTTTGCAACGCTTGCCCTGCTGCTTGAGCCGGGAACCGCGGCGATTGTCTCTGGGCTCGTAGTGGTCTTGTTGATGACTTATCTCATCACTTCGGCTGACAGTGCGATCCTGATCGTCAATACAATCAACGGTGCAGGGGATAATGAAGGGTCGCGGCGTTACCACATCTTGTTCTGGGGTACGGCGTTGGCCTTCGTAGTGGGATCGATGCTTATCCTTGGCGGGATCGAGGCAATCCGCATCACTATGATTATCGGGGCATTGCCGTTTTCACTGGTGCTTGCCGCAATGTGCGCATCGATTATCAAGGCGGTCGTGTTCGACCTTATCCGGCAGAAGCACGGTGTCCCGACCACGGCAGAAGCATGTGAGAACTGGGGAGCGGAAGCTGCGACCCCTAAAGACTTGGCAAGAACTTGAAATTTGTCAGTATAGGTCGGTTGATGAAATTCAATTGCATTGATTTATGAAGTATATTTCAGTTTACTTGAAAAACTTATCGAGTAAAATCCTATTGCCTATGAATAGTTTTTTGAGTTCGTAGAGTTTTCATGACTTAGATTTACATTGTTGTTTCGGTGCAACACATGTTTGCTGCTTTGGGAAATGCTGGGCCGAGCTGTGGCCAGCTTACTAAGCTCTTGTTACCTGCCCCTTCAGCGCGCCCCGTAATCTGCATCTCTTGCGGACTATGTTGAGCGCGCCGTTCCGGGGTGAACTGGCGCATTCTCGCGCCGCACATTTCATCCGCAGGTCAAAAGGAAAAACAAAATGAGGAACTGTATAACCGGCGCGTCGCTTGGCGCGTTGGCGGTCGCAATCGCATCACCTGTCGCAGCTCAAGAAGCGGCGGCCCCTGCAGCTGAAGAACGTCAGGGCGGTGTTGGCACCATTGTTGTCACCGCGCAGCGTCGCAGCGAAGATCTGCAGGACGTGCCGATTTCCGTGTCTGCCATCGGCGAAGAGCAGCTTGATGAGCTGAACATCGACACATTCGAAGATTACCTCGACCAAATTCCATCTGTGACAGCTGGTGGTAACGGTCCGGGTCAGAGCACGATTTACATTCGCGGTCTTGCATCCACCACACCAAACATCACGGTTGCTGGCGTCGCAGGTCTCGCGCCGAACGTGGCGCTGTATCTCAACGATCAACCGCTTTCACAGCCTGGCCGTAACCTTGACGTTTATGCCGCTGACTTGGCGCGTATTGAGGTGCTTTCGGGTCCGCAAGGCACGCTGTTTGGCGCAAGTTCGCAAGCAGGCGTTGTGCGCCTTATCACGAATAAGCCCGACCTCTCTGGTCTTTCGGCCAAATCATCAGCTGGCGTGTCATTCACCAAAGGCGGTGAAGCAAGTTACCAAGGTGAGTTCACCATCAACGTCCCTGTAAGCGATACGTTCGCTTTGCGCGGTGTTGCTTATCTCGACGATCAAGGCGGCTACATCGACAATGTTCAGGGCACGCGTGACCTCTCTGAGAGCGCACGTTTCCGTCCAGAAGGTTTCGTCCGTGAAAACGGCGTTCCGGTTTCTGCCGTGCGCGCAGGTTTTCAGTCCGGCGCTGATCTGTCCGACGTGACATTTTTGCAGGCCGACAATGCCGGCCTTGCAGAGGATAATTTCAACGACACCACATATTCCGGTTTCCGGGTAAGCGCTTTGTGGGAAGTGACGCCTGATTGGACCGTCAACATCTCGCACCAACGCCAAAGCCTTGAATCAGACGGCGTGTTTTTCGCCGATCCAGAGCTTGGTGGACTTGGTGATCTCGAGATTGAGCGTTTTGAAGAAGACCGTCTCGAAGACGATTTCTCCAACACCAGCTGGACCGTGGAAGGCCGCATTGGCTGGCTCGATGTGATCTACACCGGCGCGTACACCGACCGTGAAAGCGATCAGCGCGCTGATTACACCGACTATCTGTTTGCTGGGCAATATCTGCCCTATTACATCTGTGATGGCTCGGTGACCTATCCCGGTGCAGGCAATGCACCAAGCGGTACGTGTCAGGCGCCAAACCTGTTTGTGAACTCTTTGTCCAACACCGAAGTGTTCACCCAGGAACTGCGTTTCTCGACGCCAGATGATTGGCGCGTAAGCTTCCAGGGCGGCGCGTTCTATTCCGACCTCAGCCTCGAAGAGCGCGTGGACTTTGCCTATCCGGGTAATGTTCTGGCCAACCCATTTGGTCCGTTTGCAGAAAACTTCCCGCAAACAACTGGCTTCTTCTCTGATCCGGGGCCGTTCCCGGCATCGACGATTTTCCGCAACGACATTCGCCGTACCGATGAACAGTTCGGTATCTTTGGTGAAGCCAACTTTGATGTCATCCCTGACTTGCTCGCCGTGACATTCGGCGCGCGCTACTACGATGTTGAGGTGGACTTTGAAGGGTCAGCCAACGGATCGTTCTGTAACTCTGGTGCGGCAACCGATGCGAACGCGTTCGGCACCAACATCAGCGACCTTTACGACGGTGACGGCCAATTCACCTTCATCGGTTCGTGTGACGCGTCTTTGCGTCAAACCTTCGATTTGAATGACAGCCTCGAAGACATTCAGGCAGCCGGCCTTTCCGAAGCGCAGGCAACGCAGGTCTTTAACGCGGTGCGTGCACCGGACGTTGCTGAAACCAGCGGCGTGATCTTCAAAGGTACGGTCACTTTGACACCGACGCCTGATATGCTGTTCTATGCAACATATTCCGAAGGTTTCCGTCCCGGCTTCCTCAACCGTCCCGGCGGCGCAGTGGGTGCTGGCGGATTTGTGGTCCCGTTCGAGCTCGAGACCGATGAGGTTCAAAACTACGAACTTGGCTGGAAACTCGACCTTCTCGACGGTCAATTCCGTTGGAACGGTTCGGCCTTCTTCGTGGACATTCAAAACCTGCAAACGCAGATTTTCGATCCTTCCATCACCAACCTGTTCTTCTCGTCAAACGCTGCGGATGCAGAGATTTACGGGATTGAATCGGACTTTACCGTTGCGCCGTATTCGACGCCGGGTCTGACCTTTGCAGGTGCGTTCTCGATCCTCGATACAGAGGTCACGGAAATCCTTATTCCGACCAATGATGTGGTCTTGGGAAGCGACCTTGCCTATGCGCCAAGCTTCCAGGGCAACATCCGTGCACGGTATGAGTGGGATGTGTCGGATAGTCTTGAGGCGTTTATTCAGCCGCAGGCGACATACTCGGCATCGAAGCAAACCGACATTATCGCGATCAACAACATCCAATTGGACAGCTACACCACCTTCGATTTGTCGTTGGGCGTGAAAGCGGAACAGTGGAAGTTTGAAATCTTCGGCGAAAACCTCTCCGATGAGCGCGCGGAAGTCTCCGGTACCTTCGGCAATGACCGTGAGCGCATCATCACGAACCGTCCTTTGACGGTGGGTATGCGCGTTTCGTTCGACTATTAATCGAACGCGTCTAATCAAAAACGGCGGGAGTGACAGTGTTCACTCCCGCCGTTTTGCTGTCTAAGGCAGGTATATGAGCCGCACAGAGCAACTCCAATCCGCGCAAAAATCCCTTCAGGCTGGAGAGTTTGAAGCAGGGTTGGCCGGTGCTAAGGCGCTTCTTTCCGAAAACCCATCGGATGGCGAGGCGCTGTATATGGCGGCGGTGGCATGCCGGTATTTAAAGCGATTTGACGAGGCTGCCTCGCACCTAAACGCGCTTCATTCCGCCATGCCCGAATATGGCCGTGCGTGGCAGGAGCAAGGGCACCTGTCCTTGGCCCGCGACGACAATCGAGGCGCCTTGGCCGCGTTCACACGGGCCACAAGGTTTAACCCGGCGCTTGAGGCCAGTTGGCGCGAATTGTCGCGGCTCGAAGCGGAAGCTGGCCGTGTGGCTGAGAGCAATGCTGCCAAAGTTCAACAAGAGCGGATCGCGCGTTTGCCGCGTGAGCTTGTGGCGGTCACCAACCATTTGGCCGAAGGGCGCATTGCCCGGGCCGAAGAGATATGCCGCCATTATCTGCGGACCCATCCCACCCGCGATGCAGCCCACATCGAGGGTATGCGTTTGCTTGCCAAAATCGGGATTGAGCTGGGCGTTCTGGATGATGCGGAATTCCTGCTGGAGAGCGCGGTCGAGTTTTCACCTGACGATGTGCAATTGCGCCTCGATTATATCGATGCACTGCGCCGGCGGCAGAAGTCCGCCGAAGCGTTGGAGCAGGCCGAGCTGCTCATCAAACGCGATCCGGAAAGCCCGGTGTTCCAATCGCGCCTTGCGATCGAACGCATTCAAATGGGTGATTACGAGGGCGGCCTTGAGCTGTTCGATCAAGTGCTTGCAAAGCTGCCCAATGATCCCGCCAGCCTCACCAGCAGAGGCCATGCGTTAAAGACTAAGGGCGACCGCCGCGAGGCGGAAGAAAGTTATCGTTCAGCCATTGCGGCAAAAGCTGATCACGGCGATGGCTATTATGCGCTCGCGAACCTTAAAACCTATCGTTTTGAGCAAAGCGAAATTGCAGCGATGCGCGCTCAGTTAGAGCGCAGCGATTTGGCGTTTATGGACCGTGTGCACCTCCACTTTGCGCTTGCAAAGGCGTGTGAAGACGAGGGCGATTACGAGGCCGCGTTCCAGCATTACGATGCAGGCAACAGCCTGAAACGCGCGCAGACCCGCTATAAAGCTGAGACGATGAGCGGCGAACTTGCCCGCCAGAAAGAACATTGCACGGCCGAACTCTTCGCCAAGCATAAGGGCAGCGGCCACGATGCGCGCGACCCGATCTTTATTCTTGGCCTGCCGCGTGCAGGTTCCACCTTGCTTGAGCAAATTCTTGCCAGCCACAGTCAGATCGACGGGACGCTTGAGCTTCCCAATATTCTGGCACTTGCCCACCGGCTTCGCGGGCGCAAAGCGGGGCAGTCATTGTATCCGCAAGTGCTGCATGATCTGGCCGCAGAGCAGCTTGAGAAATTCGGGACGGATTTCATTGAGAACACTCGCATCCACCGCCAAGGCGCGCCGCTGTTTATTGACAAAATGCCGAATAATTTCCGGCATATCGGGCTGATCCATTTGATCCTTCCCAATGCCAAAATCATTGATGCAAGACGCGCGCCTTTGGATTGCTGTTTCTCTGGCTTCAAACAGCTTTTCGCCGAGGGCCAAGAGTTCACCTACGGTCTGCATGAAGTGGGTCAGTATTACGCCGATTACGTCGATCTGATGGACCATTGGGACGCGGTGCTGCCGGGTAAAGTCCTGCGGGTTCAGCACGAGGATGTGCTCGACGATCTTGAGGGGCAGACCCGCCGGATGCTCGACTTTTTAGAGGTCTCTTTCGAAGAGCAATGCCTTGCCTTCCACAAAACCGATCGCGCGGTGCGGACCGCGTCGTCGGAACAAGTGCGCCAACCGATCAACCGCAAGGGACAGGACGCTTGGAAACCGTTTGAACCTTGGCTGGGCCCATTGAAAGAGGCGCTAGAGGGCCACCTCTAAACCCTCACATCAAACGCGCGCCTTTGGGCACGTCTTTATCGGGCGAGGCCAGGACAATTGCGCCTTCGCTATCTTCAAAGCCCAGCACCAAAATCTCGCTCATAAACGGGCCGATCTGCCTTGATGGAAAGTTGACCACTGCCATCACCGTTCGCCCCACTAGGCTTTCTGGCGTGTAGTGCACTGTGATTTGGGCTGAGCTTTTCTTGACGCCAAGATCGCCGCCAAAATCGACCCAAAGCTTGATCGCTGGTTTGCGTGCTTCGGGAAAGGGTTCCGCGCGCACCACTTGTCCGGTGCGAATATCGACCTTCATAAAATCATCGAATGAAATTTCAGTCATGGGGTCTCCGATTGGTGTGCCACTATTCGTGCTTTGCGTTTCAGTCTATGCGCGATAGATTGCACATCGCAACTGAGAAAGAGAGAAACCCCTTGGCCAATTTCATCCTCAATGGTGAGCCCGTCAATATTGATGCAGAACCAGAGATGCCGCTTCTTTGGGCGGTGCGCGAAAAGGCGGGACTGGTGGGCACCAAATTTGGCTGCGGGATCGCGCAATGCGGGGCGTGCACTATGCATTTGGATGGGCGACCCGTTCGCTCTTGCTCAACGCCCATTAGCATGGCCGAGGGACGCGAGGTTACCACCATCGAAGGCATTGGCGCCAAAACAGATGGTGTCGATGGCATGATGAGCGCTATCCAAGCCGCTTGGATCAGCGAGCAAGTGCCGCAATGCGGGTACTGTCAATCGGGTCAGATTATGAGCGCAACCGCGCTTCTTCGCGACAATCCCGCGCCGTCAGACGACGACATTGATGCCGCGATGAAGGGCAATATCTGCCGCTGCGGTACCTACACCCGCATTCGCCGCGCGATTAAGGTCGCCAGTGGCCAAGTTGAACCGCGCCAAGAAGAGGAGGCATAAGTCATGAACGATTTAACTCCTGAAAAAACAGAGAACGCGAAAAAAGAACGCTCAAAGCTCGCCAAATGGAGCCGCCGCGGATTTATCGGGGCCGGTGTTCTTGCAGGTGGCGGCTTGCTCATCGGTATTGGCGTTCGTCCTGGCAATCCTGTTGGCTCGCTTTCATCCAAAGTCGCTGGTGGTGACGGCGAGCAGCTGGTCAATAGCTGGGTTAAAATTGATCTCAACAATGTGGTCACGGCGATCGTCCCCCATTGCGAAATGGGGCAGGGCGCGCATTCAGTTCTTGCACAAATGCTGGCTGATGAGCTGGATGCAGACTGGGCCAATGTCCGCGTGATGCAGGCACCTGCTGACGGCTCATACGTCGTCACCGATGCAACGCGGCTGTTCTTGGCCCCGTTCACTTTGAACGCGGCCGATTGGATTGAGCCGACTTGGAACGGCCTTTTTACCCAAGTCTCGCGGATGGCGGAAGTCTTAATCACAGGCGGATCATCCTCGATCCGCACCACGGGACAAAACTCCATGCGTGTTGCCGGCGCAGCAGCGCGCAAAATGCTGGTCGGAGCAGCGGCGGAAAAATGGGGGGTTCCAACCGCCGAAATCACCACCAAAGACAGCGTTCTGTTCCACAAAGCATCAGGCAATTCTGCGAAATACTCAGAGCTCGCGACCGCAGCTGCTGAGCAGCCAATGGACCATACACCGACGCTTAAGACACCTGATCAATTTCGCTTAATGGGCAAAAGCAAAGCGCGCACCGATATTCCGGCCAAGATCAACGGCACCGCTGAATTCGGGATCGACGCTGTGCCAGAAGGCCTTGAGCTGTCCTATGCCGCCACCGTGAGGCCGCCAGTCCCTGGTACCAAAGTGGTCAGCATGGATGCGAGCCGCGCCAAAACTATGAAAGGGGTCTTGCAGATCCTCAATATGGAGAACTTCGTCGCGGTTGTTGCCGATAGCTATTGGCAGGCTCAGCAAGCGATGAACACGGTTCAGATCGAATGGAGCCAATCCGCCAGCCCGATTAAAACCATGGACGATCAATACGCCGCCTTTGCCGCTGTCCTTGATGATGCGGGTGAGGCCGGAGGCGAAGAGGTGGCGGGCAAAGGCGATGCGAAAGCTGCGCTTTCCAATGCTTCCCAGACCATCGAGGCTGAATACAAAGCGCCCTATCTCGCGCACTCGCCGATGGAACCGCTTAACTGCACCGCCCATGTGGCAGATGGCAAATGCGATGTCTGGGCAAGTACGCAGGTGCCTCTAATGGCGCGCAGCGGGGTCGCCGAAGCTCTGAACATCTCCGCCGAAGACGTGACCATGCACCAAACCTATTTGGGCGGGGCTTTTGGCCGCCGCCTTGGCGTGGATGAGGTGTCCATGGCGGCGCGGGTCGCGCGGGCAACAGGCTACCCGGTGAAGGTGATTTGGAGCCGTGAGGAAGACACGCAAAAAGCGCTCTATCGCTGCGCAGATATGGCGCGGATGCGAGCGGGCCTTGATGAAGATGGGAAGCTTGACGCGTTCGATCATGTGTTCACCCAGCGGCATGATCCCGCTCAGGCCTGCGTCCCGGCGATCTACAATATCGCCAACACCAGCGTGCGTCACGCACCCGCTGACTTGCATCTCCCGTTCCAAGCATGGCGTTCGGTTGACCATTCACAGCAAGGTTTCTTCATCGAAAGCTTCATCGACGAGGCGGCGCACGCTGCGGGTGCAGACCCGCTCGATTTCCGCCTCGCTATGCTCAAAGGTTCAGCGCGCCATGTCGCAGTGCTCGAAAAGGTCGCCGAGATGAGCGATTGGCGGGGCACACGCGCCGAAGGGCATGCCAAAGGCGTCGCCATTGTCGAGGCTTTTGGCACCATCGCCGCCGAGGTGGTCGAAATTGATATGTCGTCGGGCAAACCCAAGCTCGTGAATGTCTGGGCGGTTTGCGATGCGGGCTATGTGATGAACCCCAATGGCTTTAAAAACCAGATCGAGGGCGGCATCATCTTTGGCCTCACCGCGGCGATGTATGGCGAGTTAGAGCTTGAAGACGGCGCAATCGTTCAAAGCAATTTTCACGATTATAAGATGCTGCGTATGGATGAGGTGCCTCATATCGAGGTTGCGATCATCAATTCAGGCGATGTGCCAATTGGCGGGGCAGGGGAGCCGGGTCTGCCGCCCGTAGCGCCTGCCTTCACCAATGCGATTTTTGCAGCCTCCGGCAAGCGGATTCGAACTTTGCCAGTCGCAAAACAGTTCGCATAGGTTACAGGCGCGATATCAGGGATTTTGAGAGGGATTGTTAGGATGCATAATCAGGCTTTGCTTAGCCGGAGTGGGCTTGCCGTTTGCTTGCTTACCATGATGACCGCGGCTTGCGGAACTTCCGCTGAGCCGCCTAAAGTGGCGGAACAAATCATCGTGCGCGAACGCGGTGCAGCTGATGCAGCGGGGCCTTCTACCGGCGGTTCTCAAGATCTCGTCAGCCTTGGCGAAGACGTATTTCAGACCTGCAAAGGATGCCATTCGCTCGATGCCGATGGGCGTTCTTCAGCAGGGCCCAACCTATACGGCGTGATGGGCCGCAAGGCCGGAAGCCATGAGGGATATTCCTATTCTGACGCTCTCGCTGCATCTGATATCACATGGGATGAAGCAAGCCTCGATGGCTTCATCGCTGATCCGCAGGGTTACATCCCGGGAAGCGAGATGGTCGTAGGCGCCCTGCGAGATGATGAGCGCCGCAAAGCGGTGATCGCCTATCTTGCCGCGCAAGGCGAATAGGCGGCGGCCCGAAGAGCGCTAATCGGTGGACCTTGCCCAAACTCTTCAATTTTTAGACAGCGCGCAAAAGAGCGGCCTTCGCACGGTTCTTGTCACCGTTTGCGGGGTTGAGGGTTCCTCCATGCGCGGTCCCGGCACCATTATGGGCGTTGCCGAGGATGGCCAGTTTGCGGGGTCCTTGTCAGGAGGTTGTATTGAAAACGCGGTGGTGTCAGAGGCGCTGGATGTGCTTGCAAAAGGGCAGGCGCGGACGGTGCGCTTTGGCGCTGGTTCGCCTTATCTCGATATAAAACTGCCGTGCGGGGGCGGGCTTGATGTGTCGTTTCATGTGATTGAGGATGCAGGCTTTACAGGCGCCTGCCTTGCTTCAATCGTGGCGCGCGCGCCGTTCTCAATCGCAACCGGTATAGGCGGGGCGGCCCATGTCGCCGAATGGCGCAAAGCCTCCTTTGATGCAGTATCAGGCGAAGCCGTCTTTGGGCACTATCCCGCGCCTCACATGCAAATTATAGGCCACGGCGCAGGGGTGATGGCGCTTGCGGATTTAGCGAGCGCGTATGGCTGCACATTGCGCGTTCTGACACCTGACAAACAATTGGTCGAGCAATGCGCGGTGAAGAGGATCACGGTGAACAGGATCACGGTGAACAGGGGCGCGGGGAACAAGATCGCGGTGCACCACCTTAAGCAAACCAATCAAACAGAACTTCTCCAAAGCGATGCTTGGACAGCCACGGTTTTCCTTTTTCACGATCACGATTGGGAAATAGACTTGATGGCGGCGGCGCTCCAAATGCCGCATTTTTATTTGGGCGCGATGGGCGGCAGGCGCGCGCATGAATTTCGCTGCGAGGCATTGCTTGCCCTTGGGGTTGCGCAATCACAGCTTGACCGCATTCATGCGCCCATTGGTCTGTTCCATTCATCGCGTGATCCGCAAACGCTTGCACTATCGGCATTGGCTGAGGTGGTTCGAACCTATGAAGAGACGGTATGGGACGCCCGCGTTTAGGCGCCGCATTGCTTGCGGCCGGCTCGTCCAGACGGTTTGGCGAGGCGGACAAGCTTTGCGCTCCTTACAAGGGCCGAATGCTGGCTGAACATGCCGCGCGCGCTATCCCGGTCGAGGCGTTCGAAAATGCCTGGGTGATTGCTGCTGCACCGGGCCATCCGTGCGAAGGCACATGGCGTCAACACGGGTTTTTGCCCCTCATCAATCCGGATGCGGCTCTTGGGATGGGCACCTCCCTTGCACTCGCCGCGCGCGCCGCGATGGAGGCCTCACTCGATGGCTTGTTGATTGCACTGGCTGATATGCCGCTGGTCCAAGGCAGCCATTTCGAAGCTTTGATACGCGGATATGACGGGCCTGAGGCAATCGCTGTATCTGCGATTGGTGAGGTTCGGATGCCGCCTGCGATTTTTGGCAAGGCGTATTTTGAGGCGCTTGCTAATGCCAGCGCCGACACTGGCGCTCGCGGCCTTCTTGGCGCCGGTAGAGTGGCGCATTGCCCCGAAGAATGGCTCAAGGATATTGATACAACCTCTGACCTTTGAACCGCTGATCTGTGACCACGGCTTCTGTCTGTAAATCAGCTCTGGGAGTAGAGTGAATGGCCGCGTTGTTGTGTTGCGGCAACATTCTCAATGCGGCCTCGACCCAGAGGCTCTGAGCAGGAAAGCCGAAACATAACATCGACAATCGCTGCTTTTGGAAATACTCATCTCTTTATCGCTGAGGCTTCCGCATTGTAATCGTGCAAGGGCGGCTGGCGCATACGGTTGTGACGACGCACATTTGAGTGCCCAAGAGGGGTTTTCGTGAAAAAGATTTTGATCATTCTGGCGCTCGCTGCGCTGGTTGCAGCCTATTTTATGTTTGATCTGGGGCAATATCTCACGATTGCTGGAATCAAGGACACTGTTGAGGATGTTCGAGGCTTTTACGCCGAAAACCAATGGTTGGTGCTCGCTGTCTTCTTCGTGATCTATGTGGCTGCGACCGCCGCATCTATTCCGGGCGCTGGTATTTTGACATTGGCGGCTGGCGCGCTTTTTGGGCTCGTTTTAGGCACAGTTTTGGTGTCATTCGCCTCGACAATTGGGGCCTCGCTCGCGTTCCTTTCCTCGCGCTATGTTCTGCGCGATACGATTGAGGCAAAATTTGGCGACCGGTTGAAGACGATCAATGACGGGCTGGAGCGTGACGGGGCATTCTACCTCTTCACCTTGCGCATGATCCCGGCGGTCCCTTTCTTCGTCATCAATCTGGTGATGGGCCTGACGCGGATCAAAACATGGACTTATGTTTGGGTGAGCCAGATTGGTATGCTGCTGGGTACGATTGTGTTTGTGAATGCGGGCACACGGTTAGCGCAGATTGAAAGCACTGCTGGACTGTTGTCGCCTGCCCTTATCGGCAGCTTCGTCCTGCTCGCCATCGTCCCGTGGATTGCCAAGGCTGTGGTCGCTTTCATCCAGCGGCGCAAAGTCTACAAGGGTTTCGACAAACCGAAGACATTCGACCGCAATATAGTGATAATCGGCGGAGGCGCGGCGGGCCT
>NZ_JBDXIY010000005.1:0-22855 GCF_039988855.1 Erythrobacter sp.
TGGCACCTCGATGTCGGCTCATCACATCCTGGGGCTGGAGCAGGTCCCAAGGGTTTGGCTGTTCGCCAATTAAAGTGGTACGTGAGCTGGGTTCAGAACGTCGCGAGACAGTTTGGTCCCTATCTGCCGTGGGCGTCGATACTTGAAAGGAGTTGCCCCTAGTACGAGAGGACCGGGGTGAACATACCTCTGGTGTACCAGTCATTCCGCCAGGAGTGCCGCTGGGTAGCTATGTATGGACGGGATAACCGCTGAAAGCATCTAAGCGGGAAGCCTCCCTTGAGATTAGGTATCATCGAACCGTAGTAGACCACTACGTTGATAGGCCGGGTGTGGAAGTGCAGTAATGCATGTAGCTAACCGGTCCTAATAGTTCTGTTCGCGCTTGTTGAATCCCACCATCAACGACAGTTCTGCTTTTGCAGTCTGCGTTGGCGAGAAGAATTCTCAAGCCAGATACGCCCATAAGTAACACCCTTAATAAGGTGCATCGATTTAAAACCCGCATCCGCTGGCTCCATTGCTTGGTGGTCATAGCGTCTGTGCCCCACCCGATCCCATCTCGAACTCGGCCGTGAAACCAGATAGCGCCGATGGTACTATGTCTTAAGGCATGGAAGAGTAGGTCGCTGCCAGGCATTGAAGCTAGCGGTTGCAGGTTTTCAAAACCCATTCATAAGTCAAAGGGCTGTTCCGTTAAGGACAGCCCTTTTGATGTCTCTGCATGAGGCGTCATAGGTGCCGCGGGGTGGAGCAGTCCGGTAGCTCGTCAGGCTCATAACCTGAAGGTCGTTGGTTCAAATCCAACCCCCGCAACCACCATCTCATCGAAAACACATAATAATTGCCTCACTGTGAACCAGTGGGGCTTCTCGCGTTTGTCGCTGTATATTCGGGATGCTGTGGCGCGATGTGGTGTTCTAGCTTTGATGGCCCCTCAAATGCTGATCAGGATAGCTTATGGAGGGAGTCAGGACCCATGGTTTTTGGTTGAACTTGAAGGCTCCCAAAACTTAAAATCCAAAGATCACGAGCCGATAGTGTGCATTCGCCGTTCGCGCTGTTTTAGGAATTGTTTAGATTTTTGGTGGGGAAGCATGATCAGACTTTTTCACGCAAAACGGACGACGCCACGTTAGTTATGTTTTTGCTTACCTAGGAGAGCCAATATGCCGAGCATTTCAGAAAATTTCCAAGTGCCCTGGTGCAACTATCACCTCACAAGCGAAGGTCGTTATTCTGCGCAAAACCTTCCGCAACCAAATGGCCGTGTTCGTGAAATTGGTTATGTGCATTGTGCCGACCTTCAAGGGCAAGACGGTCCTACGGTATTTGCGTCAACCGCTAAGCTCCTACAGACCTATATTACCAAAAAATTGCGGCCGCGGATTTTGCCGACAATTGGACCGATCGCCCCACCAGAAGCGATCGAGATGTCTGGACGAGGCTGGAGTTTCTCCAAATTGGTTGGGCCGCGTGATTTGATGATCGACCTCTCAGGCCTTGCAAGTATAGCAGGCGCAATGCCGGATCAGTTGTCGTCCGATTGCTTGATAGCACCAGAAAACTTGGCCTTCGTTAGTGGCGGGACGCGCCTTCGAGAAATTGTCGAATGGGCGCGTGCAGATGGACGTGAAAAGTCGATTCCAACGTCCGGGACACATCTCGGGCCAACCATTGCCGGCGGTTTTGGGACGGCCAGCCACGGATCCCGCCTCGGTTATGGCGGATTGCAGAATTTGGTCAGAGCTATCCATTTGGTCACCGGACCTAACCCGTCAGATGCTGTGTGGATTGAACGTTCCGGCGAGCCTATCCTTAGAAGGAGCCTTGTTGAGAGTGCTCTACCAGGTGGCCTCATTCAGAACGATGCGATTTTTGAGGATGTATTGATCCACTTGGGCGCAATGGGTGTCATCAATGGTGTGGTGATCGAGCTGTCGGAAAATACTGGATTCAATTCTCGTATCGTTGAAAAATCGATCGATGAAACATGGTTGAAATTGCTTTCTGACGGTGACTTTTCCGCGATTGGGTCTGGTTTGAATTTGAAAGGCAATATGGCCTTTTATGAACTCACAATTGACCCTTTCGCATGGAACAAAACACCTGCCATTCACAACGTCTACCTAAAGAATGCTGATGCCCCGACCGCTGAATTACACAGTGGCGACTTGGCAATTCCCGATGCGTTGGCGTTGGCTATTCAAGGATCAGGCCCTAACGGGCGCGCAGAAGATGACGCAACTGATTTAGATCCCGTCAAAATTTTCGAAAAATACCGAGGAGTATTAATGGCATGGGACCAGGAAACCGCGCCTCGAAATAATGTTGCGTGGGCCGACTTGCATCCCGACGAAATCACTGGGGGATTGCCAGGCATGCTGTGGAATGCGTCTTTTGCAATTGACCAATCTCAACTGGCTTCAGCTTTGCCCGCAATATGTGAAGCTGTGAAACATCTGAAATGGCAAACATTCTTGTTTACTGTTCGGTTTGTGCATGATGCTGCGGGCACGCTTGCCTTCACGAGGTTCGACAATTGCGCGGTGATTGAAATTGATGGTATCTCCGACAAGGCCTTTCGTTTGCCGCCGCAATATGGAGAAGAGATCGTCGAGGGATCCCGCTTGGTGCGCGAAGCACTCGACAAACATAAGATCGACTATAGCATGCATTGGGCAAAATTGGGTGGAAAGGATAAGACCAAAGTCCACCGCGACTTTGGATCTCCAAATGATACGATGTCGAGATTGGGGCGTTGGACGGAAACTAGAGAATTTTTGCTAGAGCCAACGATGCGCAAATTGTTCTGGAATCAAGCAATCGTGGACCTTGGACTAGTCGACGCATCCTAAGCGACAGGCTGTCCAAATAATTGGGCAATATCGAACTGCTTGCCCTCGCTGACCTTTTCCACGAGCGCAGTGACTATCAGTTTTTCGCGGTCATCTTTGAGCAGCGGTGACAGCGTTTCAATTCCGCCCACTGAAAGAAATGTGCGGGCGATCGAGGTCGCCTCTTCACTTTTGCCGGTCGCCAGTTTTGCAGCGCCTGCTGTTGCCAGGACAATTGGCTGTTTGGGAAGCAATTGTAATGCCTCAAGCGCATGGGCTTCTGCGTCTTCAAACGACGATTGCATCAATCGTGAAAGAGCCATTCCAGATAACATAAAGGGGCGGACAGCGGAATTTGGATTTATTTCAAGGCAGGTTTCAAACTTCTTCTGAGCCGCGCCGAAATCACGCCGAATCAGGTCTATCCAACCGCTCCAGAAAAAAATCCCTGAGGTTGGGAACTCCATCTCTAGCGCTCGTTTCACGAGCCTATCGGCGTTCTCGATATCTTCTCCGATCAGGGCCAATGTCCCTGCCGCATATCCCAAAACTATCGGCTCGCCTGGTTCCCACTCAACCGCTTTGAGGGCAGCATCCTTCGCGATAAGCCGCGCCGAAGCAGGATCAGAAGACCATTGATATGTTGCCAAAACGGCATGACAAAACCCGCCCAGAGATTTTGCCCAAGCGTTGTTTGGTTCCAATTCTAGAACCGCGGCGGTCAAAGAAATTGCATCACCGATTGATTCCGCAGACCAGTTGCGAAACGCGGCATTAGCCTTCCAATACAGTTCATAAGCACCCTGCTCTTGCACCGGGTTTTTGGCAGCAATTCGTTTCTCATTACGGTCGATATTCCCATCAATTTCCGGAGCAAGCGTAGCTGCAATTTCATCGGGCAGGTCGAAGAAATTTGAGAGCGATCCTTCAAATTTTTTTGAGAATATCTTTAGCTCAGATTGACAATCGGTCAGGCTGACAGTGATTTTCAGTCGATTGCCATCCTGCCTGATATTGCCGCCAATAAAGTAACGCAAATTGGACCGCTTGATGAAAGCTATCTGTTCATCCTTGCGGCCAAACGATAGGCTAGTGGCAGGATCAATAACAAGCAAAGTTGCATATCGACTAAGGACGTGTGAAGTTTCTTCAACCAAGCTGCTTGCGAGGGCGGAGCCATTGGGATCGGTCGTCCAATGCGTGAACGGCAGTATGGCGAGCTTTGTTTTGAAGCTGGCAGACGTGTTCTTTGTCGATGTCTCAAGTGAAGTTGCAGTGGAGGCAGTCGCTGCAATTTTCTCACGCAGTTCGTCTAAGTTGCTCCGACACAGTCTGAGCCAATCTTCAAACCCCTCTTCATAAGGGATATCGAGCCCCTCAAGGAATTCTGCTCCAAGCGCAATACTCCGGTCTGCTTTGCCATCCAATGTGCTTAGAAAATCCACCTGCAAATAGTTTAGGTCAAGCTCAACTTCGGTGGAAGAGACGCGCAGGATCATATCGGCACCCTGCGCAGTCAGCGTTTGTCGCAAGTTGGAGATTTCACGCCTGAGGCTCGCTTGTCCCTTCTCCAAATCCGCATTGCCCCATAATCGGTCTTGTAACCAGACACGCGAGCGCCTCCCATTATCACCGGTTGCCAGCATAGCAATTAAAGCGCGGCTTTTGCGGCTGCCTATGTGGATGGGTAGATCATTATCAGAGGCCAATCCAAACGGCCCGATCAATCGAAGATGATAGCGTTCGTGTCCCAAAAGTGTGCCCCCAACTTACTTCTTTGGGCAAATACTGAATTTTGTTCAAGAATTTTCACGCTGCGATCACGCAGTTGGGATGATGGCAAGGCAATAAGGCGTTCCATCGTACAGACGAGAAGGTCGAAAACATGAAGAAATTTGCAGTCAGCTATGTCGCGAAAGCGGCACTTATTATCTCATCAGCTGTCACTCTGACAGCCTGCGAAACGGTCAATTCAAACGCAAATTGGAAGGTCGCTTCCTGCCTCTCTCAGTTTGCGAGCTATGCAAACGCGGAAGATAAAAAGGCCATGTTCTCAGGAGAGTATTCTTATAAAGAAGATCGCTGCCACGTTGCGACTGGCCATGCAACGCAAGCTGATGCCAATAGGGCTGCACAAGGGCAATGCTACCGCCAAGATGCCGTCAATGATCCGTTACGCTGCACTCCAATTGTGGAAGGTATGCGATTGTCACCACTGGCAGTTCAGGCGATGCTAAACAACCCGAATGGGGGGCCTGAGTTGCTCACGAAACTTCGACAAATTGGGTTTAAATAGCGGCCGCGAATTTCAATGAGGTCCTGCTCTGGGATTGGGGGGATCAAATCACACTAAATTTGGAACAGAAGATATGAAGAACTCAAAAAATATCATCGCAGCGATCACCCTCGCCAGCGCTTCGATCGTCAGCGCCAGCCACAGCAGTTCGCTAGACAGCGACGGCTGTTGGGATGGCCAAACTCAATATGGTGACACTTGCTTGTCCACGTCGAGCGAATGGTCAAAAAGCAGAACGAGCACGGACCGATTGATCGTCAGTATCACCAACCGTTGTAGCTACCGGGTTTACGCGCGGTTTTGCAACCAGCGGTACAACAATGGCCCAGATTGTGGCGCCTCTGGAATCGCGGCTGGCTATACCAAAAAATGGTCGACAGCCTTCGCCACCGGGCGTCACAGGTCTAAGGCGATTGGTTCGGACGTTTCATCCAAAGACTGGGTCTGCGCGGGCAAGGCGCGCGGTTGGCGCAATTCCATGTTCTAGCAAACAGACAAAGGGGGTAAATTGATGAAGAGTATTGCAATCACGGCTTTGGCGCTGCTGATCTCCGGCTGCGCGACGCGAGGGCCAATGGAGCTATCCTGCAAAGGCTGGAAAGAAAATTTCGTTCAAACTTTGCCCCCCTCTGAATTGGTGCAAACAATCCAAAGTGGCGGGGGGGTGGAAAAATCGACAAGAAACGAGCCTGCAAACATCTTCGATGGGAACGGATTCCCTGCAGACGGTAACAGGGACAAAGGGAGCTTTTATCTCGGATCCGCACTGCTGCTGTCAGGTGGAGGCCAGTGGGGGGCATTCGGAACCGGGGTGATCGACCAACTTGCTTGCCCTAGCGCCGACCATTGTTCAGCATATGAACAGCAGCCGAAACCGCCGTTTGACAATCTCTCGATTGTTACAGGGGTTAGCACCGGAGGTCTCCAGGCTTTGTTCGTTGCCGCGGGCGATTATAAGGGGTTAGTAGACAATTATACGATCGTTGACGAAGCTGATATTGTTGACAGAGACGCTGTGCCTTTTGCTGCTCTTACGGGATCTGTCGCGGGCTTGGGACCCTTGAAGACACGTATCGAGGAAGCGCTCTGCAACAACGGCAATCCCGAAGATGGTTGCCCATTGATTGAGCGTTTGAAGAAAAGCGAACGTATTGCGTTGATCGGATTCGTCGATGGTTCAACCGGGCAATTTCAGTATGTGAACACAAATTGGATTGCGAAAGAATCCGAAACTCTTGGCGACGCGCAGCAGTGCTTAACCGCGGCGGCGCTGTCTTCTGCTGCAATGCCAACCTTTTTCCAGCAAATTAAGGTCGAAGGCCAAACGTATTTTGATGGAGGTGTGCGTAAATCGCTGTTTGATGTGAGGTTGGTGAATGATTTGGCTGCCAAGCGAAATAAGGTTCAGAAGGGCTTAGGTGCGGTCCCGGATGAATCTTCTGTTTATGTCATTCGCAATGGGCCGACAGTTCCTCTCAAGGGTCATGATCTTGCGGTTGATGGTAGTCTCGACGCACTCTCTGCCGCCCTGAAAGCGTATTCCACGATTGTGAACGAAATTGAGGTCCAATCAATTGCCACGCTGCGCCTGGAGCGGCCAAACGGTGGGATCAATCTAATTTCAGCGGACGGTTTTGGTAAGCCATTTCAGCGGCCTGATGCCGAGCTGACAGGATCGGGATGCACAAAGTTAGACGACGGAACAATGTTTGATCGGAAGTTTATGGCCTGCCTAATGGATTTTGGCCGCCACAAAGCAAAGAATGGAGAATGGATACCGCTGCCTGAGGTCGCAGCCGTGAAATAGCAATTTGATCAATCGCAATTGGTGGGAATTCAGAATGACTTACACGCAAAAACTATCATTAGCTTTGGCCTGCGGAACATTCTTGGCAAGTATGCCAATAAAGGCACAAGAATTAGCCTATCATCTGCCCAAGGGTAGCGCAGCGGCAGGAATGCAAGCAAAGCTGATATTTTGTCCCTCGCAACCCTTCTCATTTCCTAGGCCTGCAGGAATTGCCGGCGAGGCGGATGAACCGGAAATGCTATCATTTGAAGGCAGCGATGCCAGGATTGAGCATAGTGTGCTTATCAGCGGCTCCAGTGCAAAAGGCGAATTGGTTCGGCTGAATCCGCGCAGTTCGTTCTTGGGTAGTCGGAGCATCGCCCTGACCTTTCATCCCAACGGGATGCTGAAAACAATTAACGCAGAAGGTGAGGGGAAAGGCGGTGCAATCGCAACTTCCCTTCTAAAAACAGCGGCGGGCTTGCTGACTTTTAGTGGGTCAGGGATGAAAAGTAGAGGCGGAGCCGCTCTCCTCAATGGAACCGTAGAGGACCCCCTTGCCCCGGTATGCAAGGAGGAAGTTCAAAAACAGGCTAGGCGGCTCGCAAAACTGAAAATTGACATCCTCACTGCAGAAAGTCTCTTGGTACAAGGAGATAGCTTAAGCCCAAAAGCTCTCACACTTTATGAAAGCCAAAAGAAAGAACATGCCCGACTTGAAAAGAAGCTGACATTGTCGACGAGCGCCAAATTCTCGGTCACTAGAGCGACAATCCTTGATCACTTTTCCCGCAGCGATAAGCCGTTTGAACAAGCATATTTTGTGCGGCCGATCGAATACGGTAAATGGTTCCACAACGCGGACAGAATCGAGACTAATGTCGCAAAACACGGCTTTTGCGTAAAGGCATCAGTTTCAAAACCGGCCTTTGATGCATCCACTCCTGTGGAAAGCGGCAGCCGGAATCGGTGGCTTAAAAAGTACACCGCCAGCGGTTCGTTAAAACCCAAAACCCTCATGAATAAGTTCATTTATTTCCGGCCCGTACCAGTCCAATTTGAAGTCAACGAAGTTAAGGCAGAGATCAGTGGGGCGGCCGCTGAGCGGAATGTAGCTTGTATGAAACTGCTAAACGAAAAAAAGGCCGGTACGCTCGCTTTGATGAAGAAGGGTTCGATTTCAGTGCCGCAATTGTCAGGTTATTTTTCTCTACCGCTGGGTAGTGGAGCGTTTGAAAGCAAGGCAACGAGCGCAGAATTTTCCGACAAAGGGGGATTGCTTGCGATGGGCACCAAAGCACATGGATCAGGGACCAGCATTGCCGCAGGATTGGCCGGCGCTTTTGCCGCTAGTGAAACCTTTCGCGACGGACGGAAGAATGCCATTCAGCGCGAAATAGATCTCATAACCGCAGAGAATGAACTCAAACTGCTGCTCGATCCCGATGAACTCAATAGCGACATTGTAGAAGACGGAGTAAGCTGAGCATAGCTTTGACTTGCCCCCGGTTTGGCGATCATCGTAAACATGGTAGCATCTTAGCCGGGGGCATTCGATTTGACCGATACAGCGTTGCGCAATGACGAAGGAATTGGCGGGGCGCTGGGCAAAACCGGATTCGCTTGGGCAATCTTTGAATGGGCCCGTAACCCCTACTACATTTTGATCGTTATCTTCGTCTTTGCGCCCTATTTTGCGCGCGATATCATTGGTGCCGATTTGCTGGCGAGCGGCAAGCTGGACAATCTCAGCCCGGAAGCAGCCAAACAAGCCGCAAATGCACAAGGTCAGGCTGCGATTGCTTCGGTCACCAAATGGGCGGGTTTTGCCGCTGCCCTATCGGCACCCATTCTTGGCGCGGCACTGGATCGCGGTGGCCGACGCAAGCCAATCCTAGCCCTCATGCTTGGTACAATCGCGGTTTTGTCATGGCTGCTGTGGTATGCAGTTCCTGGCGAAGAGGGTTTGCCGACGCGAGTCATCATGTTGATACTGGTGGTGGCTTATGTAAGCTTCACCTTCTCAGAAGTTACGCATAATTCCATGCTAACGGCGGCTGGGCGGGCTGACAGATTATCAATGATTTCAGGACTGGCGCTGGGATTAGGCAATCTGGCAGCTGTTCTCATCTTCGCCGCACTGGTCTGCCTCTTTGTATTGCCAGCGATGATCCAGTGGCCGTTCCAAGAACCGCAGTTCGGGATCGACCTCGATCGCTTTGAGCATATGCGCATAGTGGGGCCAATTTGTGCTGTCTGGCTAGCAGTATTTTCGGTTCCGTTCTTTCTCTATGGCAAAGATCCCGGCACCAGAGGCGCCAGCTGGATTACAGCGATTAAGAGCAGCATGCCCACAGTGTTGGCGACATTGCGAAAGGCCTCTGATCACAAAGAATTGATGAAATTTCTGCTTGCGCGGATGTTTTATGCGGATGGCGTAGCCGCCCTGCTGGCACTGGGCGCGGTGTACGTTTCACTTTTCCTAGAATGGGGGTTTCTAGAGATCACATGCTATGCGATTGTCGGATCGGTGTTCGCTTTTGCGGGCGGAATTTTCGGGGGCTGGCTCGACACTCAAATTGGAGTCAAACGCGCCTTGATGATCGAAATTTTCGTGATGGCAACCGCTTTTGCGCTCCAGCTTTCCTTGACCACACAAACCATGCTGTTTGGCCTATATGACAATTTCACCGTATGGGACGGTCTGATTTTTCAAACAGCTTCTGACATTGCCTATCTTGCCTTGATCGCGCTGATCGCGATTGCGGCGACTGCGAGTATTTCTTCTAGTCGGGCGATGCTTGTCACTCTGGCGCCTAAGGGGCGGAGCGGGGAATTTTTTGGTCTCTTCGCTATTGCTGGAACCATAACTGTTTGGATGGGCCCGTTGCTCGTCGAACTGGGCACAAATGCGACAGGTAATCAGCGAGTGGGAATGGCTTCAATTGGAATGCTATTCCTAATTGGATTCGCCGGGCTGATATTCGTGAACGAAGAAAGATATGAGTGAGCACAAAATTTGGTTTTCGTACTCGTTCCAAGATTGTTAGCCTATGGGTCGATAGATGCCATTGCGCCCAAAATTTCCGCGTTCTGAAGAAATGCTATTCCGTCGACGACCCAATTGCAGACATAGGAGATTTGCTAGTTTATGTGCGATTTTAGAGTCGTGTGTCACGATAGCGCTTTAGACGGTCGTCCGGCATCCACCATCAGCGTCGCCAGTGCGCCCAGCACCATCAACACACCGCCCAGCATAATCGCATTGCGCGGATCACCGCCTAGTAGTGGTTCATAGATCAGCGGCATTGTCAGGGATTCGATCAGCATGGGGATCACGATGAACATGTTGAATATGCCCATATAGATGCCGTTGCGCTCTGGCGGGATGGAATCGGCGAGCATGACATAGGTGTTGCCCATCATCCCTGCCCAGCCAAGACCAATGCCGAACATTAGCGCAAATAGAACAGATTTCTCATCCACGCCCGGGATCAGCAGCATGGCGATACCCGAAGCGGTCAAGCACACGGCATGGGCGGACCGTGCGCCAAATTTGCGCACGACTGGGATCAGCAGCAGGGCGCTGACAAAGGCGATGAAATTGTAGAAGGCGCCGATTTGCTGCGAAACGAGTGCTGCCTCGCGGAAACCCGCTGAGGATGCATCATCTGTGTCAAAGAGGCTGCGCGACAAGGCAAAGGCGATGAATTGCCAATAGACGAACATGCCGTACCATTGGCACAGCATCGCCAGCGCCAGTTGGCGCATCGGTTTTGGCATTTCTTTGATCGCGGTCCAAATGTCTTTCAGCGCGCTGGAGGCGGACAGAGGATTGGCGTCTAAATGGCCCTTTTCTTCCTCGGTCAATGGCAGCTCAGGCACTCTGATGATCGACCACAATATGGTGGAGATTGAGAGGATTGCGCCGATGATAAACGCCACTTTCACAACCACCGGAATGCCATTGGCGTCCAAGACATCGGAGGCGACATAATAGGTGAGGAGGGAAGGGGCGAGATAGGACAATGTCTGCGCAAGGCCGGTAAAGGCGCTTTGCGTTAAGAAGCCGACCGATCGTTGATCTGTGCGCAGCCGGTCCGCCACATAAGCGCGGTAGGGCTCCATTGTGATGTTATTGCCTGCATCCAAAATCCACAGCAGCGAGGCCGCCATCCATAAAGTCGAGCTGTAAGGCATCGCCAGCAGGCTGAGCGAGCAAATGATCGCCCCGATCAGGAAATAGGGCGTGCGCCGGCCATAGCGCGAATTTGTTCGGTCGCTCATCGCGCCAACGATGGGCTGGATCAGCAGGCCGGTCATCGGTCCAGCAAGCCACAGCAAAGGCATGGTGGCTTGATCGGCACCCAGGAAGCCGTAGATCGGCCCCATATTGGCTTGTTGCAGGCCGAAACTGAACTGGAGGCCAAAGAAGCCAATGTTCATTTCGATGATGCGCAGCAGGGAAAGCTTGGGCTTAGTGCCCAATTTGGCCATGGTTTCAGCCACACTGTTTGCCGACATTATTCTCTCCTGCATTTTTTCGCCTTCTAGGCAGAATTGCAAACGATTGCAATATCAATTCGCCGAGGGAGAGATTGATCCAGGCTCGATCAAAAAACACTTGTTTGCAGAGTTTATGCAATCGATTGTTGTAATTTGTTTCGGTTTATCTATTAGAGCAAAAAAGCGTATTGGAGAGGCACGCGGTGACCATCGCAGAATCAGTAGTGGCAGGAACCCGTTGGGGCGGGGCGCATGTGGCGGCAATTGCGCGCCAGAATGCGCCTGCGATCCCGCCTGTCACTTCGCTAGACGGTCTGCCAAGCATTGATGGCTTAGACCTGTGGGATTTGTGGCCCGCGCAATTGATCGACGGCAGTACGGCGCTGTTTGATGGCTGGACAGCATGGATGATTCTATCGGCGCCAGCGTTTCCTGATCCGATTGATCGCCATGCGCAGGCGCGCATTCGCTTGGTTTTGCAGCGCGGCGATGAATGGCGCGATTGCGGCAATTTGCTGCCCGATGGATTTTGCCCCGGTAGCCGCGAATGGGCTGGCTCGGCTTTGTATGATCCAGAAACGCGCGCATTCACTTTGTTTTGGACACCCGCGGGCCGCCGCGGCGAAGAGGCCCCTACCTTTGAGCAGCGTCTTTTTAAAACGACCGGCACGGCAGGCTGGAAGGGTGACACGCTAGCCGTTGAAGGATGGTCTGAGCCAGAGGAGTTTCTGCACTCCGATGATGAGGTCTATGATCTGGCCAATCAGCAGCTTGGCGCGCCTGGAGAGATTATCGGATTTCGCGATCCAGCGCATTTTCGCGATCCGGCGGATGGGCGGGATTACATGCTGTTCACCGGCTCGCTGAAGGATACGCAAAGCACGCATAATGGTGTGATCGGCATCGCGCGGGCCGATGATAGCGACAACTCACAATGGACTTTGCTGCCGCCGCTGATTTCCGCAGACGGTGTGAATAATGAGCAAGAGCGCCCGCATGTCATATGCCGTGATGGCCTCTATTATGTGTTCTGGTCGACGCAGACATCTGTGTTTGAACCCAATGGACCAAAGGGGCCGACGGGTCTGTACGGCATGGTCTCGCGTTCATTGCTTGGGCCGTATAGCCCGCTCAATGGCACAGGCCTGGTCGCGCCCAATCCAGCCGGTGAGCCATGGCAAACCTTTAGTTGGTGGGTAACGGCGGATTTGGAAGTTGTCAGCTTCGTTGATTATTGGGGCATGCAAGGCGAGCCGCTGGCCGATCATCCAGAGCGCGTGCGGAGCCATTTTGGCGGAGTGCCTGCGCCGAGATTCTCGATTAAATTGGATGCGGCCCGCGCTTGGGTTACAAGCTAACCCATGCAGGGTGAAAAGCTCTATGGTCTGATCGAGGCGGGCGGCACAAAGTTCGTGCTTGGCATTGCGCGTTTGCAGGGCGACATTGTTGGCGGGGTTGATGCCAGCAGCATTCTTGAGACCACGCGCATCCCAACAACGACGCCAGCGCAAACCATTACCGCCGCGATTGCTTGGTTCCGTGAGCAATCAGAGACGTTCGGCAAATTTGATGCAATTGGCTTGGCCAGTTTCGGTCCGTTGCAATTGGATAAGAGCGCGGCGAATTTCGGTTTCATTACAGATACGCCGAAAAAGCACTGGTTGAACACCGATTTGCTGGGGCCATTTCAACGTGCCTTTGGTTGCCCCATTGCCATTGATACCGATGTAAATGCAGCGGCTTTGTCGGAGTATAGATGGGGCCGCGGGCGCGATTGCCGCTCTGTTGTCTACCTCACTATTGGAACAGGTGTTGGCGGCGGCGCGGTGATTGGCGGCAAAATGCTGCACGGCGTGAGCCATCCTGAAATGGGCCATATGCGCGTGCAATTGCACGAAAGCGACCACGGTTTTGCGGGCAGCTGCGCCATTCATGGTGCGTGTCTGGAGGGGCTTGCCAGTGGCCCTGCGATTATCAAACGCTGGGGCAAGAGCCTATCTGAATTGCCGGACAATCATGAGGCCAAGTCAATCATCGCTTTCTATTTGGCGCAAGTGGTTTGCAATCTCCAAGCCGTGCTTGAGCCGGACCGGATCATTTTGGGCGGCGGCGTAATGGCCACGCCTGACTTGCTGTTTTTGGTGAAGGCCAAGGCCGCCGAATTGGGCGGGCAATATTTCAGCGGCAATGCCTATGACATAATCGCATCGCCTGGCCTTGGGACCAATGCGGGACTGCTCGGCGCTTTGGCTGTAGCGCAGCAAGCCGCCTGAATACGCCCCGCGCTATTTGTTGATCAGCTCGACATGCGGTGCAGCAATTCCGGTTCAATCACTACGCTGTCTGTTTCCTCACCGGCCATGCGGCGGAAGAGAAGATCAATCAGATTGCCGGCACCCTTGGCCAAATCCTGCTTCATTGTGGTGAGGCGCGGCACAGTGTGTTCTGAAATCGTCAGGCCGTCATAGCCGATGACTTTGACATCAGCGGGCACGGCCAGCCCGAAATCAGACAGCGCCCGAAGCGCGCTCATCCCGATAACATCGGTTGCGGCGAATATGCCTTGCGGCGGCTGAGCCGTTTCACCGAGAAAGCGGGTGATTTCAGGGTGGGCGGTTTCCGCAACCAAATGCGCGGTTAGCTCCGACACATTATGTTTCAGCCCGGACTCCACCATGGCGGCCCTATATCCTTCATAACGCTGCGACATCTCTAGGATGCGGTGATCGCCGACAAAGGTAATGCGCTCGCAGCCTTGCTCGATCAAATGGCTGGTCGCCAAATATCCGCCGCGCACATTGTCAGAGCCCACGGAGCAATGCACTTGCCCCTTGGTATAGCCGCCCCACACAACAAGATTGCGATAGCGTTTTGCGACGCGGTCAATGGTGGCTGATTGGTCGGACTGACCAATAATGATCAGGCCATCGACGCGGCCGGAATCTACGATTTTGTCGAGCCATTGATCCTCAGAGGGAATAACCCGCGAGAGCATCAAATCATGCCCGCGCCCAGTTAGCGCGTCGGCAAGCAGGCCAAGCATGGTCATAAAGAACGGATCAGAAATATGCTGGCTGGTTTCATGGCCAAGCGGGATCACAACGCCAATCGCGCCCGTGCGCTGGATCCGCAAATTGCGCGCCATAACATTGGGGCGAAAGTCATGTTCGCGCGCCAAGGCTTGAATCCGGTCGCGGGTTTTCTGCGCAATGAGCGGAGAATCGTCGAGAGCCCGCGAGACGGTGGATGTCGACACACCAGCCAGCTTGGCCAGTTCCCCGATGTTTTTGATCCGTATTGGAGCAGTCATTCTCACACTCATCTGCGAAGGTGATATAATTGGCAACCCTTGGGCCGTTCATTTTGTGGTTGTTAGGCAATCATAAACCGAGGCTCAGGTAGCGAAAAATGTAACAAGAATGCCACATTTTGTCGGGCATTCGTACCCACACGCAATCAAATTGCAACCGATTGCATAAACGGGCTTGCAATCGATTGTCAGAATGATACCCCGCGATTCGATACGGTTAAATAGGACCTGTCCGACAGTTTTTTCTGGGAGAAAAAAATATGAAATTCACCAAACACATTACCCGCGCATCTGTGCTGGCATTGGGCACCGCACTCTGCGCGCCTGCTGCTATGGCGCAGGACGCAGCCGCTGATGACAGCGCAAATGAAGGCAACGAAATCATCGTTACTGGTTCGGTCAAGGCAACAAACAGCCTCGATGCGAGTATCTCGGTAACGGCTGTCGACATCGACGCGATTGAAAACACTGCACCACGCGGCCTTGCTGAAGTGTTCCGCCTTGTGCCGGGCATTCGTTCAGAAGCATCTGCTGGCGGTGGTAACACCAATATCGGTGTTCGCGGTATTCCGATTTCTACAGGCGGCGCGAAATTCGTTCAGCTGCAAGAAGACGGCCTGCCTATCATGCTGTTTGGTGACTTTGACTTCGCTCCAGCTGATGGCTTTTACAAAAGCGATCTGACTTTGTCGCGGGTTGAGGCTGTTCGCGGTGGTTCGGCGTCTACGCTGACAACCAACGGCCCGGGTGCGATCATCAACTTGATCTCCAAATCTGATTTCGAAGGCGCAAGCTTCTCCTTCGAAAAAGGCATTGGCTACAATAACAACCGCGTTGAAGCGGAATTTGGCACCGACCTTGGTGAAGGCTTCAACCTTTACGCTGGCGGTCACTATCAGCTTGGCGGCGATGCTCGCGAAACTGGCTATGACGCGATTAAAGGCGGTCAATTCCGTGTGAGCCTGAAGAAAGATCTTGGCGCTGATGGTTTCATCCGCGTCTGGGGCAAGCTCGTCGACAAGAAAGACGCAACATTCCTGCCGCAAGCTATGGCAATCAATGCTGCCGGCGAAGTAACGGGTTCTATCCCAGGTCTTCCAGCTGGTCGTTCGATCTACGGTCAAAACAACCGCTACTATCAAGTTGTTGATGGTTCGGGCGTTGTTCAAGATCGCGATCTTGCAGATGGCTTTAACGTTCAGTCGCAATCCATCGGCATGAACTTGGAGCTCGACCTGGGCGCTGGCATCACGCTGACGAATGCTGGTCGTTATGCCAACATCTCTGGCGATTTCATCGGCCACTTCACGCATAATGTTGCTGACGCTGACACCCGCCTTGCTGGTGCGGCTGCGACATTCTTCAATGGCGATGCTGCTGGCACCGCGGTTACTTCTGCAAGCCTTCAAGCGCGCAACGGAAACCCGTTCATCACAGAAGTTGCAAACTTCGACGTTGAACTTGAAGACATGAGCAACTTTGCAAACGATCTGCGTTTGACCAAGTCTTTCGACATGGACAATGGCTCGGTTGATATCACAGCCGGTTACTTCTTCATGACGCAAAACTTCAAGCAAGATTGGCACTGGAACCAATTCCTGACCGAAACATCGACCAATGCGGCGATGATTGACGTTGCTGGCCAAACCGAAAACGGTATCCTTGGCTACAACAAAGGCTTCGGCTGGAACGGTAACAACCGCAATTACGACCTTGAATACACAACGTCGTCGCCATTTGCCGCTGTGAGCGCAAACTTTGGCAACGTCACTGTGGACGGTAGCCTGCGTTATGATCGTCTGAAGCAACAAGGCGTCATCACCGGCGCTGCGGGTCAGCCTTTCGACGTGAACGGCGATGGCACAATCAGTGCTCCAGAAGCTGACGTTTCGATCAACCAAGGTGCATCTGCGATTACTCGCAACGACTTCACCGTTGATCACATGTCTTACTCTTTGGGTGTAAACTACCGTGCAACCGACAGCCTGTCGTTCTTCGCACGTTACTCCAAAGGCGCTTCTTTCAACGGCGAGCGTCAAGCGTTCTCCGCCGGCGTAAACACGGTTTCAGGCGCTTTGCAGCTTGAAGACCAGTTTGTTGACGTTGTGAAGCAGGCTGAACTCGGCGTGAAATACTCGGTTCCAGGCTTCCGCATCTATGCAACATTGTTCGATGCACGCACCGAGGAATCCAACTCGTCAGTGACGGCCGGTGTTCCTGTTTCAATCGACGTGTCTTACAAGTCACGCGGTCTTGAAACAGAATTCCTGCTGTTCAGAGGCCCGTTCAACCTGAGCGGCGCTTTGACTTACACCGATGCAGAAGTGACCGATTTCGGTAACCCAGCATTCATCGGAAACACACCGCGCCGTCAGGCTAAGTTTGTTTACAGCTTGGCTCCTTCGGTTGAGTTTGATCCGGTTGAAGTCGGCTTTAACGTTGTTGGCACATCCAAGAGCTTTGGCGGCTTCAACAATGTATCCGTCCAGCCTGGCTATGCGACCGTTGGTGCGTTTGTGAACTTTGACGTGACAGACAATATTCGTTTCTCACTCAATGCAAACAACCTGTTCAACACAACAGGCGTTACCGAGGTTGAAGACGACCAAGGCCGTATCTTTGATACAGACGGTGACGGCACGCCTGACATCGCAGTTGGCCGTAGCATCGGTCAGCGCACTCTATCGGCTAAGATGGCTGTCCGTTTCTAATCGGCCCAACTTACTGACGAAATTGGCAAGGGGGGGCGCGGTGCGCTCCCCCTTTCTTTTGCCCGCGATAAAGCTAACCTGTGACAATCAGACTGGAGTGATGAAGTGCCGGATCAAAGCATGGGCGACGGACCGAAGAAATTCGTAATTGTGGGCGGCGGAACATCCGGCTGGATGGCGGCATCATGCCTTGCGCGCTTGTTCGCAGCCAACCCCAATTCGGGGCATTCCGTCACTCTGGTGGAATCCGAGGTCATCGGCACAGTCGGTGTGGGCGAGGCCACAATCCCAACGATCCTCGACTTCATCAGCTTCTTAAAAGTCGATCAGGCCGATTTTATCCGCAAGACCAATTCGACCATGAAGCTGGCGATCAAATTTCGTGATTGGCGAGTGCAGGGCGAGGATTACTGGCACCCGTTTGGCACGCTTGGTCCATCGATTGAAAACCGCCCCTTGTTCAATTACTGGTTCGCGCGCAACGGTCAGGGCGCGACGACCGGCGATCTGATGGATCTATCCATTGCGATCCAATTGGCGGAGCAGGACAAATTTGCTCTGCCGGATAATGATCCGCGTTCACCGCTTGGCGGCCTGAAATTTGCGCTGCATTTCGACGCCGGTTTGGTCGCGAAATATTTGCATGATTACGCCGTGGGCAAAGGCTGCAAACGGATCGAGGGCAAAGTCATCGATGTGGCAAAATCTGCCGATGATGCGATCTCTTCGATCACCTTGGAATCGGGCGAGACGGTCGAAGGCGATTTCTTCATCGATTGCTCGGGTTTTCGCGGTCTGTTGATCGAGAAGGAAATGGGCAGCCCTTATGAAGATTGGAGCGAATGGCTTCCGTGCAACAGCGCCATTGCCGCGCCGACCCAATTGGATGGCGCGACCCATCCTTACACTGTGTCTACTGCGCGTTCGGCGGGCTGGACCTGGCGCATTCCGCTGCAAAGCCGCACTGGCAATGGCTATGTCTATTCCAACCGTTTCATCAGCGATGAGGATGCGAAGACCGAGTTCCTAGCAGCGATTGGCAGCGAATCCTTGGCAGAGCCGCGCGTGCTGCGCTTTACCGGCGGGATGCGCCGCGAGATTTGGCGCGGCAATTGCCTGTCCTTGGGGCTGGCCTCAGGCTTTTTGGAGCCGCTTGAATCCACCAGCATCCATCTGGTCTTTATCAATCTGTTCCGCTTCCTTGACCATTTCCCGGCCAGCAAACCTGATCCCAAATTGATCGACCGGTTCAACCGATTGGCCGCTGACGAAATGGAGGAAATTCGCGATTTTCTGGTGCTGCATTATTGCCTGTCAGAACGCCGCGATTCAGAATTTTGGCGCCATGTCACCAGCATGGAATTGCCCAGCTCGCTTCAGCAGAAGATTGATCTGTTTGAGGAAAATGGGCGGATCTTGTCGCATCATGATGACCTGTTCACCAATATCAGCTGGGCCGCTGTGCTGAACGGAATGGGGTCAAAGCCTAGCGCCAATGATCCGCTAACCGGCCTGATCCCGGATGATTTCAAAGACAATGTGATGCGCGATATGCAGGCGCAAATCCGCAGCACTGCGGCCGCTGCGCCTTCGCATGATGAATTTCTGGCGGGCGCACAATTGCTCGCCAAGGCCGGTTGAGGATTGCGCGAGTGAGTGATCTGCCAAGCCTTGTGATCGTAGGGGGCGGCTCGGCCGGATGGCTGACCGCGTCTTACATCAATTCGGTGGTGAACGCTGATCGCCGCGTCGTTGATGTGACGCTGGTGGAATCGCCAGCAGTCGGCCGGATCGGCGTGGGCGAGGCCACCGTGCCCAGCATCCGCGAAACCTTGAGCCGCATTGGCATTGGCGAGAAAGAGTTTCTCCGATCCGCTGATGCAACATTCAAAAGCGCCATCGGCTTCAAAAACTGGCTGCATAATGATGGGGAAGTCTATTTCCACCCCTTTGACCAGCGCACGCCAAAGGGCCGCGCTGACACTGCTGCGCGCGATTGGCTGGGCAGCGCGCGCGATGTGCCATGGGCCGACACTGTGTCGATCATGAACCATTTGAACCGTGATGGACACGCACCCAAAGCGCTCGGCTGGCCCGATTATGGCTCGGTCTTTCCCTATGCCTACCATATGGATGCGGAGAAATTTGCCGGCACATTGGCCGATTTTTCCAAGGCTCGCGGTGTCCGCCATATTGAGGCTTTGGTCACCGATGTGACTGTCGGCGAGGGCGATCAAATAAGCTCCGTAACACTCGACAGCGGCGACACGCTGGCCGGTGATTTCTTTGTCGATTGCTCCGGCTTTCGTGCGCTGTTGATCGGCAAAGCTTTGGGCGGCGATTATGTCGATTTTGGGCAATATCTCATGTGCGACCGCGCTGTTGCTATTCGCGTGCCCTATGATGTCCACCGGCCCGGCCCTACCAAACCTTACACCATGTCGAGCGCGCTGAGTTCAGGTTGGTCTTGGGATATACCGCTGCAAGGGCGCCGCGGCACTGGCTATGTCTATTCCAGCCAATTCATCAGCGATGATGAAGCCGAGGCAGAATTGCGCGCTTACGAAGGGCCGCATGCAGCAGATTTGCCTGCCAAGCGCCTGCAATTTCGCGTTGGGCGCAGAGCAAACCCATGGATCGGCAATTGCATCGCCATCGGGCTGTCATCAGGCTTTATCGAGCCGCTGGAATCCTCCGCGCTCTATACGGTTGAGGCGTCGATTGCCGCTTTGCTGGAACATGTGGATTTTGGTGATCTTGGCAATAGCCAGCGTAGCACCGCCATGCGCGATGCGTATAATGGGCATATTGCGCGGCTCTATGATGAAATCCTTGAGTTTGTGAACCTGCATTATTGCCTTACGCGCCGCGATGACACGGCGTTTTGGCGCGAGGTACAAAAGCCTGAGCGCATCGTTCCCGCGCTGGCGAAAAGGCTGAACATTTGGGAGCACAAGCCCCCGACGCAATATGACTTTGAAACCCCGCTTCAGCTGTTCTCGGTCGGCAGCTATGAGTATATTTTGTTCGGAATGGACGCGCCAGAACAAGCGGGCGCAGGCGGCATTAAAACGCCGGTGCAAGTGCCGCAGGACATTGTCACAGGCGCCGCCAAGTCAAAGGCGAAATTCCCCAGCCATGACGATTGGCTCGCCGCGCTGGGCTGATGGCAGCAGGTGGCGCCCGTTTTAAAAGGCACCACCTGATCCCAAAGTTTAGAACCCAAAGGCTACGCCCACGCGGCCTCCGGTTGATTTTTTGGCGGTTGATCCGGTCACGCCGCCATTGACGTAAACTTTCTCGCCCACTCGCGCAGTGATGGAGCCGGCAAAGCCTTGCTCGCCGCGATAGGTACTGGCGTTAAAGCTGACCGAGAATGTGCTGTCAGGCACAATCATCGTGCCGCCCAAAGCCATCGCCGCTGCAATGCCGCCGCTTGTGCTTTCATCCAGATCATCAAGGCGGAAATCGATATTGTCGATCCGCCCTTCAAGCACGCCGGTGCGCGCAGACAGAGCATTGAACTGCGCATCACTCACCGCCGCGATGTGATCGACTGCGACCCGCACGTTTTGCACCGAGGACATAGTGGCGGCCTGCTGGCGGCCAAGCGTGCCGTTAGCATCCACTGTCACCACATCAACGGGGCCGACCTGCGCATCGGTGGAGGCATCGATATCGCCGATCCTGACAGAAGTGTTCGTCCCGCCCAGCGCAACTTGATTGGCAGCGGTGGTGACAGAGTTTGCGCCCACTGCGGTTGAGCCAGATTGTCCCGCATTGGCATTGTACCCAAGGGCGGTGGAGTTCACTCCAGTTGCATCAGAGCGGGCACCAAAGGCACTGCTCTGTAGCACAGTGGCCTGGGTCGACTGACCTATCGCCACAGCCAACACACCGCCTGCATTGGCCCCTTGGCCAATCGCAGTGGCCGCCGTGCTTTGGGCCTTGGCTGCTGAACCAATCGCAACCGAGGCCAGCCCCAAGGCGCCCGCCTGACTGCCAATTGCAGTGGCTTGGTTAGCGCCTGTCTGCGCGTTAAACCCTATCGCTGTTGCAAGAGTATTGGCAACGGTCACGCCCTGACCAATGGCTGTGGCTTGCTGACCGCTTGCCCGCGCACCATTACCAATAGCAGTTGCCGACAAGCGGGTGGCCAGAGCACTGGCACCCAATGCAATCGCCTGATCCGCCGTGGCTTGTGAGCTAGAACCCAAGGCAACCGCTCCTATCTGCGTAGCTTGCGCATCCGCACCCAAGGCAACCGCGCCATCAGCCGCCGCCTGCGCGCCCAAAACATTGCCGTCATTACCGTCCCCGCCAATGGCGATGGCTCCGTTGCCGGAGGCTTCGGTATCTGCGCCAATAGCAATCGAACGCTCGCCCAAGGCCTGTGCGCCAATAGCGGTTCCATCATCATCGCCGCCAATGGCGATGGCTGCGCGCGCGCTGGCCCGGGCGCGGTTGCCCTGTGCGATGGCTCTGATTTGAGTGGCTTCGGCATTAAAGCCTATCGCTGTCGCATCTGTGGCTGTTGCCTCTGCCGAGGGTCCGAGAGCCGTTGTGAAGCCTGCAGACGCAATCGAACTGTTGCCCACAGCAACACCAGCGAGTCCGGTTCCTTGGCTGCTAGAACCAATTGCGACTGCTTTGCTACCTGAAGAGGTTGAGCTCTTTCCCAACGCAATGGCTTCACTGCTTTGTGCAGTTGCATCAGCGCCAATAGCAATCGCATTTGTTGAGGGTTTTGTTTCAAATTGATTGTTTTCATCCAAGACGCGCGCATTTTTCCCCAATGCGATTGCGCCGTTGCCGGCGACCTGCGAATCGGTGCCAATGGCGATGGCATCGCGCGACTCTTGGACTGAAGGTGGATCAAAACCATTGTCTTCATTCGCATCAATCACGCTCGCGTCCTGGCCGAAGGCAATCGAGCCTCTTGCAGTGGTATTGGCCTCAACGCCAAAGGCAATCGAATTGGTGCCCGCTGCTTGAGCGTCAGAACCGATGGCCACCGCGGTAAATCCGGTTGCATCGCTGGACCGTCCAAGCGAGACAGAACCCTCTGTCGTGGCTGTGCTGCCTACGCCAATACTGATTGCGCTAAGCCCAGCAGACGCAGCAGCCGATCCGATGGCCACCGAAAAGCCGCCGCCAGCATTTGTATCTGCCCCCAAAGCGACAGCTTCTTGGCCGCCCGCTTGCGCGCCGTCAGCATTACCGTCAAGGCCATCACCGCCAATCGCAATTGCGCCAGCCATCGTTGCATCTGTAAGTTCGCCGATAGCAATTGCGGCCTCCGCAGTTGTCGTGGCCGCATTACCCACAGCAATGGCGTTTCCGCCTGCTGCGTTTGCAACACCGCCGATTGCAATGTCAAAGCTATTGGTCGTTGCCGCGCCCACG
>NZ_JBDXIY010000006.1:0-189958 GCF_039988855.1 Erythrobacter sp.
TTCAAGGTGAGCCAGGAAGGCACCTCGCTGGAACTCTCCGAGGACGGACACTCCTACCGCCAAGGCTTCTTCCTCGGCGACGGAACCGGAGCGGGCAAAGGACGGCAGATCGCCGCGGTCATCATGGATCGCTGGCTCGCAATCGAGCGCCGACATGTCTGGATCACCAAGAACGAGGCGCTGCTCGAAGATGCACGCCGCGACTGGGAAGCGCTTGGCGGGCTGCCGCTCGATCTCCAGCCGCTCTCGCGCTGGAAACTCGGCCAGCCCGTAACGATGTCCGAAGGCATTCTCTTCGTCACCTATCCGACGCTGCGCTCGGGCCGCGCCGAGGATACGCGGCTCGACCAGATCCTTGCCTGGGCGGGCGAGGATTTCGACGGCGTGATCGCTTTCGACGAAGCCCACGCCATGGCCAATGCTCTCGGCGGCTCGTCGGCCCGCGGCAAGGTCAAGGGCTCCGAACAGGGGATGGCGGGCCTCAGGCTGCAGAACCATCTCCCGCGCGCCCGCGTGCTCTACGCGTCTGCCACAGGTGCCTCGGATATCGCCAATCTCGGTTACACCTCCCGGCTCGGCCTTTGGGGACCCGAGACCGCCTTTCCGACCCACGAAGCGTTCATGACCGAAATTCGCGCCGGCGGCGTCGCGGCGATGGAGCTTGTCGCCCGCGACCTCAAGGCCCAGGGCCTCTATCTCGCCCGTGCGTTGTCCTTCGCCGGGGTCGAGCACGAAATCCTCGAACACAGCCTGACCGAAGCACAGGTGCGGATCTACGATGCCTATGCCGATGCTTGGGCAATCATTCACCGCAACCTCGAAGCTGCGCTCGAAGCAACCCGCGTGGTCGACGAGGACAGCGGCGATACGCTCAATCGGAACGCCAAGGCTGCGGCGCTGTCGATTTTCGAAGGCACCAAGCAGCGCTTCTTTGCCCAGCTCCTGCTCTCGATGAAACTGCCGAGCCTCATCCCCGCGATGGACGCGGCGCTTGGCGAAGATCATTCGGTTGTCGTGCAGCTGGTCTCGACCGCCGAGGCCATGCTCGACCGGCGCCTTGCCGACCTTAGCGTGGAAGAACGCGAAGCGCTCGATATCGATCTGTCCCCGCGCGAGTATGTCATCGACTACCTCGCCAAGAGCTTTCCGGTGCGATTGATGCAGGTCTTCGCCGACGACGATGGCAATCTTCGCTCCGAGGCGATGAGTGACGAGGAGGGCAATCCCGTTTTCTGCCCGCGCGCCATCGCCGCGCGCGACGCGCTGATCGAGCAGCTCTGTGCGCTGCCGCCCATCGCCACTGCGCTAGACGCGATCATCGAGCATTTCGGGACCGAGGCCGTCGCCGAGGTTACGGGCCGGACCCGCAGGCTGGTATCGGGCCGCGATGGTCAACAACGTCTCGAACGGCGTAGTCCCAGTGCCAATGTCGCCGAAGCGCAGAGCTTCATGGAAGGGACCAAACGTATCCTGGTCTTCTCGGATGCGGGCGGCACGGGGCGATCCTACCATGCCGACCTTGGCTGCCGGAACCAGCAGCGCCGGGTCCATTTTCTGCTCGAGCCGGGCTGGCGCGCCGACAACGCCATCCAGGGTCTTGGTCGAACGAACCGCACCAATCAGGCCTCGGCCCCGCTGTTCCGGCCGGTTACCACTGATGTAAAAGGCGAGCGCCGGTTCATCTCGACCATTGCGCGAAGGCTCGACGCATTGGGCGCGCTCACGCGCGGCCAGCGCCAGACCGGCGGACAGAACCTGTTCGACCCGGCAGACAATCTCGAAAGCGACTATGCACGCGACGCGCTCAGCCGCTGGTTCCAGCTGCTCTATGACGGCAAACTCGAGGCCACGAGCTTCGGCAACTTCGTTGAAAGGACCGGGCTGCGCCTTGAAAACCCTGATGGCGGACTGACCGACAATCTCCCCACGATCCAGCGCTGGCTCAACCGCATTCTCGCGCTGCCGATCGCGCTCCAGAACGCGATCTTCGACGAATACCTTGGTCTCGTCGAAGCGCGCGCGAGGCCGGAACGCTCGACCAGGGACTGGAAACCGTGAGAGTCGATCACTTCACAATTTTCGCCGATGAACTCCTGCGCACAGACCCTGTGATCGGTGCCGAGACCCGTCTCGTCTCGCTCGAAGTGACGAGGCACCTTCGGCCTCTGCGATTGAAGCGCCTAGTGCGGATGCACGAGATTGGCAGTTCGCACGCGATCCCGATGCGCAATGCGCGCTCGGGCAAGGTCGCGCTGTCGGTTCCGACCCGCCGTCTCATCACCGACGACGGGGCCGTGATCGAACGCCGACGCCTTCTGCGCCCGCTCAACTCCGCGAACTGGACAATCGAGGCACTCGCTGAAAGCCACTGGGAAGAAATTGGCGTCACCGCATTCACGAGGGCCTGGCGTGCCGAGGAAGAGCGAGCGGCCAAGTCACCGGTGACCGAGCGCGTGCATCTCGCCACCGGGCTGCTGCTCCCGGTGTGGAAACGTCTGCCGGGCGATCATGTCCGCGTCACCCGGCTCGTTGCCGAGGACGGTCAGTCGATCATCGGCCGCGAAGTGCTCGATATCGATCTCGCTGCGATCGCTGAGACCTTTGGCCTCTCCGGAGTTACCGGTCCGGCGCCGGACCAGATCGGCGAACTCGTCCTCGCCAGCGGCAAACCGTTGGGCCTCGCAAGCCACGATCCACTCACAGTGAAGCGTTCGCTGGTTGGCGGCGAACAGCGCCTTGAACTGACCGGATTCTCGCCGGATCGCCTCGACTGGTACAAGAACAAGGGCTGCTTCACCGAGATCATTCGCTACCGCACGCGGCTGTTTGTCCCGACGCCGAGAGCAAGCGAGACCCTCCAAAGCATCGCAATCAAGTCTTGAACTTCTCATTTGCCCAAATCGGGTCTATATGGAGACCAAATTCAGTCCTAAGGTGTTCTATGAAACTGGACCAGCGCATCAAACCGATCAGCTATCTGAAGGCCCACAGTGCAGAAATTATCCGGGAGATTGGAGATGGCGCCGGGCCAATGGTCATCACGCAGAATGGCGAAGCCAAGGCAGTTCTGCAGGATGTCGCCAGCTACGAGCGCGCACAAGAAACGCTCGCTCTGCTTAAACTTCTGGCGCTCGGACAGGCCGATGTTGCCGCCGGTCGGACCCGCCCGGTGGCAGGCCTCGCGGATCGCGTACGAGGTAAGTCAAACTGAATGATGGCGGCCGCTGTAGCGATCGAGATCACCTCCGGTGCGGAGCGCGATCTGGTGGGTATCTGGCAGCGCCGCCTGACGCAGCGCGGGCCGGATGGCGACGATGGTGCGGACGCACTGCTCGATGACCTTGTCGCGTCTATCGGCTCCCTTGTGAACAATCCTGAGAAAGGACCGGTTCCACCGGAACTTGAGGCTCTCGGGATCACCGACTTTCGGCAATTGTCGCGCTTTCCGTTCCGCATCATCTACGGGTATCAGCCTGAGCCAGCACCCGGTCAGGTGACCGTGTTCGTAATTGCTGATGCGCGTCGGGATTTTCGGACGCTTCTCGAAGAGCGCTTGCTCAGCAGCGGACAGGCATAGGCTCCGCCAAAGAGGTCAGGGTCCGAATGAATCTGAGCGCTGCCTCCGATTGCGCCCTAGTTTCCCTTCCTCTCCTCCCCTCCGTGTGACTGAATGAATCGACAAGTTCCCGTGTCGCGTAGCGTCAGAGCCTGATCACGTCCTTCCTTAAGTCCGGGCGACTAATCTGCCTGTGCCCGGTGCTGACTGGCCTGCGGATGAGTTCGCGCATCGAGAACAACTGCTCTCATGGACGGATCTCAGCCGATCCCTGATCGCCCCATCCCGGTCGTATAGATGGTCGCCACAGCCATTGAAGAGAGTGGAGGGAGCCCTTTGGGCTTGTGGGCCTCGTGATCCTCACCTGCGCCTTCATTCCATCAGGAGAACACCCATGATCCAGTCGATTCCCTTGAAGAAGCTCGTCCCGAGCCCGCGCAACGTTCGCAAGTCGAGCGATGTGCTGGCTGACCTCCAGCTGCGGGCAGACATTGGTGCGCGCGGTCTGCTGCAGAACCTCGTCGTGCGCAAAGGAAAGCGCGGCAAGTTCGAGGTCGAGGCCGGCGGCCGGCGTCTCGCCGCGCTGCAGGCACTGGCCGAAGAGGGCCCCTTGTCCGAAAGCCATGAGGTCACCTGCCTCGTCATCGAAGGCGAGGAAAGCGAAGTTCGCGAGGCCAGCCTTGCCGAGAACTTCCAGCGTCTCGCGATGAACCCGGCCGACGAAGCGCAGGCTTTCGCGGCGATCATCGAGGCAGGCGCTACCACCGAAGACGTGGCGCGCCGCTTCGGCCTCACCGTCCGATTCGTCGAAGGGCGTCTGCGCTTAGCAAGTCTCGCACCCTGCGTCTTCGAAGCGCTCGCCGAAGGCACGATTACGCTCGACATGGCCAAAGCCTACGGCGCGATCTCCGACGTGGAGCGCCAAGCGCATGTCTATGCCGAGCTGCAGGACGCCTGGTACCAGATCACGCCTGACACGATCCGCCGCATGGTGCTCGACGCAACTGTTCGTGGCTCCGATCCGCGAGCGGTTCTCGTCGGACGCGATGCCTACCTCACTGCGGGTGGCCGGATCGAACGCGAACTGTTCGACGACGATGCCAGCGAAAGCTGGATCGATGTCGCGCTGCTCGAGGACCTCGCACACAAGGCCATGGAAGAAGCCGCAGAAAAGGTCGCGATCGAATATGGCCTTGCCTGGGTTCGGGCCGACAAGCTGATGACCTTCGGTTACGCGCAGGGGGAGGTTGTCGCCGCGCTGATCAACCTTACCACATTGCTTATCATCGGCTTTTACCTCTTTGTGGAGGCGATCAATCGGTTCGCAGATCCGCAGCCAGTCGAGGGATGGACCGTGATCTGGGTCGCAGGCGTCGCTCTGGTGATCGACCTCGCCACCGCCTTCATCACGCACCGCGGTGCCAAGGACAGCATCAACATGAAAGCGGCGTTCCTGCACAACGTGTCGGACGCGATGGCATCGGTCGGAGTGATCGTGGCCGGTGCCCTGATCTTGCTTTACGAACTCTACGTGGCGGACCTTGTCATAACCGTGATCATCGCCGGCTACGTGATCTGGCAAGGTGTAACCCTTCTTCCACGAACTGTACGCCTCCTGATGGGCGCAGTACCCGACGAGCTGGAGTTCGATCGGATCGTTGCCTTTCTCGAAAATCAGAGAGGTATCGAGAGCGTCCACCACGTTCATGTCTGGAACCTTGGCGAGCATCATCGTGCGCTGGAGACGCACGTCGTCCTAACATCAACCTCGCTCGATGCTATCTAAGACCTCAAGGTTCAGCTGCGAATCCTTCTTGCCGAACGATTCGCAATTGGACACGCGATCTTCCTGGCGTGCCGAGCGCAAGACTGCGACAATGCGCTTGTCCCCAAGCATCGTACTCCCTCGGTGCTACGTGAAAATGGAGTCCGCAGGCGCTGACTGTCGTGAGCTGCTCCTGCAATCAGGGGCCCTGCGAAGCGGCAAAAGTATCGATTATCCTGCAGTCGCTGATGGTATCGTGTTCACAGCTTGCGATCATGCGCGAAAGTTCATCGCGCATGATCTGCAGGGCGGCAATCTTATGTACTACCTGATTAAGATGTGAGCGCGCTGATGTATCGACCGAATGCCGGAACGAAGAGTGTTATCGGCTTTCTAGTATTCGCCTTATACGTGATGCCGGGCAGCGCTAACCTGCTGATAAGTCGGGAGAAGGCGTATCTCTCGTGTTTCAGTGGATGGCCGTTTTGCAAAACCTTCACAGTTTGGAATGTATTATGTGTCTCTCGTAACCCGATCAATCGCTAGAGACGAGTCTGAGATGATTGGCAGACTACGCAACCTTGGAACCGTAAAATATTTGGCGTGGTTTCTGGCCATTGCGCTCGCGTCGATTCTCTCGTGGTCTGCCCTGACGGCCTACGAGTTTCTCGCTCTCGGCCTCTACCCGGTCAGGGAGGAGCCACCGGTCTTCACGACGTATTTCCTGCTTCGTTCATTGTTCGCCTTGGCAATTGCGGGAACGTTGGTCAGCGTGCTTATATTGGGGGCGGCGGATACTGCGCTTTGCCGTGGGCGGTTGACAATTACCCAGCGGACCCTCGCGCTCGCCGCGATGCTTACAGGGTTAGGTCTAACGGCGGTTTTTCTCGCCGATCCCGAAACGTTCCGTGCCATGGCCGAGGAAGACAGCGCGGCGGAATGGCTGTCAGCAATCCTCACGCTCGGCGCGGGCTGCCTATTCGCGGTCGAGACTCTGATACGAGCTCGAAATCTAAAGGGCGGGCGGCTGAGACACGTCCCGGTGTTGATTGCCAGCGGGTTCGCTCTACTCTTCTTCCTGATCGGCATGGAGGAGATTTCATGGATGCAGCGCATCGCCGATTTCGACACGCCGGCTGCAATCGAGGAGATCAATTGGCAGGGAGAATTCAATCTCCACAATATCCATACGGACCTGTCGGAAACCGTTTACTATACCGGTGCCGGGATATTTCTGTGCCTGTTTCCCCTGTTGCGGGAAACTGTAAGGCCTGGCGTCGCAGCACTCGACGCATTGCTTGGTTTCTTACCAGCGCGCAGCGTCGCCGCCATCAGTGCGCCGACGGCAATGTTCAATTACGGACACTGGAACCTGATACCCATTCAGGTGACCGCATTCGCCACTTTGCTCGTCCTGCTTGCGTTCGGGAATGCTGCCCGCCTGCGCGGAGACAGAGGTGAGGCATGCCTTTTCGGATTCTTAGCCTTCGGGATCCTTGCGGGCCAGTCGATCTTCCTCACGCTCGGTCAGCGAATGATCGAAATACCCAACGCTACCGAATTCAAAGAACTGTTCATATCGGTCGGAATTGGATGGTTCGCGATCAATCGCTTCATGACTTGGTACAAAAACGGCTCTTTCAGTACGCTACGCTAGATCGCCTGTCGGCCCCGGCTGATGATATTCGATCGTTACGATGTCGGTGTCGAACATTCCGGGCGTCATTGTGATGCGGCGAACCTCATTTGTTGTGGGTTCGAAGCCCAAGTCGTCGAGGACCGCATTAGCCGGTCCATTCCGCTTGGTTTGGTGGAAAGCGATCTCTACAGCGTCAAGCATATGGCCATTGCTGTTTGTTAAGTGGGATAGCAGAGCACGTTCGATCTGCTTCCCCTGTACGCGGCATGAGAGCATCAGGTCTTCGATGCGCAGCACCTTGCCTTCAAGGCGTGTAAGACAAAAGCCGACCACTCCATAACTACCATAGCGGTCGGAGCATTCTATTACATGGCGAACTAAGGTGGGGTCATCCAGAAGCAGTGCTACTTCACGATTTGAGTATTTGTGGCCGGAGAAATTTAGCTGGTTAGTTCGCTGGACGAGCTCTTGAATACGCTCTGTGTCACGCAACTCATTGGTCCGTATCGTCAAACGAATTTCGCAAGAGCGGAGAAAATCGTCGTAGTTTCCATCGAAGGATGTGGATGCTTCCTTCCGCGTTTCCGCTTCCTTGTATAAGCGGCGCCGCTCCTTCGACTCGCTCGTTGCGGCGCCGGCCAGTCGAGGGTCGTCAAGCAAGTCGTCCAGCGCCTTTTCCGACAAGGTTCTGACGCCGGTCACGGCACGTTCGACCTCGGCCCGCTCGAAAGGACTGTCATCGATTAGAAGCAGCGCATCGGTCCCGATATTGAGCTGGTCCGCTATTGCCTTCACACCTTCCGACTTGGGGCGCCAGCCAACTTGCGATTTCAGCACATATTGATTCAGGCCAAAGGCCCGAAGCTGTTCCTCGGCCGCAGCCGGATCATTCTTGCTTACCACCGAAATCAGAATTCCTTTGTGGTCGAGCACCTCAAAAAGGTGCGCGATCCCGCTCTTCAGCTGGACGTCGCCTTCGACCAACGTGCCTTTCCATAACGTCTCGTCGAGATCGAATATGACACATTTGACGGGCAGATCCTGCCCCAGTTTCTGTTCGTCGATCTTTTTGGGTTGCGCGATTAGATCTAATGTCAGGAAGACCAGATGAGTATCTTCCTGAAGTGGCTCGATCGCGATTTCGAATGGTAGTCCCGAAGAAGCGATTGGAGCGAATTTTTCCCCAGGGATGATCTGAGAAAAGTGTCCGGAAGGAATGCGGAGCGTTTCGTAGAACGGCAAGGGTAGTTTATGCTCCTCGCGTCGCGGGAGCATCCGGCTTCGATCAACCGAGATTTGCAGCACCAGTTCCACGATCCGGTCGTTCGGATTGAATATTTCGATCGCAAGCGCATAGGGGCGCTCGGTTTGAAATCTGGCGGCAATCCCGGTCATTCTGTCCCAGACATGGTATCCAAGGTACGACCAGCGGCGATCCCCCGAAACTCTTGCTGCGAGCGATCCGATTGCGTCCAAGATGGGCGACGTTCGTAAGATCAGCCACTCAGCCGCGGTTGCCAGCCAACTGGGAAGCAGCAACGTATTCCCCTTCGCCATAAGACGCGCCCATCGTCTGAACTTGATCTCGGCGGCGGCACTGCCCGCCGAAGGGAAGTGTCGATTGGGCAATGCTCCGAACTCAAACCGTCGACAGCGGCCATCGGGCCGTGGGTCGTAGAGCGAGCAGCTTTCGTAGCAATCTGGCGCGGCGCATTCGGTGCAATGCTCTCCCCAAAGCAACTGACTACGATGCTGCGCACGAACCGGAGCTCGCACGGGCTTGTTTGGTGGCGAAGGTGGGCGGTTCTCCTTATTGGATTTGTCGAATTCAAACATGATCTTCCTCCTCACTGGATGTTAGGGCGATGCGAGGAGCCCGCTCGCTCCGGTCGATCATGCCGGCCTGCGGCGAAGGTATGGTAAGGGGGTGGGGTCCGCGTAGGTCATCGAGCGAAAGCGCTTTTGGCGCTGCGCAAGCCACCGGGGGTGGCACCCCTAACCCCGAAGCGGTGAGGCCAGGGCTCTTGGGAGGCTCGCCTCGATCTTGAGAAATTGGCTTTTCAACGCCTGGCATGTTCACCCCCTTGTGAAAGAACCGGCACCTGCGCACATCAGCCCTCCCAACTATCGTCCTTCAGCGGCGCCACCGCCGAAATGACGCCGCTATTTCTTCCAGTACGAAATTCAGAGGCCTTCCCCTCACTGCGCTCAATTTCCCCAGGGCTTGCTCATCGGTCACCAGCGCTCATCGCTGGCCAACCGATCTTGGGAACGGTGCCACGCTTCATGGCGGCAGTGCTCGCGTCGGGGTCCATCGCGATTATCGTCCCCTTGGCCTCGCCGCTTAGCACCTCGTCTGACTCTTCGCGCATTGGCTTATCCACCGACATCCGCATGAGGTCTGTGTTTAAGAGCGAGATTTATCCCGGGTGCCCACGTCGCGTGCTCCGCGCTCGCCCATGATCACAACTTCCTGAGCGCCTCGCACGACGCGCATGAGCGGCGCACGCGCTATGTCGTTGCGTTGACCGCCGTGATGATGGTGGTCGAAATTGTTGCGGGCCTGTGGACCGGATCGATGGCTCTTCTCGCCGATGGTATCCACATGGCGACCCATGCAGGTGCCTTGGGCGTCGCGGCCTTCGCCTACTGGTTTGCCAAGCGCCATGCGAACAACCCGCGTTTCACATTCGGTACCGGCAAGGTGGGCGACCTCGCCGGCTTCGCGAGCGCGCTTGTCCTCGCCATCTTCGCAATCGGGATCGCGGTTGAATCGGCTCAAAGGTTCGTCAGTCCGCTCACGATTGCCTATACCGAGGCTATCTGGATCGCCGTGCTCGGCCTCGTGGTGAACCTCGCGAGTGCCTGGCTGCTTGGTGCCGATCATCACCATGGGCATGATCACGACCATCATCATCACCACGACCATGCGCATGCCGACAACAATCTGCGCTCCGCCTATTTCCACGTGCTTGCCGATGCCCTGACTTCGGTCCTGGCTATCGTGGCCCTTCTCGCCGGCATGTACCTCGGCTGGGCTTGGATGGACGCGGCAATGGGGTTGGTGGGTGCAATCGTGATCGGGCGCTGGTCATGGTCACTGCTGCGCGTAGCCCCAAATCCAGAACGATAGGGCTCACGACCGTCAAGCATACGAATGGCATCGCTGCGACGGGCCAACAGACATTAGTATGCGAGTGCCGCTCTCATACAGTTCTCAGGTGCCACCTCGTGTCGTTTGGCCGACCAGAGCATCAATGATCCTGCAGTCGCTCACCCTGTCTTGTTCGCAGCTCGCAATCATGCGCGAGAGTTCATCGCGCATGACCTGCAGGGCGGCAATCTTGCTTTCTACCTGACCAAGATGCGCGCGCGCCAAGGAATCAACCTCAGCGCAGGATCGATCATCCTCTTTCGAGAGCTCGAGCAGTTCGCGGATATCCGGCATCGAAAATCCGAGGTCGCGCGCCCGGCGAATGAAGATCAATCTCGCCGCCTCGCCAGGCCCGTAATCGCGATAGTTAGACCGAGTTCGGGGCGGGGGACTTAGAATGCCTTCGCGCTCGTAGAAGCGGATCGTCTCGGCTTTGACGCCAGTTTTCCGTGCGACTTCACCAATTCTCATACCATCAGCTCCAATCGCTTGACCTTATAGTGGCTACAAGGTGAATAGGCCGTTTCGAAACGAGGAGGCGAGTGGATGGCGAAGAATTGTTGCGATGCTGCCGATGTCGGCGATGTCCATAACGATCCGAGATGGCGCAAGGTCCTGTGGGTGGCCCTTGGTCTCAACGCCATCATGTTTGCAGTCGAAATCGTGGCCGGGATTGCCGCCGATTCGCGCGCGCTACAGGCCGATGCACTCGATTTTCTGGGCGATTCGGCCAATTATGCCATCAGTCTCGGAGTTGCCGGAATGGCGATTGCATGGCGGGCGCGCGCGGCGCTCGCGAAGGCGGCGACCATGCTGGGCTTTGGTCTTTGGGTCCTGGGCTCGGCGATCTGGGGCCTCTTCGCCGGCGCATCTCCGGATGCCGGAACGATGGGCATCGTCGGTTTCCTGGCGCTCGCAGTAAATCTCGCGGTCGCGGCGATGCTCTTTCGGTATCGAACCGGGGACGCGAATATGCGCTCGGTATGGATCTGTTCGCGCAACGACGCGATCGGAAACGTCGCGGTGCTAGCGGCCGCGGTCGGTGTTTTCGGGACGGGGGCGGCATGGCCTGATCTTGCTGTTGCCGGAATCCTGGCAAGCTTGGCGATCTGGGGAAGTGCCGACGTGTTCGTCCAAGCGAGGCGCGAGCTCAGGGCAGCATGAACGGTCTAAAGCACAGCCGCCGGTTGCGTCGGACATGAGAAGTAGTTTATTTGATATTGCGACTTAATTGCATAGCCTGAGAAGGGTTCGGATGTCTGTTTCCATTCCATCGCCGCACATGGTGCTAAGGGTCTTCATCATCTCCCTCCTTCTAAGCCTGTCCGGCGTAGCGCGCGCGGAGGGCGCAGAGGTGCGCACGACCTGGCGCCTTCTCGACTACATTGCTGTCGATTACTCCGCAGCGGTGTCGAACGGGCAGGTCATCGACGATTTCGAATACAGCGAAATGGTCGAATTTTCTTCGACCGTCGGCGAACAAGTAGCCGCGCTTCCCGATGCTTCGGCCAAGCCCGGTCTCTTCGCGATGTCTGTCGAGCTGCGCCAGGCGATTGAGAAGAAAGCCCCGGTCGAGCGCGTTTCCCGGCTGGCCCGTGCCTTGGGGGGATCGCTGTTGGAGGCGTACCCGGTTCCGCTGGCTCCCCGAAGCCCGCCGGATCTGTCTCGCGCAGCGGCGCTCTTTGCGCAAAACTGCGCCTCGTGTCACGGTGCTTCGGGCAGTTCCCCTCCGGCAGCCAGCATGACGCTCGAGCCTCCACCGATCGATTTTACCGATGATAACCGCGCGCGCCAGCGCAGCCTCTTCGGTCTCTATCAGGTTATAACTCAGGGCCTTGAGGGCACGTCGATGCCCAGCTTCGCCACACTTCCGGAAGCCGATCGTTGGGCCCTCGCATTTCATGCAGGCGGCATCGCATTCGAGGATCTCGAACGCGGGGAGAAAATCTGGCGCGAAGATGACCGGGTGCGGCGTCTGATACCCGATCTCGAGACACTTGCGGCCATCACGCCCGCAGAGCTCGCCGACGCGATCGGAGAGAACCGGGCATTGGCCGTCATGGCATACCTGCGATCAAATCCCGGAGTTGTCAGCCAGAGAAGCGAGAACGGCTCGCTCGATCTTGCGCGGCAGACCCTGCAGCAAAGTCTCGCCGCCTACGGGCGGGGCGAACGCGCAGAGGCGCGCCGACTAGCTCTGTCGGCCTATCTTGACGGCTTCGAACCGGTCGAGGGTATTCTCGCGACGCGCGATGGTGATCTCATGCGGCAGATCGAGCAAGCGCTCAGCCAATATCGTTCAGATATCGAGCGCAACGTGCCTGTCTCGCGATTGCGCGAACGACACGCTTTCGCCGCGAGGCTGCTTGAGCAAGCGGATGTCGCTCTCGCGCCCGAAGCAGCCAGCGACATCTCCACTTTTCTGGGTGCCTTCACGATCCTGCTGCGCGAGGGGATAGAGGCACTTCTCGTGGTGATTGCCATGATCGCCTTCGTTCGCAAATCGGATCGCGGCGAAGTAATCGCCTACGTTCATGGCGGCTGGATCGCCGCGCTGCTGGCAGGCGTCGCCACCTGGGTGGCCGCGACCTACTTCGTCGCTATTAGCGGAGCGAGCCGCGAGCTCACCGAAGGATTCGGTGCGCTGTTGGCGGCGGTCATCCTCATTTCCGTCGGGATCTGGATGCACGGCAAGAGCCAGGCAGATGAATGGCGACGCTATATTCAGCAGAAGATGGGGAAGGCTCTCTCCAGGCGATCGGCATGGTTTCTCTTCGGGCTCGCCTTTGTCGTCGTCTATCGCGAAGCCTTTGAAACGATCCTGTTCTATGCTGCCCTCTGGACCCCTGATAGCAGTTCGGTGATACTTGCAGGGGCCGTGTCGGCTCTCGCCGTCCTGTCGGCTCTTGCATGGTTTATGCTGCGCTACAGCCGCAAGCTTCCGATCACGCAATTTTTCAAGTACAGCGCGATCCTGATCGCAGCGCTCGCGATCATCCTGACCGGCAAGGGTGTGGGCGCGTTCCAGGATTCCGGACTTCTTTCCGCCACCTTCATTTCCGGCTTGCCGCGCCTCGCCGAACTCGGCTTTTTTCCGACTGTGGAGACGACCGGCGCGCAGTTGATCACGTTGCTGACACTGATTGTCGGATTTCGCGCACGCCGGGCTTCTTCCACCCCGGCCCCGGCAAACATCAAGGGATAAGCGGTCCCGGTTACACAGTGTCCTCGGTCTGGACGCGGGGCGGGCCTGCGAATGAACATCCTACGCTTCAGAGCAAGCATAAAGCTACGCCGAAAAAGGATCATGCAGATATGTAATATCTCGCTGACTGATGCGTCAGTCATATCGAGGTGTTCAAATGGCCGATGATATCGCCGGAAAATTGAAAGCTGCCGCGGCCGAGCTGTTCACTCAGCACGGATTTACGGCAACCCGCGTCGCCGACATCGTCGCGAATGCAGGGGTAGCGCAGGGGACCTTTTACCTGCATTTTGAAAACAAGCCGTCGCTGTTTGTCGCGCTTATCGATGAATTCTTTGCAGGACTGATTGAGGAGACCATTGCCCGCCATCCCGCCAAGCGGCTGCAAACTGGAGAGCATCTATCAGCCGAGGTTGAGGAGATCTGGATGACCATCATTCGGTATGGCCGCAAGCATGATATTCTGACCAGGCTGGTCTTGCGTGAGGCCTATGCGCTTCCGCCCGAGCAGCGCGCTCATATCAATCGACATTTCGAGCAAGGTGCTGACGCGCTCGCGCGGTATCTCGAAGATGCCCAACAGCTCGGCCTGGTGAAGAATCTCCCGGCGCGACTCATTGCTTGGCTTCTTGTCGGAGTGATCGAGCGGGCAATGCACTACGCCGTTTTTGTCGCGCCGAACGCACCGAGCGTGTCGCTGGCAGGGCATTGCACCGAGTTCGAACTCCTGGGCCTGCTGGAACCTAGTGCCGCTAGGACCGGAGGCGAATCATGAGATCCAGACAGAAGGTCTACATCGGCATTGGCCTGCTCGTATTGCTAGCCGCTTCGGCAGCGACAATCTGGCTGATGCAGCCTGATCGGCATGAGCGAGAAGGTCATCTGGTACTCAATGGAAATGTCGATATTCGTCAGGTCAATCTGGCGTTCAAGGTTCCAGGCAGGATCGACCGATTGGCGTTCGATGAGGGAGATAGGGTTGAAGCTGGCGATCTTTTGGCCTCGCTTGAACCTCAGGATTATAAGAACGAGATCGCGCTTGCCGAAGCGCGTGCCAGCCAACGCTCCGCAGCGCTCGCCGCTCTCGAATCGGGCAGCAGGCCGGAGGAGATCGAGCGGGCGAGAGCGCGGGTTGCAGAAGCGGAGTCCGCGCTGAGCGTTGCCCAGGCAACCCTGGACAGGGTCGAACACCTCGCCGGGAAGGGCTTTGCCTCATGGCAGACCCGGGACGAGGCGCGCTCTCAGCGCGATCGCGCGGCCGCTCAGCGGCAGGCGGCACTCGAAGAACTCTCGCTTGTCCGCGAGGGACCCCGACGCGAAGAAATCCGGCAAGGACGCGCGGCGCTTGGAGCCGAGCGAGCTGCCGCTGCACTCGCCCGGCAACGCCTAGTAGACGCGAACCTTTACGCGCCCGCTGACGGGATCATCCTGACGCGCGCACGCGAGGCTGGAGCCATCGTGGGGCCGGGCGAAACCGTATTCACACTCGCACACACCTCGCCCATGTGGATCCGGGCCTATATCGAGGAACCCGACCTCGAGCGCGTCGAGATCGGTACCCCCGCGACAGTGTTGACCGAGGCTGGCCGCGAATTTCCCGGCCGCATTGCCTACATCTCACCGACAGCCGAGTTTACACCCAAGTCCGTTGAGACCCGCGAACAACGCACCAGCCTTGTCTACCGGGTGCGTGTGCGTACCGAAGATCAAGACGGAATCCTGAAGCAGGGCATGCCGGTCTCCGTGATCGTCCGTCCCGTCGCCCGCGGGCGTTGACGGGTGGTGGCCCTGGTAACCATCGAAGGCCTGACCAAACGGTTCCCCAAGCAAGCCGAACCGGCATTGCGCAGTGTTAGTACACAGATCAGATCGGGCCACATCGTCGGGCTGGTGGGGCCCGATGGCTCGGGGAAGACAACCTTCTTGCGCTTGATCGCCGGACTGCTGCGCGCCGATGAAGGCGGGATCGACGTGGGAGGTTTCGATCCCGTCGCCAACGCGAAGGAGGTGCGCGCGCGCATTGCCTATATGCCGCAACGTTTCGGCCTCTACGAGGATCTGAGCGTGGAGGAAAATCTCAATCTCTACGCAGATCTGCGCGGACTGGTTGGATCAGCGCGCAAGGCGACATTCGAGCGGCTTCTCGATTTTACCGGCCTAGCGCCATTTACCGGCAGATTGGCGGGCGCCTTGTCGGGCGGCATGAAGCAAAAGCTCGGGCTCGCCTGCGCTCTCGTTGTGACACCTGAACTCCTGTTGCTGGACGAGCCAAGCGTCGGCGTAGACCCTATTTCGCGGCGCGAACTCTGGCGAATGGTAAGCCGACTGACCGACGAAGGGATCACGGTCGTTTGGGCAACCGCCTACCTCGATGAGGCCGAGAAATGCGAGACTGTGCTCGTGTTGAGCGAGGGCGATCTCATCTTCGACGGTCGGCCGGCTGACCTAGCCGCGCGTGTCGATGGCCGGGTGTTTATGATCGAGGGCATCGAGGGCGATCGGCGCTACGTTTTGAATAACGCTCGCCAACACGAAGCTGTGATGGATGGAACAATCCAGGCCAGCGACGTCAGGCTGTTGATCAATGAGAACGCGCACGCCCCCTCACCGGCTTCGATCGGCGCGGGGGATAGCGCTCGGCTGAAGCGTGTCGCGCCGCGTTTCGAGGACGCGTTCATCGATCTCATCGGCGGCGGGTTTCGCGCCGAGTCGCCCTTCGCCGGTGGATCGGAGCGCAGCCACGATACAGCGATTGCCGTAGAGGCGCGCGGACTAACGCGGATGTTCGGCTCCTTCACTGCGGCGTCCGAAATCAGTTTCGATGTGCGTCGAGGTGAAGTGTTTGGGCTTATCGGACCCAATGGCGCGGGCAAGTCGACTACATTCAAAATGCTCTCCGGCCTTCTCAAGCCGACCAGCGGTGAGGCTCGTATTGCCGGTGTCGATTTGCGTACTGCCGCGAGCGAGGCACGGGCTCGTCTCGGATACATGGCGCAAAAATTTTCGCTGTATGGCGATCTCAGCACGTTGCAGAATCTGCGGTTCTTCGCACGTGTTTACGGCCTTACCGGAGTGCGGCAGCGTACCATGATTGCGCGTATGGTCGAAAGCTTCGCCCTCACGGACAAGCTCGATGAGAATTCCGGTCAGCTCCCGCTTGGGTTCAAGCAGCGTCTGTCACTCGCCTGCGCCGTCATGCACGAGCCTGACGTCCTTTTTCTCGACGAGCCGACCTCGGGTGTCGATCCGCGTACGCGCCGTGAATTCTGGGCCCATATCAACGCAATGGTCACGAACGGCGTAACCGTCATCGTGACGACACATTTTCTCGACGAAGCGGAGTATTGCGACCGCGCTGCGCTCATATATCGCGGGCAGATGATCGCTTTGGGAACTCCCGCCGAACTCAAGGCGCAGGCGGCCTCCTCGACCTTGCCCAACCCGACCTTTGAGGATGCATTCATCGCTCTCGTCGAAGAGAACGAAGCGGTAAACGCGCCATGAGGTTTTCGCGTTTCGCAGCGATCATGCGCAAGGAAACCCGGCAGGCTATTCGGGACCCGAGCACACTCATGATTGCCGGCCTATTGCCGATCATGCTGATCTTCCTGTTCGGTTATGCGGTTTCGTTCGACCCCCGGCAGTTCTCGGTCGGCGTTGTGGTCGAACAGCCGACCGGAGAGACGGAGAGCTTTGTCGCGTCGCTGCGCAACACGCGCTATTTCGAGATTGAAACAGCGCCTGTGCGAAAGGACTTCGAAACCCTCATGGCCGCGGGCGAGCTCGATGCGATCATCATCCTGCCACAGAATTTCAGCGCAATCACGCTCCGCGGAGAGGCGGCGCCGATCCAGATCCTGGTCGATGGGGGTGATCCAAACACAGCCGGACTGGTTGGCTCCTATATTGAATTGCTCGTTATCAATTGGCTCGAGCAGGAATGGCTCGATCGCGGGCAACCGCCGCTCGCGCCTCTCGTCTCGATTGAGCCGCGTGTCTGGTTTAACGCCGAGATTTCGAGCCGCAACTATCTGGTCCCCGGCTCGGTGGCGATCATTCTCACCATAATCGGCGCCTTGCTCACTGCGCTTGTGGTTGCCCGCGAATGGGAGCGCGGCACTATGGAAGCGCTCCTTGCGACCCCTGTCGGTCCGCTCGAACTGCTGCTGGGCAAGCTTGTGCCCTATTTCGTGCTGGGCCTCGGCTCGTTCATGCTGTCCGTGTTTGTGGCCGTGGCGTTTTTCGGTGTTCCCTTCCGCGGATCGTTTCTCGCGCTCTCGCTCGCAGCCGCACTCTTCATGCTGTGCTCGCTGGGCCAAGGACTGCTCATTTCGACGCTCACCCGCAACCAGCTCGTGGCAGCGCAGGTCGCGGTGATGCTTGCCTTTCTGCCCGCGTTCTACTTTTCCAATTTCGTTTTTGAGCTCGACAGCATGCCACTGGCGCTCCAGCTCTTCAGCTACGCGATCCCGGCGCGCTTTCTCGTCTCGACTCTGCAGACGCAGTTTCTTGCTGGCAATGTCTGGGCGGTTCTGCTGCCCGACCTCGCTGCCCTTGCCATCTTCGCGATTGTGATCTTCGCGATCTGCGCTCTGTTCACACGCACCCGGCTCGACTGAGACCATGTGGCAACGCATCTACGCCTTGATAGTGAAGGAGCTTCTGGCAAGCGCGCGGGACCCGCAAACCCGTTGGGTGGTGCTGTTTTCGCCGCCCTTCCTGCTCCTTATCTACGCCTTTGCGATTACGCAGGAAGTATCGGACGTCACCCTGGCGGTCTACAACCAGGACCACGGCAATGCCTCGGTCGAGCTTATCAGCCGCTTCGAGGGTGCCGAAGTATTCGATGAGATTATCCATTTGCGAGCAGGCGCGGATATCGCGCCGACAATCGACGCACGCCGTGCGACGCTGGTCCTGCGTGTTGGCGAAGACTTCTCGCGCCGTCTCGAGCGCGGCGAAAGTGCCGAGGTTCAGCTCATCCTCGATGGCCGCAGATCCAACACCGCTCAGATCCTGCTGGGATACAGCAGTCGGGTCGTCGAAGCCTATAATCAGGAGCGGCTCTATAGACTGCGCGCGACAGCACCTGTGCGTCTTGTCCAGAGGACCTGGTTCAATCCCAATCTCGAGCCGCTCTGGTCGGCCGTGCCCGCGCTCTTTGCCGTCCTCGTAGCCGTGGTCGGTTTCATGGTGTCCGCGCTGTCGATCGCCCGCGAGCGCGAGCTCGGTACCTTCGAGCAATTGCTGGTGTCGCCGCTGCGCCCCTTCGAGATCCTGATCGGCAAAAGCGTGCCGGCTCTCCTGATTGCGCTGACGAGCGCAAGTGCGATGCTGGTTCTGGGGATGCTGTTTCTCAACGTACCGATCCGCGGTTCTCTCGCCCTGCTTTTCTTCGGAATGGTTGTCTATCTCGCTGCAATAGTCGGTATCGGCCTGTTTATCTCATCGCTCGCCAAGACCCAGCAGCAGGCGATTATCGGGCTGTTCATGTATATGGTCCCGGCTGTGCTCATTTCGGGCTATGCCACGCCGGTAGAAAACATGCCCGACTGGTTGCAGGGCCTTGCCGCCGCCACGCCGATCACCCACTTCATAGTCATCAGCAAAGCGGTGTATCTTCGTGAAGCGCCCCTTTGGCTCTATTTCTCCCACATCTGGCCCATGGCGCTTATCGCTGCCGCGAGCCTGCTGGCGGCGACCTGGTTGTTCCGCCGCCGAACGGGTTAAACAGTTTCACGGGGCCAAGCCACCAATCCCGACTTCGGCAATCGGCAGGATGACCGAAGGGTCGGGACGCGCGAGGCGTTGATCGACCGCCTGGCACGCGATGGATTGCAGCATGTGCCGGATGATGTTGAGGCGTGCGGCGCGTTTGTCGTTGGCGCGCACTGCAATCCACGGGGCATAGGCAAAATCTGTGCGCGTCAGCATTTCGTCCCGGGCGTTGGAATAATCATTCCACTTCTCAAGCGCCGCTGCATCGATGGGGCTGATCTTCCACTGCTTGAGCGGATCAGTGCGCCGCGCTTTGAGGCGCTTGGCTTGCTCTTTTCTATCGATGTCGAGGTAGTATTTGAGAAGCGTAGTCCCGTCGCGTGCCAGCATTTCTTCGAATTGCGCGACGTTAGAGAAGAAGTCGGCAACTTCCTCCTTGTCGGCAAATCCCATCACCCGTTCGACCCCCGCCCGGTTGTACCAAGAGCGATTGAACAGAGCGATCTCCTCATCGGCGGGAAGCTGTTCGCTGTAGCGGCGAAAATACCAGCTGCGGGTGTCGCGATCGGAGGGTTTTCCCAAAGCGACGACCCGCGTCTCGCGCGGGCTCATATGTTCGCGCACACGCTTGATCACACCGTCCTTTCCGGCCGCGTCCCTCCCTTCGAAGATGATCAGAACACGCTCGCCATGGGCGATGACCTGGCGTTGTATCTTGACCAGTTCGATCTGCAGCGCGCGCAATTGTTGCTTGTATTCGCTCTTGGATATTTTCTTCTTTTGCGAACTCGACATGTTGCTCTCCGGCTCTTTAGCTGCGATAAGGGGCGAGCCCCGAACATGTCGTAACGATACTACCGCCTGCGACCGTTTTACAGGAAGGGACGGGCCCTTCTCCGGTATTGGGGCACTGGCGCTTCGGGGTTTTCCATGATCGAAAATAGGGCCGATAAAGCTGACGGGTCCGAGGAGGCGTTGCGACCGATGGATGAAGCAGTGCGCCGGGCCCTGGTGGATAGCCACGAAGATATGCTGCGTTTCCTCATCGGCCGTATGCGGGGGCGTCAGGAGGCGGAGGAAGTTCTTCAGCGTTTCATGCTTCGCGCGATCGAGCGGGCTGGGGACCTGCGGGACGTGGGTTCGGTCAAGGGATGGCTCTCCCGAGTGCTGGCGACGACCATTGCCGACTTTTACCGACTGGCTGCGCGCGGACGTAAACACGAAACCGCCATTGATCCTCAGGAACTTGCCGAACTTGCCGAGGCGGAAATCGTGTCGGACGAAGAGATAGAAGCTGCCGTCTGCAACTGTCTCTATCGACTCCTGCCAACGCTCAGGCCGGATTATTCCGAAGTCATCTGGCGCGCTGATTTGCTTGAGGAACCGCGCGAAAGCATTGCCGACGCACTCGATACAAGTGTCAACAATATCAATGTACGTCTTCATCGTGCGCGCGGCGCGCTTCGCACGCGTCTGCTCCAGATGTGCCGCACTTGTGTCATTCACGGTTTTCTCGATTGCGAATGCCAGCATGAGAAGGAGCAAGCACCCGCGCCGTAGGCGCGGACTGTCGGGGCCGCACTATCTGGGCGATGCTAGTCTCCGTCCTTGAGCCGCGCGTCTCCTGGGCTGCATGGTCGCATAGCTTTATCGTTTTGGCCTGGATCGCTGTCGACGCCCAAGGTCCAGGAAGGAGGATCGCTTGCGGGAAACGTTTCGATCAAAGCTTCGTCGATCGCTCGCTCTTCCGAGCCGGAGGATCGCGTCTCTGGCTTGCATCGTGGCCGGTCCGTGGGGGCGTTCGTCATTGGCTTCGCTCTTGCCTCCAAGCGCTACAATCTCAGCTCGTCTGCTCCGATAGCAAGCGCTTTGTTTGTCAACCGCATCGAGACCTCGGGCTGTTCCTCGCTCGACGCCAGGGCACGGATCGCATCTATCGTTTCAGGAATGACGATGGCCTGGTTGTCGACCATGTAATTGTAGCACAGTTCGGTGCCATCGACCGCGAGAATATTGCTCCACAGGGCCACCTCGTAGAGGTCTGCATTGGGCCGCCCCTCCATCGCCATCGCCTCTTTGACGCTGTTGAGGGCCGACAGTCCGCTGTCTCCATCGATGAGCAGAATTCTTGGCGAGGCCGCAAATGCGTCGAGGACTTCCTCCTTTGTCGCAGGCCGGTTGAGCTCAACATACCAGCTGTGAAGATGAGCCAGGGTCTCAGGAACCTTGATGGCAATCGTCACCACATCGAGTTCCGGATCCACATGCCGGGCATCCGGCCCCTGATGGCTCGGGATTGTCGGCTCGGGCACGAGCGTGTTCATGATCCCCCCGAGATGGCTCTCCCAGGGGTCGGTGGCCCGGCGCATAAGTGTCCCGCGCGCTTTTTTGAGCAGGCCTGCGCGCTTCAGCGCCCCTAGGGTGCGGACGATCGACGTGGTGTTGCATGACACGACCCGCGTCGCATCTCGCCCGAATGCGCTCCCGTAGGTTGCTTCGGCGACGAATGAGTGCCCCGCCACGTCGTGCTTCTCGCCTCCCTGCACGATGAATGGCTTCCCGGCGCTGCGATAGATGTCTGCGTTTTTGGCGCCGATGCCCTTGGGTGTGCAGTCGACAATGACGTCGCTTGCCGCGATAAGGTCCTCTAGCGAACCCGCAACGTCGAGACCCGCATCCGGCAAGGTTTGCGAGGCCTGCGAACTGGCCGCAAACAGGCGAACGCCGTCCTTCGCGAGCATTGCGATCCGCCAATCGGCGGCGACGTCGGCGACACCGGCCAATGCCATATCGGGTTGCAGCCTTACGGCGCCGACAACGCGGCGACCGATTACCCCTGCTCCTACGACCCCTACCGAGATCTTGTTTGGCTCCTTTGTCATTGAAAATGAACTCCAGTTGGTGGTTGCGGCGCTTTCGTTACGCCGAAAGGGTGGGATTAGTGGCTGGCTCCGATCAGCTCATCGTTCTGGACGCTCCATGCGGACAGCGCCTCGGCGAGTGCCGGCGAAATATCGACCGCGTTGGTTCGATGTGCGATGGCATTGACGCTGATCACGCGCTTGGCACCTGCCTGCATGAGCTCATCATATGCATCGCCGGCAAAGATGGGGTGGACCACAACGCAGACCGGCGGCTTTGTTCCAGCCTTCGAGAGCAGCTTGACTGTTTCGACAAGCGTTCGCGCACTTGAGGCAATATCGTCGATGATGACGGGTTGTTTGTCGTCCATGTCGGGAAGGCGCCCACCGCTGATCGCGACATCGAAGTCGCCCCAGCGTTTCTTCTCAAGTACGGCTGAAGGGATCCCTGCCCTTTCTGCGACATCGAGCACCCATTGTTCGCTCTCTTCGTCGGGCCCGATGACGAAAGCGTTCGGGATGTTGGCCTTTAGCCAATCCGCGATCGCCGGCGCTGCGGGCACGACCTTGCTCGGCACCGAATAAATCTCGTCGAGATTGTCGATGCGATGCAGATGGGGATCGACGGTGACGAGGAAATCGAAATAGAACGACAGCAGCCGCGAGAACGAAACGGACGTGACGGCCTCGCCTGGATTGAAGGCCTTGTCCTGGCGCATATAGGCTAGATACGGCGCGACGAGCGCGATGCTGCGTGCGCCCTGATCGCGCAGCGCATCCGCCGCGAACAGCAATGGCGCGATTTTCGCATCGGGCCGGTCAAGGGTGCAGAGCAGGACGACATCGCGGCCACTTACCGGCGTGGCGATCCGCAAGTAGGTTTCTTCATCGGGGAACTGGCGCGTCTCGAGTTCGCCGAGATCGGCCTCGAAACATCGGGCAAGTCCTTCGGCCATGCCCGGTGCCGCGCTAAGGGAAAAGACGACCCTGCTCATTGTGCCTCCAATCTGATCATATCGCTGTTGCGCAAAGCAAAGGCGAAAGCATAATCAAGCTCGCCCATGCTTTCGCCGTGAATGGTGAAGAGTGGCTGCCCTTGCTCAACCAAGTCGCCCGACTGGACATGCAGAGCGATACCGGCCGTCGCGCGCTGCGGTGCGCCAGCGAGTTTGGCAGTGCGCGCAAGCAGGCGGTTGTCGAAGGTGGCTACCCGTCCTGCGCGCGCGGCGAGGAATTCGCGCGTCTGGAGCGCTCGCCCTGGCTCTTTGAAGCCGCCCTGGGCCTCGCAGATGGCAAGAAATTTGCTTTCTGCGCGGCCCTCGATCAGCAATTTCGTCGCCTGCTGAAGGGCATCGGAGCGTGTTACGCCGCTCAGTTCGAGAATGCCGGCAGCCAGCGCCAGCGCGCGAGTTTTGAGATCCTGCGGCGCATCTTCCCGGTTGGTGAGGACCGCAAGGACATCGTGTGCCTCCAGGGCCGGCCCAATCCCGCGTCCCACTGGCTGGGTCCCGTCGGTCTGGACTGTCGCGACGTGCAGTCCGCATTGCTGCGCCACGTCCTCGAGCAGCCCCGCAAGCGCAACGGCGTCTTCTGTGCTCCGAATCTTCGCGGTCGGTCCTACTGGTAGGTCAAGCAATACGTGCGTCGATCCGGCAGCAAGTTTCTTGGAGAGCACCGAAGCGACAAGTTGCGCATCGCTATCAACATCCAGAGCCCGCTCGATCCGAATGAGGACGTCATCTGCAGGACTGAGATTGACGCTGCCGCCCCAAACGATGCAGCCGCTTTCTCGCTCGACCACTTTCTGCATGGCCGCCACATCGAGCGTTACAGGCGCCATGGTCTCCATCGCATCCGCAGTGCCGGCCGGTGACGTGATCGCCCTGGATGATGTTTTTGGCATCGTGAGACCGGCTGCCGCTACAATACTGACCACGATTGGTGTTGTCCGATTGCCCGGCAGTCCGCCGACGCAATGTTTGTCCATCACGCGGTCGGCATTCCATTCGAGCCGGTCGCCTGCAGCGAGCATCGCTCGGGTGAGGGCGGCGGTTTCCTCACCTTGTGCCGGTTGCGCAGCGAATGCGGAGACGAACGCGGCGATGTCGACATCCGAATACCGACCGTCCGCGATATCGGCGATGATGTGTTCCAGTCGGTTCTCGTCAAGCCGGTGGCCATAGAGTTTAGCTCTAACGTGGCTGAGCGACGACAACGGCTGAGGATGCCTGACCTGAAGCTCTTCGCCTTCGGCGAGCGAAAGCCGTGCCATCAGCCGATGAGGCAGACCCACTTCATCATCGGCCAGGAGATTATCAGTGGCCCGGTAAAGCGTCGCCAACACCGTTCTTCCTCGCGCGACAAGTTCCACCCGGGCGCGGGCGCGGAACCCTTCGGACCGCGCAACCGGACAATCCTCATGCATGAAGATCATCGCTTCGCCAGCGGTTTCGATCGGTAAGGCGCGCGCGCGCAACGGATGAGCAAGTGCATCCGTGGAGGAGGTGGGGGTAAGGACACCCTCTCTCATGAAAGCACGACCTCTTCGGCGTGCTCGGGGACGCGCGCATTCCAGCCAAGACGTTCGGTAACAAGATGTCTTAGGGTGTCGGACGCACCGGGTTCTCCATGGGTTACGAAGACCTGCTGCGGGGAGGACCGGAAACCTTCAAGCCATCGCAGCAGCTCGTCCTGGTCGGCATGGGCCGAGAGCATGTCGAGCTGTGCCACCTCGGCGCGAACGGGGATATAGCTGCCGTGGATTTTCAGTTCAGTCGCGCCATCGCGCAGGGCTGCGCCCCGCGTGCCGCCAGCCTGAAACCCTGCCAAAATGATCGTGTTGCGGTGACTGGGGGCATAGTGTTTGAGGTGGTGGAGAATCCGCCCGCCGGTTGCCATGCCGCTCGCTGAAATGATGATCTTCGGCATAGCGCTGCGATTGAGCTGCTTCGAATCTTCGGCTTCGCGAACATATTCGGCAATTCCGCAGGCATCGCGGCATTGCTTTTCGGTGAGCCGGTGTTCGCCGAGATGGTCACAGAAAATCGAGCTGGCGTTCACCGCCATGGGACTGTCGAGATAGATCGGGATTTGCGGCAGGCGGCCTTGCTGCCGCAACTGACCGAGATGGTAGAGGAGCGTCTGGGCGCGCCCGATCGCGAAGGAAGGAATGATGACCGACCCGCCGCGCTGGACCGTTCTTCCGACAACGTCTTCGAGTACACTTTCAGGATCGGCCTCGCCATGATGGCGATTGCCGTATGTGGATTCGGTGACGATGTAATCGGCCTCTGGAACCGGCACGGGGTCGACCATCGTGGCGCTGCCATAGCGGCCGATGTCACCCGAGAAGACAATCTTCATATCTCCGCACTGCAGCTCGATACTTGATGCGCCGAGAATATGGCCCATCGGCCGGAAGATCGCCTTGCAATCGCGCGTAACTTCGACCAGCTGCTGGAAGGGCACAGGCCGGAATGACTTCAACGCGGCTTTCGCATCGGCCTGGGTGTATAGGGGCCGAGGCGACTTGTGCTTGCTGTACCCTTTCCTTTTTGCATAGCGGGCGTCGGCCTCCATCAAATAACCGCTGTCGGGAAGCAGCAATTCGCACAATTTGAGCGTTGCGTGCGTGCTCAGCACTCGCCCCTTAAACCCGTCGCGGATCAGGGCTGGAACGTAGCCTGAATGATCAAGGTGAGCATGTGTGAGGAGGACCGCATCGATTGACGCCGGATCGACCGGAAACGGCTTCCAGTTGCGCTCACGAAGCTGTTTGAAACCCTGAAAGAGACCGCAATCGATTAGGATCCTGTGATCAGGCGTCTGCAGAAGATATTTCGATCCGGTGACCGTTCCAGCTGCTCCTAGAAAACTTAGTTTGTAGCTCACCAGACGTGTTCCCCGCCAATCGGATAGATGCGTAACCCCCAACAGACGGGAGCACGTGGCGGGAATTACAGTTTATCCTTTCGAACTTACCGGAATCCGCTGTCAGGCGCATCCGGCATGGGAAGGATCGGCGAAAAGCCGCCACCCGGGGTTCGCATATTAGTCGCCTGGCCCTGGTAGAGCCGTGCCGCGCGCAACAGTATTTCTCCGCCATAGGTATAAAGCCGGACATCCACTTTGAGCTCGGCGGTATCGTTCTCAAGACGGACCTTGCGCGTGCTCGGGGGCGTAAATCGCTGCGCGACATAGCCGCCCTCGGCGATCTCGGACCAGACCCTTTTTGTCAGCTTCGCTCCGCGATAGGCCGCCTTGCTGCCATATCCGCGGGCGGGTTTGAAAAACCAGTCTCGCCGTTCGGACCAGAATTGCTCGGCATTTTCACGATCGACGATAGCTGTTTTCGGCACCGCGTCGAGGATCACCTTTGTCTCGCGTTCGCTCAAACCGCACGAGGCCAGCCAGTCCGGATCGGAGAGCAGGCAGAGGTTCCGCTTGTCGGCATAGAGTGCATGGATGTGCGGATTTGGCGAGAGCACCACGCGGTCACTCAGATAGGCTTCCTGCAGGGTCCGGCTCTCCGGCCGATCGAGCGAGAAATCGACCAGGCGATTATAAACAAGATCGATTTTCCTGGCCTCGAAGAGTAATCCGGCGGGGGAGAGCTCGAGGTCCTCGGGTCCGGCGATCACCACCTCATATCCGTGCTCCTGCAATAGGGTCCTTGCTGCGAGAAATTCGGGAAAGAGCGGCTGTTCTTCAGGCTCATCATCGACGATCGCTATGCATTCGAGCTCACCGGCGCGATCCTGTGCATGCCACTCCTCCTCGAACATCCGGGCAATCCTTGGCCGGAATGTGTCCTGTGAGATGCCTGCGACCAGAGCCGGTCGTGTTTCCCGGCAGCACTGGGTTTGCGCATCGGCAAGCAGGGCGTTGAGAAAAGCACCGCCGGCATTGGTGTTGATCTCGATGAGCCGAGGGCCGTTGTCGGTAAGATGGAAATCGTAGCCCATAAGAGCCCCTTTGGGCCCGAAATCTCGCGCGGCTGACGAAGGCGCCCAGCCCATGACAACCGAGCGGAAGGCGGGGGTTTTGGCGACGGTCTCGATGGCCGCGACAACCTCCGTCATCGCTGAAAGCATATCTGGAGCGATGAAAACCGGGGCATTCGCGAAAAGGTTCGATTGCGATGAAAGGAGGGTGTCGCCGGCTCCGCTCTCGCCAAGTTGCGTATCGAGGAGGTCCGCCAGACGCTGCCGGTCAAGCGTTATGCACATGCACTCGGCATTGGCCCAGTCCGCGGCCTTCCCTTCGGCCTGTTCTGCAGCACAGCTGCCGGTTTTGTCATCGCATGGCATCATTCGGTTCCGTCAATAATGGGCAGGTAAAGCACTTTGCCCAGTGAGGAGTTGCGCTTTTTCGCTGTCTCGACGACACTTGAATATGCCGAAAACCCCATTGCCAGACCAGCTTGCCACGCATGAAGTGTTCAACCAGCCTCCACCCCTTGTGGATCTCAACGCCTTCGAGCTCGACGTTCCCCTGCAAAGCGCACTTGCACGAAGCGGTGCCGGTGTGCATCGGGACCGACTTTCCGCATTTGGCAAGCGCGTAGGCAGTCTCGATGCGCTCGAATGGGGCCGCCTTGCCAACGAAAACCCGCCAAAGCTGAAAACCTTCGACCGCTTCGGCCACCGGATCGACGAAGTCGAGTTTCATCCCGCCTACCACCAACTCATGCGCCTCGGTCTTGAATCGGGCGTGTCGGGGGCGGCCTGGACCGCCGAACAGGCGGGTCATACGCTGCACGCTTCGCTCCTCTACCTCATGACCCAGGCCGACGCGGGCACGGCCTGCCCGATGTCGATGACTTACGCGGTCGTTCCCGCGCTCCGCGCCGAACCGGCCGTAGCCGCGGAATGGGAGCCGCGCGTGACCAGCGGGCGGTATGATCCACGATTCATCCCGGCGGCTGAGAAGACCGGCGCGACATTGGGCATGGCGATGACCGAGAAGCAGGGCGGCAGCGACGTTCGCGCGAACACCACGCGAGCGCATGCACTCGGCATGGGAGAATATGAGCTGATCGGCCACAAGTGGTTCTGTTCCGCCCCCATGTCCGACGCCTTTCTGACGCTCGCCTACGCACAAGGCGGCTTGACCTGCTTTCTCGTGCCGCGCTGGCGCCCCGACGGGACCCGCAATGCCATTCGCATCATGCGGCTCAAAGACAAGCTCGGCGACCGCTCCAACGCCTCGTCCGAGATCGAATATCACGGCGCCTGGGCCCAGCGTGTCGGGGAAGAAGGTAGGGGCATACGGACCATCATCGATATGGTGCAGGGTACACGGCTCGACTGCATTGCAGGGTCCGCCGCGGGAATGCGTGCAGCTCTTACGCAAGCCGCATGGCATACGCGGCACCGCACGGCCTTCCAGCGCCAATTGGCCGACCAGCCCGCCATGCGCGGTGTTCTCGCCGACCTCGCGCTCGAGGTCGAGGCCGCGACGGCGCTGATGATCCGCATCGCCTCGGCGTTCGACGCTGCGCAGGCCGGCGACGAACGCGAAGCGGCCTTTGCGCGCCTCGCGACACCGATCGCAAAATATTGGGTCTGCAAACGTCAACCCGGCTTCGTCTACGAAGCGCTTGAGTGTCTTGGCGGCGCCGGCTTTGTGGAAGAGGGGCCCATGCCGCGCCTTTTTCGGCAGAGCCCTCTCAACGCGATCTGGGAGGGGTCGGGTAACGTGATCGCGCTCGATGCCCTCCGGGCGCTCACGCGCGAACCGCAAGCGTGGGAAGCCCTGCGCGCGGAGCTTGGCCGGGCGCAGGGCGCGCATCCGCTGCTCGATGCGGCCATCGATCGCCTCGACGGCATTCGTGTCAATGGTGTCCCCGCGGAATCCGAAGCGCGCGCCTTCGTCGAGACGGTCGCGCTGTCGCTCGAGGCAGTCTGCCTCCGCGATGCACCATCTGCCGTTCTCGCCGGGTTCTGCGTGACGCGGCTCGACCCCGACAACCGTGCGTTTCTTTATGGCGGAGCGAATGCTTCGCTTGACACCGACCGGCTGTTGGCCCGTGCCCTGCCGAGCGAATGAGGCGTCGGACGCTCTTGCAGTGAAGGACACTTGGACGGCATCAAGGCCTGACACTCAGGCACTCGCCTGACCGGTAACAGGCGGTGTGGGGGCCTCTTCGGCAAAATTTTCAGGCTTATAGCTGTCTAGGCGGGTGCGTTTGAGCAGCAGGGCATTGACCGCGACAAGGACGGAACTGCCGGACATCGCGATTGCTGCGACAGCGGGACTGATAATGAACGGATAGAAGACACCGGCGGCGGCGGGAAAGGCGATGACGTTGTAGGCGACCGCCCAGAACAGGTTCTGATGCATCTTTCGCAGCGTCGCACGCGACAGCTCCACCGCGCCCACAACATCGTAGGGATCACTTCGCATCAGCACGACGTCTGCGCTTTCCATGGCCACATCGGTACCGGCCCCGATCGCAAAGCCCACATCGGCCTGGGTCAGGGCAGGCGCATCATTGATGCCATCCCCGACCATTCCGACTCTTTTTCCTTGCGCCTGAAGCTCTTTCACCTTGTCGGCCTTCTGGCCGGGAAGCACATCGGCGAGCACGATGTCGATACCCAGTTCCTCGGCCACGCGCCGCGCGGTTCCCTCATTGTCGCCGGTCAGCATGGCGACCTCGACACCCTTCTCGTGCAGTCTGGCGATTGCGGCCTTCGCCGTCGGGCGTGGCGCGTCGGCGATTGCAATCAGGCCGACGAGCACACCCTGGTGAGCGACATGGACGACTGTGCGGCCCGCCCCCTTGAGCTCCTCGGCCTTGTCAGCCAGCCCTGCCAGTGAAATCGCTTCCTCGTCCATCAACCGGCGGTTGCCGAGAAAAACGGTATCGCCGTTCACCTCGGCCTGCGCCCCTTTCCCGTCGCGGTTGAGAAAGTCGCGTGCCGCGGGAATCTTCAGCCCTTCGGCATTGTCAAGGATGGCAAGGGCGAGCGGATGCTCCGATCCCTTTTCGACCGCAGCGGCCAGTAGTAACACCTGCTCGGGCACGCGGCCCTCGGCGGCCACAATATCCACGACGCGCGGTTCGCCCATCGTCAGGGTGCCGGTCTTGTCAAAGATAACGACATTGAGCTTTGTGGCGTCTTCCAGCGCCGACGCGTTCTTGAAAAGAATGCCGCGACCTGCACCGAGCCCGGTGCCGACCATGACCGCCATCGGTGTGGCCAGTCCGAGCGCATCGGGGCAGGCGATCACGAAGACCGTGATTGTCAGGGTCACGGCAAACAGCAGCGTCTGACCGATCCACCAAAACCAGACGGCGAAAGTTGCGAGGCCGATAATGATTGCGATCAGCACCAACCACTGAGATGCCCTATCGGCGAGCAATTGCGCGGGTGCCTTCGAGTTCTGTGCCTCCTGCACAAGCTTGACGATCTGCGCGAGCGCTGTGTCGGCACCCACCTTGGTCGCCCGGTAGCGGAAACTGCCGCTTTTGTTGATCGTTGCCCCGATGACTTCGTCTCCGGGGGATTTCGCGACGGGCATGGATTCACCGGTCAGCATCGATTCATCGACCTGGGAGCTGCCTTCCAATACCTCCCCGTCTACGGGGATCTTGTTGCCCGGGCGGATGAGCACGGTGTCGCCTTCAAGGACGTCGGCCGTTGGGATTTCCTGCTCCTCGCCATCGCGCAGAACGACCGCCATTGGCGGGGCCAGGTCGAGCAGAGCCCGGATCGCCGCCGACGCGCCCGCGCGCGCGCGCATTTCCAGCCAGTGCCCGAGGAGGATGAACACGAGCAGGATGGCGACGGCCTCATAGAATTGCACGCCGGGAAAGAAAAATGTCGATCCGACGCTGAAGAGATAGCCGGTGCCGACCGAAAGCACGACAAGCACGGCCATATTGAGAATGCCATTGCGAAGGGCGCGCCATGCAGCGACCACAAATGGCCAGACCGGATAGAGCACGGCCGCGCTCGCCAGGCCGAACAGAAAAAGCTCAAGATTCATGCCGAACGGCGGGGCCGGAGGAGTGAAAAACCCGCCCATCGGGGAGTAGATGAAAATCGGGATCGTGAAGATGAAGGCAATCCAGAAACGGTTGCGCATGTCGCGTACCATCTCCTGCATGTCCATGCCTGCCCCGTGGCCCATTTCCTGGGCCATTTCGTCCTTCGCCCCGCCTTGGCGGTGGTCGTGGTGAACTGCCTGTTCTCCCCTGCTGTCCGCACCGCGCCCCGGTCCCGTGCCGGATTCCGAAAGATTTGCTTCCGCCGGTTTACAGACATGCTTCGGCATGATGCCGCCACGGCAGCGGAAACCGCAGCTTTTGATCAGGCTCTGAAGCCGCGTCCCATCGGTCTGCGCAGGGTCGTATTCCACGGTCACGCTGCCCCCCGCGGGGTTTGCAGTGGCTCGGCTTACGCCGGCTTCATGCCGCAGCTGCTTCTCCACGCCGAGGTGATCGAGTTCTTCAAAGAGATTTCCGACTTCTAAAGTGAGTGTTGCCAAAGCGAATTCCCTCTAGGCTGAACCATAGTGCTTCTGGATCAAGACGGTAATGAGCGCTGGCTCTTACAGTTGCTTGCCTGCCACCCTAGCCCTCGCTGCGCGCTCTGAGTTCGGCATAGAGCCGCTCGACATCGCTGCGCTTGCATAGCGAAGTTCCTGGTGTAAGCGCCGTGGCAGCGCCAGCTGCCATGCCGTAAAGAAAGGCCGCCTCGGGCGCGTCGCCTGCGGCAAGGCGAACGGTCATTGCGGCAAGGAAGCTGTCTCCCGCACCGACGGCGCTTTGTGCATTGATCTTCGGGGCGGCGTGCATCACGGTCTTCTCGGGCGTTACAAGCATGGCGCCATCGCGCCCCAGAGTGAGAGCGAGCATGTCGAGGCCATTATCGCGCACGATGGCTTGGGCCGCCGTTTCCTGCTCTGCCGCGGTCGCCAGCCTTCGGCCGACGAGCGTTTCGAGTTCGCCTAGGCTCGGCTTTGCCAGGTGAACGCCGCCACCAATGCCATGCCGCAGAGCGTCTCCAGAACTGTCCAGTACCAGCTTGATGCCTCGGCGCTGGCAAATCGCACCGACGACGGCGTAGATATCGCTACGCAGGCCGCGCGGAAGACTCCCGCTTGCCACGAGATATTTGCAATCGAGCGTTTGCAGCGCTCGCAGGACGACTTCGCAGTCGCGTTCGGAGACTTCCGGACCCTGCGGCACGAAGCGAAATTCGAGATTGGTGGACCGTTCGTAGATCGCGTGGCTGATCCGCGTGGAGCCGGAGATCGAGAAGCGTTCGGCCCGCACCCTTGCTTGCTTGACGAGCTCCTGCAACACGCCGCCTGTTGCTCCACCTGCAAGATAAAGCGCGTAGGACTCGCCGCCGAGTTCATTGATGACGCGCGCAACGTTGAGACCGCCTCCGCCAGGGTAATAATGCTCATCGAATGTGCGGATCTTGTGCATCGGCTTCACCACCTCGGCCTGCGCCGCACCATCGATAGTCGGGTTGAGCGTCAGGGTAGCTATCATGACGAGGGGATCCTTTGTCTTTTTTACGGTCTCCCCGGTTAAGACGCGGCAGGATACGCAGCCTTACGCCGCCATGATCCGCTCGTATGCCTGTCTGGTTTCGTCGGCGCTCGTCAGACTGAGCCGCCCGTGTAACCTTGGCGACGCCAAGGCGTCTGTCCTGCAGGCGACGCGCGAAAAATCAGAGAAATGGTGCAAGATTTGATCCTCCCTTCAAGACGCGATCGCGACCCTGAGCTATTTGTGAAGATATTTGGAAGCGGTGTCCGGACCCTGGTGTTCGTTGCGGGGCTGGGTGGGACCACGCGATATTGGGAGACGCGGGTAACCGAGCTTGCGCAAGAGCATAGAATTGTGCTCGTCGACCTCTTGGGCTTCGGACGATCGCCCAAGCCCTGGGTGAAGTATAGCGTCGAACGGCATGTCGATGCCCTGCAGCGCGTTCTCGCCCCTCTCGGGCCGGTAACGCTCGTTGGCCATTCGCTGGGCGCCCTGATTGCCGCAGCCTATGCGGCCAGACATACCGAGACTGTCGAGCGCCTCGTACTCATCAGCCTGCCTCACTTCGGATCGCAGGACGCGGCGTATACATATATGCGCCAGGGACCGGTTAAAGGAGGGCTCATATACACCAACGTCCTGTTGACCATGCTAGCCTGCATCATCACGCGCCGCCTGTTAGGGAGAATCCTGCCCTATCTCATTCGAGATATTCCGCGCGAGATCGTCGAAGACCTTGTCCAGCATACGTGGAGGTCATCTACCTCGTCGCTATGGGATGTTGTCTATCGCCATGACGTAGCGGCCGACCTGAGAATTCTAGAGCCCGTTCACAACGTGCTGTGTATTCATGGGAGCGATGACATCATGGCACCGCTTGCACCGGTCAGAGGGCTCGCAGATGCATTCTCGAATGTTGAGCTTTGCGTCCTTGAGGGGCTCGATCATCACCCTTTTCTGCGAGCGCCGAAAAAGTGCTGTGAGCTTATCGCGAGCTTTGTGAAGCAAGCGGCGCGAAAAGCCATGCTGCCGAATGGCTAAGCCCGCCTGACTCCTTTGGCCCCGGATGGGGAGGGCCCAGCCGCGTTGACGCAGGCCGAGGGTGCATCTGCGCCGGTCTCCGCCGTAATCGCAGGCCCTCTTTCCCGTCCGATAGACGAGACGCAGTCTGACGCTGCGCACGACCGAGCGGAGGGCGACATTACATTCAGCCTATTTCTTGCAGCGCTTTCGCCCCTGCTTGCGGTTCTGCTTCTCCTTGTCGGTCTGCGGATGCCCGCATTGCGGGCCATGGCACTGGCCTATCTCGTAACCGTCGCTGCTGGCTATTTCCTGTGGCAAATGGCGCCCCGCACAATCCTCGCCGCTTCGATCGAGGGTCTGGCGATCGCGGCCTCGGTCTTATGGATCATCTTTGGTGCGATACTTCTCTTGAGGCTCCTTACCGAAGGCGAGGCGATGTCACGGATACGCGAAGGATTCGCGGCCATATCGCCGGAACCGCGGGTTCAGCTTATCGTCATAAGCTGGACCTTCGGTGCCTTCCTCGAAGGCGTCGCCGGTTTCGGCACCCCGGCCGCCATTACCGCCCCGCTGCTTGTGGCGCTTCGTTTCACACCGATGGCAGCCGTGTCACTTGCACTGATTGCCAATAGCAGCCCGGTTGCCTTCGGTGCGATCGGCACGCCGGTAGCCATCGGGCTACGCGAAGGACTTCGTCAACCCGCCGCAGATGGCGGGCTCGATAGTCTGATTGAAAACTCGGCGCAGGTGGCAGGCGCTATCGATCTCGCTACCGGCTCGCTCGTCCCGTTCGCGCTCATCCTTATCTACTCGCGGTTCTTTTCCGAAGAACGAAGCTGGTCCAGTGCGCTGGGATATTGGCGGTTCGCTCTGTTTGCCGGTCTTGCTTACACCATACCTGCCTTTGTCGTCAGTGCGACGCTAGGTCCCGAACTTCCCGCGCTTGTCGGCGCGCTCTGTGCCATCGTGCTCGTGGTTCCAGCAGCCCAACGCGGTTTCCTCAAACCCAGATCTGGCGCAGCCACTTCGGGCGCGCCGATTGCCGCAGAAACGTCACGCGTTACATTGAAGCGGGCCTGGGCACCCTATCTCTTGCTCGCCGCGCTCCTTCTCGTGAGCCGCGCAGATCTGTTGCCGGTCAAACAGGCCTTGCAGGACGTCTCTTTTGCCTGGGATTCGGTTCTGGGGACGCAGATCAACATAGCGCTTGCGCCGCTATATTTGCCTGGTTCGATGTTTTTGATCGCGGGTCTCTTGGCCGTCTGTATTTTGCCTCTCGACAGTGAGCGTCTACGCAGCGCTGGCCGGGACACTCTGAAGATCACGGCCGCAAGCGCGGTGACGCTTGCGGCGGCGGTCCCGATGGTGCGCGTCTTTGTGTATTCGGGAATCAATTCGGACGGTTTGCCGAGCATGCCAATGGCGCTTTCAGTTCTTGCGGCCGATGCCGCCGGACAGAACTGGCCGGTGATTGCACCATTTATCGGAGCGCTGGGCAGTTTTCTCTCAGGAAGTGCGACCTTCAGCAATATGACATTTGCCCTGTTTCAGTTCACCGCAGCCAATCAGGCCGGACTGCCACCGGAAACCGTCCTTGGCGCCCAGATCCTTGGCGCCAGCGCGGGGAACATGGTGTCGGTCGTCAATGTGGTGGCAGCTGCAGCCGTCGTCGGCCGTGTCGGGCGCGAGGGAGAGATCATCCGGGTCACGCTTGTGCCAATGCTCGCCTATACTGCCGCCGTTGGCCTTGTCGCAGCTGCCGCAATCGGGTTCGCACGATGATCGAGCATGTGCTGCATCTCATTCTCCTGCTGCTGGCGGCGAGATCCTTCGGAGAGATTGCAACGCGCCTCGGCCAGCCCGCGCTGGTGGGGGAGATCGGGGCCGGGCTAATACTGGCGGTTTTGGCGGCCTCCCTCAACGCTCCGTTTCTCGCCGAATTGTCGCGCAGCGCCTTTCTCGACCTTGCCGCCGAGTTCGGAATTTTCTTCCTGCTGCTGCTTGCCGGCCTCGAAATTGCCCCCGGAGAGCTGTTCAGACATTCGGGTCGCTCGGCTGCCGTGGCGCTCGGAGGCGTGCTGTTGCCACTCGCTTTGGGCATGGCCCTTGCGTGGTGGGTGCTTCCCGACAACCCGATGAAATTCGTCCAGGCTCTGCTGGTCGGCGTTGCATTGTCAATTTCTGCGGTCCCGGTCGCCATCGGCGTGTTCATGGATCTCGGCATGGTCCACACCCCAACCGGTCGCACGGTGATCGCCGCTGCAATTCTCGACGATATCATCGGACTTGTGCTCCTCGCGATCTTGACCGGCGCAATTGCGGCAGGTTCCGTCCCGGGGATTGGGGCGATGTTGCCGCTGCTTGGCAAAGCCGCGCTGTTTTTCCTCATTGTCGCTGCCGCCGGCTATTTCGGGGCGCCGAGGATCGCCAATCTGATCTCGCGCCTGCGGATTCCCGCCCCTGAGTTTACCGCGCTCATTCTGACAGCCTTGGGGTTTGCAGGGCTGGCCGAACTGCTTGGCATGGACTTCATCATCGGAGCCTTCGCCGCCGCCCTTCTGTTCAACGCCAAGAGCCTGGGTCAAGCCTCTTTCGCGCGCCTGAAAGCAACGGTCAGCGATCTCACGATGGGCTTGCTGGCCCCGCTTTTCTTTCTTTCGATCGGTATTCGCGTGGATTTCGCGGCCCTTGCCATCATTCCTGGCATCGTGCTGGCGCTGATTCTAGTCGCACTTATGGGCAAGATCATTGGCGCCGGGCTTCCTGCTCTGCTTTCTGGTCTCACCCGCAAGGAGGCGCTCGGGGTCGGGTTCGGCATGAGCGGCCGCGGGGCGGTTGAATTGATCATCGTGAGTATCGCATGGGAGGCAGGGCTCTTCGATTATCCCGGCACGGTCGTCGCCAATCTCTTTTCCGCTCTCGTCCTCATGGCGCTCGTCACCACGATTGTCACACCCATCGGACTGCGCTGGCTTTTTCGCGAGCGGGGGCAGCAGGGCTGTAATCGGCCAAGCTGAAAACCGTCTCACCATATGCACGATGCTTCGGCCCCGGCGGGTAAGATTTACCCCCAAACGAGGCAACGTCCACGTTCGACCACTGCCGAGCACCGCTCGCGAAAGACCCGGAGATTTCGATGCCCGATGCCCTTATTGCCTGGTTTGAGGATATTGGACGCGGCGACGTCGCCATGGTTGGCGGAAAGAATGCTTCGCTCGGTGAGATGGTCGGCGCGCTGTCGAAGCGCGGTATCAGAGTGCCGGGAGGCTTCGCCACAACGGCGCAGGCCTATCGGCACTATATCGCGGCCAACGGCATTGAACCCGAAATGAGGCGCTGGATCGAGGCGCTCGATGCTGGGCGCGCCTCGCTTCAAGAAACTGGTGCTGCAATCCGGCATGCGTTTCTGGAAGGGGCGTTTCCACCGGAGATCGAGGCGGCCATCGGTGAAGCCTATGACGCTTTGTCTGCGCGCAGCGAACAGGAAGCGGTCAGCGTCGCGGTCCGCAGCAGCGCGACAGCGGAGGATCTTCCCGAAGCGAGCTTCGCCGGGCAGCAAGAGACCTTTCTCAATGTCACCGGCAAGCGCGCACTTCTCGATGCCTGCCGGCGCTGCTTTGCATCGCTCTTTACCGACCGGGCGATCAGCTACCGTCAGGCACAGGGCTTCGACCATATGGATGTTGCCCTGTCGATCGGAGTGCAGCGCATGGTGCGCTCGGATCTCGCTGGATCGGGGGTCATGTTTTCAGTCGATACCGAAACGGGTTTCCCCGACGTGATCGTGATAAGTGCCGCCTGGGGGCTTGGGGAGACTGTCGTCCAGGGCTCGGTCGATCCTGACATCTACCGTGTCTTCAAACCCTTTCTCGAACGTGCCGACACGGCCCCGCTTATCGAGCGCAGTCTTGGAGCCAAGGAGCGCAAGATGATTTATGCGACCGGCGGCAGCGTCAGGACGTTGACCAAGAGAACCACGCGCCGCGAACGCGAGACCTTCGTCCTGTCCGATGACGAGGTACTTGAGCTGGCGCGCTGCGCCAAGACCATCGAAAAACATTATGGACGCGCGATGGACATGGAGTGGGCGAAAGATGGTGCAACCGGTGAACTCTTCATCGTCCAAGCCCGGCCGGAAACCGTTCAGTCGGGAAGGGCAGCGGGAAGCCTAAAGACCTACAGGCTGAAACAGCGCGCCGAACCGCTGCTTTCGGGCGCTGCGGTTGGCGAGGCGATCGCGACCGGGGAGGTTTGCGCGATCCGTGACGCATCGCAGATCGAGGCTTTTCGAGATGGCGCAATCCTTGTGACAGGCATGACCGATCCGGACTGGGTGCCGATCATGAAGCGCGCGGCGGGTATCATCACTGATCATGGCGGAACCACCAGCCATGCAGCGATTGTCAGCCGCGAACTCGGTGTGCCGGCCATCGTAGGGACGCAGACTGCGACCCGCACCCTGAAGGACGGGCAGCCAATCACCCTGTCATGCGCGGAAGGCGACCGCGGCGCGGTCTATGAAGGGACGCTCGAGTTCGAAACCATCGAGTTCGACCTGGCAGATCTGCCCGAGACCGAGACCGACGTGATGCTCAATATCGCGAGTCCGGCCGCCGCCATGCGCTGGTGGCGCCTTCCCGCGCGGGGTGTAGGCCTCGCGCGGATGGAATTCGTGATCAACCACCTGGTCAAAGTTCACCCGATGGCGCTCGTCGCCCCGGAGAAGGTCACAAGCGAGGATGCCAGGCGCGCGATCGCCGAGCTTACGCACGGATATGCCGAGCCTACCGACTATTTCGTCGACACGCTCGCGCTCGGCATAGCCAAGCTCGCGGCCCCGTTTCATCCGCAGCCGGTGATTGTCCGTCTCAGCGACTTCAAGACAAACGAATATGCTCACCTTCTCGGAGGAGAGGCCTTCGAACCGGATGAGGAAAATCCGATGATCGGATGGCGCGGCGCTTCGCGCTATTACAGCCCGGGCTACAAGGCGGGTTTCGCGCTCGAATGCCGCGCTTTGCGGCGCGTACGCGAGGAGATCGGCTTTGAGAATGTCATCATCATGGTGCCATTCTGCCGTACGCTCGCCGAAGCCGATCGGGTCCTCGAAGTGATGGCGGAAAACGGTCTCGAACGAGGCCGAAACGGTCTCCAAATCTATATGATGTGCGAGATTCCGGCGAACGTCCTGCTCGCGGAGGAGTTCGCACAGCGCTTTGACGGATTTTCGATAGGTTCCAACGATCTCACCCAGCTCGTGCTCGGGATCGACCGCGATTCCGAGCTTCTCGCCGATCAGTTCGACGAACGCAACGAGGCGGTAAAACGGGCGATTGGCGAAGCCATTATCAAGGCGCACCAGGCCGGGATAAAGATCGGAATTTGCGGCCAGGCACCGAGTGACCATCCCGAGTTTGCCGGTTTCCTGGTCGATTGCGGGATCGACTCCATTTCGCTTAACCCCGACAGTTTTGTTGCCGCAGTCAAGGTGGTCGCTCAAGCCGAGGCCATGTCGGATAAAGGCCGAGCACAACCGGCTGAGGGTTCGCCAACATGAAGGTCGTCATCTTCGAGGCCGAGGAATGGGAGGCGAGGGCATGCCGCGCACTTTCCGGCAATCACGAACTCACTTGTGTCAAGGAACGGCTGACATCTGATAACGCGGCAAAATACAGCGATGCCGAAGTGATCAGCACATTCATCAATTCACGGCTCGATGCAGAAGTCCTGCGCCACTTCCCCGAGCTGCGGCTGATCGCCACCCGCTCGACCGGCCACGACCACATCGATCTGGCCTGGTGCGCCGCAGAAGACATCGAGATCGCCAACGTTCCCGACTATGGTGATGTTACTGTAGCCGAGCACAGTTTTGCCTTGATGCTGGCTGCCGCGCGATATCTCGTTCCGGCGGTCGAACGTACACGGCGCGGAAATTTTTCACAGGATGATCTGCGCGGTATCGAGCTGCGCGGGAAGACCCTTGGCGTCGTCGGGACCGGCCGCATCGGGCGCCGCGCGATCGAGATCGCGCGCGGGTTTGGCATGAATGTCGTAGCGTTCGACGTCGATCCGGATAGCTCTGCGGCAGCAAATCTCGGCTTTACCTATTTGCCTTTCGCCGAACTCCTTTCCCAAGCCGACATCGTCACATTGCATCTGCCGGCAACCCCTCAGACCCAGGATCTCCTGTCCGATGCCGAGTTCGCTGCCATGAAGACCGGCGCGCTCCTGATCAATACGGCGCGCGGCAACATCGTCAGCGTTCCCGCTCTGGTGCGCGCGCTGGCGGAGGGGAAACTCCGCGCCGCTGGCCTTGATGTGCTCCCGCAGGAGCCGCTCGTCCGTGAAGAGGCAGAAGTGTTTCGCGGACCGCCGCTGGAGAAGGAGAATTTGGAGGCCCTCGTGGCCAATCATGTGCTTCTGCGCTTTCCGAACGTCATCGTGACTCCGCATGTCGCCTATAACACGCATGAGGCGGTCGCGCGCATCATCGAGACGACAATTGAGAATATCGAAGCTTTTGCAATGGGTTCGCCGAAGAACCTCATTGTTTAGGGGGTCAGTCGCTCGGTGTGCGGGCGGCGAATTCTGCCGCTTCGCGCGCCATTCGCTCCTCGATTCCGCCACCCCAGCCATTCTCCAGTGATGCCAGGCGCTTCATGGCTTGCCGTTCGTCAAACAGATAGAGCAGCGTATCGCTTGCGATGGGATAGGCCGCTCCAGACCCTCCGCCATGTTCGATTACCACCGCCACCGTATAGCGGGGCCGGTGAACCGGCGCATAACCAACGAACAATCCATGATCGCGCAGCTTCCAGGGGAGAGAGGCATTGGAGCGGACGCCGCGGCGACGTTCGGCCATCGTGATGCGGCGAACCTGCGCGGTGCCCGTCTTGCCCGCCAGCTTGATGTTCGGAAGGGGAAGGCGGGCGCGGGTTGCGGTGCCCTGGCCATTGACAACATCCTCCATTCCCTGGCGGACGATCGCAAGCATTCGGGGGTCAATTTCGAGTGGTGCGGCAGGCGCCTCCTTTGCGGCAAGTAGCTTGGGATGGGTTTTCTCACCGGCGGCAAGCCGCGCCGTCATGACCGCAAGCTGCAGCGGGTTGGCGAGCAGATAGCCTTGCCCGATTGTCGCATTGACAGTGTCATAGGCTTCCCAAGGCTCGTTGTATCGTCGCCGTTTCCAGGCAGGATCGGGGACAGTGCCGTAATACTGATAGGGAACCGGCAAGCCTAAAAACCGCTCGCCAAGCCCAAAACGTCTGGCCATGTCGGCAATTGGCTGAATGCCCACCCGAATGCCCATGACATAGAAATATATGTCACAGCTTTCTGCAATCGCCCGGTTCATGTCGACTACACCGTGGCCACTACGGCGCCAGCAATGGAACGTGCCGCCGGCAATGTTGATCCGGCCGGTACAAAGGACGGTTTCGTCTGGGTCGATGTTCTCATTCAGCAAAGCCAGGGCCGTGATCGGCTTGATGGTCGATCCGGGCCGGATAAAGTCCCTGGAGGGTCTTGTTTCTGAGTGGAACGCGTTCGTCTTGCGACAGCATGTCCCATTCGAACTGGCTGATCCCATCCGAAAAACTGTTGGGATCGTAGGCTGGCATCGAAGCCATAGCGAGAACGCCGCCGGTGACCGCGTCGAGCACCACGACCGAGCCGGACTGGGTGCCCAGTCGCCGCGACGCATAGGTTTGAAGCCCACCATCAATGGTCAATTGTACGCTTTTACCTATAGTGTCGGATCGGACCTCTAGCTCGCGTACGACCTTGCCCGTGGCTGTCACTTCGGCCCGGCGCGCGCCGGGCTTGCCCGTCAAATGCTCGTCGAGCGTCTTCTCGAGCATATCCTTGCCGACTTGCATGCCCGGAACCATTAGCAAGGGATCGCCGGTTTTTTCATACTCCTCGCGGCTTGGGGCTCCGACATAGCCGAGCAAGTGAGCTGTCGCGGCTCCTGCTGGATAGTGCCGCGAAAACCCTCTCATCGGGGATACGCCGGGGAGGTCGGGAAGGCGTACATTTACAGCGGCATATTGGTCCCACTCGACATCGCTCGCAACCCGCACGGGCTGGTGATCCAATGCTTGTTCGAGGTCGGTCTTGAGGCGGTCCGTCTCATCGGCGCTAAGATCGAGCAGCTCGGCAAGCTGCTTCAGGACCTTATCGGCGTCCTCGAGGCGATCGGGCAGGAGATCGATCATGAAGACCGATTTGTTGCTGGCGAGGGGGACGCCCGTGCGATCAAGCAGCAATCCGCGCCTCGGCGGGATCAGGCTCAGCTGAAGCCGATTGCTCTCGGAGAGCAGTTGCCATTTTTGGTTTTCGGCGATCGCAAGCCAGGCGAGCCGGCCTGCCAACACACCGCCGAGACCGAGCTGCACCGCGCACAAGATTGTCGCCCGGCGAGAAAACTGCTGCTCCAATATCCTCTTGTTCGTTGGCGGTTTCGCCACACACACTGCTCCTTATTGCAAGACTCCCGGTTTTGATTGTCCGTCCAGACCGGCTCCTGGTGCGCGCTGGCCTGCCCGGGCGGCACCTCATTCGGATAAACAGACGCGGGGCGCGCTTGGTGATTACGAGAACGTCGCCGACGGCGAAGTTCAGAACAAATGGGTGTTGCCTCTCGCAATGAGATGCAAGATCATGTTCATGGGAGCGCAGGCCTCCTCATCCTCATAGGGATCCGGGCCCTTTCGGCGGTCAGTCTAGGCCTTGTTCAGATTGGCGACTTCGACCGCGAGGGACCGCTGTGCCTGCGCGACAAGAACTCCATGATCGGTAGCAGGTGGGATCGGCGGGAGTATCGAAACGGTAATCGATCCAGGATGCAGCCGCATGCCCTGCCGCCAGAGCCGGCCGGCATCGTGGGCAACGATTACTGGGGGTATCGCCAGATTTCGATAGAGCAGTTCCACTCCGCGCTTGAATTCGATCGGGCTTCCCGGCTGCTTGCGTGTGCCTTCGGGGAAAATGAGCACCGAGCGACCCGCCGCTACTTCCGCGCGGCAGGCCGCAAGCATTTCACGCAGCGCCCGCGCCGACTGAGCGCGATCGACCGGGATCATGGGGGAGTTCTTCAGGAACCATCCTATCACAGGCAGCGCCAGAAGCTCACGCTTGGTGACAATCGCCACGTCAGGGAAGAGAACGAGTGCGGCAAACGTTTCCCAGGCCGATTGATGGTTGGCGATGATGAGGACGGGACCCTCGGGCAGGTTAACGCGTCCCCTTTCCGTATAGCGGATTCCGGCCAGCGCAGCGAGGAGACAGAGAAGGCCGCGCGCCCAAATCCGGGTGAGCTGCCGAATGATCCGCGGCGGACGACCCAGAAGAACCAATAGCGGGATCAAGGGCGCAAAAAGGAGAGTCCACACCGCCGCCGACACTGCAAAGGCGAGACTTCGCATAGTGGTGATCAGGCGGCTCATCGGGTTTTCTCGTCTCGGTGCAGAGGATTTCTAAACGGGCTGAAACAAGAGACGGGGCACGGCAGCTCGGCTTACAGGACGAAGCGCATCAGCGCGTTGTTTCCCGGCCGGAACCTCTCATCATCCGCCGAAACACCAAAGAAATCTGAGGGGCGGGGCCTCTCCCTGCGTATTCCAAGTAGGTGGAACTTCGGTGGGGAAGAACTCATGCCATTATCTTACGCCGCACAATCAGAGGATATTGTTGCCGAAGAGCAGGAGCGTTCCGAACCTGAGAACCGGCGAGAGACGAACAGAGAGATTATTGAGCGGGTTCTTGTTGGCGATTATGTCATCTTCCGCCGGCTTGCTCTCAAGCGTCTGCGCGACCGCCTCGCGGCGGATGATGTCCTTCAGTCCTTCTGCGTCAAAGCGCTTGAGCGCGCGCATCAATTGCGTGATGAAAATGCCGTCCACGGATGGCTGCGGCGCCTCTTCGAGACGACGTTGCTCGACCATTACCGGGCCTCGGCGCGGCTCAACGCCAAAACGACCCCGCTTGAACCCGGCGGCCCACCCTTGGAAGAAATCTCGGGAGAGAGTTTGTCGGTCGATGAAAGCGAGGTGGTCGAGGAGGTATTGGCGACGCTTCGGCCAGCCTATACGCAAATCATCCGGCAAATGGACCTGGGGCGGGACGAGCCTTCAGTCATCTCTTCGCGCCTCCACATTTCGCCCAACAATCTCGCCGTAAGACTCCATCGTGCCCGCGGCGCATTTCGCGATGCTTTGGCCGACACCCCTATTGCTTTGCAAACTTGAGGAGCCGACGCGCTCGTGTGGGCGGGCAGAGACTATGTCATGCCTATTCAGTGAGACCGAAACGAGGTCTGCGCTGTAATAGCAGGCGCGCTCCCGCGTCTATGTACATGCATGCGAGCTCTAAGGGTCGAATTGTCGGGACCATTTGGCTGCGTAAAAGCCCGAACCCGCCAAGCTCGTTGCCGCGGCGATGCCTCCAACCCCGCGCCTCGGCAGTGCGGCACGCCGTGATCCTCCCCCCTCCTACGGCGTGCCGCCATTGCTTTCCGACAAGCGGGAGCAAGACCGGTGTCTGATACGCTCTTGCTATTCCTCACGCTGGATTGGCTCGCGCGGTTTGCTATCTTCGCGGTGATCATTTTCAGCCGACCAGCGGTTGGCGCACAGGGCTGGCTCGCGCTGGTTCTCGTCTTCCCCATTCCAGCCATTCTCGTTGTTCTCTGGGCGTTCCGTCCGCTGGCAACGGCGCGCAGGCGTGCGCGTTTTGCTGAAGCGCGCAGGCAGCTCAAGATTGCGCGCCGTCAGATCCTGATGTCGCAGCACTGCTCACCGCCGCAGCTTCCCGCGCATCTTGTTCGGGCAGCGCAGCTCATCGAGCGGGTCAATTTGTTCCCTGCGGTGGGTGGAAACAACATCGAAGCGCTAGCGGATTATCAGGAAGTGATCGACCGTCTCGTGGCCGACATTGGTACTGCCCGGCACCATGTTCATCTCACGACCTACATCTTCTCCGACGATGCTGTGGGCAACCAGATCATCGCGGCGCTCGTGGCTGCCGCAAGCCGCGGGATAGAATGCCGCGTTCTGATCGATGCGCTCGGTTCCTATTGGTGGTCCCGCCGGATCATTCGAAAACTCAGGAGCTGCGGGATAACGGTGCGCCGCGCGCTGCCCGTATCGCTAACGAACATGGAGGCCCTGCGGCCCGATCTGCGCAATCATCGCAAGCTCGCTGTGATCGACGGACGGCTCGGATATATTGGCTCGCAGAACGTCATCAGCCCCGAGCTACCGGGAGGTCAGCGCAGCAAGGAATTCGTGGTGAGGGTCAACGGACCCGTCGTGCTCCAGATGCAGGCGCTCTTTGCCAATGACTGGTTTTTGGAATCCGGCGATCTGTTGAGCGACGGGGCGCTCTTTCCGCATGAACGGTCCGCAGGGGCGGCGCACGCACAATTGGTGGCTGGCGGACCCGAATATCGGCGCTCTGTCATCCGGCTGCTGCTCGATGCGCTGGTGCATACGGTCGAACACCGGCTTGTCATCACGACCCCCTACTTCGTGCCGGACGAAGCGCTCCTGCTCGCGCTCGAAGGGGCCGCCGCCCGCGGTGTCGAGGTCTGCTTGATTCTACCGAAGAAGGGCGACCATCGTCTGGTCGATCTGGCGCAGCGCTCTTTCTTCGATCGAATGCTGGAAGCGGGCATCGACATACACCTCTATCATCGCGGCTTCCTGCACGCCAAGCATGTAAGCGTCGACGATGACCTCGTCCTTGTCGGTTCGATGAACATCGATTTGCGCTCGCTGGAGTTGAACGGAGAAGCTGGCCTCCTCATCTATGATCAGGACACAACCGCGCGCCTGCGCGAAGAGGAGGCGCGCAACATTGCGGGGAGTGAGCGCTTGGTTCGCGCCGAATGGAATGCCAGACCTGCGCTTGCCCGCGCTGCGGAAAATGCAGCACGGCTCTTTAGCCCGCTATTATAGGATCAACTTTGCTTTGCACGGCAGACTTCGCGTCGCGCATCTTTGCCAAACACCCCGCCAGGATTTTCACGCGCTGGGAGGAGCGTTTTAATAGCTCCGGGCGGAATTCTCAGGCAGGGGAGGGGTGTTGTACATTGCGTCCAACAATGCGGACCCGAAGTTCGACTGTTTCGCCATTCTTCGGGAGTACAATCGCATTCCCGGCATGAGTTTTGCCATCAACGGTGAGTTCGACGTCAGCGCAGCCAAGCCCTTGCGGATCTTCGACTTTCACTGACACCAACCCGCCACCAACGCGCAGTGTCGCGCTGAAGCCGCCCCAGTTGGGCGGGATACAGGGATTGACGATGAGTTGGCCATCGATCTGTTGCAACCCCAGGATGCTTTTTGTGGCGAGCTGCCATGCCCAGCCAGCGGCCCCAGTATACCAGCTCCAGCCCCCTCTGCCCGTATGTTGCTTGCCCGCAGATATGTCTCCGGCGACGGCGTAGGGCTCCAGGCGATAATGCTCGGCCTTGGCGTGATCGTCAGAGCGACGGACGGGGTTGATCATGTTGAACAGGGCAAAGGCCTTCTCGGGGTCCTTCACCCGCGCAAAGGCCATGCCCAGCCACGCGGTCGCATGCGAATACTGACCCCCATTTTCGCGAATTCCCGGGGGATAGGCCTTTATGTAACCGGGATCGATCAAGCCTTCGTCAAACGCGGGCCAGAGCAGCCTGGCCAACTGGTCTTCCTGCGAAACAAGCATATCCCATGCGGACTGGAGAGCCTCGCTCACGCGCTCTTGATCAGCCGAGGCAAAGGCCGCCCATGACTGCGCGATCGAATCGATCCTGCATTCGTCGCTTTCTGCCGAGCCGATGGGCCGCCCGTCATCATCGAACGCGCGCAAGTACCATGAGCCATCCCACGCGCTTTCTTCCGCGCGCCGTCTTATCTCGGATGCCCGTTCTTCCCATTCTTTCGCCTCGTGCATCCGACCGGTCCGGCGGCAGATGTCGGCGAAGCCTTGCGCTGTGACCGTGATAAACCATGCCAACCAGACGCTTTCGCCATGGCCCTTCGCGCCGAGGCGGTCCATTCCATCATTCCAGTCCCCGGCGCCGATCAGCGGCAGTCCATGGGCCCCGACTGCCAGAGCGCGGTGCAGTGCGCGCTCGCAGTGCTCGAACAGCGAGCCGCGCCACTCGGTCGCATCGAATTGCGCATATCGATTGGCTTCGTCGGGGGCGAGTTCATCGGCATCGAGGAACGCGACTTCCTCGTCGAGGATATCAAGGTCACCGGTCGTCGTGACATAGATGCCGACAACATAAGGCAACCAGAGTAAATCGTCGGAAAAACGCGTTCGCACGCCGCGATCAGCAGGGGGGTGCCACCAGTGCAGAACATCGCCCTCTACGAATTGATGCTGCGCGCTTTCGAGGATGTGCGCGCGAGCGAGCGCCGGCGCGGTGTGGAGAAGCGCAAGAACGTCCTGCAATTGATCGCGAAAGCCGAAGGCCCCGCTCGACTGATAGAATCCCGTGCGCGCGAGAACACGGGACGACAGCGTCTGGTAGAGCAGCCAGCGGTTGACCATGACGTCGAAAGCAGGGTCCGGGGTTGAGACTTGAAGGGCGCCGAGTGTCTCATCCCAGAAATTCTCCAGCGCTATCATTGCCGTCTCTGCCTCGTCTGGCTCACGCCAGCGCTGGGCGAGTTCCATGGCCGCATGGTGGCCTAGCCCTTGGCCGAGCACGAACAGGATTTCTTCTTCCTCGCCCGGGCCAAGATCGAGGTGTATCTGATAGGCTCCGCATGTATCGCCGCCCGCGCATACGCTGTTGGTTAGACCCCATCGCCGAAGCGCCGCGGGATCCGCCGGGTCCCCACCCCTGCCGATGAATTCGCCGCGGTCGGTCGTGAAGCCGTGCGGTGGGCGGTTTGCCGTGAGAAACGCCACCTGTCCGGCAAAATCGCTGTTCCAGCGGTTCGTTGCCGTGATGGTCTGCGTCTCGGTGTCAAAGTCGCAGACTATGTGCGGGCGTGCGATACTGGGAAGAGAGCCGAGCAGCCACTCGGCATAATAGGTTGCGGTTACGCGCCGGTGCCGGTCTTCGCAGTTGCGGATCCGCAGCCGAACGATCTTCACCGATGCATCAAGCGGTACGAACATTGTGAGCTGATGGGCCAAGCCGGCGAACCGTTTTGACCATGTAGTGTAACCCGCGCCATGCCTGACTTCGCAGGCAGCGGCATCGCCAACAGGAGCAGGCGTTATGGTCCATACCTCGCCAGTTTCCTCATCACGCAGGTAGAGTGTTTCGGAGGGACGGTCCGTGACCGGGTCGTTCGACCATGTTGTGAGACGGTTCTCGCCGCTGTTTATTGCCCAAGTATACCCCCCGCCAGCTTCGCTTACGAGCGCGCCGAAGTCACGGTTGGCGAGAATGTTGCACCACGGAGCAGGCGTCGCCTGCCCGGGTTCGACGAAGATGACATATTCGCGGCCATCCGCCGTGAACCCACCCAGACCATTGTCGTAGAGAAGGTTCGCTGAACGTTCGAGCGATGTCATCGAGGGATGCTGCGCAGCCCTTGTTGCAGAAAACAGCGGCAAGCGGTTTGGCACATCGTGCGCTTCTTCCAGCTGTTCCTGCAAACTACCCCGTGCGTCGTCGAGGGTGACACGCGCCGTGCTCTCCAGAAGGCGCACCCGATCCGCACCGATCTGATCCGCGAAAACGATATGCACGCCGCCCTTGCGTCCAAGCAGCTCCGCCATCTTCGCGCGTTGCAGCGCCTCCCTGAGCTGGTCGAGCACCGGTTCGATGTAAGCTGAGCCGGCAAGCTGGAGGATCACCAGATCCACCTCTAGTCCGTGCCGCCGCCACAATCGATGGGCGGCGAGGAGGACGGGCAGCAGGGTCGTGGTCTCACCGGCAGACCGCAGCAGAAGGATGGGGTAATCGCCGGACACGCCCATCCCCCACAAATCCGCTTGTCCGAGACTGTTCTCGTTCTTGATCGTCCGCGCGCTCGATGGGGCGTTCTGCGGATAGATGAGAGCCGAAGCGAGCTGCTGCACGACGGGCAGGTGTTCGGCTTCGATGTTCATGTGAACCAGGGAGCGTGCATTTTCGGTTGCCGTATCGTGGAGCGCCCATTCGATCGAATCGAGAGACGAATGACGCTCGGCCAGCTCGACGGCGGTTTCGCGCGACGCGGCTGCGACTGTCAGGAAACAGATTTCCCTAATCTCGAACGGCTCCAGGTCGATGAGGTGTTGAAGAGCCATGACCGGGTCCAGGGTCCACCCTTGGGTGTTCTGCACGGCTTCGGTCGCTCCTGTTGGGGAGCGCAGGCTTTCATGACGCCTGATGAAGGCGCGCCGGTCGGTTTCGAAGCGGGCATTGCGAACCGGTCCCCCGCCATCGACCGCAAAATGAAGGAGCACCGGCGGCGTGTCCTGTGGCGCGCGCGCGCGGCGCTCGAACAGCAGACCACCAAGCGATGGGACATGCTCGCTCTTGATAAACAGTTTGCTGAATGCCGGGTGCCGCTCGTCCTCGAGCGGCTCGCCGAGCACGATCTCGGCATAGGTCGTCACGCGAAGCTTGCGGTGACGGGAACTCTCGTTGATGAGCCGCAAGCGCCGCACCTCGATGTCGCTTCCGGCAAGAACGCCAATCTCGAGACGCGATACAACGCCTTGATCGCGCCGGCGAATTACTGCCTGGTGCGCATGGCATGTGACCTCGTACTCTTCCGCTTCGGACCCGGTTGGTTCGAGCGTCGCCGACCATAGCCGTCCGGTGTCTTCATCGGCGATGTAGATCCAGTAACCGTCCGCGTCGTGAGTGGCGTCGGCCACGAAGCGTGTCAGCGCCCGGTGATGCCAGCGCAGTCCGCCGCTACCGCTATCAGAGAGCCACGTCGATAAAGGCCCGTTTCCAAGCAGGAGCATTTGCGGCACGGATGCTTCGCGCCTGGGTTGCCATGACGCAGGCAGAGTGACGGGCGTTCCCCGAACCATGGAAATCGTAGGGTCGGCAAGCCTGTCAATTTCTGGTGGAATCTCGCGTGGCACCCGTTCGCTCAACAACAACATCGTGGGCCGCATTCGTGGATCTTCGGCGAAACGGCTAGCGAACCGGTCTGAGAACAGCGCATTGACGATCGCCGACAGGAGCATGCCTTGGTGGTGTGCCATATAAGCATTAACGGTCCGGGGACCGCTGCCCGGGGACCGCTCAGGCGTGAAGTCGAGCGCTTCGACCAGGCCATATCGACCGCTGCCGCCCGATCGTGTCAGCAGCCTGAGGTTCGCTACTGCCTTCTTTGGTGCAACTGCCAGTGCAAGCGCAGTTGCGTAAGGCGCGACAACCATGTCCCGCGAGAGGCCCCGTTTCAAGCCAAGTTCGGGAACGCCGAACCCTTGATACCTGTAACGGTGTTCAGGATCGCGAGCGGAATATGCCGATTCCGAGATACCCCAGGGAACGCTCTGGGCTCGCCCGTAGCGCTCCTGGACGTCGACCACCATCCGCTCGCTCTCGCCCAGCAGCGTGCCGGTGTCCGGCTTGAGCAGCAGGCGCGGCATAAGATATTCGAACATCGAGCCGTTCCAGGAGATCAGCATCGCTCCACCCTCGACGCGCCGTAACGGGCGGCCCAGATGGAACCAGTGTTCTGGCGGAACATCGCCTTTTGCGATGGCGAAAAAGCTCGCTAGCCGTGCCTCGGAAGCGAGGAGGTCATAATAATGTGTATCGGGACGTCCCAGACTGACATTGATGCCAATGCGCAGGAGGCGCCGGTGCTCGTCATAGAGAGGCGCAAACTCCATTGAATAGGCCATCTCGATTGCTTGGTCTGCGAGGCTGGACAGTTGGTCAGCCGGGATACCGCCGTTCCCCAGGTCCCGGCACATCGAACGTATCTGGTACTGCAACCGATCGACGAGCACCTCGATGTCGACCAGATGGTTCGGCGCTGCCTTTTCGGACTGCTCGCCCAGACCAAGCGCTGCCTCCATCTCCGGGATCAATACCTCGCAGATATCCTGCAGGCCGGCCATCCAGTGGGCACGGTCTTCCTCGACACCCTCCAGGCGCGACCTTAGCTGGGTGATCCAACGAGGAAGCGCTGCATCCTCAGAGTTTTGCGCGACTTGTTCGATCAGATCGATCACATCGATCAGGCCGCGCCAGCGTTGCTCCTCCATACCTTCCGCACGCCGCGCCTCACGCAAGGAAGCAGCGTAGGCGAGCAGGGCCGCCGCGAGATTGCCGCTGTCCACCGTCGAGACATATCGAGGTTCCAGCGACGCGAGCGTTCTTGTGTCGTACCAATTGTAGAAATGTCCTCGATATCGTTCCAGGCGATCGAGCGTGGCGAAAAGGTTCGCCGTCCGCGCCGCGAGTTCCGAACGGCCGATGTAACCGAGGTCCCAGGCTGCGGCTGTCGATAGCATCAACATGCCGATATTCGTCGGTGACGTGCGCTGCGCGATTTCTGCATGCGGAGCGCCCTGGTAGTTGTCCGGGGGGAGCCAATTGTCTTCCGGACCAGCGAAGGTCTCGAAGAAGAGCCAGGTCCGCCTCGCCAGGCCCCGCAGGAAGCGCCGGTCATCCTCGGCAAGCGGTTCCGCATCTTCGCGGCGTTCGCGGGCCATCGCCCAAGTGATTTCCGGCGCGGCGATCCAAAGAATGAGCAGCGGAAGGGATGCGGCCAAAGCGTCAGGTTTGATGGCGGCAAGAAGCGCCGCGAGAGCGACCGAAATAGTCGGTCCCAACCACATCTTGCGCCATATGACACCTCGCGCTCGTTTCGAGCGGAGGTCGGTGGCGGAGTGCGCGGCGCTTGTCCATTCGAGGAGGTTGCGCCGGCTTGCAAAAAGCCTCCAGAGCGTGACCGCGATCGCACGCACCGACAATATGGCGTCATCGAGCAGATAGACGACGGCCAGAAACCAGCGGCCGGCCTGATCGCGCAATTGCGGCCCCAGGCTACGCGATGTCCCACGCCGCCGTCCTGTCGCCAATCCGGTCACCAGATCGGTGAATACCTGGCCCGCTGGCATGAAGAAGGCCAGCAGGCTCCAGAACCAGGCTTGTCCCGGCAGGATGAGCCAACCCGAGATCGCCAGCAAGATCGTTGCCGGGGCAACCAGACTCCGCCTCAGATTGTCAATAATTTTCCATCGGTCGATGGCGGCGATCGGATTTGGGGATCTTGTGCCATCTGATCGCCTCACCTTGCCTGCCAGCCATGGCAGGAGCTGCCAGTCCCCGCGGATCCAGCGATGCGCGCGCCGCGCATATTCGAGGTAGTTTCCGGGAAAGCCTTCGAACAGGACGATATCGCTGGCCAGACCAACCCGGCCATGGACACCTTCGAAGAGGTCATGGCTGAGAATGGAATTTTCGGGCACGCGCCCGGCAACGCTGCGGTGGAAAGCATGAAGGTCGTAAATGCCCTTACCGACAAAAATTCCCGCGCCAAACAGGTCCTGATAGACGTTCGAGACAGCCCGGCTGTAGATGTCGATTGACGTATCGCCGGCAAAGAGCCGTGCGAACAGCGTTCGCGATCCACTCTGGGGCGAAATCTCCACCCGAGGCTGGATGATCGTATAGCCTCCAAGCAACGTTCCAGTGTCCGGATCGAACTTGGCCTGGTTTAGTGGATGGGCAAGCGTGCCGACGAGCTTTCGCACAGTGCCTGTAGGCAAGGTGGTGTCCGCATCGAGAGTGACGACGAAGCGAATATTGCGGGGTATTTCGCGCGAGCCGACATGTCGATGGAATGCTCCACCATCGCCTTCGATGAGCATGTGATTGAGCTGCTCAAGCTTTCCGCGCTTGCGCTCCCATGCGAGCCAGCACCCTTGTGCTTCACAATATTGTCGAGGGCGCATCAGCAGGTGAAACGGCTCGCTTCCCTCGCTGCGATAGCGAGTGTTGAGCGCGAGAATCTCCCTTTCTAGTGCCTGCTCGATTTGCTTGTCCCCGGCAGTGCTTTCGCTCGCCGCGTCGGCGAGATCGGCCAGGAGCACTACGTCCACCATCGGCTCGCCGTTCGAAAGCCAGTGGTTCTCCAGCTTTTCGATCAGGAAAGGCACTTCGTCCTCGCGGGCGATCACGACCGGGACCGCAATCAGCGTAGCGCAGTCCTCCGGCAGCCCGTCACCAAAGTCGAGTTTGAAAAGAACTCGCGGTGGCAAGAGACGCGTGATCGACCAATGCAAGAAAGTGATCGCGACAACCGAGGCGGGAATGAGCGACAAGGACAAGCCGGCGAACCATCCCGTCGCGCCTGCGTCAGCGGCGTCGAGATATATCGCTGGCAGCAATAGGGCCCAGACAAGGAGCCCGATGAGCGAAACGAAGTAGACCGGGCCAGGATGGCGCAAGGCATAGTCCAGAAGCCGAACCCGAGCCGGGAATACCGCTCCCGTCTGTTGCCGGAATGCCCGGCGTCCTTCACCGGCGAGCCAGAATCCGACGTGATGAGATCGGTCGTCAGGCAAAGCAGCGCGGCTTGCTTGGATCGCCTCGAGTGCGACATCGGTCTCGGATAAATCGCCATATTCCGCCAGTTCTTCAACCGCGCGGCGATAGCGATCGCGGCTATCGAAATCCATCTGCCCGTAATATCCGGATGGGTCGTTTCGCAAGATCTGTTCTACCGGACTTACGTCGTCGAACAAATCCTCCCACGAGATGGCATCAAGGGTACTGAGATTGGCGATCGCGCGTGCGACCCGTTCATTTGCTTCCAGTGCATGCGCCTCGCCTGCCCATGAGGTGGTCGCGACGGGCACGTCGAGCTGATCGCACAGCAGGGTCGACAGGGTTTCCACGAGGATCTCGACGCAAGCGATGCGAAGCATGGCCGGGAACGCCCAGAGTTCTCCGATGCGGAGCGGCGCCGTGCGCTGATAAGCGATCAGGAACCGGCTCAGGGCCGATGCCGAAACCTGCATTCGGCTCAGTTCGAGAAAACGGTGCGCGAGCACGAAGGCACGCGGGAAGCCAATGGTTTCTTCACCCTCGAGGGCTGGCAGTTTGCTATAGAAGCCGGTCGGCAGATCCTGTTTGATCTGCCTCAGCGCGCGGTGGACCACATAGTCATTGTCGAGCAACCATTCCGCCGCCTTGCTGGCTTCGGCCCCAGCCTTGGCGCATGCCAGGCAAGCCGCACGCAGCCACTCGAGGATGGCATCGGTTCCCGTGCGAGCGGGAATCTCTTGCGCTGCTTGCGGGGATATCCGGTCCTCCTCGGCAAACTGGATTGCAGCATGATCGAGCGCCGAGAAATCGCTATTAATGTCCGACATCAGCTGGCGAATTCAGTTTCCGCAGCGAGGGCCTCGAACATGAAGCCAGAGCGGCCCGGTTTGGCCAATGGAATCCGAAGGTCCGGTTGGACGATGAATGTCGGGCAGGGCGCACTTTTCGCCAGAGCGCCGGCGACACTTCCGTAGGGCGCGCTGGCAAGGTTGGTCTGGCCATGGGAAGCGACCACAACAAGGTCGATTTCGAGGCGGGATGCGATCAGATTGAGCCGCTCGCACGTTTCGCTGTCGGTTCCGAAATACACGGTAGCGTCGATGCCTTGCCGCAGGAGCCTCAACTTCCATGTTTCGAGATAGTTGCGGGCGCGCGCGGAGGTATTGCTCCTATCGGAACCGGCCTGTGTTTCGAGTGAGGGCAACTCGGCGGTTGGAGAAACAATGTGCGCCAGGATCACTTGCGCTTCTAGCGACTGGGCAAGCCTTGTGACAACCGGCAGCACGCTCTCGGAATTGGGCGATCCATCAAGCGGCACCAGAAGTCTGCGGTACTCGGCCGAACATTTCCTTTCGCGTCCCGAAGGAAGTAGAAGCATGGATGCTGCGCCGCTTTTCAGCAGCCGGTCGGCGGTGGTGCCCAGGCCTGAATGTGGACCTCGCCCGCTATGCCGCGCGAGGACGAGGACCGACCCGCGATGACCCTCCGCCCAGTCTATCAGCCGTTCATGGGCGGTCCCCGGGAGAACAACGGGCAGCACATCCGAGACCGTCTCGCTTGCCTCCCCAATAAGCTCGCCTATGCCGTCGCGGCATTCGGTGAAGCGCAGGTTCCACTCGATCGGGTCGGCAGGAAGAACCCCATGCGGGGCCGTTTCAACGATCTGGGCAAAGCCAAGCTGCAGGTCGAGAGCTTTCGCGATTGCGCGCGCGTGCCGTGTCACTTCGAGGCGGTTCATGTCTTCGTCCAGACAAGCAAGAATTTGCGGCGCTTGGCTAGAAAAGCGGGTGCGTTCGTCTCCAACCGGCGACCTCAGCACCGTGCTGGCACGTGATCGGGTATTCGTCGACATGGCAGTACGCTCCGGCATCATCGTTTCGCCCAGGCAATCATGCCTGGTGCCCCCGCGAATGGATTTTATGGCACATCGGCCATCAGACGCAGGAAGCACCGGCATGGTCTCACCAGCCTCATGCAGGGCAGCGAGACTTCTTCTCGAAAGCCGGCCGATCGGGGAAGGCCGACATATACTTGGACGCGAGCGGCACTGATCAATTACACCCGCACCATTGGTTCGCGTGCGGTCTCGCGTTCCAAGATCGAACCGGGATTATCGATCGGTGGAGGCTCTGGCCCGGCGGGGCATCTTGCTCACCAGACTGCGCGCAAGAGTCGATGCGCATTCGCCTCCAAGCGAAGAGGCTCTGCCCTGTCAGGGCTGCGCAATGTGCGCCGGCGGCCCGCCTTGCTGCCGATCAATGTATTTCTCGGGGCGCTGATCGAAGCGCCGCACGCACTGAGCCGAGCAGAAGAAATAAGACCATCCCAAAAATTCGCGGTGGGCCTCGACGGTCTCTAGCGGAATGCTACGCTGGCATACTGGATCGGTCACCTGCATCGTCAGAACGCCGTTCCATGTTCGCACCACACGCATGTGCAGTCCTGATGGTCGCAACTTGGGTCATGTAAGCCCCTGCGCAGGCGACGTTCTGCAGCGGGGAAGAGCATAGCGTGGAGAGATGATGCCGCATACAGCTTGTGCAGCCTCTCTCCCGTACTGGCTTGCATCAGTTTCGCTGTCACCCAATGGCGTCCTGTCGTTCCGATGCTGTTGAAGACAAAACGATTGACGATGCCCGCCTTCATTCTCGGTAAAAGCAAACGGCGCCACAATTGCTCATAGCTTCGATTTTCGAGGATGCTTTGTGCAGCGAGCGCGCCCGAAGTGATTGAATAGCGTAAACCAAACCCCGCAAGGGCATCTTGGAAACCAGCATGCTCGCCCGCAACCGGATGGCGCCCCTGGACTGCGCTTCTTGGGAGTCGCAGATTTCCATAACCGCCGAAGGCTTGTTCGTTACGCATCACGAGCCCGACTTTCTCCCGGAAGAAATCACAGGTTCGCTCGACAAATTCCTGTTGCCGTTTGAAGCCGCTAAAAAGACACGCTGCGATAGTCCCGCGGCCTTGATGGACGAGGAGATAGGCATAGCCTCGCGGTGCCAAACGGTCGTCGAAGGCAATGTAAGCTCCATCTTCACACTCGGTTTCGAATACATATCCCGAGGCGATAATATCGGCTTTGCGCGGTCCCCCGGCGAGGATCGTTTCTCCCTCGGTTTCGCGAACGCGACTCCCGAAATGGACCCGCACACCAAGCGCCTCTGCCTGCTTGAGGAGCCCATACTCGAGGCTTTGCACCGATCCGCCGCGCTCAACGAGATAATAGAGTGGGCGGCGCGCTGAAATCTCGTGCCGCCGTCCGCGCGCATCGAAACCCGTGCCTGTCCGGACTGGATGGGCCAGGAAGTTGATATCGATCCCCCAGCTTTGGAGTTCGCACAGCGTATCCTCGTCGCAGCTCCAGTTTTCAAGGCCCTGGAAATCGCCGTGAAACCGCGCCCCGACGTGGCGGTGCCATTCGTGAAGCTCGACATCCCTTCCGCCTTTGGCGAGCACGATCGCCGCGGCGAGACCCGCCGGACCTGCGCCGACCACTGTAACGGCTGCGCTCATTAGGTCAGGTCAGTCGCGAACCGCGCCCCGGCAGGAATGGAGCAAGTTATTGTCACCTCCCTGGCTTGGCGGAGACGAGCGTGCGAAACTTCGGGAAAAACCGGGGAACGCGTGCTGCGTACTGACGATAGCGTTCGCCGAACTCGGCGAGTGCCTCTCGCTCCTCCCGCAGCGACAGCCGCCAGTACATGAGGAGGAGGATCGGGAACATGGCCAGCGTAAGTATGGTCGGCCACTGAACCAGAAAGCCCAGCATGATGAGGACGAAACCGACATATTGCGGGTGGCGGATGCGAGCATAAGGTCCTTCGGTTGCAAGTGCCCCCCCCTTCTGTGCCTGATAGAGCACGCGCCACGCGGCCGACAAAAGGATGAAACCACCTCCGATCAATCCAAAACTGAGGAGGTGGAACGGACCGAAATGCGGATTGCCGCGCCAGCCAAACAGCATTTCGAGCAAATGACCGGAATCGTGCGCGAACCAGTCAACCGACGGATAATTGCTCTGCAGCCATCCGGACAGGAAGTAGATGGTAAGCGGGAAGCCGTACATCTCGGTGAAAAGCGCCACGAGAAAGGCGCTGAACGCCCCAAAGGAGCGCCAATCTCGGCCCGATTTCGGCTTGAAAAAGCTGAACGCAAAAAGAATGAAGATCGCCGAGTTGAAGGCGACCAATATCCAAAGTCCGTATGCGGAATCGTGCATCGTCAGCGCACTCCTCTTTCGTTGCCCGGCCGGTCATTAGCCGCATAGCGGGAGGCAGTTTTCTTGGACGCGCTATCGGTTGTCTGGTCATGTGCGCCATGGTGCCCGGAAGGTGGTGTATCGGCTTGGCCATGCCCGCCGTGTCCGCCATGCCCACCGTGCATGAAGAGGTGGATGCCCACGCAAAACGCCAGGATCAATCCGAGCAGATAATAGTCGCCGGGGATATGGGCCTGATGCTCGAACAGCAGCAGAAACCCGGCGGCGAGAAGAAACACGATCACCGTTATTCCCGCGCGCGTTCCAAAAAATGGCCGATCCGGACCACTTGTCCCCTTTCGCATAGTTATTCCTCAATCGCAGCGCCGCGCCTCGTTTGGCGGCGCTTCAAGAAGTAGACGCAGAGGCGGCCGCGTTCTTACAGGGAGGCTTTCTTGTGGTGCCCGAAACCACCCACGCCGGACTTGGAAGTGTAAGTTGATCACCGACCGCTCGTCTTTGGGAACACAATCATTCAAGACCTGAGAGGCGGTATGACCCAGAGACAACGAGGAAAATCAGCGCGTCACGAACTTGGTCTGCGTGCATTGAAGCCGGCCTTGCGCGCCGTCGTGAAGGCTGGTCGACTTACAGTCATCGGTGCTCACGCGACGCGACTGGTCATCGATTCGGGTGCACCAGGACCCTCGGTTGCGATCAAGCTTCATAGCGCTGCGCTGCCGTTCAAGCTTCTCTCGCGCCCCTCGCTTGCGCTCGGCGAGGCCTATATGGATGGGTCCCTCACTGTGGAGGACGGATCCATTCGCGATCTCCTTGCAATTGTTACTTCCGGGCTCGACGGACTTGATGAATTGCCGATCGAACGCCTCCGCGCACCGCTCGCGCGCATAGCCACCCGTCTCACAGGCAACCGGCGCCGTAAAGCGGCCAGAAACGTCGCGCGTCATTACGACCTTTCGAACGAGTTCTATGCACTCTTCCTCGACGAAGACTGGCAATACTCGTGTGCCTATTTTTGCGAAGGTTGTTCCTCGCTAGAGGACGCTCAAGCCGCAAAGCGCTCCCATATTGGTCAAAAGCTGATGGTAGGTGAAGGCATGAGCGTCCTTGACATTGGCTGTGGCTGGGGCGGCCTCGCGATCGAATTGGCAAAGCAGGGCGCGGCCGAAGTGTTAGGCATCAGCCTTTCGCAAGAGCAACTGACGCTGGCGCGCCAGCGCGCCGAGGAGGCTGGGTTTGCAGAAGAGGCGCGGTTCGATTTCTGCGACTACCGCGACCTTCAGGGTGAATTCGACCGTATCGTTTCCGTCGGGATGTTCGAACATGTCGGCCCTGCCAGCTACGGGTCCTTTTTCAGAGCCATCGAAGAGCATCTTGCTCCGGATGGGGTCGCCGTCGTCCACTCGATCGGGAGAATGGCTCCCCCGGGCGGAAAGGATCCCTGGGTCGACAAGTACATCTTTCCCGGCGGCTACATCCCGTCGCTGTCAGAGACCCTGTCCGTCGTCGAGCGCATGGGCCTGTGGGTTACCGATATCGAGATCCTGAGGCTGCACTATGCGGAAACGCTGGCGCATTGGTACGAGCGCTTTCAATCGCGCCGCGAAAAGGCGCTCGAACTCTTCGACGAGCGCTTCTGCCGGATGTGGGAGTATTATCTCGCCGCCTGCGAAATGATGTTTCGCAATGGCAATCTTATGGTTTTCCAGCTCCAGCTTGCGCACAAGCGGGACGCGGTCCCGCTGACGCGTGAATATCTCTACGCCCCACGCGATCAAAGCGCCGTGCCGCGCGATGCAGGCGGGAACCATTTGCGCTGCAGCTGCTCAGCTCGCTCGCGTTTGCTTGGGACGTCGAACTCCGAAGGGGTTCCACCGATGCGCTACGATGGTTCGTCGACCAGCTGAGGTTGAACGGCAGAACAAAGGCACGTCCGGTAAGAGTCGAGCCGCTTGTGAGGGTGCAATTCGCAAGCGGTTGCGAAGCACAGCATCTGCGGTGCTGCCAGCGATGCGAAATTAATTGCTGATCGAAAGCATTTGTACGACCCGTCTGCGTAGTATCGCCGAGCCAACGGTTCGAAACGAACCCACGCTTCGGATCGCGCCCATCCGTGCCGTGCCTGTTCTGGCATTTGAAAATCGAGGTCACCATGACAATTAACATCACGATGCTCTTAGCCAATATGCGTAACTTCTCGCACGAGCCGCGGCAGATTGCCTCAGCGGCGCTCTCCCATCAGGCGAAGCAGGAACAGGAACAGATTGATGAAATCGAGATAGAGCGTCAGGGCGCCCAGTACGATGGCCTTGCCGCGAAACTCGGTCTGCCCGACCTGGAAATAGATGTTTCTGATCTTCTGCGTGTCATAGGCAGTCAGGCCCGCGAAGATAAGCACGCCCAGACCGCTGACAATCAGGTCCATTGTCGAGGATTGGAGGAACATATTGACGACCAGGGCAACGAGCAGGCCGACAACCCCCATGATCAAAAAGGCGCCCCAGGCCGATAGATCTTTCTTGGTTGTATATCCCCACAGGCTCAGGCCGCCAAAGGCAGAGGCGGCGGCGAAAAAGGTCCGGGCGATGCTCACCCCGGTATAGGCGAGGAATACGGTCGATAGCGACACGCCCATGAGTGCCGCATAGCTCCAGAACAGCGTTTTCGCGGTCCTTTCCGAGAAACGATTGATCCCAAATCCCAAGGCAAAGACAATGGCCAGGGGTGCAAAGATGGCGATCCAGCCCAGCACCGTTGGCGCGCCGGTAGCGGAAAAGAAGATCTCGCGAATGCTGGCGGTATTCGCGACCCAAAGTCCGACGATACCGGTAAGAAGCAATCCGCTCGTCATGTAATTATAGACGCCGAGCATGTATGATCGCAGCCCCGCGTCAAACGTCCCCGAGGGAACCGATTGAGGGGTAGAGGCGCGATCAAAGCTTGTCGCGGATCGGTGGTCTTCCATAAGAAGAATTCCCTTTCTTGCGCGGATCGGCACCTCGCGGCCCGATCGTTAGTCGTGGGTATAGGTAAAGTGCGCCGTGACGGCGGGGACCCGGTGCATTCTTGGCGGCGTATTCTTGGACGGGGAGGATTGCATATGCGGGGGGCGTTCGACCTCGATCCCGATCCGGTATTTGATGCCGCGTTGGAATGTCGTGAAACCACCGAAAGTGAGCGCGCCGGCGACGGTCATGGGTTCCAGACGGATCGTTCGCTGCAAACCGCCGGGCTCGGTGATATGCGCCCTGACCTTCGCATCGGTTATCCGGGCGCCGGAAGCCTCGTCGAAAACGGCCGCAACGATATGCATGCTGTGCGAACCGGCGGGCACGCCGCCGTGCATCCTCGCTTCGGGGTGGCTCTTGGCGTGGCCGCGCACTGTCGCGGCAGGCACCACGCCCAGATACATCACTAACCCGTCCGCGGTCCTGACACCATCGACCACCCCTGCGTGACTGTTGGTCGGCGCCATGACCGCTGCGAACATACCTGCCGCTGCAACCAGCGCGATTGCTGACCGAATGTGTTTCGAAATCATATCGGGCTCCATTTGCGTGAAAGGTAAGACGCATGGGGAGGACGGAAATTACATCGCGCGGGCGAGCGGCATCGGGACTGCGGGGTCCGGAAAACGCGGTATCGCTCTTGCCCGCCTGCGCCAAGACGCGCTTGGGTCTCATGTTACAAGCGATGGACGTTCGCGCCCGAGGCGTGCCGGAATTTCGGCCAGACTGCCTGCGGCAAACGAAAGGTCGTTCAGTACTTTTCGGGCGTCTTTATCGTGCAACCACGCACGGGCCTCATACCGCTCCAGATAAATCCGCAATGTCGCACCCCCCGTTCCCGTGCCGGAGAGGCGGTAGACGATGCGAGAGCCGTCTTCGAGCAGGACCCTGATGCCCTGGCGTTCGGCCACGCTGCGGTCGACCGGATCGGTATAGCTGAAATCGTCGGCCGTGCTGACTATCGACCCGGCGAGCCGCTTGCCAGCCATGTCGCCGACCTGATCGCGCAAGGCGTCCATCAGCGAGTTCGCCGCGGCGGCGTCCACAGCTTCATAGTCGTGCCGCGCATAGAAATGACGCCCGTAGCGATCCCAATGATCCTTAATGATGCGGTGTACAGGCATGCCGCGAACGGCGATGATCGTGAGCCAGAACAACACCGCCCACAGGCCATCCTTTTCCCGGACATGGTCGGACCCGGCCCCGAAACTTTCTTCGCCGCACAGCGTGATCCTGCCGGCGTCGAGCAGATTGCCGAAAAACTTCCACCCGGTCGGCGTTTCGAAACAGGGAACGCCGAGCTCTTGCGCGACACGGTCGAGCGCGCGGCTCGTCGGCATGGAGCGCGCGACGCCGGCGAGACCGCCGCTGTAGCCCGGGACGACATGCGCATTTGCCGCTAGCACGGCGAGACTGTCGCTTGGCGTCACGAACATTTTGCGACCCAGGATCATGTTGCGATCCCCGTCGCCATCCGAGGCGGCAGCAAAATTCACGGCGTCCTGCCCGAACATGAAGTCGACCAGGTTCCGGCTCCGCCCAAGATTTGGGTCCGGTTTCGCCCCGCCAAAATCCGGCAAGGGCTTTCCATTGATGACGGTTCCGACCGGCGCCCCGAGGCGCTCCTCGAGGATTGCTCGCGCATAAGGTCCGGTGATCGCGTGCATCGCGTCGAACCGCATTTTGAAACTGGTGCTCGTCAGCAATTCGGCGAGGCGCTCGAAATCGAACAGCGTCTCCATAAGTTCCGCGTAGTCCGACACCGGATCCACCACCTCGACCTCGGTCTCGCCAAGCGAGACCTTACCCAATCGATCGATGTCGATGTCGGGCTCGTCCACCAAGCGATAGGCGACTATCCGTTTGCTACGCGCGTAGATGGCCCGCGACAGAGTTTCCGAGGCAGGCCCTCCGTTCGCGGAGTTGTATTTGATCCCGAAATCACCTTCGGGTCCACCGGGATTATGGCTGGCCGAGAAGATCAAACCGCCACTTGCACCGCGCTTTCGGATAAGATGGGAAGCTGCCGGCGTGGACAGCAGGCCTGCTCGGCCAACGACGAGATGCTTGTAGCCATTCGCGGCCGCCATCCTGCTGGCTGTCTGGATAGCCTCGCGATTGAAGAAGCGGCCGTCTCCGCCGATGACAAGCGTCCGGTTCGCGCCTCCGCCGACCGTCTCAAAAATCGCCTGCAGGTAGTTCTCGAGATAATGCGGCTGCCTGAATATAGCCACCGGTTTTCGGAGCCCCGAAGTGCCTGGACGTTGATCATCGTAGGGGCGCGCGGGCATGGTCAGGACGTTCATCTGCGATCCTTGTAAAGCGGCGTTGAACCTAGAGCGGACGAGCGCTTTCCTGGAGTGCTCGCATTCACCGCGCTAAAGCCCCGCCAGTGCCAGCATTGCTGACGCGCCTTTTTCGGCCTCGTCGGCGTGCTGGCGCATCATCGCAAAGAGCTCACGGCCCAGCCCTTGCTCGTCCCGCGGCGGCAGGGCGGGTTCGCGGTCGTTCCAGTCTTTCTCGCTCACCAGGGCTTCGACCACGCCGTTATCCGCAGACAGCCGCACCACGTCGCCGTCGCGCAAGCGCGCGAGCGGACCACCAGCATGCGCTTCGGGCCAGACATGGATCGCCGCGGGCACCTTGCCCGAAGCCCCTGACATACGGCCGTCCGTGACAAGCCCGATGCTGAGTCCGCGGTCCTGAAGGACGCCCAGAGGTGGCATGAGCTTATGCAGTTCGGGCATCCCGTTCGCGCGCGGCCCCTGAAAGCGCACGACGATCACCATGTCGCGGTCGATCTCCCCCGCCTCGAATGCGCGTAGCACGTCATCCTGGTCCGGAAAAATCCGCGCCGGCGCCTCGATTGTCCAGCGTTCGGGGGCGACCGCGCTCGTCTTCATGACACAGCGACCGAGATTGCCGGTGAGGAGCCTTATCCCGCCATCGAGCGAAAACGGTGCCTGAGCGGTTCTCAAAATGCTTTCGTCGCGGCTTATTGTTGCACCGCTGCGCCATACAAGTTCATCACCATCTAATGCCGGCTGCTTTGCATAGGCACCGAGATCGTTCTTCCAGACGGTCAGGACATCTTGGTGAAGCAAACCTGCCTCGAGGAGTTCGCGGATGACAAAGGCCATTCCGCCTGCCGCTTGGAAGTCGTTCACATCGCCACCGCCATTCGGATAAATCCGCGCCAAGAGCGGAACGACCGTGCCCAACTCCTCAAAATCGCTCCAGTCGATCTCCAGGCCCGCCGCGCGGGCGATGGCCGGCAGATGAATGGTGTGGTTGGTCGAGCCGCCGGTTGCGAGCAGGCCCACGGCAGCATTGACGATCGCCTTTTCGTCGATGCAATGCGCTAGCGGACGGTAATCTTGGCCCTCAGATCCGATCTCGGTAATCCTGTGGACGGCAGCGCGCGTAAGTTGCTGCCGCAGCTTCGTGCCGGGATTGACAAACGCAGCGCCCGGCACGTGGAGGCCCATCACCTCCATCATCATCTGGTTGGAATTGGCGGTGCCGTAAAATGTGCAGGTGCCAGGGGCATGATAGGAGGCGCTCTCGGCTTCGAGCAGCTTGTCATGCCCGATCTTTCCTTCGGCGAAGAGCTGGCGGATGCGCGCCTTTTCCCGGTTTGGGAGCCCTGACGGCATCGGCCCGGCGGGCACGAGGATCGCAGGCAGATGTCCGAAACGGAGCATGCCGATCAACAAGCCAGGCACGATCTTGTCGCAAATGCCGAGGAGGAGCGCACCTTCGAACATCGCGTGACTGAGCCCTACCGCGGTGGCGAGCGCGATTGTATCGCGGCTGAACAGCGAGAGCTCCATGCCGTCCTGGCCCTGGGTGACGCCGTCGCACATCGCCGGTGCGCCGCCCGCGATCTGCGCTGTCGCGCCGACCTCGCGGGCAAAAATCTTGATTTGTTCGGGATAGCGATAATAGGGCGCATGCGCGGAGAGCATATCGTTATAGGCGGTGACCACTCCGATGTTGATCGCATGGGCGCCCGCGATGGTCTGCTTGTCCTCGCCCGAAGCGGCAAATGCGTGCGCCAGATTGCTGCAAGAAAGCGCGCTTCGTCGCGGGCCGGCATCCCGCTGACGGTCAATGAAGGCGAGATAGGCGTCGCGTCGCCGCTTCGAACGGTTGGCAATACGGGCAGTAACGGCTTCGACGACAGGGTTCATGCGCGGTCCCTCCGGGACGTTTGGGGAATGCCACTAGCCGTGGCGTGTGCTGCCTGGCTGTGCATTTGCCTCATGGTTGTTGCTCGCTTTGACGGCGCGATTGGATGAGGATTTGAATGGTCAGCAGGAGGGCCGCTGCGAGGATGATGGCTGCCGGGAGGGGAATATCGCCAAGCACGCGCGGACCCCGATTGGCCACCATCAGCGCTGCCGAGGCGAGGTAGCTGCCGAGCGCGGCGATCGACAAGGCGACCTGCCTGACAGCATGGTCAAGCCTGTTTCCAGGGGCGAGAGATCCGCTCGGATGCCCTGCCGTCCCGGCGGAAACCCTTTGTAGCCACCCGGCGCCGATTGCGGGCGCCCGCCGGACCAATCGGGCGATTTCCCATTCGAGCCGGGGGGTATGGAGATTGCCGATAGCCGCGCTGCGTCGCTCCGCGAGCAAGCGGTTTCCGGTCGCCTGCAACACAAGCAGCAGATCCGCCTCGGGGTCGAGCTTCCGCAATGTACTTTCTGCCGTGAACACAGTGCGGACCAAGGCGGCCAGATGCGGCGGCAAGCTGAGTGTCCTGTGCCCCGACAACCGTCCGATATCGATCATGGTCTTGGCAAGAGACCATTCCGACATGGCAGCGCCCCGCAACTCCGCCAGGATACCGTCCACGCCCCGGGTAAGTGCCGCGCGGTCGGCAGTGACCGAAAGGAGACCGAGGTCGATCGCCGCATCGGTGAGCCATTCGGAATCGAGGTAAATGAACGCTGCCACAAAACCGAGCAGAGCCTCGCGGGTGCCAATGTCGAGCCTGCCGACAGCTCCGAAATCGTGCACGCACAGACGCCCGTCCGACATGATCAGCAAATTGCCCGGATGCGGGTCGGCATGAAAGGCACCAAGAACGAAAAACTGTTGCAGATAGAAATCGATGAAAGTCTCGGTGAGCGTATTGCCGCGCTCGATGGCCTCGCGCTCATCCAGCGGGGTGCCCATGCTGCGCTCCTGCGTAATGACGGAGGCGTCCGACATCTCGTCGACGACATCGGGAATGTAAACCGTCTCAGAATCAGCGAAAGCGCGGGCGAACAGGCGGATGTTGCGCGCTTCCTGCCGGAAATCGGTTTCCCTTTTCAGATTGTGCGAAAGCTCCTTCGCCAGTGCCGCCGCGCGGTGACGTCTCAGCGCAGGTATGACATGCTGAAACAGGTGCACCAATATGAGCAGAATGCGCATATCTCTTGCAATTTGCTCGCCCACTCCGGGCCGGAGGACCTTGACGACCACTTCGCGTCCGTCATGCAGCTTTGCGGCGTGGACCTGGGCTACCGAGCCCGCGGCCAGAGGGTCGCGTTCAAAACTGGCAAAGGCCGTTGCTGTGTTCGCGGCCAATGACTGCTCGATGATCCTTACCGCTGCATCGGCAGGGAAAGGAGCGGCCTTGCTTTGCAGGTTCGAGAGGCTCGCGGCCCAGTTCGCATCGAGGATATCGCGGCGCTCGCTCAGCGCCTGACCGAGCTTGGTGAAGGTCGGGCCGAGATTTTCGAGACGCCGCGTGGTCCTTTGCGGAAGCGTGGTCATGCGCCGACCGAACCCCATCCGATTCAGCATCATTGCGCTCAGCACATCCAGCAGGAGCCGGGTTGCTGTCCACATGATCTGAATTCCCCGGATTATCATAGCCCGCTCTGACCTCTTGTGTCCTCACCATGATTGGACGCTCGAAATGCGGGTGGATTACTGTGCGGGGCTGGCCTGAGAAGGAGAACCCGCGCGGCGAAGTTGCTTCACTGACCGAGGGGTATTGCCGCCCAAGGTCTGCTCGCCGGTAGCGGCGTTTGTAATCAAGCGCTGCCAAAGGCGTCCATTCTCTACGCATTGACGATATTATTCGCGGCCGCGTCGATCGGTCGCGTTTGCAAAGACTGGAGCCGGGGAGACCCCATGAAATATGCGGAAATGATGGCGCAGCTTGTGGGTGGTGCCGGTTTTGTAGCGGCCCTCGACCAGTCCGGCGGCTCGACACCTGCTGCCCTTCAGGCCTTCGGCATCGACGCGGACCGGTATTCCGGCGAGGACGAGATGTTCGCGCTTATCCATGGATTGCGCGTGCGGATCATGAAAGCCCCATGCATCGATGGGCGAAGGGTGCTTGGCGTCATCCTTTTCGAGCGCACTATGGATGCGCAGATTGACACCGTACCGGTGCCAGAGTTTCTCTGGCGGCGGGGGATCGTGTCCTTCGTCAAGATCGACCAAGGGTTGGAGAAAGACACAGGCGGCGTCCAGCTCATGAAACCCATGCCGGATCTCGAAAGCCTGCTGTCCCGGGCGCGCTCAAGGGCCGTTTTTGGCACCAAGATGCGTTCGGTGATCAACGTCGCATCGCACCAGGGGATCGGCGACGTCGTGCGCCAGCAATTCGAGCTGGCCAACCATGTCCTCGACCAGCGACTTGTGCCGATTATCGAACCGGAAGTGAATATCGCAAGTGCAACGCGCCAAGAGTGCGAGAGTATCCTTCTTGCCGAACTCAGTAATGCGCTCGATGGGCAAGCCTATGGCCGCCGTGTGGTACTGAAACTCTCGCTGCCGGTTTCGGACGGGCTTTACGCGCCCCTCGTTGCCCATCCCAGCTGCGCGCGGGTGCTCGCCCTTTCGGGTGGGCTCTCCCAGGATGCCGCTTGCGCCGCGCTCGAAAGAAACCGCGGGATGATCGCGAGCTTCAGCCGGGCTCTGTTGCAGGATTTGCGGGCGCACATGCAAGATCAGGAATTCAACGATGTGCTCGGGCGCGCCGTCGAGCGCATCTACCGGGCTTCGACAGTCAAGCGTTTGGCCGATCGATAAGACGCCGCCAGTCCAACACAAGCCTAGATCCCTTATGCCTATTCTGCTCTAGTGCGCGAGAATCATCGGGATCGGGCTGTGCAGGATCATCTCCCGGGTGACCCCACCGAGTATGGTTTCCCGGATACGCGAGTGCCCATAGGCGCCGAGCACGATGTAAGCCGCCCCAACATCGTTCGCCGCAGCCACCAACGCTTCAGAGATCGATGCATCTTCGGCGGGTTGCCGCCGGGTCTGCGCTTCGATGCCGTGTCGTGCAAGATATTGCGCAAGTTCGTCCGGCGACGAACCTTCTTTGTCCTCGCTGACGGTTACGATGTGGACCTCAGCAGCATCGCGCAAGAGTGATCGGCTCAAGCGAACGGCATGCCCGGCTTCGGCGGATCCATTCCACGCAATGATCGCATTCCCCCTGGGCGCGAACCGCTTTCCGCCGAGCGGTACGACGAGCGAAGGAGACTGGATATGAACGACAAGATCGGCGACGAGCGGCGCGGCTCGCGGCAGGACGGCATCTTTCTGCTCAGGCTGACTAATGACCACCAGATCGGCCAGCGTCGCGTGCGCAGCCAGCGCCTGTCCTGCGGAACCCTCGACGCGGCGCCATTCCCACTCAACGCCTTCTTGCGCCAGGCGGCTCTCGATCAATTGGCGATCTTCATTTTCCGCATCGCGAACCGATTGCAACGCTTCGGGCGAAATATAGCTTGCACCATACGGATCACCGATAAAAACATAGGAATTCCAGCTTGTGGCTTGCAGACAGATGAGGAGGCCCTTGTGATCTCGCACGAGATCGATCGCCGCAGCCAGGCGGCTGTCCTGTCCGGCGTCGCGATTGACGTGCAGCAGCACTGTTTTCATTTGTCTCATTCCCTTCCTGTAACCTTGCGAGCTTCGGCAAGCCGCCCGGCGCTCCGCTGGCGTGACGCATATCAGGCCACTCTTGGCAGATGCCTTGCGTTCGCCCCTGCTGGACCTGATCCAAAAGGACGCCGGAAGCCCGCGCGACTTACACTTTTCGGCGGCGCCTTTCGCTATCTCATTGCTGCTATGTAAGCCTTCGCGCGCCATTCCGTCCCTAATGGAGGGAAGCGCGCGCGGTTGAGCCGCGACTTCGCCCCATTCCTGCAGCAAGGAGCAATAGTCGCATGTCGGTTCCGCAAACCCTCGATGATCTGGGCGAAATCGCTGGCCAAATTGCGCTGGTCCGGGTCGACTTCAATGTACCAATCGGAAACGACGGCGCGGTCGGTGATGATACGCGCTTGCGAGCGAGCTTGCCAACGGTGATGGCGCTCAGAAGGCGCGGCGCGGTAATCCTTTTGCTCTCGCATCTTGGTCGTCCCAAAGGAAAACCGAACGCGGCATTCTCGCTCGCGCCGGTTGCCAAAACCTACAGCTCCCTGCTCGGAGACGAGGTTCATTTTCTCGAAGACTGGACTGGCCCGGGAGCGCAGCGCGCGGTTTCCGAGCTAGAGGCGGGCGATGTTGCCTTACTGGAAAACACCCGCTTCTACGCAGGCGAAGAAAGCAACGATCCCGAGCTTGCAAGCGCGATGGCCGACCTTGCGGATTTTTATGTCAACGATGCGTTCTCGGCCTCACACCGGGCGCATGCATCCACGGTGGGAGTGGCAAGACTGCTGCCGAGCTATATGGGCCGCGCCCTGGAAGACGAGATCGGGGCGTTGCAATCGGCGACCGGGCTCGGGCGGCGCCCTTCCACCGCGATTATCGGCGGCGCCAAGATCTCGAGCAAGCTCAACGTCCTCGAGCAGCTCAGCACGAAGGTGGATAACCTCATCATCGGCGGAGCGATGGCGAACACCTTTCTTGCCGCGCTGAACAAGCCAATCGGCAGATCGCTCGCCGAGCGGAACCTCGAGGATGCAGCGCTACGAATTCTGAAGAGTGCCAGTCAGGGAAAGTGCCAGATCCATCTGCCCCAGGACGTCATGGTAGGCAGGGAACTGACGCCGCATCCCCTTTCGCTGCGCACGGCCCTGGTCGAAGATGTCGCCGCCGATGAGATGATCCTTGATCTGGGGCCTCTCACTGTCGCGAAAACTCTGGACGTGCTGCGATCCTCGCAGCTGCTCATCTGGAATGGCCCGCTCGGTGCATTCGAGACGCCTCCTTTCGAGACATCGACTTTTGCGATCGCCCAGGCGGCCGCCGAGCTGACACGAAAGGGATCGCTGACCTCGCTTGCCGGTGGCGGTGACACAGTTGCGGCCCTCAACAACAGCGGTCTGACTGCGGACCTCACCCACGTGTCGACTGGAGGCGGCGCATTTCTCGAATGGGTAGCTGGCATCGCGCTGCCCGGTCTGCAGGTCCTTACCTGACTGGGCCTTGAGCGGTATCTGGGTTCGGCGATCTTCCAGCGGGATAGATGTCGAAACGGGACTGCGGCGAGCAACGGTGCTGACAAGGACGGCGGGACGGAAGGCGTGCGCCGGCGCGATTTTATCCATATCGCGCCCGTTGCGTTCGCGGGAACCGGTGCCGCAGCAGCCGTCTGGCCGCTTATCGACAGCATGAACCCATCGGCCGACGTGGTTGCACAAGCTACGATCGAAGTCGATTTGCAACCGATTGAGCCAGGTCAACGTATCACTGTGAGCTGGCGCGAGCAGCCGGTATTCATCGTGCGGCGCACAGCTGAAGAGATCGCGCGAGCCAGAGCCGACGATGCCTCTTCAGGGCTGATCGATCCAGAGACGGACGCTGCGCGCGTGCAGCGACCAGAGTGGCTTGTGGTGGTGGGCGTCTGCACGCATCTTGGCTGCATTCCGTTGGGACAGGGAGTGGGTGAAAATCGCGGAAGATATGGGGGATGGTTTTGTCCCTGCCACGGGTCAATATACGACAACTCCGGACGCGTGCGGAAAGGGCCGGCACCGAAGAACTTGGTCGTTCCGCAATACGTGATCAGCGACGATCTAAAGCTCTCGATCGGCTGATGAACTTGGGGGTGAGCCGGGCCGCCTCGAATGCGAGCAAGAAATGCACCGACGACATCGGGGAACTTCGGAACTATGCAAAGTGCCCCGCATGCCAGGCAATGCACTTACACCTTTAGAGAATGCCCACCGTCCGTAGCCCCTTTTTCTCCAGTCTGCCTGCGCTGGTGCCGAGACGAGCGCGGACCAGGCTGAAAACCCTGAGCATCAATCCCCTTCGGTGAAACCATAGCAGCCAGCTCACCCTTCTTAAAAACTAGCGCACCGGCTCGCCCATTGGGGGGGAGGGTGAGACGGCGGTGTCTCTACGCAGAAAGAACATCAGGACGATCACGCTCATCGCCGCGGCAAAGAAGCACCAGACCGATATGAACCAAGTGAGATAGAACGCGCCTGCCGCAAGAAAGGAGACGATTGCTCCGACCCCAAACCAGTTGACCCAGCGATGGCTGGATAGCAGCGGGCTGACACAGGTGCCCAAGACATACAGTGTCATAACGATGCCAACGTAGAAGTGGGGGGATTCGTAGTCGATATGACCGTCGCCGGCTGTCGCGACGATTGGCAAGCGGATAAGGAAATAGAGCAAGTAGAGCCCAACCAGGGTTCCGCCAATCGCCGTCGCCATGAGGGCCTTTCGGCGCCAGGCTACCCTCTCGAGCATATAAACCGCCACCGGGACATAGATCGGCCACAGAACATGCGAAAAGATCGAATAGAGATAGGTCAGAACTGTCTTCAGCACCGGCGCCTTGTCAGGAAATGTCAGCCAAAGTGCGCCCTCGATCAATTGCTGGACGCCAAACAGAATCGGAATCAGCGCGTAGGGTCTCTCGCCGCTGTTGCGCGCCATTCGCATTGTGAAGGCACCGGTTGCCAACAGCACGGTGCCGGCGGCGAAACTCGCTGTGGCGGAAAAACACATACAATCTAACCTCGCTGATTGGACGCCCGAATATTTCTTCGTGCACCCATATTACACACGGGCCAAGTACCAAGCTTGCCGTGCGCTGTAAGTATGATTTCAGCTCGACCATGGTCTCGCTCGCAAGTACGGACGTTTGTGCACCGCGAGGTTTACAAGGCCCAGGGGAAAAACGGCACACCGTACGCAGTAGCACTGCTGTGTTTTGGGAAAAAGTGCAATAAAATCAGTGCGCGAAACGCTCAAAGTGCTCGGCAGAGAGGGCGCTGTTGAATGCCGTGCGGTCCCCGCAAATGACAGTATTTCCAAGGGTTCTGGGGGCAGTTTGCATGAGGGCGAATGCCATATGGTCCCCAAGCGTCGAATGTCTGCGCGCAGAGCGCTTCTCGATGGCAATTTTGCCCGCCGAGAACTGCCGCTGCGCGAACGCGAATACTGCATCTGGGACACTGAGCTTGCGGGCTTTGGATTGCGCGTAAGGCCGAGCGGCAACTACTTTTGGTTCGTTCGCTTACGCCATCGCGGGAAGCATCGCCGCATCACCCTTGGCCGGACCGACGAGCTTGAGGCGGGGCTGGCAAGGGCGCAGGCCCGCCGCATTCTTGCGGAAGCCGCGCTTGATGGTTTGCCCAAACGCGCAGTGGTCAAGGCCACCCCGACGATGACCGATTTCGTTGAGGCCTATTGGGATGATCTTTCGCGCGTCTGGAAGCCCTCGACCACCAAGCGGAACTGGGACGCTTGGCGGCTCACCATCAAGCCTACGTTTGGCGACACGCGCGTGGCGGACATCCTCCCACCAGACATCCACCGCTGGCGCGATGGATGCGCGGGAGAGAGCGAGGTGAAGTTCAACCGCGCCGTCCCCGTGCTCTCCGCGCTGTTCAAGTATGCCGAAGCGCTCAAGATGCGTCGGCCAGGTTCGAACCCCTGCCGAGGGATGCCACGATACAAGCGGCAAAGCGTCGAGCGCTATTTGACACCAGCCGAATATCGCCGGATCGGGGCAGCTTTGCGTGAGGCCGAGGCAGACCGACCGGCAGAGGTCGCAATCGCTCGCCTACTATTGTTTACCGGCGCACGCGTTGGTGAGATCAAGAATCTGCGCTGGGAGTGGGTGAAACCCCCACGACTTGTGCTGCCAGATAGCAAGACCGGCCCCAAGGTGATTTGGCTCAACACGCAGGCCCAGGATGTCCTTGCCGGGATCGAGCGGCGCGATGACAGCGCTCTCGTTTTTCCGAACCGGACCGGAAAATGTCCGCTGAACTTCGATACCTGGTGGTACAACTTCCGGCGGCGCTGCGCTTTGCCCGACGTTCGCATCCATGATCTGCGCCACAGCTTCGCCTCGACCGCGATCATGGACAACGTGCCGCTATCGACCATTGGCAAGCTGCTTGGCCACAAGCTGGTCGAGACGACCGCAAAATATGCTCACCTGTCCGATGACGTGATCGGCGAAGCCGCCGAGCGGGTTTCCGGCTCGCTGGCGCAAGCGATTGGCATCAGGCCATGACCGCCGCCAGTCTAAAGAAGATTGTCGAGGAGGCGCTTGCCGAGGTCGGGGCAACCGTAAACTTCAAGCTCGTTCCTAAAGGCAAGGCGCGGACCACGACCTGGCTTGGTGTCGAGCACGGCTTTGGCATCCGGCATTATCCGAGCGGTCGAAACGTCTACATTGTGCAGACCCGCATGGCAGGTCGTATGCGCACGGTGACAATCGGGCCTGCATCGGTCCTTACCCGCTACCAGGCGCAGATGGTTGCACGCCGCGTCATCGCATACGCGCAGGTCGGTCGCGATCCGGCGACCGAACGCCAGCGCATCCGCTCCGCTCCTAGCTTCGCCGACTTCGTGACCGAGTATTGGGGTCGCTGGGCACCACGCTGGAAAGCATCGACCCTGGATACGCACACCGGCTACCGACGCCGCTATATTGATGACGCCTTCGCTGGCGTCTACATTGACGAACTGAACGAGGGTTACGTCACCAGCTGGTTTGCGGACCTCAACAATCGGACCGGGCCGGGAGCATCGAACCGGACTTTCGAAATCCTCAAGCACATGCTGAACAAGGCAGAGGAATGGGGCTACCGGCTCGAAAATACCAATCCATGCCGTTCTGTTCGACCCAATCGCAAGCGCCAGTGCGAGCGCTTCCTTTCGAACGAAGAACTAGCCCGTCTGGGTGCCGAGCTGGCGAAGCTGCGATCATCGGACGACCGCACTAAGCAGTGTGTGGGCGCGGCTATCACGCTCCTGCTGCTGACCGGCTGTCGGAAGAGCGAAATCCTCACGCTCGAATGGAGCGATATCAAGGGCAATCGCCTGCACCTGCGCGACAGCAAGACCGGCCCACGAACGGTCTGGCTCGGATCGGCAGCCCGCGAAGTGATCGCCGGGCTGCCACGCTTCGAGAGGGTTCCATACCCGTTCTGGAATTACAGCTACCGCAAGCCACTTCGCTGTGTGAACGGATTCTGGCGCAGGCTCAGAGACGAAGCAGGATTACCCGGCGTTCGCATCCACGACCTGCGCCACACCTTCGCGAGTCACGCGGCGATGAACAAAGAGACATTGCCGATGATCGGACGTCTCCTCGGGCACGCCAATGTTCAGACCACGGCCCGGTATGCGCACTTGGACGACAGGCATTTGCTCGAAGCGGCACAGCAGATCGGGGATGCGGTGGGCGCCCTTATGGACACGCACAGGTGTTAGCGCGCTAGAATATGTGGATAGCGCAGCAAAGTGCAGCACTATGCTGTATTCCGCTCCACCTTGCCAAGCTATCACGAAGACGGTACTGGGCTGGAACGTAAAGAGAACAAAGGGGCTACGATGGCTGACAAGATTCAAAGAATTTCGGTCAATCTGACTCCCAAGGAGGATGCTGAGCTTCGTCAATATGCTGACCGACTCCAAGTCTCTTGCTCTTGGGTGGCTCGGCAAGCGATCGTTCAATATCTCGAAGAACACGCTGGCCCACAAAGTGAGCTTCCGTTGGCCCGAACGACGGGAGGCGCGAAATGACCTCTGAACTCACGGCGATCGACTTGTTTTGTGGTGCGGGGGGCCTTTCCGAAGGACTCCGCCAAGCTGGTTTCCATGTGCTTGCTGGCAACGATTTCGATGAAGCAGCCGGGGCGACTTATGCTCGAACGCACAAGGAAGCACGCTTCCTCAAAGGACCGATTCAGAACCTAACCGTGGAAGACTTCTTGCGCGCGGCTCGATTGAAGCCCGGTCAGTTGAGCGTGCTCGCCGGAGGCCCACCGTGTCAGGCTTACAGTGTCTACAACCATCAACGAGGAATGCACGACGAGAGGAGCTTCCTGTTCAAGGAATACCTGCGCCTTGTTGATGGGTTGGCCCCCGAATGGGTAATCATGGAAAACGTCATGGGGCTGCTCTCGACCGGACAGGGTGCAGCAGTGCGAGCAATCACCGAGGGCTTCAAGTCACTTGGCTATGACATTGCATTCAAAGTTCTCAAAGCCGAGGAATATGGTGTGCCGCAGGAGAGACGCCGCATCGTCTTCATCGGCAATCGCATGGGAAAGCCTATCAACTTCCCGTCTGTGACGCACGGCCCTGAGTTGGAACCGCTAACAACCGTTTTCGATGCGATCTCCGATCTGCCAAGATTGAAGAACGGTGAGGCATGGCTCAATTCTCATTATGCCTCTGAACCAAGGTCAAGCTACCAAACTGAAATGCGGCGTGGGACGCCTGGCGTTCTCAATCATGCCGCCCCGCGCTTGGCGAAGGTCAATGAGCAGCGGATGCGTCATATTCCGCCGGGAGGGAGCTGGCGAGACATTCCAATAGAGTTGCTACCAGCAGGCATGAAGAAGGCACGGCGCTGCGATCACACCAAGCGATACGGACGGCTGGAATGGCATGGGTTGTCTTCGACAATCCTCACAAAGTGTGACATCCACTGGGGAGCATATATCCACCCAGACGATGATCGTTCTTTGACCGTGCGCGAGGCCGCCCGATTTCAGTCGTTCCCTGACTGGTTCGAGTTCGAAGGAAGTAGAACTGAGCAGTTCGTCCAAGTTGGGAATGCAGTGCCCCCACTTCTTGGGCGCGCGTTGGGCGAAGAAATTAAGAAAAGTATCTTGGGGCAGGCTGCCAAGCGTCGGCTTCGGGTCGCGGCTTAGCCACCCGCCTCAGTTCGATCTCATAAGATTGCCAAAAGGAGCCAGGGGCCTAAGGTCTCTGGCTTCTGACTTTTGCAGTAAGATCCAATGATTATTTCAAAGCTTAAAATTGATAATTTTCGCGGCATCACGGCGCTCGAAATCGATTTCGATCAGACGACGGTCGTTTTTGGTTCGAATAACACCGGCAAGTCGACAGTTCTGGCAGCTATACAAATGGTCCTAGGCAGGGCCGTGGGGCGCCGGTCAGCTGCTTTCTCGGAATATGATTTTCATTTGGACCAAGATGGCCAACCGACAGACGCGGCGCCGATTAAGATCGAGCTGACTTTCAAGGAAACTGAACCTGATGATTGGTCTGACGCGATGGTTCAGCAACTTGGACCAGTGGTGGGTATCGGAGGCGACGGTCTCCAAATTGTTACATTGCGCCTTAGTGGCCGGTACGACGAGGCAATCGGTTCGTTCGTCTCAGCATTTGATTTCCTAAACCCGAACGGCGATCCCCTGCCAGCTAATGCCTCCGCCCTGCGGCGCATTCAGCAGATTGTCCCTGCTTTTTATCTTGCGGCGCTCAGAGATGCGGCTCGCGAGTTTCGATCAAACGGGGCTTTTTGGGGACCCTTCGTCAAATCGCTAAAGATTGATCCCGATATAAGGGAAGAGATTGAAGCTGAAATTGCACAACTCAATCAGAGGGTTCTCGATGCACATACTGGCTTTGATGCCGTAAAGGCACGGCTTGGGCAATCTGCTCAGTTGGTGCCTCTTGGCGGAGCTGACGATCCTGTCAGCATCGATGCGTTACCCAGCCGAGTATTTGACATACTCGCGAGAACTCAAGTTTTGCTCTCAGGGGTATCAGGTGCGCGCCTTCCCCTCGCGCAGCACGGTGAGGGAACTCAGAGCTTGGCTGTAATTTGTCTTTTCGATGCATTTCTCGATGCTCGCCTGGTTGGTGAGTATGGCGAGGACGCTGTCCCCATCTTGACCCTAGAGGAGCCGGAAGCGCATCTGCACCCATCGGCGGTGCGTGCGGTCGGTCAGCTGATCTCCCGGTTGGGAGGGCAAAAAATCATCACTACCCATTCCGGAGACTTGCTTGCTTCCGTTCCATTGAAAAGCTTGCGGCGTCTGCGACGGGTCGGAAATGAGATCGACGTCTTCAAGATTGAGGACGGCATGATCGATGAGCCCACATTGAGTCGCTTGGACCATCAGATTCGACGTCTCCGTGGCTCCATACTTTTTGCACGGGTGTGGCTGTTGGTGGAGGGTGAAACCGATGAGGTCATTATCCAGGAGGCAGCACGTGTTGCAGGTATTGATCTCTTCGCCGCCGGCGTAGGTTGCTTCAAGTTTACCGAGCTCGGTATTGAACCGTATATTCGTTTGGCTGACGCCCTTGGAATTCACTGGATTTGCGTCTCAGACGGAGATCCAGCGGGTCAGGGCTACGCAAACACCGCAGTCGGGCTGCTTGGTGGCAAGCCTGCGCAGGATCACATCAGGACACTGCCAGCCTGGGATATGGAAACCTATCTTTGCATGAATGGATTTGGCGACATCTTTGAGGCCAGCGCTTCTCCTCAGAAGGTTGCGGCCAATCCAAATCCACATGCGCAGGGTACGCAAGAGTATTGGCAGCACCTGGTAAACAAACATCAACCCACTAAGGGGAAGCCGGTCCGCGCTACTCAGGTCGTGGATCGCCTCGATCAACAAGGCGCAGCGTCGATACCTCCATTCCTGGTGGACCTAGCCAATTTCGCCGTGGCCAAAGGGAGGGAAGGTCTATGAGCGAATTTCTCAGTTCATTGAATGAGCGGCAAGCCGCAGCAGTTTCTTGGCAGGACGGACCACTCTTGGTTCTCGCCGGTCCCGGCTCAGGTAAGACGACAGTTCTAACGAGACGCATCGGGCGCATGATCCAACAATCGCCGGATGATCATTATCGCGTTCTAGGATTGACCTTCACGAATAAAGCAGCAGCCGAAATGCGCGCGCGTATCGAAAAGCTGGCACCTGGCTCTGGCAATCGCGTCCTGTTGACCACTTTCCATTCGTTCGCAGGCGATCTTTTGCGTCAACACGGCCACCTGCTCGGCCTGAAACCGGACTTTACGATCCTGACTCAAGACGGCGAGCGAATAGGATTGTTAGACGAAGCCATCGCAGATGCCGGTCGATCTTTTGAGGTCTCGGAATTCAGCGGTGAACGACTACTGCCTTTGATCAACAGGTTACTTGAGAACGATGTTGGTGACGAGCGAGTTGAGAAGATCGTCGCGACGCTGCCGGAGGAACGACGAGCGTCGGTGAGCGCTGTTTATCGAGCTTACAAGGACAGGCTGATTGCGGCCAACAGCCTCGACTTCCCCTCGATGATTTCAGAAGCAGTGCGAGTGCTAAGGACGCATGCAGCCGTAGCGAAGCAAATCCGCCGCATCTATCGCTACGTTTGCGTCGACGAATTCCAAGACACCAATTTCGCGCAATACAGCTTGCTCATTTGTTTGGTGGCTTCTGACTCGAGAAACCTCTTCGTGGTCGCGGATGACGACCAGATAATCTACCAATGGAATGGGGCTAGCCCAGCGCGCCTTGAAGGTTTGAAGCGCGATTTCGAGATGACCGTGCTTCAGCTCCCCACGAATTATCGATGCCCACCAGCGGTCATCGATATCGCCAACAAACTTATCGCCAACAACTCCACGCGAACGGCAAACAAGGATCAGCTTCTTGCCGAAAAGCCCGCGACTGAAGATCAGGGACTCAATCTTTATCATTTTCCAGACTTTGAAAGTGAGGTCGCGTGGGTTGCTCAAGACATTTCGGCGAAATCGGCTTCAGAGAGAGAACGATGCGTAGTCCTTGCGCGGACACGAAAGACGCTCGAGCGAGCGGTCGAGCACCTAGGCAACAATGGTGTGACCGCTTATTTGGCAAACCGAAAAGATGAATTTGTAAGCGCCCCGCTGCGCTGGCTCCACGCTGCGCTGCGACTGGCCAATAGTTCAAATGATCGAGAGCAAACTCGTAGACTGACCAGAGCCTTTTTTGCACTGGAAGGACTGCAGATTGACCCGGCTGGTGTGACTTCTGCAGCCGAGGCATTCGAGGGTAGCGCTCTTCGTTCGTTTCTTAACTTGGCCCTTGAGCGCAACGAGCTTAGTGATCACACGCGGAAGTATCTCGTGTCCGCATTGCCACAATTGGTCGAGCGGCTCGATTTTCGATCATTCTGCGCATCCACCTTCGAATGGTTCGCAGGTTTGCCCGATCAACCATTCCTCGCTTCCTCAAACGACTTCTCCGAGTTCGAAGATGAGAAGAAAGTTTGGGAGGCCCTGGTCGCTGATATTGAGGCCCAGTTTGGAAAGGAAAGTGTGACGCTTCATATGCTCCTTCAGGAGCTTGACCTCCGATCAAAAACGCCGCCTCAGCCCAAGGAAGCAGTGCCATGTTTTACGATTCATGCCTCGAAAGGAATGGAGTTCGGGCATGTCTATTTGATCGCCATGGTCGAGGACCAGCTTCCGAGCTGGGCAGCAGTCAAGAAAGGGGCCGAAAGCCCCGAAATGCAGGAAGAGCGGCGAAACTGTTTCGTGGCGATCACTAGGACCGAAGATAGCCTAACTCTGACCTACTCCGACAAGGTATTTGGTTGGCAGAAGGCCCCCTCGCGTTTCCTCCGGGAGATGGGATTCCAAGTCTGAAGTCGATCAATCGGACGCCGTTCGCACGTCAAGTTTGTGCGCTTTAACTCCCCAAAGCGAGCTTGATTGCAGACGCATAGACATTCTGGTCGGGGAGATTCATTGGCGACGTAAATGCCGTAGCGACTTGATCCACGGTTGTCGTGAATTGGGCGTTGAACTCCAATGGTCGTTGCATCGTTGAGGGATCTACATCGCCAAGTTGGTAGGACCTGAAAGAAAGGGTACCTGGACCTACTGGATACTCGTGCAGGTTATTGCCCAATCTGTCTCTGATCTTTTGATAGACCTGCCCCGGGCAGACGAAAAACAGGCCTTTGGAGCACCGCGCCTCTCGACGCAGGACATGTCCCTTGTAGATCAGCTGAGGAAGAATGCGCTTGTTCACATTCTCCCAATTCATGCCAGACTTACTCCAGCCATCGAAGGTCTCTCCAGCAAAATAGGCGTCTGATTGATCCCTATAATTGCCCGTCGTGTCTATCGTTTGAACCTCCACGGCGGTAAATTCTTGGAGCTCGCCATCGGCATCGATGCGGGCCAATATCCAGTCAACGTAATATGCGCCACTCTTCGCCCCATCGGCTCGTTTAGGGCGAGGAAGGGGGAGTTCGCCTCCCCATCCTTTTCCAAAGGCAATGACCTCAGAACCGGTCAGCGACTCCGATCCTTTTCTTGCCCTTCCTTCAGCGGCGGTAATGAGTTCGATCTGCTGGCCGAAGACTTCGGCGGCTACTTCACGAAGCACGCGATAGTTCTCCGCATACAGACGATTTGGACAGCAGATTATTGGTTCACTTGTCGTCTGCCGAACGGAGCAGGCGCCGTGGTTTGGCTTAATGCAGGGGCTAACCGTGTAGGGGCATTGCTTTCCGGAAATGTATCCTGACGCAAGTGGCGAGAGTGGTGGAAATCCAAAAAACTCAACAATCTTCAGTGCCATCGCGCGGGTCCCCTCTGCAGACCCTTATCGCAAGATTTCGCGGCGCGAAAGGCGCGGGAATTTCGTTCGTCGCGTGTGGGTGAGGTCGCGGAGAAATTGCTCAACCACGGACCGAGTTGATTGCATGCTCGTGAATGCTATTTGGTCCCCATTCCGGAACAATGAGCAAAATCCAGGGCCAATCCGGAACAAAAGCTCTCTATAAGATGCGGCGCTCGGCTGTCGCGCGCCGCCGCCTATCCCACTTGAAATTCAACAATTTTCGGCGGGATTCTTTCAGGCAAATTTCCTGGTCACTAACGCGCACTTGAGAATGGGCTTGACCCAGCACACCGTACGCAGCGGTAGCTGCATAGGATGGCAAAAAAGCGCGAAGTAACAGAAGCATCGCTAGTCCGAAGGGGCGAGCAATCAGGTGGTAGCCAAGGCGCAGGAGTATCCCGTCGCTGGACCTGCGCATCCCACCATTGTGGGCACCGGGATGGAAGGCTATCGCTTAACCTACTATGCCAGCGCGTCTTTCCGCAATCTTTGTGATGCTTCTTTGGGCGTCCTGCTATCCGCTCATAACGGTCGGTCTCGATAGCGCGCCCCATCTCACCTTCGCCGTGCTGCGCGCGGTTCTTGCAGGCACCACGTTACTGGCGGTCGGTATCATTCTAAGAAAGCCCTTTCCGCGCGATGGAAGCATCTGGGGATGGATCATTCTTGCCGGTCTCGGCATGACGGGGCTGGGTTACTACGGGATGTTCCATGCTGCGGAGTTCGTTTCGCCCGGCCTTGCAACCGTCATCGCCAACAGCCAACCCCTCATCGCGGCAGGCCTTGCCTTTCTTTTTCTCCGTGAGCGCCTGTCTTCCAAGGGCTGGATCGGGTTATGGCTCGGCTTTGCGGGAATCCTCATCATTGCTGGCCCGCGAATTCTCCAAGGTCCGCTGGCGCTCTCAACCGGCTTTGCATATGTGCTGCTTGCGGCCTTCGGCGTTGCCGTGGGCAACATCGCCATCAAGAAGCTCTCGGGGCGCGCCGACGCAGCGATCGCCATGGGCCTTCAACTCCTCATCGGCGCTGTCCCGCTCGCGTTTCTGGCTTTGCTTACCGAAGATCAGGGCCAAATCGACTGGTCGCCGGTTTTCATCGCGAGCCTGCTTGGGTTGGCGATCCCAGGTACAGCCCTCGCATTCTGGCTGTGGCAATATACGCTCGGCAAAATCGAACTCTCGAAGGCTAATGTATTCAGCTTCCTGGTGCCCGTTTTCGGTTTAACGATCGGCGCTGCCTTCTTCGGTGAAAGGCTTACACCCCTGATCATCATGGGCACAGCAATTGCAACCGCGGGCGTATGGCTGACGACCATAAAGTCATCGAGTGACGTTCAGCCGAAAGCGAAAGGAGCGAGGGACGGGCGCGCATAAGGGATGCTCTTCGTGAAAAAATCAGGTGGCGATGGGCTGCAGCAAAGGGCGGGCGATGACTTCGTTGGCGGATGCTAAAGCTAAAACTCCTCAAGCGCGCTCGAAAGCCTGGGCAAACGCGTCGCCAGGGCCGCAGCTATGCAGTCATGAACAGGTTCGGCGAAGTCCACCGGCATCGCTTCGCGCGCTACCGTCGGCGCATCACGTGCGCGGTCCATCAGTTCGTTGATGGCTGCACGCATGAGGCCTTTGCCAAGCCCCGCTGACTTGCCCGACTGGACAAAATGCCGACCGGTCACCTCGTTCAGCCGGTAGTGACGGTTGGTGCCTGCGGACATCGCGAGCCGGAACCTGTTCTGCGCAATCTGGTCGGAGTCGACGGCCGGTTGGGCCGAGAGCACATCGTAGAAGGGGGTCAGGCTGTAGCGTCCGCCGGGCTTCAGGAAGATACTGAAATTCTTGGCGTGCCCGTCCGTTGCACCAATGAGCCAGAAGAGGATCTGGCTCTTGAAAAAGGCGGCTGCGTCGGCTTGCGGATCGTCAGCACCGCGCAACAGGCCGAAGATATCCTTCATGTTCGGGCCGCCATCGCTCTGATATTTGTGCGTGGGCGGATAGCCGAGTGCTTGGCAGCAGTCCTCTTGCGGCAGACGCAGGATTTGCTTGGCGTTGCGCCAGTGCCTGTCGAACCGTTCGACGACGAGAACTCGGCGCTGGCCGACGGTCGCAATCTCTGTCGCTGCGACCGACAGGCCGAACGCCTTCATCAGCGTCATGCAATAGTGCTCGTTGTCGACGCTGTTCGACATGTCGATCATCCCGTCGGCGCTGGGTATCTGTCCAAGTTGCGGCTTCAGGATGTGAGTTGTCGGGGTCACACCGGCCGGTCGGTGCCATTTCCCATCGATTCGAAGCAGGGCCGTCTTCTCCTGCGCGCCGGCAACCGAGATCCTGAATTCCTGTTTCCGATCGACGCCAAGTGGAGCCCGTGCGAGATCGGCGAGAAGGGCCTCGACTTCGGTGTCGCTGACCGGTTCGCTTTCGATGTCGGTACTCTGCGCCTGATCTGCGCCTTCGGGCAGGAACTGCATGGCACCGACGCAGTCGCGTCCGATGGCTTCGAGTAGGCTGTAGAAGTCGGTGCCCTGAGCGCCCATGCGCTCGGCTACGCGGCGGCGTACTGCATCCCTGTCCGGGAGAAGATTGTCGAACACGGCGATGACCGGAGCGCCACGATAGGCCGCCGGGGTCAGAGGCAGCGAGAGCGACGCTGCGAAGCGGTGCTCCCAGGCCAGCCACTCTTCGGAATACCGGAAACTGATTGCACCGCTCGCCGCCTTTTCGAGGCGGCCGACCTGCCTGCCGTTGATAAGTACATCGAGGGGCGCATGGGTCTTTTTGCGCGCCATTTAGAAGACGTCCTCAATCGAGGCGCCGTCCTGCTGACGCGGCACGATCTGAAGATCGAGGCCGAGGACTGCGATGACACTGATGAGCGTGTCCAGCTTTGTTCCTTCGCTTCCGTTCTCTATGGCCGAGATGGTTTTCTGCTGCGTCCCGGCGAGTCTGGCGAGCTCGGTTTGGGTCAGGCCCTTGCCGAGGCGATGGGTCTGGATCACGGCTCCGAGTTGACTGGGAAGCCTGACGATCTGGCGCATAGCATACCTCCACACTCCACTATACCGCCAAGGGTATAAAATGGCAATATACCTTTTGGGGAATAAATCACCCTTATTCCCTGGGGGGGTATGCTGCATCCGATCGCCACGAGAGATCCATCAATGGTGCCGGCCGGGCGAACCTCGCGTAGGAGAGAGGCGTCTTGAACAGGATGATCCGACCCGTGTCGGCGAGTCAGGAACCGGACTTTCGTTTCCCCCTAAGCCATCCGATCCTTGGTAACCTGTTGGCCAGCAGAACAAATCCCGAAAGGGCAATGAACGTACCTGCGATACCAAACAGGAGAAGCCACCAGCTGTTGATGCGGTCGCGCTGGGTCCAGTCCATGATGTGAACGCCCCAGATGAAATCGAAGAGCCGCCAGGTATCGCTTCGCGCTGACAGGACCGTTCCGCTCGAGGCGTCGATATAGACGCGCGTCGCGTCGCGTTCGTCATAGGTGATCTGCCAGGCCGGGAAGGGGCCCCTGAATTCGGTCCCGACGTCGCGTTCGACAAGCCGCGCGCCGGCGACCGAAGTCTCCGGGCCTATCCAGGCGCGGCGAGCGATCGCGCGCGCTGTCGCGGCCGAAATGGGGGACAACAAGCGTCCGCTATGCGGATCATGCAGCGTGACACCGCCATCCGCTCGCCGCACTTCGGTAACCACCTTGCCGTCGAGAGCACGTGTGGCAACCGAAACCACATCATCTTGCCTTTCCAGCCATTCGGGTAACTCGGCCCGGGCAGGCAATATTTGCGCAGCGCGGGACACGATATGCTCCGAGCGTACCTCCTCCAGATCGAGAAAGGACATCAAGGCACCGGTGCCCATCCACATCAGAACTTGCGCCCCGATCAGGAGCGCCAACCACTTGTGGAGCTTGCTGCTAAAGACATGCAAGCGCAGTTTGAGGGACCGCGAAGCCAACTGTCTCGCCGCTCCGTAGCGGGTCAGGGCCGCCGCGGCGCGTGCGAGGAGGAGTGGTACTGCACGATCTTCCAGCCCGATTCATCGTGCGAAAGGACCGAGGTCGCGACCCCGTCACGCTCGATCACGCGCCCGTCCTCGAGCTCGATCCGGTAGCCGTAGGTTTCGTAGCCATAGGCCATATGGCCCTTACGGGTCATCGTCAGCGTCGGGTCGGTGAAAGTAAAGCTCGTGATCGCATCGAGCTCGGGTCCGAGATGGTGCTCCATGTAATTGGCGAAACTCCCCTCGGACTTGCCGTTCTCGAAGATCGCGGAGGCTTCCGCGAACAGGGCCGACATGCCTGCGGCATCGCGCGACACCAATGCGGCGCGATAAGCCTCGAGAATATCTTCAGCGCCCGACACATCTTCGCTGGCCGAACCTGTCTTGTCGGAATGATGTGTCCCATGTCCGGAATGGTCCATGTCCTGCGCCGCAGCCGGCACTGGCGCCGCAGCAATAGCTAGCGCAACTACCGGCACTCGCAATAAAGTGTTCATCATGTCAGTTTCTTCTCCCTTGACCTAAAACCAGAACCGCACGCCGACGACGTAGTTCGTTACGCTGGGGTCCTCGCCGGCGGCCCTTGCGAAATCGCGGCTGTTGCCGATCTTCCATTCCTGGTCGATGCCGATATAGGGCGCGAATTCGCGCGCGAATTCGTAGCGCAGGCGAATGCCGACCTCGATCGTATCGATCCCCGAGCCGATCCCGAGTTCGGGAATGTCCTGTGCTGACAGCGCGATTTCGGCGCGCGGCTGCACGATCAGACGCTGTGTGATGAACTGATCGATTTCACCTTCAATTCGTGCGGTAAGATCGCCCTTGTTCGACAGAAATGCTGCTGCATCGACCTCGAACTCATAGGGAACGAGCCCTTGGATGCCCACAACCGCATGGGTGCGTTCAGGCCCAGTAAAATCCTGCCGCACGCCCGCCTGAAAATCGAAGAAAGGCGCAATGGCACGGCTCCAAAGCGCCTGCACTTCGGCGCTTTCAATGGTCTCGCCGAAGCTGCCTTCGCCTTCGGATTTGAACCAGAACTTGTTGTAGTCACCGCCATAATAACCCTGGACGTCCCACAAATAGCCGTCGTCGCCCTCGCGCAGGCGGTATTCGAGCCGGTCGCCCTGAAACCAGAATACCGGCGTTCCGCTCACTTCCTTGGTGACGGCCGCCCGAGACGCAGCCATTTCCTCTGCGCCGACAAAGGCATCGGCGGCAAAGGCGGGGCCCTGTAGCGCTTCAGGCGGGGGAGGGCCTTCCGGGATCGCCATATGGTCGGCGGATGCTCCATGGCCCATCGCGGAATGATCCATTTGCGACATGCCGCCCTCATCCTCCTTGCCGGTCATGGGCATCGCGCCATGCTGGGCTGCCCCATGATCCATGTTCGAATGATCCATAACCTCCGGGTTCTCAACCTCCTCCTGAGGATGCTGCGTCCGGGAGTGATCCATCTGAGGTTGATCCGGCGCATGGTGATCGTGCGCCTCGCTCGCAGCCTCGTCGTCTTGAGCAGCTTGCCCGGCCTGGCTCTGCGGTTCGGCAGCCTGCGTGCCGTGATCATGCTGCTGTGCCCAGACTGCGCTCGGAAGTGCCAGCAGGGGGAGGGCGATCATCATGGTCGCGCGCTTCATCAGCCTTCTCCTCCCTCGAGCGGTCGGACCGTCACCACCTGAAACATTCCGTTATGCATGTGGTAAAAGAGATGACAGTGGAACGCCCAGTCGCCCCGTTCATTGGCGGTCAGGTCGAATTGCGCGCTGCCGCCGGGCTGGACCGTCAGCGTATGTTTGAGCGGTTGACGGTCGGCCGGAGCCCCGTTCACGAGTTCGAAGAAGTGTCCGTGCAAATGGATCGGATGCGCCATCATGGTGTTGTTGATGAGCTTGACGCGCACGCGCTCGTTATAGGCAAATTGAATCGGCTCGGTGATCTCGTCGAACTTCTTCCCGTCGAACGACCACATATACCGCTCCATATTGCCGGTTAGATGGATCGTCTTGAGCCGGCTCGGACGCCGGTTGTCGGTATTGGGCTTGGCGGCGATAAGCTGGTTGTAGTTGAGCACGCGGTGGCTCACATCGTCGAGCCCGAGGCCAGGAAAACCCATCCGGTCGATAGGATTCATGGCAACCGAGTCGATCCCTGGACCAACTTTCACATTGGGTGGAAGCAGTGATGTATCGCGCATGTTCATACCCGACATGCCGGCCATCCCAGCCATTTCGGATCCACCGCTGGAGCCATGATCCATTCCGGCCATGCCACCCGCGCTTTGATCCATGCTCGCCGCGGCACCGTGACCCGCATGCCCGTCTCCAGCAGCGCCTGCGCTATCGCCGTGCCCGGCCATGCCCATATCGGTCATGGTGAGAAGCGGCGGTTTGCGCAGGGGCGGGACGCTGGCCCGGGCGCCGGGGCGACTGGCAAGGGTCGCCACGCCCATGCCCGAGCGATCAATGGCCTCGGCGACGAGCGAATAAGCCTCGCCGCGCGGCTCGATGATCACGTCGTAGGTTTCAGCAACACCGATCTGGAACTCGTCGGTCTCGACCGGCTGTACGTTTTGGCCATCGGCCTGAACCACGGTCATCGGCAGGCCAGGGATGCGGATATTGAAATAGGTCATCGCGGCGCCGTTGATAAAGCGCAAGCGGACCCTCTCTCCCGGCTGAAAAAGGTATTCGAGATCGTCTTCCGGCCCGTGACCATTGATGAGGAAGGTGTAGGTCGCGCCGCTCACGTCGGAGATGTCGGTCGGCATCATCCGCATGCGCGCCCACATTCGGCGCTCTTCGCCGCTCATGTCGTAGTCGTCGGTCCAGGTGGTTTTGCCATAGTTGAAGTAGCCCTCGGCGACCTTGAGTTTCTTCATGATCGAATAGGGACTCATGGTCGACCAGTCGGACAGCATGACAACATAGTCGCGGTCGTATTCATATGGTTCGGGCTCGATCGGGTCGACGATCAGGGGGCCGTAATGGCCAAGCGGCTCCTGCAGCGTATGCGCGTGCCACCAATAGGTGCCCGACTGGCGGATGGGAAACTGGTAACGATAGGTATCGCCCGGCTCAACAGCCGCCATGCTCACCCCGGGTACACCGTCCATAAGGAAGGGTACGAGCAATCCGTGCCAGTGAATGGAAGTGCCATGCGAACTCCGATTGAGGAGATCGACCGTCAGGTTCTGGCCTTCCTTGAGGCGCACCAAGGGTCCTGGGATGGTGCCATTCACGGCAACACCCGGCCCGCGGCGCGAGCCAGTGGTGAAGGTCGTGTCGGCGACGCTCATTGTAAGATGTTCGCCGGACAGAACGTCGCTCCCGCGGCGCGCGATCGTGCCATCGAGACCTCCGCGTGCCCACGCGGGCATTGCACCGGCAAGGCCAAGCATTCCGACCCCGCTTGCGCTAGACCCCAGAAAATTACGGCGATTGATCGCGACCATCGAAAGCTCCTGTATGAACGATACACCCTCAACTACGAAGGGCCCGGTTCTACCCCTCAAAAATTTTCCAGGCGGTCGCGCAATTTTTGCCGGGCACGATAGATGCGGGTCTCGATTGCCTTTTCCGACACGCCGAGAAGTTCGGCGGCTTCCGCCTGGCTGCGTCCGTCGATACTGACCAATATGAGCGCTTCGCGAAGACGGATCGGAAGACGCTCGATTTGCTCCAGGAGCATTCGCAATTCCTGGCGCTGCATCGCGATCTCTTGCGGATCGGGGCTGTCGTCAACAATCGCCAGTGTTTCAGATTCCGCGCCCAATCCGAAAAAGCGCGCCGTTTTGCGTTTGCGCAGCCTGTCGCGGCATTTGTTGAGCACGACTGTCGTCAAAAAAGGGCCAACAGGACGGTCCGGGTCGAGGCGGTGCCGGGCGACCCAGACCGAAGCAAGCCCGTCCTGAACAGCGTCTTCGGCCTGATGCGGAGACGCAAGCATGCGTGTCGCCAAAGCAATAAGCCGCGCTATATGGGGTTCGACCAGCGTCCCATATGCTGCCTTGCTGCCCCTGCGGGCATCTTCGACCAGGGCGGTCTCGGACCGGCTTTGCGCCTGCGTCACGGAAGCCTAATTACGCGAATTGCTGGTGAGCGCCTCGGAGACCTTCCGATCGAACAGGCGCTGCTGCTCGGGCTCGAGTATCTCGCGCATGTCGAAGACGTGTTGGACCGTGGCTTTCTGCAATTCGCCCATCCGTCCATGCACATCGTCAATCGCCGCGCTCACTTCGGGGCCATATTCGTGCTCGTCGGCCATCGCCTGAGCGAGCCTCGCATTTGCCGCGCGCAGCGATGACTCAAGTTCAGCACGCTCGACGGCGAAGCGGGCTTCCAGGGTCTCGAGGCGCGCGTTCTGGTCTTCGGTCAAAACCAGTTCCTCGTGCACGAACTGGTGCAGGCTGCCATTGTCTTCGTGGCTGAGCCAGCGATCAGCCGCGATCGCCCCCAAACATCCCGCGAGCCCGGCAAGAAGAACGGCAAGCAGGAGGCGTCCGTTCGTCAAAGTCTAGCTCCCGACATGCAGGAGAGCGGCGGGAGAAAGGTGCTCGTTCGACGCAAAATCATTATAGGCGGAACTCGCAGTTGAGCCCTGATTGTAGGGCATGATGGTCGTGCCGAAGCCTGCTCCAAGGCCGATGACGAACAGGCTGCAAAAGAGCGCGGCACGCCGGCGGCGATCGGCAACCTCGCCAAGCTGTCCGGCGCGCTGCCAGACACCATCCATGAAGTCTGACGGGTCATGCACAATATCATGCGCGGCCAGCTGTTTGAGCGAAGCATCGAGGGAAGGATAATCTGACATAGGCAACCTCTAACTATTGTAACTCCTTTACGCCACAGCCCGCCGAAGCCCTCAAAAAAATATTTGAGGGGTATGATATTCTCGCGCGTATCAAGGCATATGAGCATATTCACCCGCCTTGGCCTCGCCGCCCTCTTCGCAGCCTTTCTGCTTTCGGCACCCTTGCACGCGCATGAAGGGCATCAGGACAATATGTCCGACGCTGAAATGCTGGCGATGGAGGAGGGTATGGCCATGCCGGACGACGCCCATGCCGGCGAGCTTGCGCCGCCCGGGGAAGAGATGGACAGGCCGAACGCGCAGCAGTCCATGTCGCCTGAAGACATGATGCAGCAGAAAATCACGGAAAACCGCCTGACCTCGGCAGAGGACCTTCTGTCGCGCCTTCATCCGGTCGCGGCGCATTTCCCGATTGCGCTTCTCCTCGTCGCCGCACTCGCCGAACTCGCCTTGATGGTGCGCCCGACCTTGGGGCTTGAGACGACGATCCGGTTTCTCGTAGCCGGCGGCGCGATCGGGGCGGTCGTTGCGGCTTTGCTCGGATGGTTTGCGGGTGGATGGCGACTGCTGGACCGGTCGGAAAATCTCGCCATTCACCGCTGGAACGGCACGACGATTGCCATATTGAGCCTCCTCGCCTGGTGGGTTGCTGCGCGCGGAAAGGGGAGAGGCGCGCTGCGCTTGCTTCTGGCGCTGATCGCTGCGGCGCTCATCGTACAAGGCTATTTCGGCGGGGAGATGGTGCACGGGCCCAATCATATGGGCATCATGTAGGTGGGACGGGTAGCCGCTCCTCAAGGCGACCGAGCCTTCACGCCAGCCCTTGGCAAAGCTTGGCTGACCCCGGTCTATGACCTCACCATCGCCTTGTTTACGCGTGAGCGGACATGGCGGCGCGCGGTTGTCCGCGCCGCCAATCTTGCGCCCGGCGATCATCTTATCGATGTTGGGTGCGGAACCGGCACCTTGCTTCGCGATCTCATGATCAGCTGTCCGCAGGCGGGTCTCGCCGGCGTTGAGCCCGATCCGGCAGCACTGGCCATCGCGCGTCGCAAGTTTGGCGCCGGGGCGGATCTGATCCGTTGGCACAATGGCTTTCTCGATACCCTCGACCTGACCGCGCGATGGCAGCCAAACAAGATCGTCAGCAGCCTCGTCTTTCATCAGGTTCCGCTGGGTGAAAAGCGGGCAATCCTGGAGCAGATGCACGATCTGCTCCAGCCCGGAGGCATGGTGCTGATTGCCGACTATATGGCTCAGGACTCCGCCCTTATGCGCAAGCTTTTCCGCGCCACGGTGCAGCAGCTCGACGGTGTCGAAGACACGCAGCCCAATGCCGACGGTATCCTGGAGCGGCAGCTTGCCGAAATTTTCACCGACGCCGAAAGGCTTCACGTCTTCCCGACCGCCACCGGAGCGATATCGCTCTGGCACGGCTACAAGAAAGGTCCCCATACATGACCCGCACGTTTGCGCGAAAGCGCTTTCGCAACTCGTTCGCCGCAACAGCCCTCCTGGTAATTGCCGCCTGTTCGAACGTTGCCCAGGCGGCCACCTACACGATGTATCGCGATCCCGGCTGCGGCTGCTGCCTCAAATGGGCCAACCATTTCGAGAACGGCATGGACGCCGAGGTTGCGACTGTCGACACCACTGACATGGGTTCGGTGAAAGCCGACAAGGGCGTACCTTCCGATCTGTGGTCGTGCCATACGATGGTGATCGAGGGATATGTCATCGAAGGTCACGTCCCGGCAGAAGCAATCTCAAAATTGCTGCGCGAGCGCCCGGCAGGCGTTTCCGGACTTGCCGTTCCCGGCATGCCGCTGGGCTCACCTGGCATGGAATACGAGAACCGTGTGCAACCCTATGACGTCATCGCCTTTGGGCCCGGCGGCCGTACGGTTTTCGCAAGTTACCCCTGAACGGGCAAGAAAACGCCCCCAACTTTTGGAGAATAATGATGAAAATGATCCTCACCGTCACTGGCGCGCTTGCTTTCTCGGCAAGCCCGGTCCTTGCTCAGGAGGCCCCTTCTGAAAAGCCCAAAATGTGCGAGATGATGCTCGATGGCAAGAAAATGCAGGGTATGATGAAGAAGGACAAGGACGGAAAAATGTCATGCCAGATGATGGACCATTCCAAGATGGACCATTCGAAAATGGACCATGGCCAGTCCGGCCATGGCAAGAAAAAGGCCGCCGAGGCTGAAAAGCCGCAGACCGAACACAAGCACGACTGACCAGCCTTTGGCGTCTGGAGCCGACAATTCAATCGGCTCCAGACGGTCTAACGGGCCATGCGCTCGATGAGAGTGAGAAGTTCGGCGATCTTCTCCGATTGATCGGCCTTGTTGTTCGATGAGAGCGCCTGTTCGATGCAGTGCTTGGTATGGATGTCGAGTACTTTGGTCCTGGCGGCGCGCGCGGCGGCTTCGAGCGCGAGGATCTGCTGCAGGATATCGACGCAATAGCGCTCTTCTTCCATCATTCTCGATATTCCTCGCGCCTGCCCCTCGATCTTGCGCATTCGGGTCAAGACATCACGAAACTTGGGGTTTTGATCATCGCTCATGCCGTTCTCTCCAGACGCCGAGTTCATTCCTGACTGCTTTTGACACAGTTGCAAAGCAGTTCGCAATACACTATACCCCCCTATAGTATACGACGGAGGCAAAGATGACCAATGCGACGACGAAAGGTTCAATCCTTGCCTGGGGCTGGGCTTTCAGCGTCTTACTGCTGATTACCTATCTGCTCTGCGTGGCCTTTGGCCTGATCGCGCCCGATACTTTCCATATGCATGAAGCATGGGCGCCTTTGCTGCCAGGCTTCGATTGGTTGACATGGCCTGGCTTCTTCGCCGGGGCTATCGGCAGCTTTCTCTATGGCTGGTATATCGCGATCCTAGGGGTCCCGCTCGTCCGCTATTTCAGAAAAAGGATCGGGTGAAGAACCGGCAATGTGGATTTATCCGCTGCCGCGAATTCCGCACAGGTCGCAAAGCCTATGACAATGCACAGCTTACCCTTTTCCGGTTCGTCTTTCAGCAAAAAGAGGGAATTGTTCCTGCATACGGTTATCGGGCCAGTGCTGGGCATCTTAATCCTTCATCCGCTCACCGCGCTCGTTTATGGGTCTGGAGGGGCAGCAGCGGCGAGCGTGCCATTTGCTGAGCAGTTGGGCTCGGCGGTCGATCGACTGAGCGCGGCATTTGAAATCGAAATGCTGCCCATGAGCCTGGCTTTCGCGGTGATCGGCGGCGCAATCGGCCTGACGTTTGGTCTTTATCATCTGCGGCTCATGGCAGATCGCCAGATAATCCGCTCTCTGGAGCATCAATTGGCCGAAGAGCTGCCGCTGCTCATCGCCCGAGGCGAGGGCGCACAGCTGGAATTCAAATCGTCGCTGCGTTGGGGTACGCGTGAACAGCGCGCAAATCGAAGCCTTCAACAGGTCGTGTTCAAAACGATTGCCGGATTTCTCAACAATGATGGCGGCACGCTGCTCATCGGCGTCGACGATAGCGGGGGCATCGTAGGAATCGAGGCCGATCTGAAGACTCTCAAGCACCCCAATAAGGACGGGTTCGAGCGCGTGCTGATGGACGCGATACGATCAGCACTCGGCGGTAACGCCTGCGCCCTGATCCATTGTTACTTTCACGATCTCGATGGCCGAACTGTTTGCCGCGTGATCGCACAAAAGAGCCTCGAACCGATCTATTTTCTCGACAATGGAGTGGCGCGCTTCTTGCTCCGCGCCGGCAACAGTACACGGGAATTGGATGCGCGCGAAGCGCACACTCACCTTTCGCAGCGCGGAAAAGAATATGCACGGCAGGCATGAGATGATCCTCTGCCATAAATCGGCAAGTCGGGTTGATCTCGTTCCCCGTTTCACGCTGTCACTTTCAGCGGGGTACGCCGCCTGTCAGCTCGGTTCGGCCTTGTCGGCGGAACACTGGCACACCTTTGGCCAGATCCAGGGAGACTATGATGGACCATTCTAATTGCAGCCATAGCGGCCACGGCGAAGCCGTTGCTGGCGATGATGGCCGCTACGATCTCGTTCCCGCTGGTTATGACGGACCGGTTTATACCTGCCCTATGCACCCGCAGGTCCGGCAGCCAAAGATGGGGTCGTGCCCGATCTGCGGCATGGGTCTCGAACTCGAATCCGCGGCCATGGTCGATGACGGACCGAACCCGGAGCTCGTCGACTTTACAAGGCGTTTCTGGGTCGGCGCCATCCTCACCTTGCCGCTGCTTGTTCTCACGATGGGCCCCTATGTGGGCTGGCCGGGCGTGCGCGAAATATTTGGCGAGCGGGCCACCCTATGGATTGAACTGGTGCTCGGTACACCGGTCGTGTTGTGGAGCGGATGGCCGTTTCTCGAACGGGGCTGGAATTCGTTCCGCACCTGGAACCTCAACATGTTCTCGCTCATCGGCATGGGCGTTCTCGCCGCATGGATTTTCAGTGTCGTCGCCGTCCTGGCACCGGACATCTTCCCGGATGGCTTTCGCGATCCAGAGGGACATGTCGGCGTCTATTTCGAAGCCGCGGCCGTTATCGTTACGCTTGTGCTCCTCGGCCAAGTCATGGAGCTGCGCGCGCGTGAAGGCACCGGTAAGGCCATTCGCGCTCTCCTTGATCTTGCAGCCAAAACCGCCCGCGTCATCAGGGCAGACGGCACTGAAGAAGAAATCCCCCTTGAGCACGTGGCTGTTGGCGACCAATTGCGGGTCCGCCCAGGCGACAAGGTGCCCGTTGACGGTGTAGTGCTCAAAGGCCGCTCGTCGATCGACGAAAGCATGATCACCGGTGAACCAGTCCCGGTCGAAAAGGTCGAGGGCGACGCCGTGACCGGGGCAACGATCAACGGAACAGGCAGCCTGGTGATCGAAGCGAAACGTGTCGGATCAGACACCATGCTCGCGCAGATCGTGGAAATGGTTGCGGCCGCACAGCGCTCGCGCGCGCCGATCCAGAAGTACGCCGACAAGGTGGCCGGCATGTTCGTCCCCGCGGTTATCGGCATAGCCGTGCTCGCCTTCATCGCCTGGGCGATCTGGGGCCCCGCACCAGCGCTTGCCTATGCCCTCATTGCTGCAGTTGCGGTACTGATCATCGCCTGCCCCTGCGCTCTCGGCCTGGCGACGCCGATGTCGATCATGACCGCGACAGGAAGAGGGGCGCAGGCGGGCGTTCTGATCAAGAACGCCGAAGCGCTCGAGCGCTTCGAGAAAATCGATACGCTGATCGTCGACAAGACGGGTACGCTGACCGAGGGGCGCCCAAGGCTCGTCGCGGTTATGCCCGAAGAGGGCCACGATGAAATCGAGGTGTTGAGCCTGGCGGCGTCGCTCGAGCGCGGGTCGGAGCACCCGCTCGCAGAAGCGATCGTGCGCGGCGCCGAAGAACGCGGCGTCGCGATGGAAGCCGCCAGCGAGTTCGAGGCCGTAACCGGTAAAGGCGTCATGGGCACGGTTTCCGGTAAACGCGTCGCGCTGGGTAACCTTGCGCTCCTGTCAGACCTCGGTTTGGAAGGTGCCACGCTCAGCGAAAAGGCCAATGCGCGCCGCGACGAAGGCGAAACCGTCATGTTCGTGATCGTGGCAGGCAAGATTGCTGGCCTCATCAGCGTTGCCGACCCGGTCAAGGAAACCACTCCTGCGGCGATCAAGGACCTGCACAAGCTCGGCCTTACGATCATTATGGCGACCGGCGACAATGAGCGGACGGCGCAGGCGGTTGCCGCCCGCCTTGGTATCGACGACATTCGCGCAGGCGTTCTTCCCGCGGACAAGGCGCGGCTCATCCGTGAATTGCAGGAAGGCGGTGCCAAGGTGGCCATGGCCGGCGACGGGGTTAACGACGCTCCGGCGCTTGCCCAGGCAGATGTCGGCATTGCGATGGGAACCGGCGCGGATGTCGCGATCGAAAGTGCGGGGATTACGCTCGTTAGAGGCAATCTCGACGGGATCGTCCGGGCCCGCAAGCTTGCCCGGGCTACGATGCGCAATATTCGGCAAAATCTGTTTTTTGCGCTGATTTACAACGCCTCGGGCGTGCCCGTCGCGGCCGGTGTTCTTTATCCTTTCTTCGGCATCCTGATTGGCCCAATGTTCGCAGCCTTTGCGATGAGTGCGTCCTCCATATCGGTAGTCCTGAACTCGCTCAGACTTCGTAGTGCGAAGCTGTGAACATTCGACAATCGAACAAATCGCCATCCCTGATCCATGCCTCAATGCCTCCGCATTGCGGCAGGGCCGGTCGCCTGTGGAAGATGGCAGCGCGACGCAAGCCATAGAAAGGTAAACCGCATGGATAACCATTCGGCGCACGAAGATAATCTGAACAAGAGCAGCATCACCCTGCTTGGCGGCGTTGCCATGGGGACTGGCGTCATGATCGGTGCGGGCATTTTTGCGCTCACCGGTCAGATCGCGGAGCTTGCCGGCCCTCTCTTCCCCCTCTCCTTCGTCGCAGGCGCGCTCATCACCGCGCTCGCATCATACAGCTACATCAAGATGTCGAATGCCTGGCCATCGTCGGGTGGCATCGCGATGATCCTGCAAAAGGCCTATGGTCCGGGTGTCGTCGCGGCCTCCGCATCAGTGCTGATGGCCATGTCGATGGTTATCAATGAGAGCCTGGTGGCGCGAACCTTCGCGACCTATGCGCTGCGTCCGTTTGGGCTCGAAGAAAACGCATTGCTGATATCGGGCTTGGCGCTGGGACTCATCGTTTTCGCCTATCTGGTCAACGCCGCGGGCAATAGATCGGTAAGCGGGTTTTCGCTCGTTATGTCGGCGATAAAGGTTGGCGGGATAGCGGTGTTCGCAGTTGCGGCGATCTGGGCCAGCGGACTGTTCGCAGGCGCCTTTACCGAGCCTGCTTCCTTGTCGAACGGCGAAGCATTGCTCGCTTCGGTGGCCTTCTCGATCCTTGCATTCAAGGGGTTTACAACCATCACCAACAGTGGCGGAGAAATCGTCGATCCGCACAAGAATGTCGGTCGCACAATCATGATCTCGATTGCCGTGTGCATCGTGGTTTATCTGCTCGTCGCCTTGGCCGTTGGCTCCAGTCTCAGCATCGGCGAGATCGTTCAGGCGCGTGACTATTCCCTGGCCGCGGCAGCGCGCCCCGCATTGGGAGATCTCGGGTTCTATTTCACCGTAGCGATTGCCATCTCGGCGACTACGTCGGGGGTCATTGCGAGCGTGTTCGCCGTCTCGCGGATGCTGACAATGCTGACCGAGATGAAGATGATCCCCCACAGCCATTTCGGAATGAAGGGCGGCATCCGTAGCCACATGCTGGTCTATACGGTCGTCATAGCCGGCACACTGGCGGTCCTGTTCGACCTTTCCCGCATCGCCTCGCTCGGCGCCTTCTTCTACCTTGTCATGGACATGCTCGTCCATTGGGGCGTGTTTCGCAGTCTTCGCAAAGAGATCGGCGCCCGCGCTTCCGTCCTGCTCACCGCGCTGGCGGCCGACGCCGTTGTGCTCGCCGCATTTACGGCCGCCAAACTCAAGAGCGATCCGGCCGTGGTTTCCTATGCGGTGATCGGAATCGCGGCCGTGTTCGTGGCGGAATGGATATTTCTGTCCGGCCAGCGCAGGGAGACGAACACAGATTCTATTGAAAACAAGGTCGAGAGCGGAAGCGGCGATCACGACCGTCCTTGAGCGCAACATTGGCTGTTTGGCAGCTCAGATAAATATTTTTGAGGCGGCGCCGTAATTTCGCGCCGCCCCGCCCGTCTTTATTCCTTCGGCTGCAATCGGAATACCGGAAGTTTGTCCATCTTGTCCGTACCAGGCCGCGCGATCGACCGGCAGAAAGAGATTCGCGGGAGGAATGTCGGCGATTGCGACAAACATCGTTTCTCTTTCGAAGAACGATGAAACGAAAACGCGAAACGAACATTGGAATTGAACAAGCAGCCCCAGGCTGTGCGTGTGAACAAGGGGCTGTAAAGGCATGAAAACTGCGAGTGTTTACCGGATGGTGATGGAGGATCATGTCTGTCCCTATGGCATCAAAACGGTCGATCTTCTCAAGCGGCAAGGCTTCGAGGTCGACGATCATCACCTGACCAGCAGGGAGGAAACCGACGCGTTCAAGGACAAGCACGACGTCGAGACCACGCCGCAGACCTTTATGGAAGGCAAGCGCATTGGCGGCTATGACGATGTCCGCGAGTTCTTCGGCAAAAGCCGCTCGCAGCCCGAGGAAGGCGAAACCAGCTATCAGCCTGTCATTGCGATTTTCGCGGTCGCGCTGCTGCTCGCGCTCGGGCTGAGCTGGGCGTTTTTTGACGACCTCTTCACCGTTCGGGCCGCGGAGTGGTTCGTCAGCCTCTCGATGACCTTGCTCGCCGTCCAGAAGCTTCAGGACGTGCGCAGTTTCTCGACCATGTTCCTCAACTACGATCTACTCGCACGGCGCTGGGTGCCCTATGGCTTCGTCTATCCGTTCGGCGAAGCCGCTGCCGGCATTCTCATGACCGCGGGCGCACTGACCTGGCTTTCTGCCCCGCTGGCATTATTCATCGGCACCGTCGGCGCTGTCAGCGTCTTCAAGGCTGTCTACATCGACAAGCGTGAGCTCAAATGCGCTTGCGTCGGAGGTAGCAGCAACGTCCCGCTCGGTTTCGTCTCGCTGACAGAGAACCTGTTCATGATGGGGATGGGGCTCTGGATGGGTCTCAAGGTCTTTACATGATCCTCGGTTTAATCCTGGCGACCTCGCTGTTCCTGATATCGGTGGGCTCGCACCTCGTCATACTGAATGCGGGCCATACGCTGCTCGAGCAAAACTGCAGCCTTCTGCACAAGCTGGGCATCGCGCTGCTCGTTCTTTTCTCGCATCTGACCGTAGCGGCGTTCTTCGCCGCCGGCTTCTGGATCGGCGAGGAGCTGGGTCTGGGCGGCTTCCGGCAGGCCGGCGCGATGACCGCGATGGACTATTTCTATTTTTCTCTGATCAACGTGACGACGCTTGGTTTGGCGGACATTTTCCCAACCGAGCACCTGCGGGTTCTCGCCGGCGTCGAGGCCCTCACCGGCTTCGCTCTCATCAGCTGCTCGGCGCAGCTATTCTGGACCATGATGCACAAAGGAGAAGAAGCATGACCGAAAAGACGACCCACTCGGACAAGGGAGGGGGCGGCAACTACTGGCGGTTCATGGCCATGGTATCGACTTCGACCGTCATCATGTTCTTCCTGATGTATGCCAACACCTTCACCATTGACGATGTCTTCTGGAGTGAAACGCGCTTCTGGATGATGTTTGTCATGGGCGCGATGATGATGGTCGTCATGCTCCTCTTCATGTGGGGCATGTACAAGGACCGGACCAAGAATTTTATCATTCTGGGCGTCGGCGCCTTTGTGTTCGCGCTCGCACTTTGGCTGGTACGCAGCCAGACCACCGTCGACGACACCGAATATATGGCAGCGATGATCCCGCACCACTCGATCGCGATCATGACCAGCGAACGGGCCAGCCTCAAGGATCCGCGCGTTCGCGAACTCGCCAAGGCAATCATCGTCGCCCAGCGCCGCGAGATCGCCGAGATGAAATATCTCATAGACGATATCGAGCAGAACGGTCCTCGGACCGAAGAACGCCTGCCCGAGGAGATGCAGCCATGAACAAGATAGCTTTAACGGCGCTCATCGCGCTGCCGCTCGCCGCCTGCAATTCGAACACCGCTCCGGGCAACGACCGCGAAGCCCAGCTCGACCCGCCTGCCACTGCCGCGCCGATCGAGGACGCGGCCAGTGCACTGGCAAATGTTGACCCGGGCCTCATGCTTCCCGGGACTATGAATGACGCGGACCTTGCTGCTCTGGGCGCAGGACAGGCCTGCCAGTTTCGTCTGACCGAAGTAGCCTTTCCCTCGTTTGTATATGACGGCGACGGGGGCGGTGCGATCAAGATCAATGGCAAATTGATCCCCGTCACCGCCGATGGCACCGGCAGCTATTCGAATGGCGAGCTTCGGATCAGGACCCGCATGCTGGATGATGAAGGCGATGCGGGTCTGCAAATGCAGGAGATGATCGTCGTCGGACCCCGGATGAAGGACGAGTTCGGGTTCTGGGGATATACCACCTGTCCGGCAGGCGGAGCCTGATACTGGCAGGGCGCATGGGCGGGCCGTTGGCTACCCCGTGCGCCCGCAGCTCCTCCGTTCGTCGCCCACACCTGTCTTAACAGGAACAAGCAGATGACCGATACGAGGCCCATCGCTGTCTTCGGTGCAGGCGGGAAGACCGGCACCGAGCTATTGCGGCGTGCCCTTGCGCGGGACATACCGATCCGCGCCTTCGAACACACCGTGCCCGGGCCAGACGAGCGCCAATCGCCAGGCTCAAGCCGAGCGCATGGATGGGGGATCGGGTTCTCATCAGCCAAATCCCGAGCATGCCCGAAAGCAGAACGCCGATCGCGATAAGGATCACGGGGGCTGCTCCACCGGCCAGTCCGAAAGCCACGCCGCTATTGGCGATGGCGACTAGATTGAAGCCCGGGAACACTGCGATCACGTTACCCGAACCAACCAAAGAATGCGCCCAGGTTTTCGACAATTGATCGAGGCCGAAGGCGGCCAGTATCAAGAGGGGCGCAAGCCGTTTCGCCGCGCTCAAGGTCATCGGACGCTGGATGGTGCATTCACGACCACCATCTTTTCTTCGCTCATATCGGCCATCGTGTAACCTATACCGCCTGTTCCGAGGCCCGACTGCCGACGTCCTGCGAACGGCATCCAGTCGACGCGAAATGCGGTATGATCGTTGACCATTACGGCTGACGCGGCCAGCGTTTCGACGCAGTAATCGGCCCAGGACATTCGGTCGGTAAACACAGCCGCCTGAAAGGCGTAGGGAAGCGCGTTCGCTTGGCCGATCGCAGCATCGACGTCGTCGTATCCGTAAATGCAGACCACAGGGCCAAACACTTCCTTGCGCGATACATCGGCGTCGCACGGCGGATCGACAAGGACCGTGGGCTGGTAAAGGGTGGAACCCATGCGCTTACCCCCTGCGGCGAGCCTGGCGCCGCCCTGAACGGCTGCATCGACCCAGGATGCGACGCGGTCGACTTCGGCAGGACGAATGAGCGGACCGCATTGGGTTTCCGCTTTGGTCGGATCGCCCACAGTCAGCGCTTCTGCTCCCTCAGCGAGCTCGGCAGCGAAGTCCGGCAGTTCGGCGCGCGGAACGAACACGCGCTGCACCGAGACGCAGACTTGTCCAGAATGATAAAAGCCGCCTTTCAGGAGAGGAGGAATTACCTTGCCGCTTGCGACGCCCTCATCGACGAGGACTGGAGCCGCGCCACCGTGTTCCAGTGCCAGGCGGGTGCCCGGCGCCAGTTTGGAGCGGAGCATCCAGCCAACTCTGGCCGAACCGATGAAGGAGAAAAATGCCGTCCGCGAATCGATGACCATTTGTTCGGCGACCCCGTCCGAGCACGGCACGAAACGGCACCAACTTTCATCGAGTCCGGCTTCATAAAGGATTTCGACGAAGCTCTTGCAGGAAAGGGGCGTGTCCTTGGCCGGTTTCACCAGAACAGGGCATCCGCTTGCGACTGCCGGTCCCACCTGATGGGCGATCAGGTTCAGAGGATGATTGAAAGCGGAGATCGCCACGACCGGCCCAATCGGCTCACGGAAGGTATAGGCTTTGCGTCCTGCCCCCGCCTGCGTCAGGTCCATCGGGATTTCGCGCCCGCCGCTGGCGAACAATTCGTGTATGCACAATTCGACGCTCTGAATGGCGCGACTGGTTTCCACGCGCGCGTCGACGATGGGTTTACCGCCCTCGAGCGCAATCTGCATTGCCAGTGTCTCCGCGCGCTCGCGCATCAGCCCGATGGCGCGCTGCAGGATGGCGATGCGTTCATGCGCGGGGAGCCGCGCTTGTCGGTCTTCGTGCAGCGCGCGCGCCTCGTCGAGCCAACGATCGACTTGCGGCCAGTCGACCAGCTCAACGCTGCCAATGCATTCCTGGTCGTAGGGATTGAGGACCTGCCACGTCATTGGGGACACTCCATCGCCTTGAGTTCATCGATCAGAACCTTGCGGTTCTCGGAGTAATCCACCGGCAAGTCGACAAGGTGAACGCCGCCGCTTTCAAACCCTTCATTCAAGGTCGGTACCAGTGCTTCGCTGCTTTCGATCCGGTGGCCCGTCGCACCATAACTCTTCGCATAGGTAACGAAGTCGGGGTTGGCGAAGCTCAGACCGTAATCGGGAAAGCCAAGTTCTTCCTGCTTCCACCGGATCATACCGTAAGCGGAATCATTGAGGATGAGTACGACGAGGTTGAGGCCGAGCCTGACCGCGGTTTCCACCTCCTGCGAATTCATCATGAACCCGCCATCGCCGCATACGGCGAGCACGCGGCGCTCGGGCGACAGCATCGCTGCCATCATCGCCGAGGGGAGACCCGCTCCCATCGTCGCCAGCGCGTTGTCGAGCAGAATCGTGTTCGGCTCATGCGCGATATAGTTGCGGGCGAACCAGATCTTGTAGATGCCGTTGTCGAGTGCGACGATGTCGTCGCGGCCCATGACCGCCCGTACATCTGCAACGATGCGCTGGGGCACCATCGGAAAGCGGCCATCGTCGCTGCCTTGGCGGATGTGCGCCGCGATGTCCTCATGGACTTTGGCGTAGGCTGCCGGGTCACTAGGGTGTTTGCCGCGCAGCCGGTTTCCCAGTCGCTCGACAGATCCGGCAATATCGCCGATGACTTCCAGCTGCGGGAAATAGACCTGGTCGACCTCTGCGGCCTTGTAATTTATATGGATAACAGTGCGTCCGTCAGGCTCCATGAAAAAGGGCGGTTTCTCGACCACGTCATGGCCGATATTGACGATCAGGTCTGCGCGATCGATGGCGCAATGAACATAGTCATCCGATGATAGAGCCGCCGTTCCAAGATACAGGGGGCTTGCCTCATCAAGCACTCCCTTGCCCATTTGCGTATTGAAAAACGGAAATTGGGTGTCGTCGACGAACTTTCGGAGCGCCTTACAAGCGCTACGTCGGTTGGCCCCGGCACCAACCAGTAGCAGCGGGCGATCGGCGGCCAGAATACGCTCGGCGGCTTCGTCTAGCGCGGCATCTCCGGCCACCGCATATTGTCGGGGGTGGGGCGCCACGACAGGTTCGGAGGTTTCTTCCTCGGCAATGTCTTCGGGCAGCTCCAGCAGAACTGCACCGGGCCGCTCTTCCTGAGCTCTCCTGAAACCCTCTCGTACGAGCGAGGGAATCCGCTCTCCATTTACGATCTGCTTCGCCATCTTGCACAAGGGGGTAAAAAGCGAGACGACATCGACGATCTGGAACTGTGCTTGCTTCGAGACCTTGATGGGTTTCTGGCCGGTTATCATGACCAGCGGGAAAGCGCCCAGAGCGGCATAAGCTGCGGGCGTCGTGAGGTTTGTCGCCCCTGGTCCCAGCGTGGCAAGGCATACGCCGGCGTTACCGGTAAGGCGACCGTAGGTTGCCGCCATGAACCCTGCCCCTTGCTCGTGCCGGGTAACGATCAGACGGATCGACGAGGTGCGCAGCGACTCCAGAAGATCGAGGTTTTCTTCGCCCGGAACCGCGAAGATATACTCGACGCCTTCGGCTTCCAACGCGGCGACAAGAAGATCGGATGCTTTCATGAAATGGTTCTCGCATTGGTGAGGGCCTGGAGGCCGTCGGTGGCAGGTCTTCTGCCCGGTTACTGATTCAGGCTGTGACGGTGAATTGCCCCATCATGCCGGCGTCTTCGTGCTCGAGGATGTGGCAGTGATACATGTAAGGCAAATCCGGGTCGGTATAGTCCTCGAACCGCAAAAGGAGCCGCACGGCTTCGCCCGGATAGACGACAACCGTGTCCTTTAGCCCCTGTTCCGTCGCATCAGGGGCCCTGCCGTTCCGGTCGAGGATACGGAACTGCACATCGTGGATGTGGAACGGATGCGCCATCATCGAGGCATTCTCGACCTGCCAGATTTCGGTGGTATTGACCCGTACTGTCTCGTCGATACGCTGCATATCCATCGATTTGCCGTTGATGGTGAAACCACCTCCACGCATCATGCGCATTCCCATGCCCATATCGAGAACAAAACGGCGCGTGCGAACGGCATTGCCCGGATCGACCTGAGGCAAAGTAGCGAGCTGGCGAGGCATAGCGATCGCCCGCCTGCGGCTCGCGGCCGGCTGGATATCCAGCACGATAAAGCGACGCCTTTCATCCATCATGCCGCCCATCATCCCATCGCGACGCTCCTCTTCGCCCATCATACCGCCACGGCCGCCTCGGTCGCCCATCATCCAATTGTCCGTCGGCCGGTCGGAATCGCCCACGGGTCCGGACCCTCTCATTCCCCGGCCCATATTTCCCATACCCATGATTTCGAGCCCGTCCGCAAGCAGCGAAACCGGCCTTCCATCGCTGACATCGACGATTACCTGCGCGCGTTCGCCGGGAGCGAGAACAACATTGTCGGTTGGCAGCGGCGCAGTGAGCAAACCGCCGTCGGTTCCGATCTGATGGAAGCTGCGGCCATCGTCGAACCCGAAACGGTAAAAGCGTGCGTTCGAGCCATTGACTAGTCGCAGCCTCAAACGATCGGACTTTGCCTCGAAGACGGGCTCGACGACGCCGTTGACCAGCATCGTGTCACCCATCATTCCCATCATGATATTATGCATTCGCGTGGAGTAAATGAAGCTTCCATCGCTCGCGAACGCGCGGTCTTGAACGACCAGCGGTATATCATCGATGCCATAATCGTTGGGAAGGTCGAACGCCTCGCTCTCGCTGTCCCGGACATAAATCATTCCGGCCAGACCCTGATAGACCTGTGGCCCCGAACGACGGTGCGCATGCGAATGATACCAGAACATCGATGCGCGCTGGCGGACATCGAAACGCGCGGTCCAGCTGCCTCCTGGCTCGATCGGTTGATGCGGTCCGCCATCGGCGCGCGCAGGCAGATGAAAACCGTGCCAATGGACGGTCGCCGTTTCGGATAGATCGCTCGTGATATTCATACGCACCGTATCGCCCGCGTTCAGTTCAAGCGTGGGGCCGAGATAGGGCTGGTTGATGCCGATGGTCGGCGTTTCGATCCCGTCAAAAAATTGCGAGACGCCGTGGCGCAGATTGAGATCGAAAACCCGCTCGCCACTATCTCGTTCGCCTGAATAAAGAGGAGGAATGAGAAGTTGCGAGTGCGCGGTTACCGAAGCAAGCGCCGTATTCCGGTCTGTCAACAGGTCGCGCCGGGCATACGCGGCTATTCCCAGTGCACCTGCGCCAAGCACTGCACCGCCCAGAATAGAACGTCTGTCGATCATAATGCTTCCCTTGCCCGGAGCGTCGTCAACCGGTTTCGGCCTGCGGCGCCCGGGCTTGCATGCCTTTCATTCTGTTGCGCCAATAACCCAGCGCGATGAGCGCGAGCGTGAGAATTTGCGCCGCCACTGGCTCAAGTGCCGGTGCGATGCCCAGAATCGGCATGCGGGGCAGATTCGGAAGCGGAGTGATGCCCAACAATCCGGCTTCCTGGAGCCCCGAAATACCCTTCCCGGCCAGAACGACGGCAAGAATGCCGATCAGAACCGAACTATACGCGAAGAATGTTCCAATTGGCAGTCGGCGGCTGTAGCGAAGCATCGCCCACGCAATCAGCGCTAGCAAGACGATTGCGGCGGCAGCGCCAGCAAGAATCGCGTCGGTATGGCCCTGACTCCAGAGCGCTGCGAAGAACAGGATCGTCTCGAAGACTTCCCGGTAAACCACGAGGAAGGCCAGCCCGAACAGAAACCATGCGGATCTGCGCGAGAGAGCGTGCTGCATGGTTTTCTGGATATAGCGTTGCCATTCGCCGGCCTGCGACTTGCCGTGCATCCATATACCGACCGACAGCAGGACGAGAGCGGCAAAAAGCGATCCGAACCCCTCCACGAGTTCACGGCCTGCTCCACTTATGCCGATCAGGTAAGTCGCTGCCACCCAAGTCAGGCCACCGGCGACAAGGGCCGACAGCCATCCGCCATGGACGAAGGGCAAGACTTCCGTCCTCTTGGCCTTGCGCAGGAACGCGATCATCGCGATCACGATCAGCAACGCCTCGAGCCCTTCGCGCAACAAGATCGCAAAGGCTCCCGCGAATGCCGACGCCGCGCTGGCATTGTCCGGGGCGAGGACCGTCTCGACGCGGTAGAAAAGAACGTCGAGCGCATTCACCCTTTGGGCGACGGCGGCCAGCGGATCCCCGCGACCTATTGCCGCTCGAAGCTCCGCCATGCCGGTTTCGACAGATGCGAGCAGGTCTGCATCGCGCGTGCTTAAAACGGCTTCCAATGGTTCGAAGCCATCCAGATAGGCCGAGAGTGCGAGTTCGCGCGCTTCGGCCTCATTACCCGCTTCGTAAGCGGCAAGACTTTGCTGCAAGCGTTTGCGTGCCAAAGCGAGTGAGCCGGTCGTATCGCTCGCCACGGCTTCGGGATGAGCCCGCAAATAGGCCATAACGGCATCGGCACGCTCGGTTCCGATCGCCTCGCCAAGGGTTGCCGGCGTAAGGCCGGATAGAGCGGCGAGGTCAGGAATACGCGCCCGGATTTCCGGATCGTCGTTCCAGATCCGTCTGCCGCGCTCCACATCCTCAAATGCGATCGACCCTGAATAGTAGGCCAGGCTCCAGCGATCTTCCGCCCCGAGATCGGAAAAGCCCGGCATGGCCGTTCCCTCCAGACCCTGTCCAATGACCTGGTAGAGCGCGAAAGCGCTTCGCTCGCGGGCACGGACGACGTCGTCGAACGCGATTGGCGGGGGATCGAGTCCCTCTGCCGCGGGGCCGTCGCCTCCTCCGCTCACGCCATGACAGCTTGCGCAGTTCTGGGCGTACAGCGCGGCACCTCGCGCGAGGTCGGGTGCCGCCTCGGGAGCAAGCGGAACGGGAAACGCCGCGATCAGCTCGCTTGCCAATCTGCGCGCGTCTCGTGCGACGACAGCAGGCTCCACCTTCGTCGAGATTGACTCGACGAGAGCCTCTGCCTCCGCAACCAGCTGGGCACGGTGCGCGTTTGCGGGCAGGGCAGCCATGCGTTCGGCTACCGAGGCAGAAAATTCCTGCATTTCGGCATACTCCAGCTCGTTCGTGACTTCACCGCCGCTAACGGCTTCGGTGTAATCCACGGCGATGTAATCGAGCAGGCGCCAGGTCGTCTGAACCGCGTCATGCGTGCCTGCAGAAGCGGGCATTGCGACTGCGATCGACAAGAAAGCGATCAATTGGACCGCAAAAGCACGTAGCGTCATTTGGAGGCGGCCTTTCCGAGAGCCGGAGCATGTTGCGCGCGAAGTTCTTCGGTCGCGCGTTTTACAATGAGGTAAGCCGAATGCAGGAAGATCAGGGCGATCACCGCTGCGACCAGCAGATCGGGCCAAGCTTGCCCGGTCCAGGCGACCAGGGCAGCAGCGATGATCACTCCGACATTGGCGATCGCGTCATTGCGGCTGAACAGCCAGATCGCGGATACATGTGCGTCGCCTTCGCGAAACCGCATCAGCACAAGCGCCGCCGCGATGTTGACTATCAAGGCTGCGACGGCGATCCCGCCCATCAAGCCGGCTTCCGGCGCGACCGCGTTAAGCGATCGCCAGGCCGCCAGACCGATCACTCCGAGGCCTAGTACGCCCAGAAACAGGCCCTGTGCCAGCGCGACCCGGGCGCGCGTGCGGGCAGTCCACGCAAGAGCAAGGATGCCGATGAGCGTGATCGATCCATCGCCGATGAAGTCGAGAGCGTCGGCCTTGAGCGCTTGGCTGTCCGCCAGAAACCCGCCGAAGGCCTCGAAAACGCCAAAGCCCAGATTGAGCAATACGACGATCCAAAGGGCGCGGCGATAGGCGGGGTCTGCGCCTGCTCTTTGCGTATCGCCTGTGCAGCCGCAATCCGATGTTTCGTTATTCGACATGAGGCATTAGGTAACACCTCTAGCAACTGTAGGAGCAAGCCAAAATTGCGAATGGTTCGCGGTTTCGGAGCTGGAGGAGTGAGTTCATGCTTATCGGAGGTCTTTCGAAGGCGACGGGCACCAAGGTCAATACGATAAGGTTTTATGAGGATATCGGACTGATGCCCGAAGCCGCGCGTACGGCAGCGGGGCAGCGAACCTACAAAGAGCAGGACGTCGAGCGCCTTTCCTTTATTCGGCATGCTCGAAAATTGGGGTTTTCGATCGATGAAACACGCTCGCTTTTAAGCGTGAAGGCGAGACCGGATCAGAGCTGTGACGAGGCGGGTGACATCGCTTTGCGGCACCTTCGAGCCGTGGACGAGCGCATCAGTCGGCTACAAGCGCTTCGTTCCGAACTGAGAAGTGTGGTCGCGGCCTGCACGGGCGGCGAGGTTTCCGAATGCAAAATCATCGAAACGCTTTCTCGAAACCCAGCCGCCTCTTCCGCGGGTCGCTGACGCGAAAGCTATAATGGGACTATGGACACCGAACCCAGACAGCAAAAAAAGTGCTTGCACCTCCAGTCGCTGGAAGCGTTATCATCGTGATAATCCAGATTCTGATGTCGTGATCTAGGATTGGATGGCTGATTATGACGGAACTTGGGTAATTTGAATATTAATCAGCTTTCGCCTTATAAGAACGCTGCATTCATTCCATGGAATTTGGTCGAAAAAGAAACTACTCGAACAATATTCATTGTCCGGACGCTTCGTGACAATATCACATTACAGCAACCGAGAAGATTTTTGTTTCAACTTTCGTTTCACCTTGTTAGGGGCCACAGGATGTTCGATCTGAACGCCTTGATTCCCGTCAGGATTGTCGCCGCCCTTTTGGCGGTCGCAGCGCTGATGGCGTCTCCGGCGGTCGAAGCAGCGCAATGTGCGGACGAGCTGTCAGAAATAGCCTATTCGGTCCAGATGTTCGACATTGATGCGGACGAGAGCCCGCAAAACGAAAGCCCGGAGCAGCAGGAATGCGCCCACGGGCATTGCCATCACGTCGCCGCAGCACTGAAATCGAAGCTTTTAAACGACATGCCCGACCGGCTTAACATCACGGTTGGGTCGCATATGGCCGAAGAATTATTCGGCGATGCGAGCAATTTACCCAAACGCCCTCCTCGCGCCTGACGACCGTCACTGCGCTGCTTGACGCAGCGCATTTCGATTTGTCAGCAGAGAGAGTTTTGAAAAATGCCAGCCATCAAATGGCGAGGGGCCCTGATAGCAGGGCTAGCCCTCGCCGCAATTGTCACGCCTGTGGCAGCGCAGGAGCGGGAGCTTCTGACGCTCGACGAGGCGTTGGGCCGGACAGGCGTGGTTGCCGAACCCGCTAACACCGAGTTAAACCCGCGCATCGTCGGCCCTCGAGCGGAAGCCGAGGCGGCGCAGGCTCTTGTCGGACAGGCGCGGTTGCGGCCCAACCCTGAAATATCGCTCGAGGTCGAGAACATCGCCGGGAGTGGGGCCTTCTCCGGGCTAAGCGCCACCGAATATACGCTTGCTGTCGGACAGCGGCTCGAACTTGGAGGTAAACGCGGCACACGCGTCGAGGCTGCCCGGGCGCAGGCACAGCTGGCGGATCTGCGGGCTGACCTTGCGGGGGCCGAACTCGGATTTCTTGTCCGTGAACGCTACGTAGCAGCGGCTGCAGCAGCCTCGCGCGTCGAACTGGCCCTCGATGTGGTTGAGCGAAACGAAGAACTCGCCCGCATTGCCGGTCTCCTCGTAGAAGTCGGGCGCGAGCCCCCGCTCCGTGCTCTTCGGGCCGAAGCGGCCTTGGCGGAAGCGCAAGCCGAACTTCAGGCCGCCGAAGCGACAAGTCTTGCAGCCCGAACGGCCCTCGCCTCGCTATGGGGCGATCAGGGGGCGCCGCCGCTTGTTCCGAGCAGGTTCCCCGGGATCGAACCGCCCGGTGCTGTAATGGCGACAGCAAGCGGTCTGCAATTGCGAGTGGCGCGTGCGGAAAGCACCGCCGCTGCCGCCGAGATCGATCGTGAGCGCAGCCTGCGCATTCCCGATCCCGTCGTTTCCGCCGGTGTTCGACGCTTCGAGGAAAGCAATGACAGTGCCTTTCTTCTCGGTGTCTCGATCCCGCTTCCCTTCTTGAATCGTAATCAGGGCAATATCGCTGCAGCCGAAGCAAGGCTGCGCGCCGCCAATGCTCGCGAGGCTGTAGCGTTGGCCGATTTCGAGCAAGCCGTGACGCGCGCACGATCGCAATATCTTGCCGCCGAAGCGCGCGTCGAGACGCTTTCCACGACATCACTCCCCCAGGCCGAGGAGGCTCTTCGGCTCGTCCGCATCGGTTATCGCAATGGCCGCTTTCCGCTGATCGAAGTGTTGAGCGCAGCCGAAGCGCGCGATGCCATTCGCGAGGCGTTGATTGCTGCGCAAGAAGACCGGGGACAAGCTGCCGCCGAACTGATCAGGCTGGCCGCACAATGAGGAATACCAAAATGAACCGCAAAAGACTGGCGATCATCGCCGGAATTGTCATACTTGTTTCGGCCTTGATGCTGATGTTCTGGCCTGACAGCCAGGTCGACACCCACGCGGACGAAGAGGTCGCAGAGACAGAACTGCCCGAGGGGCTCGTGCTAATCGAGCAAGAGCAGATCCGCACCGCCGAGATCGAGGTCGCAGCGGTGCAAACGGGTGCCGCTGTCGAACTCGTATTTCCTGCAACGGTTGCGGCAAGTCCGACCGCCAGCGCACGCATCGATGCACGGGCTTCCGGTGTCGTGCGCAGCGTTGGCAAGACGCTTGGCGATTATGTCCGGCAGGGCGAGACCGTCGCTCGGATCGAAAGCGCCGATGCGGCTGCACTCGCTTCCCAGCTTAGTGCCGCCCGCGCCCGCGTAACCGAGCTTTCGGCGGCCTATGAACGGGAGCGCCGGCTATTCGAAGCCAATGTGACAGCGCGCCAGGATCTCGAAGCGGCGCGCGCCAATCTTGACGTTGCCCGTTCCGAACTGAACCGGTCGCAGGCTGCTGTCGCGGCAGCAGGTGTGAGCGGCGATGGGCGCTCGCTCGCTGTCACAAGCCCGCTTTCGGGCCGTGTGACCGCCGCTCCAATCGTGCTCGGCTCGTTCGTCGACGCCGGGGAGGAGCTTTACAGCGTGGTCAATCCCAGCGGCTTGCAGATCGAGGTTGCGCTGCCTTCCGAAGATGCTTCACGCATCCAGCCTGGCGACGAGGCTGCGTTGATCCTCGGCGATGGAAGGGAGATCGGCGCTCGCGTCCGGTCGGTAACGCCTTCGCTCGATGCCGAGAGCCGTAGCGCGACAGCGGTTCTTACCTTGACGCGCGCCGTTCCCGGTCTGCAGCCCGGATCGTTCCTTCAGGCGCGTATTCGCCCCTCGGGCGAATTGGACCAGAGCCGTATCGCGGTACCCGAAGATGCTGTGCAGGTGCTCGAAGGACGCGATGTTGTCTTCGTGCGGACACGACGCGGATTTCAGGCTCGGGAGGTCGAGATCGGCAGCCGGTCTGCCGGAATGGTGACGATCCTCTCCGGGCTCGAGCCCGGTCAGCGGATCGCGACTGCCAATGCCTTCCTGTTGAAGTCCGAGCTCGAAAAGGAGGGCGCAGAACATGGCCATTGATCAAACCACGGCATCTTCTCCCATGTCTTCGGACGAAGGTAGCCACCGTCACGGCCCGATCGGAGTCATCCTCGATGTCGCCGTTCGTTTCCGCTGGGCGATCATCGTCCTGACCGTGTTCGCAGCGATCTACGGAGCGTTCAATCTGGTGCGCCTGCCGATCGACGCGGTTCCCGACATCACCAACACGCAGGTCCAGATCAACACCAGCGCTGCCGCGCTCTCACCTTCGCAGGTCGAGACGCAGGTGACCTTCCCCATCGAAACCGGACTTGCCGGGATCGAAGGCCTGGAGATGACACGATCGATTTCGCGCAACGGCTTCAGCCAGGTCACCGCGATTTTCGAGGAGGGCACCGACCTCTACTTCGCCCGGCAGCAGGTGAACGAACGGCTCGCGCCGATTGGCGCTTCATTGCCCGAAGGAGCGGAGCCTACCATGGGGCCGATCTCCACCGGCCTTGGCGAAGTGCTGATGTATACGATCGAGTATGAGCATCCCGGTGGCAAGGGTGCGACCACTGGTGGCCGCACAGGCTGGCAGTCCGATGGCAGCTTCATCACCGAACGCGGCGACCGCCTCGAGAGTGAGGTGGCTAAGGCGGCCTATCTGCGCACTGTGCAGGATTGGGTGGTCGCGCCGTTGATGCGCTCGATCGACGGCGTGGCCGGCGTGGATTCGATTGGCGGGTTCGAAAAGCAATTCCTTGTTCAGCCCGATCCGGCACGTCTCACCGGCTATGGCCTGTCATTCGACTCACTCATCGATGCTCTAGAAGCCGCCAATCTGGCGGCAGGCGCCAATTTCGTCGATCGTGCCGACGAAGCCCTGCTTGTCCGCGTGGACGCGAGGCTGGGCAGCATTGCCGACATCGAAGAAGCCGTCATTGCGACCCGCGAGGGCGTGCCCATCCGCATCGGCGATGTGGCCGATGTGGAGATCGGCGGCGACCTGCGAACCGGTGCTGCTTCACTGAACGGTGAAGAGGCGGTGGTGGGAACCGTGCTGATGCGCGCGGGCGAGAACAGCCGGACCGTTGCGGCTGGTGCTGCCGAGAGACTTGAAGAGGTCCGCGCATCGCTTCCGGACGGAGTTGTCGCTGAGATTGTCTACAATCGTTCCTCACTAGTCGATGCGACGATCTCCACCGTCGAAAAGAACCTGCTCGAAGGCGCATTGCTCGTGATCGCCGTCCTGTTCCTCTTGCTCGGCAATATCCGCGCCGCCATAATCACCGCACTGGTCATTCCCGTTTCGATGCTGATGGCAGCGGTGGGGATGAACCGGCTTGGTGTCTCAGGTAATCTGATGAGCCTGGGCGCGCTCGACTTCGGGCTGATCGTCGATGGTGCGGTCATCATTGTCGAGAACAGCGTCGCCCGGCTTGCGGCCCGGCAACATCGCGAAGGACGCTTGCTTACCTTGGGTGAGCGGCTGACCGAAACGCGTCTCGCAGCGCAGGAAATGATCAAACCGACCGTCTACGGTCAGGCGATTATCTTCCTCGTCTTCGCGCCGCTGCTGACCTTTACCGGGGTCGAGGGCAAGACGTTCTCGCCCATGGCGATCACGATGATGCTCGCGCTGGCTTCGGCCTTCGTTCTTTCATTGACCTTCGTGCCAGCGATGATTGCGGTCCTGCTCAACAAGAAGCTGACCGAAAAGGAGGTGAAGCCCATTCGCTGGGCCAAAGAGCGCTACGGTCCCGCCGTGCGCAAGGTCATTGCGCGGCCCTGGCCGATGATTGGTGCCGGGGTTGGTCTCTTCACAGTAGCGGTTTTTGTGTTCGGCTTTCTGGGCAGCGAGTTCACCCCGCAGCTCGATGAACGCGACATCGCGGTGCAATCCTTGCGCATCCCCTCGACATCGCTCGAACGCTCGCTGGCGATGCAGCGGCGGGTCGAAGACCGGCTCGAAGAGTTTCCCCAAGTTGATCTTGTGTTCTCACGGACGGGCACGGCCGAAGTCGCCAGCGATCCAATGCCCCCCAATGCTTCGGACGCTTATGTCATCCTGAAGCCTCGCGACGAATGGCCCGATCCCGATTTGCCGAAAGATGAGCTTGTTGGTGAAATGGAAAGCGCGCTCGGAGGCCTCATCGGCAATCTCTACGAGTTCAGCCAGCCTATCGAGCTGCGCTTCAACGAGCTGATCGCCGGTGTGCGCGGCGATGTCGCGGTCAAGCTCTACGGCGATGACCTCACTGCGCTCACCGAAGCTGCGGGCGAGGTCGCGGGCGTGCTTGGAGGCGTCGAAGGCGCCGCGGACGTGAAGGTGCAGCAGGTGACCGGCTTTCCTACGCTGGACATCGCCTTCGATCGCCCGACCATCGCGCGCTATGGTCTGACCGTCGAGGAAGTGGCACAGTCGGTTGCTATCGCGCTCGGCGGGCGGCCAGCAGGACTGGTGTTCGAGGGCGATCGCCGTTTCGATGTTGTCGTGCGCCTCGAGGATGCTACGCGCGACGATTTCGACCAGCTCGGCGCGCTCCCGATCGTGCTTGAAAACGGGGTCACCGTTCCTTTGCGGACATTGGCCGATTTTCAGGTCGTCGATGGCCTTGCCGAGGTTCGGCGAGAGCAGGGCCGAAGGCTTGTGATCGTCTCGGCCAACGTACGCGAGCGCGATCTCGGCTCCTTTGTTGAGGAAGCGCAGGAAAGGGTTTCGACCGGCGTCGATATGCCGCCGGCCTCCTTCATCGAATGGGGCGGACAGTATCAGAACCTGCAGGAAGCGCAGGCGCGGCTCACCATCGTCGTCCCGATTGCCTTCGCTCTGGTTCTCCTCTTGCTGTTCATGGCTTTGGGTGGATGGGTTCCAGCGCTTGCCGTGTTCAGTGCCATTCCCATGGCCTTGGCTGGCGGGGTGTTCGCTCTGGCGCTGCGAGGCTTGCCATTCTCGGTGTCGGCAGCGGTCGGCTTTATCGCGCTTTCCGGCGTGGCGGTGCTCAACGGTCTCGTCATGATGACCGCGATCCGGCAGCGACTCGACAGCGGGATGTCACTGGATGAGGCGATTGCCGATGGCGCGCTGGCGCGACTGCGACCGGTGCTCATGACCGCGTTGGTGGCGTCGCTGGGTTTTGTGCCGATGGCGATTGCCACAGGAACAGGTGCTGAGGTGCAACGTCCCTTGGCTACGGTGGTTATCGGCGGGCTGATCACAGCCACTGCGCTCACGCTGTTCGTTTTGCCAGCGATCGCTCGCCTGGTACTCGATGATGGCAAGGAGAAGCGAAGCTGGCGCCAAAGATGGTGGGACCGCCTGCGTCGCAACGTCACGCCTGAGGAACGTAAAGAACTTCGGGATGTTACTTGAAGGGGAGGGCTAATTGAAGTTAGCTAGGTCAATTTGTCTGCCTCAGATCGCTTCGGGACTGACAAGTCTCGAAGCGATCCGGTATCGGACTCAATTGCGGGCGCGCGGAGCCTCGGCAGAACGCCCGGCTGCGATACGGGCACGGCGTGGGTGTTTTTCGCCGATGGCTTCTATGCAGAGGTGCAACCTTCGGACGGTGATCTGTCCGCTGTCGGCATCTGGCGCGATGAGGGTGAGGCCATCGCATATACCATGACCATAAGCCCTTCGAACGGCATGCGCGGCCAATGCAAGTGCGCCATCTTACGATCGAAGATTGTAGCCCGGGACGGCCCTTCACCTGCAACTATCGAGGTTTCGAGCGCATCTTTTACCGCTGTCCAGAGGACGCGCCAAAGCCGCTCGACGGTCGCGCGGAACATTCAAGAGGAGAAATCGCCATGCTCACCGCAATCGAAGATAACGGTCTGTTGCTCATCAGGGCGGACGGAACGCTTTCCGATAGCGACTATGACCGCTTCGTTCCGTTTTTCGAGCGCGTCGCGGCGCGAGTTCCTGGGACGGTTCCGATGCTTATCGAACTTGCTCCCGACTTTTCTGGCTGGGATATGGGCGGTCTCTGGCGCGACCTGAAATTCGATGCGAAGCACAAGGACAGCTTCGGCCGGATCGCGATGGTCGGCGATAGTAGTTGGGAAGAGTGGGGCACCAAGCTTTTCGATCCGCTATTCCGCGCGGAGATGAGGTTTTTCACACCTGTCGAGCGGGTTGCCGCCGAAAGCTGGGCGAGAGACGGAAGGAATGCGTCATGAGCGGCGAAGGCGAACTCAACCTCGATTCGGCCGAAAAGCGCCGCACTCTCTGGATCGTTTTCTGGCTCAATGTGGCGATTGCGATAGGGTTTTTCATCACCGGGGTAATCGGCGATTCCAACGCGCTGATTGCCAATGGGCTCGACAATTCGTCGGACGCGATTGTCTATGCATTGAGCCTGCTTGCGCTCACCCGCTCCCGGGTCTGGAAGCGCGGAGCCGCGCGTTTTTCCGGGGTCATGCTGCTTGTGTTCGCAGGCGGTGTGATTCTCGATGCCATCCGGCGCTTCATGGAGGGTTCGGATCCGATCGGCGGCGTCATGATGGTGATGGCGCTGGTTGCCGGTGCGGTGAACCTCTGGTGCCTTTACCTGCTGAAACGGCTGCAGAACAAGGATGTGAATTTGCGTGCGGCCACCACGTTCAGTTTGAATGATTTCGTTTCGAACGGCGGGATTATCATAGCGGGTATCGTAGTGTTTTTCACCGGATCGAACTGGCCCGATCTCGTCGTCGGGATCGGTGTGGCCTGCATAGCGATCTACGGCGGCATCGAGATCCTGCGCGACGCGCATATTGACGTTCACGAGGAAGAGGGCACAGAGCACAAGGGCTGGCGCAAGTGATCGCGGTCTGGGCAGCGGTTCTCCTCGCCGCCGTCTGGGCCGCTCATTGGGGCGCGGAACGCCTGTCCGCCCCGCTCAAGAAACTGCGCAAGCAATGGGGCTTCTCCGTCGCGGCCGGGGGCTCCTTTTTAGGTCTAGCCGCCGCTTCGCCGGAGATGGGCATCAATGTGACGAGCGCTGCTCGCGATGTGTCCGATATCGGCCTTGGCGCCATGCTGGGTTCGACCGTTCTGGTGATTCCGGTGATCGTGACGACCGCTTATCTGGCGACCCGTAAAGCGGCCCTTGAAGGTGCTGACAAGGAGCACGGGAAGCATCGGCGCGATCATTACGTCGCGGTCGACAAGGGGGCTCTTACCGTCCAGGCGCTGCCTTACCTGGCGATCCTCGGGGTCTTCGCTCTACTGACGCTTCCCGCCCCCTGGCGCGGGTTGCAGCCGATCGATGGATGGCTGCTGCTGATCGCGTATCTCGCCTATCTCGTACAGGCTCTCGTTCGGGGCCGAGAGAAGGGAGAAGAGGTCGAGTGGAGCCGAAAGGAGAAATGGATGGCCATAGCGGGCGTCGGCGCCTTGGCGGTCGGGGCCTACTTCACCGTATTCTCGACCGAGAGGATCGTGAGCGCACTCGGCATCCCGAATATCGTCGGCGGTCTTTTCATCACTGCCGCCGTCGCATCGCTGCCCGAGGTGTTCACGACTTGGAGCGTCGCGCGCTCCGGTCAGGTGACCTCCGCTAGCACAAGCGTGATCGGCGACCATGTTGTGACCATGACGCTCGCCTTCATCCCGCTCACGATCATCGGAACCCCGATCGAGAATTTTCAACTTTTCTGGGTCAGTCTCCTGTTCGTCGTGCTGATGGCCGCGCTATACGCTCTCTTTCTTTCGTTGGGAGACGAAGAGAAAAGAGGCTTCGGTCGATGGCACATCTTCGCGTTCTGGGCAGCCAATGCGGCTTTTATTGCCGTAATATTCCTGTGGGTGCAGCCTTTGCAAGTCTCCGGAGGAGCCGGATGAGCAATGGCAACCAAGATCAGGGTGAGCGGAGCGGCCATAGCCACCGCGAAGAGGGTCATGACGATCAGCCCTTGCTTATGAAGACATCTCCTCGAAAAGACTGTGATGGAGATTTGCCTGTCGCGCGGAAGAAAGTCGCAGACGAACTTCCGGCGGTACGGGGTGTGAAAAGCAAATGAGCCTTTTCGACACTATCTTTGAGACACAAGGCCGATCGCATGTTTTGCTTCTTGCGATATTCGCAAGCACCGGCTTGGTCGTAGGGACGTTGTGGGTCGAACGGGTGGGGGCGGGATTGCGCCGGTCCGATCTGTTGTATCCCGGTGCTGCGGGCTTTCTGTTTGCGACCGTCGCGCTGGCGATCACGCCGTTCGTACAATCGACAGTCGACAGCTGGGCCATCCCTGTGCTCTTTTTGCTCGGCGGAGGAGCCTATGTTCTTCTGTGCAGGGCAGCCGGCTATTTCAGAGGCCGTTTCGCGGACGGCAAAAGAAAGCAGCATGATCGCGACGAGGATTTGTCCAATGTTGCTGTATCCTCGATCTTTTCAATCGTCGATTTGATCGGCTATGGTTTGACGCTCGGTATTGCAGCAGCCGCTTCCGTGACTTTGGCAATAGTCACAGCGGCAGGGTTAGCCACGGCGAATATCTTGGTCAGTCGCCAGATTGGCTCTAGGTTCATAGCCGCTAGCTCAAGCCGAATGGACCGCATCGCGCTACAGGTCGGTCTCGCTCTGGCCTTCATCGGTTCTGCGCTGTTGGCATTCTGGATGGTACACAGTGTCGATAGTTTCGGCCTGCCTTGGCTTCTCACCGTCCTTGCAGGGTTGCTCTTGGCTGCAGCGGTAAGAGCTTTGCTTCTTCATCAAGCGGCACACACAGCGGGGCACTTCAAATCGCTTCTTGCTTTTCTCGTCGGGTTCGCCCTTCTCGCACTCATTATTGCCGGGCTCGCCGAATTATCCGACGTGGTGAATATTTCGAACTCGGGTTTGGAGCATCCCGTAGAGTCGGCGGCAGCCACATTTAGCAAATGAACCACTAACAACGGGACACGAATAATGGGGCATTCCCACGGTCACGCCGGACATAATCACGGCGAAGAGAACCTGAGCGATCGCCAGCTGATATTCGCAGTAGCGATCAATGTCCTGCTTACGGTAGCGCAGATCATCGGCGGGATCGTGTCGGGCTCGCTCGCGCTGATCGCTGATGCCTTGCACAATTTCAGCGATGCGGCCGCGCTTGGCCTGGCCTGGTTCGCGCGCAAGATCGGGCGGCGTCCCGCCGACAAGCTGATGACCTTCGGCTATGCGCAGGGGGAAGTCGTCGCCGCGCTTATCAACCTGACGACCCTGCTTATCATCGGTTTCTACCTGCTGGTGGAGGCAATCAACCGGTTCGCCGATCCCCAACCGGTCGAGGGATGGACCGTCATAGGCGTGGCGGGCATAGCGCTGGTCATCGATCTGGTGACTGCCTTCATCGTCTATCGCGGTTCGCATGACAGCATCAACATGAAGGCGGCCTTTCTGCACAACGTCTCCGATGCTCTCGCGTCGGTCGGTGTAATCGTCGCTGGCGCGCTGATCCTGCTATACGATCTCTACATCGCGGATCTGATCATCACCCTGATCATCGCCGGTTATGTCATCTGGCAGGGTTTGACCCTGATGCCGCGGACAGTCCGGCTCTTGATGGGCGCGGTTCCCGACGAGCTGGAGTTTGATCGGATCGTTTCGGCACTCGAAAATTTGGATGGGATCGACGGAGTACATCATGTTCATGTCTGGTCGATCGGCGAGCATCACCGGGCGCTGGAAACGCATGTAACCCCTGAAGGCGCTTCACTTGAGCAATTCGAGAAAGTGAAGGGCCGGGCTAGGTCGATGTTGAAAGAAGAGTTTCAAATTGAGCATGCGACATTCGAAGCGTGCTTTGAAACGGACTGCGAAGCCGATCTCGTTCCCGCGCATCAAACCGCACATCCGCATGAAGTTGGCGGACCCCATCAGCCTTAGATTTGTGTCCGTATTCGATGACCTCTGCAGACCACGATAATTGCTGAAAAACCGGGAACCCGGGCCGTCAAAGCTCGGCCGCAAGGTTTGGGTGCGTACGAGTGTTTGCTGAACAACCCTAACTCAGGCTTGCGAGGATTGTCGGGCTTGCCATCGGCCTGGCACTGCTCGTGCAAAAAGGACCGCGCTGCGCAAGGTGTTGAAAGCGTTGCAGTTGCTCGGTTACAAAGGAAAACAGCCGACCGCAGGCTTACTCTTTGAAGCTCAGGTAAATCACCACATCCTTGCCTCATCGGTGTCGCAAATCCCCCGCGCTGCGCTGCACAGCTACCCGCACGAGCGCTGCCGAGAAGTTTTCCCAAAGCGTGTTTTTGCTCTTGCGAGGCAAGTGCAATAAGGTTAGGGCCCGGATTTCCACACTCGGAGAACAGGAAGTTTTTATGTATCGTACTGCCGTCTCGTCCCTCGCAATCGCTTTGTCCGCACCGGCGGTGGCACAAGAGACTACCGGGCCTGATGACGGAGAGGTGCGCGCCGAACAGATTGCAGACGAGCGCCGGGAGAACCCGGTGGATTCGATCATTGTGGTCGGCGGCCGGATCGATCCCTACCGTATCGCGGGATCGGCCGATCTTATCGACAGCGAGGATCTGCGCCGGTTCGATCACGGGGATGTAAATCGCGTTCTGCGACAGGTCCCCGGCGTCAACACGCAGGAGGAAGACGGGTTCGGCTTATTCCCGAATATCGGTCTGCGCGGCAGCCCGGTCGAGCGTTCGAGCAACATCACGCTCATGGAAGACGGCGTGCTGATCGCGCCTGCTCCCTATGCCGCGCCGGCAGCGTATTATTTCCCGGCCATCGGGCGCATGCAGGCGGTCGAAGTCACGAAAGGGGCTGCCGCCATTCGCTATGGGCCCCGTACGATCGGCGGGGCGGTCAATCTTCGGTCGACCGACATTCCGACCGACGGGCTGGCTGGCTACGCTTCCGGGCAATACGGGTCGCGCGACTATTATCAGGGACAGGCCTGGGTCGGTGGAGACACGGACTACGTCGGCGCGCTGCTTGAAACCTACCAGCAGGGCAGCGACGGCTTCAAGACGATCGATGGGCTTCCCGACGCCGACACCGGTTTCGAGCGACAGGATTACCGTGGACGCCTGGCTGTTCACACAGCACCGGACGCGCCTGTCGAGGCGCGACTGGAATTCGTCTATGGCCGATCGGACCTTGAAGCCAACGAGACATACCTTGGACTGGCCGATACCGATTTCGCGGCGGAGCCCTATCGTCGCTATGCGGCAAGCCAGCGCGACGCCTTTTCCGGTGAGCACGATCAATATCGCGTTACCGGCAGCTTAGCGTTTTCTGACGAAACGAGGATTACCGCCACTTTGTACCGTAACGACTTTGCCCGCAGCTGGTCCAAGCTCCAGGATATCGACTTCGACGGCGATGGCAGCTTCGATTCAATTAGCTCGGTTTTCGTTAATCCCGATGACAATGCCGGGGCGCTTAGCATCTTGCGCGGGGCGGATAGCTTCGAGGGCGCGGTTCGCATACGGAACAACAACCGCGTCTATCGCAGCGAAGGCGCTCAGATTTCGCTTGAGCGCCCCTTCCAGATGGGCGGCGCGAGGCACAACCTTGCCGTATCTGTCCGCTACCACGAGGATGAGGAAGACAGGCTGCAAAACGAGGAATTCTACTCACAGATCGGTGGTGATCTCGTCTTTGAACGGCAAACCGATCTTGGTCAGCAAGCTAACCGGGAAGCGAAAGCAAAGGCCATTGCGTTCTATATCGAGGACCGGATCGAGTTCGGTGCCCTGACACTGACTCCCGGCTTGAGGTATGAAGGGGTTGACCTGACCCGGCTCGACTATGCCGGGTCGGACCCGGATCGCTCGAATGGGCCTACACGTGTCCGTCAGACCAATATTGATCAGTGGTTGCCAGGTCTTGGCGCCACCTACGAGTTGGGTGATGCCATATTGCTGGCAGGTGTGTCGCGCGGTTTCTCGCCTCCCGGTCCCGGCAATCCTGATGCACGGGCCGAGGAAAGCTGGAACTACGAAGCCGGGGTCCGCTATCGGAGCGACAAGGTCCAAGTCTCCGCGATCGGCTTCTACAACGACTACTCGAACCTTCTGGGCAACTGCACTCAATCCGTGGGCTGCAGCGTCGGTGACATTGGCGATCAGTTCAATGGCGGCGCGGTTACGGTCAAAGGCTTGGAACTGTCGGCGGCTGCGGAACCTCGTCTTTCCAATTCCATCTCATTCCCCCTGTCGCTTGCCTACACGTTTACGGATGCAGAATTCGACAGCAGCTTCGACAGCGAATTCTTTGGCGATGTGAACGAAGGCGATGACCTGCCTTACATCGCTCGCCATCAGCTTTATGCCGAAGCGGGGGTAAACATGGGACGCGCGGCAGCCACCGTTGGCGCCAACTACATTTCCGAGTTGCGCGACGATCCAGGAAGCGGAGCCGTTGCTGAAAACGAGAGGATCGATGATCGCATCGTCTTCGATATTGCGGGAAGTTACGCGCTTACTGACAAGTTCTCCCTGTTTGCGCGCGTCGACAATGTTCTCGACAATCAATACGCCGTGAGCAGGCGCCCCTTCGGGCTGCGTCCGGGGGTCCCGCGGCGCATTGTGGGTGGTGCTCGGGTCAGTTTTTAAACTCCGCGTGAGGCTTTTGGCGCTGATATTCGCGCCCGCCCTTCATTTTGCGTGCCCGCAGGCGAGAACTGACTTGAAAGGTGAATTGAGCTCGAAAGCAAATGCTGCTCGGGATTCGGCAAAGCGAGATACTCTGCGGCAAGGCTGTTGCGAACGCCGAGGCGCATCAATTCTTCCGCGGGCCTAAGCGCTCGCAGTACAATCGCGTGCCTTGAGAGGTTGGTCGGTGCTTTCTTTTCCAGAAACTCTCCGCAGCCTTGCAGGCCGCGCGTGGCGCAAAAAGGATGATCGCAGCGCCGGCGAGACATATCGATGCTCCCAACACATCCCAGCGATCCGGCCGAGTATCTTCGACGAGCCAGAGCCAGCTAAGCGACGCGGTGATGTAGACGCCGCCATAGGCGGCGAAGGCTCGCCCTGCAGCATCCGCCTCAATGCGAGCAAGGAGATAGGCGAACAACACGAGCGCCAATACTCCGGGAAGGAGCCACCAGGCGCTCCTGTCCATTCTGAACCAGGCCCAGAACGCAAAGCACCCCGCAATCTCGGGAACGCGGCAAGGGGATAGATCCATATCGCGTTCACGCTTCAGTCCCCTCGGCGAGCGCTTCAATGATCAGACAGGTGCCGACCGTTCCTTGCTCGCAGTTTTCCAGCATCCGGCGCAGTTCCCTTCGGAGAGCCTCCAGATCGGCAATCTTGCGGTTGACTTCGCACAGGTGCGCGCGTGCCAGCGTGTCGACCGCATGGCAGGCCCGCGACCGGTCGTCGGCCAGTTCGAGAAGTTCGCGAATGCGCGTCATGGAAAACCCCAGGTCGCGCGCGCGGCGAATGAAATTCAGTCTCCGGGCGTGCTCGGGACCGTAGTCGCGATAGTTGGCCTGTGTGCGGGGCGGGGACGCGAGAACGCCCTCGCGTTCATAGTAACGGATGGTTTCCGCCTTTACGCCCGCCGCGCGGGCGAGTTCACCGATGCGCATACATACCTTCCCCCGATCGCTTGACCTTGTAGCGACTACAAGGTGCATAAGGCGATTCGATACAAGGAGTCGAACGAATGGGAAAAAATTGCTGCGGTTTTGTCGAAGACCGCGAGGCGAATAATGATCCGCTGTGGCGTCGTATCCTGTGGATCGCGCTCATTCTCAATGCGGTTATGTTCGGCGTCGAAATCGTGGCGGGCCTAGCTGCTGATTCGCGTGCATTGCAGGCAGACGCACTCGATTTTCTAGGCGATGCGGCAAATTACGCCATAAGTCTCGGCGTTGCCGGAATGGCGCTTGCGTGGCACGCTCGCGCAGCCATTGCCAAAGCAGCGACCATGCTGGCGTTCGGGCTATGGGTGCTTGGCTCCGCGATCTGGGGTTTCTTTGTCGGTGCCTCGCCGGACGCCGGAACCATGGGCATTATCGGAACCGTCGCGCTTGCGGTGAATCTCGCGGTTGCCGCGATGTTGTTCCGGTTTCGCATGGGTGATGCCAACATGCGCTCGGTGTGGGTTTGCTCGCGCAACGACGCGATCGGCAATGTGGCGGTTCTGGGTGCGGCGCTGGGGGTCTTCGGAACCGGGCGCGCATGGCCCGACCTGGTTGTCGCCGCGATCATGGCGGGCCTTGCTCTCTGGGGCAGCATCGAGGTGTTTGCGCAGGCGCGCGGGGAGCTGCGCTCTACCTGAGAAGGAAATCCAAGAGGCAGTTACGTTATTGTACGACCTGTGCCGGCTAAGGCTGACTTCCTTACAAAGCCCGTTGAAGGCTGACCGCTTTTGATTATTGCAGGTAGCCGCATAAGTGCTGGTCCACCAAAACCTTCCTCGTGGTGGACTCAGGGAGATGATGATGTTCTCGGCGACGGGGCGACGATTTTCTCTCCTGGTGGAGACAGTCTTGATGCAATTCGTAGCGCTGCTCATCCTGGCGACCGGTGCTCACTTTCGATCGCTTCGACTAGGCTGACCCAAGTCCCATTTTCCGTGAGAGCCAAAGGGTCGCGGTCGGGACAAGGACCCACATGATTATGGGAACGAGTCCAATCTTTGTCCCAGGGACTAGCGGCATAGTGGGACTGTAGGTCCAGCCCCAGGCAGACCCAACGGCCAATATTTCGACCACGGATGTTATCGCCAGACCAATGGCGAGATAGATAAGGAAGCGGGATATTGGCCAGTCGACAAGCCAAGGTGTTCGGCGGTTTCCCAACGAGGCGCCCAGATAGGCCGCCACCATGATGCCCGCGTCACCGAACGATGCCAGACCACATCGGTATGCGGCTTCAACAGGACCAAGCCCGTCAGTGCTGTAGAACGGGAGCTGGAACATTTCCCAGGCGAAGGCAATCAGTCCGCCGAAAATGGCGATCCACAGGGCGGGATGCGCGCCTCGCCACACTGCTTCGGGCCTACCCGTATTTATAGGATCCAAACCTCACCATCCTATTTCAAGCCTGCGCTATTACCATGCAGAACCGTTAAACGACGAACCGGTCGTAATTGACTGCTAGCTTCTTGACGATGGCTGACCCGATATATCCGCTCGAACCGGTGACGATCACGACAGGCTTGTCTGGATCACTCATGTGCGAAATGCCATCGTGCGAAGGTCGAGACGCAAGCCGATAATCATATGCAAGGGCTCACTTCCGCAGATATTTAATAAGCGCAGCGATCACGAGCAGCAGGGCGACAATTACCAGTAACCAGACCAAGCCCATGCCGATCATCATCATGCCGCCTCCCATCATCGAACCGTCACCCATGATTGTCTCTCCCTTTTTTGCGGCGAAGCCGCAGTGTCGATACGCCTTCTACGCCCGAAGCGGCTTCACCCCTCACTCAAGGCGATTTTATACCGCATCCTTGGTAATCCCCGTGATGACATAAGTCTCACCGCTCTGGCCAAATTCGAAGTTCACGGGGTCGCCTACGGAGAATTCGTCGATCATGTCGGAAGATTGGGCCACGAAGGTCATGGTCATTGCGGGCCAATCGAGTGTCTCGACCGGGCCATGCGAGATCGTAATACGGCTGCCATCGATATCGGTGACGTCACCGCTCCCTGTGTGGAGAGGCCCCTCGATCTCACCTGCTGGCGTCTGATCTCCTGAACCCGCTGATACGTCTGCTCTCGTGCCGTCGCGAGGCTCCTGCGTGGCGCCTTCCTCGCCACACGAAACAAGCGCGAGCGAGGCGACAGCCATTATACCCAAGGCGATTTTGTTCATGCGATATATCTCCGTTTCAAAAGCATTAGGCTGCTTTTCGTCTAATGCGACCAACGTTCATGGGCGCGAAAGTTTCCCTTGCCGGACTGTGTGACAGTTGAACTTATCCGATGAACTGCCTCGGCGCAGGCAACGACAGGAGAATTCTCATCGCGGAGGTCATTGGTGAGGGCCTCCTGCGCGCGAATTGGGGCCGGGCCGATCATGGGCTTCCCTGAAAACGGTCCTTGACCTTACCATGATGGGAAGCCCTATCTTTGCTACTGGAAGGCGAGTGTAGATTGATCGGAAGGCGCCAGATCATGGCAATGAAAATTGCAAAGCTGAGCCGCCGCGGCTTTCTCGCGGGTGGCGGAGCGGTGGCCGTGACTGGCACTGCGGCGCTGTTCATGCAGCGTGGCGGCAGCGTGATGGCGGGATCTGCGGTCCGCGGACCGGTCGATATGCGTCTGCGCGCATCCCCCGCGACTGTGCCGCTCCTCGGCAATGCGCAGGGCGGGGTCGACGTATGGGTCTACAACGGCCAGGTGGCGGCTCCTGAAATCCGCATCAGGCAGGGAGAGCGTCTGCGCGTCACGCTCGACAATGGCCTTGCGCAGGACACTACCATTCATTGGCACGGCTTGCGTGTTCCCAATGCGATGGACGGTGTGCCGCATCTGACCCAGGATCCGGTCCGGCCGGGCCAGTCGTTCACCTATGATTTTGTGCCTCAGGATGCCGGCACGTTCTGGTATCATCCTCATCACCGTAGTTTCGAACAGGTCGCGCGAGGTCTTTATGCCCCGCTGATCGTCGAAGAGCGTGACCCGATCGTAGTGGACAGGGATATAACCTGGATGCTCGACGACTGGCGGATCGGTGCAGATGGTCAGATAAATGATGATTTCGGGAATCCGTCCGACGCCTTCATGTCCGGCCGCGTTGGTAACACGATGACGATCAACGGGCGTCCGCCGCAGCCTTTTGTAGTACGCAGCGGGGAGCGCATCCGACTGCGGCTGATCAATGCCGCGAACGCGCGGATCTTCGCGCTCGATTTTTCCCGTCTCAATCCGCAGATCATTGCCTTGGACGGACAGCCGGTAGCTCCGCACGAGGTCGATGGAGCGCTGCACATTGCTCCGGGAATGCGGATCGATCTGATTTTGGATCCTGAGGGCGCGCCCGGATCGCGCGTCACGATCGGAGACAGTTTCTATGAGGGTCTCGAATTTGCGCTGACGGACGTCGTTTATTCGGACACACCGCTGCGCGCAGACCCGTTGACGACTCCGATTGCGTTGCCGCCTAATCCCATCCCTGAGCCGCAAACAGAAACGTCGACCCGCCACGAAGTTGTGTTCGGTGGTGGAATGATGGGACCATCGGCGACCGGCAAGATGGACTGGACCGTAAATGGCGTGGCGGCCTCGGGCCACAATCTCGACCCCGTTCTGACCCTACCCAGAGGCGAGAGTGTCATTCTGACCCTTCGTAACGAGACGGCCTGGTGGCATCCCATCCATCTGCATGGGCACAGTTTCAGAGTACTTTCCCGAAACGGCAAGCCGACGCGATATCGCGAATGGCAGGACACGGTGCTCATAGCACCAGACGAGATTGTGGAAGTCGCTTTCGTGGCTGACAATCCCGGAGACTGGATGTTCCACTGCCACATACTCGAACATCAGGCCGCAGGCATGATGGCGACAGTCAGAGTGACTTAGATCAAAGGAGACGAAAGATGAGAAATGTAGTGGAAATCTTCGCCGCACTGGCGGTTCTCGTAGCAACACCGGCCCTTGCAGCGCCCCCCGAGAAGCCGCTTGCGACCCTTTTCAAGAATCCGCAATGCGGCTGCTGCGAAAGCTACGCGGCGTATCTGCGGGAAAATGGCTACGAAGTGAAGGTCGAAGCGACCAACGACTTGGCGTTAATCAAGCAGAGGCAAGGTATTCCGCAAGAGTTGGGGGGCTGCCACACCACGTTCGTGGGAGGCTATTATGTTGACGGGCATGTGCCGATCGGAAGCTTCGACCGCCTGCTGGCTGAGCGTCCGGAACTCAATGGTATAACGCTTCCCGGAATGCCCGCTGGCTCCCCAGGGATGGGTGGAACAAAATCCAGCCCCTTCACCATCTTTGCTTTGGCTCAGGGCGGCGAGCGGTCGGTCTACGCTGTCGAATAGGGGGCGGTAAGTGTCGCCCGACCAGGGTGGCCTGATCAGCCGGAGCGCATAAGAGAAAATCGCGTCGATACGACGGGCAGGCTTTTGCCACCTACCTGGGTCGGCCGGTAAGGGGATTCGGCACTTGATAGGGTAAAATTGCATCCCATCATTGGAAGCTTGGAAAGTGCCGAGAAAATACCAATTCGCGGGACTGTGCCAATATGAAGGAGAAATGATCATGAACATCGGGCAGGCAGCCGACAAATCCGGCGTCTCGGCCAAGATGATCCGCTATTATGAAAAAACCGGATTGATTGAGCCAGCGGAAAGGACGGCTTCGGGGTACAGGGTTTACGAGCCGCGAGACGTCCACACGCTTCGGTTCGTTCGCCGTGCCCGAGATCTCGGTTTTTCTGTGGAGCAAATCCAGGAATTGCTTGCACTTTGGCAGGATCGAAGCCGCGCCAGCGCCGATGTAAGGGCGGTGGCATGCGCTCATATTGAGCGTCTACGCGAAAAGATCGTCGGGATGCAGTCAATGGTTGCCACGCTCGATGAATTGGCGGCGAAGTGTACCGATGACGATAGGCCCGACTGCCCGATCCTTCGCGACCTCGCGCAGGGTAGTCCGTCCGATTGTGCGAGCGCTTTAGATCATCGGTTCGGTCCCGGGCGCCTGCAATAGGCCGGTACCCCGATCAATTGAAAAGGCGTGTGTTCGGGGAGCGCCAAGCGAACCGGCTTGCATACGCAACGGGTCGCGGATGTAATTGGAACCGAGAGCTTTTTTAGATCATTTACTACGCGAGCGCATAAATGCGCCGAAACACCAAAGTGGAGATGAACAATGGAAGCCCGAGATGTCATGACAGCCGACCCAGCCTGCTGCAGCCCATCAGATAGCGTCAAGGATGCCGCGACGCTGATGGTTGATAACGATTGCGGCGAAATTCCCGTCGTCGATGAAACCGGTGCCCTCGTCGGTGTCGTAACCGATCGCGATATCGCATGCCGCTGCGTCGCAGAGGGCAAATCAGCCGACACGCGGGTTGCGGATGTGATGTCCCCATCCCCTGTGACAGTCACCGCTGACACGAGCGTTGACGATTGCTGCAAGAAAATGGAGGACAACCAGGTCCGCCGACTTCCGGTGGTCGACGATGGAGGCAAATGCTGCGGCATCGTTTCGCAGGCCGACATTGCGCAAAACGCCGAGAAGAGCGAAACGGGCGATCTGGTCCGCGAGGTCTCGGAGCCTACAAAGGAAGCCGCTTCGGCGGGATGTTGCTAGGCAATTTTTAGGTCCTTGCTTCAAGCAGGTCACCGCAATCATGTACCATAGCTTTGTTGCTGACGCTGATTTCGGCGACGTCTAGAGTGCGCCGGTTGTCGATTAGATACGGCGCCGGTGCACTCTATGCCGTTTAGCACGGCGGACCAGACGAAGCCGAGCGATTGCCGACGAACAGTGTGCGCTAGCGCCAAGAAAGCCACCCTTTCTTCCATTTCAGAAAACTCTGAGAAAGGCCTTGACCTTCCCATGATGGGAAGGCCCATCTTGTGGCTATCAAGGACGAATCGAGGAGTACCCAAATGACGTCGAGTTCCACCGCGCTTGTTCCGTGGACGCCACAATTAGGAGCCCAGCAGCTTCAGGCGGCGACCTCGAAGTCATCGGGAGGCAAAAGTTGCGCGAGCCCTGCACGCTGGTCGACCAAGACGAAGTGGCTGATCGCCGCAAGCGTCGTTCTCGCTCTAGGCGCAGCAATACTGGGTTCGATGTGGTTCGGGTTCGCGGCGGTTTTGCCCCTGCTCTACCTGTTCCCATGCCTGGCGATGATGGCCATGTGCATGAAGGGTATGAAAAGCACGGGCCCAGAGGGCTCGGGCACCCAAAGTTGATTGAGCGCCTCCCTTTGTCACCGTATAATCTAAGGAGAATACCAATGTATCGTAATTTCAAAACAATGTTGACCGGCGCTGCTGTCGCTCTTGGTCTCGTTTCCACCGCCGCACTTGCCCAACAGGCTGACCGCGCTCCACAGGATGCCGATTCACACATGAATATGGACAGCGAAGCTGGAGCGGAAGGGGCAATGCCGCGGGGTGAGATGATGGCGATGATGCAGGATCCGGAAATGCGCCGCAAGATGATGGCGATGATGGAAAACTGCAAAGCCATGATGGAACGCATGGAGGCCATGTCCGCCTCGCAAGACATGTCGGCCTCGCGGGATATGCCCGCGTCCTCGCAGGATGAGAGGTGACGCGGAACCGGGCGCCGATCTATCAGTTCGGCGCCGCTCCGTTTCGACCTTGTGCGCAGGCAGGCTGAAGGATGGTCCGTTAATGCGCATATTCGCAGAAGGGCTCACCGCCGGTTTCAGCGCACAGCGCTATCTGTTCTTCGACGGTCGCACCGTCATCCAAAACTCTTGGTGACCGAGGCTAAGGCTAAGATGCTTATCCATCGCTTCCATGATTGAATCAAAGGACGGACTTCAACGTGACATCGGGAAGCTTTCGTCAGCAGGCGTGGAACGCCATGAAATTTTCGGGCCATCAATCGGTCTTCGCACTTGCGTTTAATCGGCGGTCGACTTATCGCAAAAGAGTGTCGATAGGTCGTTTCCTTGCTGTTGTACTTTTTGGCCTCGGCCTTTTTGTACAAAGTGCTGCCCAAGCGGCGGCGGTTCCACAGTTGGGGGCAGCCGGGACCGTCCATTGCTCGGAAATGGGCGATATGATCATGGAAGGGGTGACGGATGGCAATTCGTCCGAAGAACCTCCATGCGACCAGAGGACACTCGATTGCGTCGTCGCGATGGGATGTCTTGCGCCAGCAAATATCCCCGGCACCAATGATAAGAGTATGGTTCCTTTGCGGGCCGATCGTGAGATCTATCTGACGGGCGATCTGATGGGTCTCCAGGGACGCCTGCTCACACCCGAATCCCCCCCTCCACAAGTTAACCTCGATATCTAGTCTTCTGTAGTCGGTGCCATGGTGCCGTATACAAGCTGGAATAGTCTATATCCGCTCGCTTCGCACCGCGAAGCGAGAAGCCTTGGACTGTCCAGCATCAGAAATTCTACGAGGTTACACAATGAAATGGCGAAGCAGCTGCGCTTTCGTGGCTCTCATATTTGTCGCTCAAGGAGCGCAAGCACAGTCTGTCGGCTACGAAGAGGCTTTGCGCGCGGCCCGCGTCGAACAGCCTGTCCTGCAGGCGCGTGAACTTGAGGTGGAAGCTCTGCGGAACGCGGCGGAGGCTGCAGACGAATTGCCCGATCCGCGGCTACGAGCGGGCATCGTCAATTTGCCGGTCACCGGGCCGGCGGCGTTCGATCTCGACCGGCAGCTTCCGACCCAAGTCCAGGTGGGTGTCGAGCAAGAAATTCCCAATCTAGCCAAGCGACGCGCGAGGGCTGGGCTTGCGGTATCGGATATCCGCTTGGCCGAAGCTCGCCTCGGCGTTGTTGGCCGGGATGTCGAAGTCGCCGCTGGTCGCGCGTGGATATCACTGGCTTATGCGCAGCAGCGACTGGCGCTGGCCGTCGAGGCTCAGGATGAATTGCGCGAGCTCGTGCCGGTTGCTCGCAGCGCAGTCGCATCGGGTTCGGCGCGCCCTGCGGAAAGCCTCGAGATCCGCCGTGCACTGCTCGAGATAGACGATGCCCGGACGCGCATCGAAGCCGATCGGGAAGCGGCGCAGGCGCGGTTGACGCGGTATATTGCAGGGGAGGAGCCGGTGGCGCAAGGTCCGGTACCGCCCGCCGATGTCGATCCGATCGAGCTGCGCACTACGCTAGAGAGCAACCCCGGGATCCGTCTGGCGGACACTGCCGAGCAAAGGGCCCGCGCAGCCATCGATCTTGCCCGGGCGGAAAAGAGGCCCGACTTCGGCGTCAATGTCAGCTTCGGACGGCGAAATCCCGATTTCGGGAATGTCGTCTCGGTCATGGGTTCGGTAACATTGCCGATCTTCGCCGGTCGGCGGCAGGAGCCACGCATTGCCGCGGCCGAAGCGCAAGCGGCTGCGGCGCTGGCCGAGCGCGCGGACGAGCTACGCGAACTTGAAGCCCAGTTCGCGGCCGATCTCGCTGCCTGGCGCAGCGCGGCGCGCCAATGGCAGCGTGCCCGCGAGGAACTATTGCCCCTCGCTCGTGACAGGGCAGACCTTGAAATGGCGAGTTTTGCTGCAGGTCGCGCCGATCTGATCGACGTCATCGAGGCCCGGACAGCCTTGGCTCTACTCGAACTGGAAATCCTCGAACGCGAAGAAGCGACGGTCGAAGCCGCCGCGACTTTGCGACTTACCTACCGGGAGCACATGCAATGAAAGCCGCCTGGCAAAAACTCACCCCTCGCCAAAAGTCCTACACGCTTGCAGCCGGCATAGTACTTGTGAGCCTCGGCGCCGGCTACGGCATCGCCCAGCTTGGGGAAGGTTCCTCCGGTGCTTCGACCGGAGACAGCGCCGCAGCGGGAGCAGGCTGCGAGGAAGTGCTCTACTGGTACGATCCGATGGTGCCTGATCAGCGCTTCGACGAGCCGGGCAAGTCGCCTTTCATGGACATGCAACTGGTCCCGAAATGCGCCGGTGGAGACAGTGCCGGAGCGGGGGGCGTCAGCATCGATCCGCAGCTCGTGCAGAATTTCGGCATTCGAACGGCCGAAGCGGAAATGGGCGTGCTCGAACCCGAGACGAACGTCACCGGCACACTCGCTTACAATGCCCGGGAGGTGTCGATCGTGCAGCCCCGCGCCAGCGGCTTCGTGCAACGAACCTATGGCCATGCGCCCGATGACATCATTAGACAGGGTACCCCTTTGGTGGATTTGCTGATTCCCGAATGGGGCGGCGCGCAGCAGGAATATCTGGCGGTCGCCGCGACCGGCGATGAAGCGCTTACTCGCGCGGCGCGCGAACGGTTGCGGCTTCTTGGAATGCCTGATGGCGTAATCTCGTCGGTCGCGCGCAGTGGTCGCCCACGTTCCACCCTGACGATTACGGCGCCTTCTTCGGGCGCAGTTACCATGCTCGGTGTGCGACCGGGAATGAGCGTGAGCGCGGGCCAGACCTTGGCCGAAATCACCGGACTCAATCCGATCTGGCTGGAAGCGGCGCTTCCCGAAATCCTTGCCGCCGACGTACGGGTTGGCCAGCCCGTAAGCGCGACTTTAACTGCTTATCCGGGGGAACGTTTCGCGGGGCGGATTACTGCGATATTGCCCAGCGCACAGGAGGCCAGTCGAACGCTCACCGTTAGGGCCGAACTGCGCAATCCCAACCTTCGACTGCGTCCTGGCATGTTCGCACAGGTTTCGCTTTCTCCGGCTCGCCGCGAAGCGGTGTTAATTCCTTCCGAAGCAATTATCCGCACTGGCGAACGCACGATCGTGATGCTGGCGCAGGACGAGGGTGGCTATCGCCCTGCCGAGGTGCAGATTGGCCGTGAAGCGGGCGGTCGGACCGAGATACTCGCGGGCCTCGCGCCGGGCGAGGAAGTAGTCACATCGGGCCAGTTCCTGCTTGATTCCGAAGCCAGTCTCGCGGGGCTCGATGTCCGCGGCATCGACGAAGTGCCGACGGCCGCGGGTGCAAGCGAAACGCAGGACGATGCTGACGAGCCGCGCACCTACCGGGCAAGCGGCACTATCGAGCGTATAACTGCCCGCAATATCACCTTGCGGCACGGGCCCGTTGCCGCGCTCGAATGGCCGGCGATGACAATGACGTTCGCGACCGAGGGGGCAGCGCAGGTGCGCGGCTTCAAGCGCGGCGACCGCGTCTCGTTCCAGTTCGTACAGGGAACGGACGGCCCACGCCTCACCGGCATCAGGAAGGCAGGCGACCAATGATCGCGCGCATAATAGAAAGCTCGATCGCCAATCGCATGTTCATCGTATTGGCTTCGATCGCCATCGCGCTCGCGGGGTTCTGGGCCGTGCGGACCACGCCTGTGGATGCACTGCCTGACCTATCCGACGTTCAGGTGGTTATTCGCTCAAATTATCCCGGTCAGGCGCCCCGGCTCGTCGAGGATCAGGTCACTTATCCGCTGGCGACGACGATGCTCTCCGTACCCGGAGCCAAGACCGTGCGCGGATACTCGTTCTTTGGTGACAGCTATGTCTATGTCATTTTCGAGGACGGGACTGACCTTTACTGGGCGCGTTCGCGCGTGCTCGAATATCTCAACCAAGTGCAAGGGCAGCTTCCCGCAGGCGTGGAGAGCAGCCTCGGCCCCGACGCCACAGGTGTAGGCTGGATCTACGAATACGCGCTCGTCGACCGAACCGGTGGCAACGATCTGGCGGGTCTACGGAGTCTGCAGGACTGGTTCCTGCGCTACGAGCTCAAGACCATTCCCGGCATTGCCGAAGTCGCCAGTATCGGCGGTATGGTCAAGCAGTATCAGATTGTCCTGCAACCCTATCGGATGGCATCGCTCGGTGTGACGCATGCCGACGTCGTGCAGGCGGTTCGGGCTTCCAACCAGGAAGCGGGCGGCTCGATCGTCGAGATGGGCGAAGCCGAATATATGGTGCGCTCATCCGGCTATCTTGGCAGCCTCGATGATTTTCGGGCGATCCCCTTGCAAGTCGCAAGTGGAGGAGTCCCGGTGACGTTGGGCGACGTAGCGACCATCCAGATCGGACCCGAGCTGAGGCGCGGGATAGCGGAGCTCAACGGTCAGGGCGAGGTCGCCGGCGGGGTGGTGATCTTGCGTCAAGGGGCCGACGCGCGATCCGCAATCACCGCGGTCGAGGCGAAGCTCGAACAGCTTCAGCAAAGCCTGCCCGACGGCGTGGAGATCGTTACCACGTATGACCGCTCGCAACTGATCGATGCGTCGGTCAAGAATCTCACCACCAAGCTGGCCGAGGAGTTCATAGTCGTAGGCCTGATATGCGCCTTGTTCCTGTGGCATGTACGTTCGGCGCTGGTTGCCATCGTTACATTACCGCTGGGTGTGCTCGCCGCTTTCGTGGTCATGCGCTTTCAAGGGGTCAACGCCAACATCATGTCGCTTGGAGGCATTGCCATCGCGATCGGCGCGATGGTCGATGCCGCGATCGTCATGATCGAGAATGCTCACAAGCATATTGAGCGCTGGACGCATGAAAACCCCGACAGCGTGCTGGCGGGCGACGAACGCTGGCGGGTCATCGGGGATGCAGCGAAGGAGGTTGGCCCGGCGCTGTTCTACAGCCTGCTGATCATCACCTTGTCCTTCATTCCCGTGTTCACCCTCCAGGCGCAGGAGGGCAGGCTGTTTGCGCCGCTCGCCTTCACCAAGACCTATGCCATGGCCGGTGCAGCAATCCTTTCGATTACGCTGGTCCCTGTGTTGATGGGCTGGATGATCCGCGGCAAGATTCCGCCCGAAGACAAGAACATCCTGAACCGGGGCCTGACCCGCGCCTATCGTCCGGGTCTGGACTGGGTAATGCGCCGGCCGAAGGCAACGCTGGTCATTGCGGCGCTGGTCTTCGCGACGACACTCGTCCCCTTTACCCGGCTTGGTGGCGAGTTTCTTCCGCCGCTCGACGAGGGTGATCTGCTCTACATGCCCAGTGCGCTTCCAGGCCTGTCTCCCGGGCAGGCTTCTGCGCTCCTCCAGCGGACCGACCGCTTGATCAAATCAGTGCCTGAAGTCGAAACGGTATTCGGCAAGGCGGGCCGTGCCGACACGGCGACTGATCCAGCGCCATTGACGATGTTCGAAACCACCATCCAGTTCAAACCGCGCGACGAATGGCGTGAAGGTATGACACCCGACATGCTGGTCGAGGAACTCGACCGCGTGGTACAGGTGCCGGGTCTGGCCAATGTGTGGGTGCCACCGATCCGCAACCGGATCGACATGCTCGCGACCGGGATCAAGAGCCCGATCGGGGTCAAGGTTTCGGGTGAGGATCTTAGCGATATCGACCGGGTGGCGCAGGCTATAGAACAGGTCGGGAAGCAGGTGCCGGGCGTGAGCTCAGCCCTGGCCGAACGATTGTCGGGCGGGCGCTATGTCGACGTTGATATCGATCGCTTGGCTGCTGCCCGATACGGCCTCAACATCGACGACGTTCAAATGATCGTATCTGGCGCGATCGGCGGCGCCAATGTCGCACGCACGGTCGAAGGGCTGGCACGTTATCCGATCAATGTGCGTTATCCGCGCGAAATCCGCGACAGCGTGGGCGAACTCAGAGCGCTTCCTCTCCTGACACCGTCAGGGCAGCAGATCACGCTGGGTAGCGTAGCGCAAATTAGCGTAAGTAGCGGGCCGCCCATGCTCAAAAGCGAGCAGGGTCGACCGACGAGCTATGTCTATATCGATGTTCGCGGACGAGATCTCACTTCGGTCGTCAGCGATCTGCAGGAGGCGATCGCGGCAGAAGTCGATCTTCCGGCGGGCGTCAGCATATCCTACGCTGGGCAGTTCGAATATCTTACTCGCGCTGCCGAGCGTATGAAGATCGTTATCCCGGCGACGCTCGCGATCATTTTCCTGCTGCTCTATCTGATCTTCCGCCGCTTCGATGAGGCGCTGCTGATCATGGGTACATTGCCTTTCGCGCTGACCGGCGGGTTCTGGCTTCTGTATATGCTCGGCTACAACCAGTCGGTCGCGACTGCTGTCGGTTTTATCGCTCTTGCCGGTGTTTCGGCAGAGTTCGGCGTGGTCATGCTGATCTACCTGAAAGCGGCGCTGGAGGAACGCCCTCCCAACCCTTCGGAAGATGAGGTTGATCAGGCGATCCGCGAAGGCGCGTTGTTGCGCGTGCGGCCCAAGGCGATGACCGTAGCGGTCATTCTTGCCGGACTGTTTCCGATCCTGATCGGCACCGGCGCCGGGTCCGAGGTGATGAGCCGTATCGCGGCCCCGATGATTGGCGGGATGATCACTGCTCCCCTGCTCTCGATGTTCGTACTTCCCGCTGCATATCTGTTGATGCGGCGCCCCCGGACCAAACGGTCCAAACCCTCTGAAGGAGAAGAAGAATGCGTATTACAACCCTCGTGACCCTATTGGCAGCGCCGCTGGCACTCGCTGCCTGCGATTCCGGCGACAATACCGAAGCGATGGACGAAATGCCGATGGCGGACGGGCAGATGGCAGATGACCAGATGTCTATGGACGATGGCGACATGGCGATGATGGGATCGGACGGCGCGATGCAGACCGCCAGCGCCGAAGGAACCGTCACCGCCATCGACGCCGACGCGGGAACGATCACCGTCGACCACGGCGCTGTCCCCGAGATTGAATGGCCCGCCATGACGATGGGGTTCGAAGCCGACGAACAGCTGCGTCAGGACGTGGCGGTTGGTGACGCGATCTCGTTCGAATTCACTACCGGTGAAGGCGGCAACACGATCACTTCGATCACCAAGAAGTAATTTGCGAGCCGGCCCCGGACCGTATCCCCGGGGCCGGTATGATAGGAGAAGTACGATGATGAACGGTGACATGCCAGCAGCCATGATGGGGATCATGGGTCTGTTCTGCTTATTGCTGACCATCCTTCTTGTGTTGGGCATCGCTGCGCTGATTAAATATCTCCGGAGCAAGTGAAATGGACCAGTGGGCGAACGCATCCAGCCTAAACCGACGTGCCTTGCTGGGACGGGCCGGCACAGCGGCTGCGGGCCTCATGGCTCTTCCCTTGTCTGCGTGCGAAGCGCGAAGTTCGCTGCTTGGTGCCGATGGGGCCGGAGCCAATTCGCTCGCCATTCCCAAGCTCGATCAGGGAATTGTCGAACAAGGCGAACGGGTCTTTCGACTGTCGATATCCGCAGGGCAGAAGGAATTCGTTCCCGGGGTCGTTTCGCCTACGATCGGTGTAAACGCGCCTTATCTCGGTCCGACATTGGAGATGCGCCGCGGCGAGCGCGTCCGGTTGCATGTCGACAACGGCCTGGACGAAGGAGCAACGGTTCATTGGCACGGGTTCGAACTTCCCGCCGCTGCGGACGGCGGGCCGCACCAGCTGATCCGCCCCGGCGCCCGCTGGAGCCCATCTTTCGAAGTTCGCCAGCGTGCCTCTCTCTATTGGTATCATTCGCACCTGCATCGCGGCACGGGACCGCAGGTCTATGCTGGTCTTGCCGCTCCGATCTATGTTCGTGATGATGAAGAGGACGCGCTGGACCTGCCGAGCGAATACGGCGTGGATGACATTCCGCTTATCGTTCAGGACCGCTTGCTCGATAACTCCGGCAAGCTCCTCTATCCGCAGAACATGCATGCGCAAATGATGGGCGTGCGCGGGGATCGTATCTACGTCAATGGCACGCACAACGCGGTGTTTGACGCGCGGACTGGCCAATTACGCCTACGGATCCTCAATGGATCGAACGCTCGTTTCTACGATTTCTCGCTATCCGGTGGTCAGACCATGCAGTTCATCGCCAGCGATGGTGGCCTGCTGGAGCGTCCGCATCCGGTTCGCTCGCTCAGGCTGGCACCAGGTGAGCGGGCGCAGATCCTCGTCGATCTTTCCGAGGGGCGCCCACTCAGTCTTCTGGCGACCAGTCCTGACAATTCGATGGGCATGATGGGCGATGGCGGCGGCATGATGGGCGGCGGTATGATGGGCCGACGCCGCGACGATACCGAGATGGACGAGCCGTTCCGTGTCCTCGATATCAGGCCCGCCGGCCCCTCGCCGCGAAGGAATCTGCCGCCGCAGCTTGCCGCGCTACCGGCACTCGACCCTTCTCTTGCAGTGCGAACCCGGCGGTTCGTGCTCGATATGGGCATGATGGGCGGCGGGATGTCCATCAATGGTGCCAGCATGGACATGAATGTCATCAACGAGCGGGTGCCCGTCGGTCATTGGGAAATTTGGGAAATCGCCAATGCCTCGATGATGGCGCATCCCTTTCATATTCATAACGCGCAGTTCCGCGTGATCGACCGCAACGGCCGCACTCCGCCGCCATTGGAGACTGGTTACAAGGATACGGTTATTGTCGACCCGCGCGAGCAAGTGCGCCTGCTATTACGGTTCGAGGAACACACGGACCCGGACCTGCCATATATGTATCACTGCCACATTCTCGAGCACGAGGATGCCGGAATGATGGGGCAGTTCGTTGTGGCGAAAAGCTAGGAAGGGCTGGTCATGAGCAAGAAAGAAAGCGTTATTGAAGGCACAGCGATCGATCCGGTCTGCGGAATGAGCGTTACAATCGAAGGCGCCAACTACATGGCCTGCTACGAGGGCTCTGAGCATTATTTCTGCTCGTCGCGCTGTCTCGACAAATTCGAGATTGATCCGGAGCTTTATCTCTCAGGAGCGCATCTCGACGCGGTGGAGGACGTGCCGGAGGGTACGATTTTCACCTGCCCGATGCATCCCGAGATACGTCAACCGGGGCCCGGGTCTTGCCCGATCTGCGGCATGGCGCTCGAGCCTGAAACCGTCAGTCTCGACGACGGGCCTGATCCCGAGCTTGTCGATATGCGTCGCCGCTTCTGGTGGAGTGCGCTCTTCACCATACCGCTGTTTGCGTATGCAATGGGCGATCTCATCCCAGGGATTAGTTTCGAACGTCTGATCGAGCCAGTCTGGGCGCAATGGGCTCAGTTGCTATTGGCGGCACCCGTTGTCCTGTGGGGCGGCTGGCCGTTCTTCGTTCGCGCCATCCAATCCGTGAAAACCCGCAATCTGAACATGTTTACGCTGATCGGGTTCGGCGTGGCGATCGCCTATTTCTTCAGCGTTGTAGCGACGGTAGCACCGGACATTTTTCCTGCAGCGTTCCGCGACCAATCAGGGCGCGTCGGCGTCTACTTTGAGGCTGCCGCGGTTATTACCACGCTCGTCCTCCTTGGCCAGGTGTTGGAGTTGAAAGCGCGTGGTTCGACTTCAAGTGCCCTTAGAGCGCTTCTTGAGCTTGCCCCGCCCAGCGCCGTCAAGATCTTTGGTGAGGGCGATGAACGCGAAGTTCCTCTCGATGAGCTGACAACAGGGGATCGCTTGCGCGTGCGGCCAGGCGACAAGGTTCCGGTTGATGGCGAAATCGAGGAAGGATCGAGTGCGATAGACGAATCCATGATCAGCGGCGAACCGCTGCCCGTGGCAAAATTCGCTGGCGACACGGTTATCGGTGGCACTGTGAACCAGACCGGCGGCTTCATTATGCAGGCTATCAATGTCGGCAAGGACACGATGCTGTCCAAAATCGTGCAGATGGTTGCCGAAGCACAGCGTAGCCGGGCGCCGATACAGCGTTTGGCCGATCAAGTAACCGCATGGTTCGTACCTGCAGTCGTCGTTATCGCAATCGCCAGTTTTATCGTCTGGTCGATTTGGGGTCCTGCCCCAGCACTCGCCTATGCACTCGTCAATGCCATCGCGGTCCTGATTATCGCTTGTCCATGCGCTCTCGGCCTCGCTACGCCGATGTCGATCATGACCGGCACCGGCAAGGGCGCGCAGCACGGCATTTTGATCCGTAATGCCGAGGCGTTGGAAACGCTGGAAAAGATCGACACGCTGGTAGTCGACAAGACCGGGACGCTGACGATGGGTAAACCCGACCTGGTGGCCGTTCATCCGGTTGAAGGCATCGATGAAACCGAGTTCCTTGCCGCGGTCGCGGGCGTCGAGATGGGCAGCGAACATCCGCTTGCTCACGCAATCGTCGAGGGCGCGCGGGCGCGCGGGGTGTCGCCGGCCAGCGCAACGAACCTGGCTTCTACCACGGGGGAAGGCGTCGAGGCGACTGTTAGTGCCCGCCGCGTTGCAATCGGCAACGAGAAGATGATGCGGCGTGTTGGGGTCGAAGACGAGACCTGGCTTGGCTCGGCGGAAAGCGGTCGCTCTCAGGGGCAAACGGTGATGTTCGTGGCGTTCGACGGGCGGCCCGCCGGTCGCATCGCCGTGGCCGATCCGATCAAGCCGACAAGCGCCAACGCCATCGCCGCATTACATGCGCGCAACATTCGCGTGGTCATGCTGACAGGCGACAGCCGGGGAACTGCTGAAGCAGTCGCGCGGGAAATGGGCATCGACGAAGTGCACGCCAATGTCTCGCCCGAAGACAAGCATCGCGAGGTCGAGAGGCTGAAGTCCGACGGACGCCGTGTTGCGATGGCCGGCGACGGGATCAACGATGCGCCTGCGCTGGCGGCTGCCGATGTCGGCATCGCCATGGGCACCGGCACCGACGTGGCGATCGAGAGCGCCGGCGTCACGCTGGTGCGCGGCGATCTGACCGGCGTGGTGCAGGCGATTGTCCTGTCGCGCGCGACCATGCGCAATATCCGACAGAACCTGTTCTTTGCCTTCGCCTACAACACGCTGGGCATTCCGGTTGCCGCAGGTGTGTTGTTTCCCTTTACCGGCTTGCTGCTGAACCCGATGATCGCTGCGGCAGCGATGAGCCTGTCATCGGTTTCGGTGATCGGGAATGCTCTGCGGTTGCGGGGCTTGAAGCTTCCGGTTCTTGGGGGCCAAGGAGTAGACAGAGCTTAAACCATTGGATCGGCCTCGCTGGGGACGGGCTATGCACGTGGCTGCTCTCGGGCAATCAATTGAAACAAACCCATGCTTAGTCTTTTCAGCCTTGGGGGTGGAAACCGACCTGGCGACGAATTGTTGGAAGAATGGAATCTCGCAAGCCGGCCTTGACCTTCCAACGATGGTAAGCACTAGGTTTGCAGAACCCGACGATTCGATGCGGCGGTCACGTCTCCCAAAGTTCCTTAGGCGGATGCGGCTTCCCATCGAACGGAACGCCAAACCTTTGGAGAAACAGATGAAAACCAGCGAAATAATGACTAGCGATCCGGCATGCTGCAAGGAAGACCAAAGCCTTCAGGACGCTGCCAGGCTCATGGTCGACAATGATTGTGGGCAAATTCCGGTCGTCGACGATGATGGTGGTCTTGTCGGTGTGATCACCGATCGCGACGTGTGTTGCCGGGCTGTGGGCGAGGGAATGTCGGCGGAGACACGCGTCGGAGACGTGATGACCCGGTCGGTCGTGAGCGTTACCCCCGATACCTCTCTGGAAGACTGTCTGGCGTCCATGGAAAAAAACCAGGTTCGCCGTGTCCCGGTTATCGACGATGACGGGAAATGCTGCGGCATGGTTTCGCAAGCCGATGTCGCCCGTACCGGTAACGATGCAAAGACGGCCGAGCTCGTGCAGGAAGTTTCCCAATCACGCGCAGATGGGAAATCCTCCGGCTGTTGTTAGGGCGACGATATACAGCAGCCGCTCTTTGAAAGGGGGCGGCTGCCGTCTGCTTCGTACGGAAGTGGAACATCTTCCGGCTATTAAATCGAGGGCACTCCCATGGACAGGCGTATCGTTCTGATTACTGGCGCGAACGGATATATTGGCCGCGCGCTGACGCAGCGCCTTGGCAGCGCATATCGCGTCATTGGTCTCGACCGGTCTCCCGTCGAGGACAATCCCGATCTCACAGCCTCCTATTCCATGGATCTCGGCGATGACGCGTCCGTGGCTGCTGCCCTCGAAAAGGTCAGGGGCGATTTCGGAAACGAGCTTGCTGCCTGTATCCATCTGGCCGCCTATTTCGATATCACCGGCGAGCCCAATCCTCTCTACGAGAAGGTCAACGTTGAGGGTTCACGCCGACTGATCACGGCGCTGCAGGCCTTCGACATCGAACAGTTCATCTATGCAAGCTCAATGCTTGTACACGAGCCCAAACCGCTGCCGGGCGTACGTATCGACGAATCGAGCCCGCTCGGACCAACCTGGCCTTACCCCCAGTCGAAAGCCGATGCGGAACAGGTACTGCGCGAGAACCGTGGCGACATTCCGGTTGTATTCCTGCGGTTTGCCGGGGTCTACGACGACGAGGGGCATTCCGCCTTTCTCGCCGAGCAGATTGCCGGCGTGTATGAGCACCGCGTGTCGGCGCATCTGTATCCGGGCATGTTGTGCGCTGCGCAGTCGGCACTGCATCTTGAAGATCTGACCAAGGCGGTCGAGCAGACTATCGCGCGTCGCGCTGACCTCGAGGGCGAGACGCCGATACTTGTCGGCGAGCCCGAAACGCTGGGCTACGCCGAGATTCAGGACATCGTCCATTGCCGGATCCACGGCGAGGAATGGACGACAGTGCGCATTCCAAAGAGCGTGGCGAAACTGGGCACGTGGATCGAGGAAGAAGTCCTTGGCCATGACGGATTCATCAAGCAATGGATGGTCGATGATGCCAATGCTCACTACATCCTTGATATCTCCCGTGCCCGGAACCTGTTGGGGTGGGAGCCAGAACATTCGCTCCGCGACACGCTTCCGACCATCATCGACGCGTTGAAAGCCGACCCGCAGGACTGGTACGAAACGAATAAGCTGAACACGTCCCGCGTGGCTTGGCATCCAAAGAGTTCGGATGCAGGGAAGACCGAACCGGCGCGGCCCCAATCGCATGACACCGATATGGCTCATGATGGGCACCAGATGGACGGCGACATGCACGACATGGACGGCCCCCAGCGTGGTACCCGCTGGACGCAGTTTGCTGTCATCGGGCTCGGCCTGTGGCTCGCTGCAAGTCCGGGTGTCTATGACGTCGTATCCGCCGATACTGCCCGTGCGTCGGTCGTAGCGGTCACTCTGGAGCGGGGTTTGCCATCGATCGAATGGCGGGCCAACGCTCTTGCCCTAAGCGATATGCTGAGCGGGATCGTATTGATGATCTTCGGCGCGATGTCGCTTTCGAAGCGCACCGCCTGGTTCGGACAGTGGGCGACAGCCTTCATCGGCATCTGGCTGCTTTTCGCGCCCTTGTTCTTCTGGAGTCCGAGCGCGGCCCAATATCTGACCAATCTGCTTGTCGGTACACTGGCGATCGCATTTTCGGTGCTGGTGCCAATGATGCCCGGCATGAGCATGGAAGGGATGATGGACAAGAAGTCCATCCCGCCCGGGTGGACCTACAGTCCCTCGACAGATGCCCAGCGATTCCCGATTGTTGCGATGGGCATTATCGGCCTGTTGATATCGCGCATGCTCACCTCCTACCAGCTTGGCCATATCGATGTGGCGTGGGAACCGTTTTTTTCCGGATCGCTCGCCGATCCCAAGAACGGGACCGAGGAAATCATCACTTCGGATGTATCCAAGGCCTGGCCGATCCCGGATGCCGGGCTTGGCGCGGTCAGCTATGTGCTCGAAATCCTGATGGCGGTCATGGGAACCCGCGCGCGCTGGCGCACGATGCCGTGGATGGTCACCTTTTTCGGCATTCTGGTCATTCCGCTGGGCGTGGTCAGTATCTACTTCGTGATCATTCAGCCGATCATGATCGGAACGTGGAGTACGCCGGCTCTGATCGCTGCCCTTGCGATGCTCATCATGATCCCGTTCTCGCTCGATGAGGTCATCGCCATGGGACAGTATCTCTACTGGTCGAAAAAGGAAGGCAAACCGCTTATCCGAACCTTCTTCAAGGGCGGCGCAGTGTCACACGGCGAAATCGACGATACCGACTATATGACCGATGCGCGCTCGATCTGGAACAACACGGTGCGCGGCGTGACCTTCCCCTGGACCCTGATGGCCAGCACGGCTCTGGGAGCCTGGCTGATGCTGACAAGGATCACGCTTGGCAGCGAGGGCGCGATGGCTAACAGCGATCACGTGGTGGGTGCTTTGGTGATTACGGTGGCAATCATCGCGACTGCGGAAGTCGCGCGCGCCCTCCGCTTCATCAATGCTGCATTCGGTGCCTGGCTTGTCGCGGCGCCATTCCTCCTTGCGGGGGCGTCGTCTGCCGGAACGGTGGCGTCGGTTGTGGCCGGCCTGCTCTTGATCGGACTGAGCCTGCCTCAAGGCAAGCGTAGCGGTGAGCATTATGCTGGCTGGGATCGGTTTGTCGTATGACCGGTTGACCCGAGCAAAGCGGATCTGGTGCCCATCTTTGAGGAACAGGATGAAGACGAGGTCGGACCCGCATTCTTCTCAGAGCATCGCTAGTAATGAGCCCTGAGTTCCCACAAGATAAATAGGAGTATCTACATGACCCTTTCAATTGGCTCGACAGCCCCCGACTTCACAGCTCAGACCACACAAGGCAGCATTCACTTCCATCATTGGATGGGTGACAGCTGGGCAATCCTCTTTTCCCATCCCAAGGCATTTACACCGGTTTGCACGACCGAGCTTGGTTACATGGCCGGGCTCGGCGAGGAATTTGCCAAACGCGGCACTAAGATTATCGGCCTGTCGGTCGACAGCAGCCAGGATAATCGCGATTGGCTTCCCGATATCGAGGAGGTGAGCGGAAATAAGGTCGACTATCCCGTGGTCGGCGACAGCGACCTTCAGGTCGCCAAGCTTTATAACATGCTGCCGGCCGACGAAACGGGCAATGCGGAGGGGCGAACCGCAGCCGACAATGCCACCGTCCGCGCTGTCTATATCATCGACCCAGACAAGAAAATTCGTGCCATGCTGCTTTATCCGATGAGCAGCGGGCGGAATTTCGATGAAGTGCTCCGGCTGCTGGATTCGGTTCAGCTCACCGAACGCAAGGGCGTCGCGACGCCGGTCAATTGGCAAAAAGGTGATGACGTGATCATCCCGCCTTCCTTGTCGGACGAGGATGCGAAAGCAAAATACCCTGCTGGCTGGGACGAAAAGAAACCGTATTTGCGCGTGATCCCAGAACCGCTCGACTGATTGAGCGAGCAGGTGACCGGCGATTGAGTGTTGGCGAGAATGCAGCATGCTCATGCTAAGTTTTGCGTGCGTCGCCACATCTACGAGTGGATCTATCCGTTCGAATTATGGATTTGCAAAAAACGTGAACGCTCAGGTGCAGCGAACAACCAAATCCGTTCCCGGCCGGATTGCTCCTCGTTAATAGAATGGCGGCCCCGTCTCCCCCCGAGCCCTGCGGGTCGCAGGTGTCCCGGGGCCGTTCAGGAACCCCGCGCTTGACCCAACCCTGGGCGCGGGGTTCCGTCTTTCTGGTACAATGGGTGTTGGGCGCAGCTATGCTGGCCAAAGGACTGCGGTGTCCAGCAACCTAGGACACCAGGGCTGCGTAATGCGGGCTTCAGGAGCTGCCAGAAAGTTGGGACGCAATTGACCTCGACCTTCAATTGGTTGAAGGCTATGCCACATTCGCGAAATACGAAGAACCCTTGCTTGGAAAGCCTCTGGTCGAAAGAGTACTATGGCAGATCTATTTAAAGATCACATGTGGTTAAGGGCCGCCCGTGGCGACTAGTCGTTCCATGGCTAAACAGATTAATGCTGTCGAGACATTTCCTTTGAATGAAGGCAAGACCGCCTTTGTGAGTGTCATAAGCAGTTCGGCTGCTGTTTTGGCAGCTTGCTCTTGCTGCATTCTACCGTTGGTGCTGGCCGCTGCCGGATTAAGTGCGAGCTTGAGCAGTATTTTGACGCCTCTGGGCTCGCTTCACTGGCCAATGACCGCCCTTTCGATGATTGCGGTGGCGGCTAGTTGGCTCATTTTTCTACGGAAATATCGGCGCAAATGTCATTGCGATTCCCAAGCCGCACATAAATGGTTCTTGAACCCTCAGATAATTATGCTCCTAGTTGCAACTGCGTTGACCTTCATCGCTGCCGCTTGGGGCTTGTTCGAGCCAACTCTTATGAAAGCATTTATGTAGTCTCATGCTCTGAGAGAACGCCACTCGCATGTATGCTCCGTTTGATGCGATAGCTGAAGCCAGCGTAGAGATTCGATGGGCCATTGCGCAACGATGGTTCCAGACGCTTTTCGGCCTGCCATGTCATGCAGGCTGATGCTGCCTGGCAAGGTTTGAGGGGAAGCGTTTCCGTTATCGAGCGGATCCAAGGCGATCTTGATTTCGACGGATTTGGAAAAACTCATCGATCCCGAAGCATAGCAGTTCGATTTGCCATCCAGACATGGTTCTGGTGATCGTCTCCCAGTTCGATCAAATGATGGGTGCGCGCGGATAGCGCGCAATAACCGGCGCAGGCTTTCGTGCGATCTATGGCAGGCCAACCTATCCCTGCGGCGACTTCCCGCCGAGCTCATGCAATTGCTCAACCGCTTCTTCGACGCAATCTCCGCATTTCAGATTGGCAGGCACGGCCACGTCGATCTTCTTGGGATAGGGCAGGTCAAGATCGGCCATGATTTGCTGGAATTCGGCAAGCGAAACATCGTCATTCAAGCGGGGATTGCGTGTGCGTTCCTGCATGATCGTCGAAACGCGGCGACCAGAATAATCATGAGCTGGATAGACCAGCGTGTCTTCCGGGAGGGCGAACAGCTTTTCGCGGACAGACCTGTAAAGGGTTTCGGAATCGCCGTTCTGGAAATCGGTGCGGCCGCAGCCATCGATCAGCAGCGCGTCACCTGAGAAGATCTGCCTATGCCCGCCCTGCTCTATCAGATAGCAGTGATGCTTGTCAGTGTGGCCGGGTGTAAACAGCGCGCGGATGGTCAGGTCGCCTACCGCTAGGGGCGCCTCTTCGCTCACTTCCACATCCGCACATGAGATATTGTCATCGGCAGGGTAAGCGACCTTGCACCCTGTCAGACTGCGCAGTCGGCATGCACCCGTGATGTGGTCAGCGTGGATATGCGTGTCGAGCGTGAAGGACAGGTTGAGACCCAATGCCGCGACGGCTTTCAGATCCCTGTCGCACGTCTCGATGACGGGGTCGAGCAGAACCGCCTCACCCGTGTTCTCGCATCCGATCAGATAGGTATAGGTAGAGGACTCCCGCTCGATAAGCTGTCTGAAAATCACCCTTGGGCCTCGCTTTCTACGAGCATTGGCGACAGCTCGGCTTCGCTGATGTCCAAGCCCGATTCCCGCCCGCGATCCGTAGCGGCGGATGCATCGCAATTGTTCTGATGCGCCCACGATGCAAGCCCCATCAAGCTGGCCCGGCGGCCACTTGCACAATGAATGGCCACGGGACCGGGAAGCTGTTCGAGCCGAACTGCAAGACCCTTCGCCTTTGCCGCCGTCAGATCGGGCGGCGAGACGGGATAGTGAAGATATTCGAGGCCGGCTTCGCGCGCTTCTTCCGCTTCGGCCTGCGGGCTAAGCTTTTCCCCTTGCTCGCCTGCCTGTCTCAGATTGACGACCGCCTTGAAGCCAGCCTCTGCAAGATTTTGCATGTCGTGCGCTTCAGGCGGAAAATTCAGTACTGAAAGGTCATTGTCAATCTTGGCGCGATCCATGGTAGCTCTCCTCTGAGCGTTCTAGTTATATCTTTCGAACCTATGCCGCGCAACCGGGTTCCACTTGCAATCAACTCCGCACAATCAGCTCATACAAACCGATCACGAGGACAGCGCCGACGAGTGCTCCGATCACCGACAGCACATGTGGCAGCCGCAGGGCAAAAAATGCATCGTCGATCCATGATGTGAACTTGAGCGCGAGAGGCTTGTGCTGCAGCTTAACTACTACTTCAGGCTCGAAGATTTTCGCAGCACGGCGACCACTTTCAACCGCTCCCTCAATGCTCCAGATATCTGCCTCGGTTTCCGTATGGGCACCCGCCAAGACAAGGTTTGGTAGCGATGTCGCCTGACAGGGCCGATGGTCCCGGGTGTTCGTGGTGGTCACCCATTTGGGCTGCTCTGGCGTGATGCCGGAAGGGTCGAATTCCCATTCGTCCCAGACTTCGGCCTTAAGGATTGCAAACTCCTCAAGGCCGCGACCGCCATTCGCCCTTCGGATCATTCCGTCCAGCGCTTCCGATGCGCGTATCTGGGCGAGAACTTCGTCCATGAATTCGCTTTTGGTACAGTTGCGAAGCGGCTTGCCGTGGACAATGCCCGGAACGGTCGCGACACAGGCGGTGCACGTCCAGAGCGATTGCACCTCCTCGCCTAGATCGATGTGGGAAGGCCAAGATTGCTCATTTGCGAAGAGCGTGATGTTGAAGGGAGAATCAGTCAGCGCGATCGCGGTCCGTTCGCGCGGCCAAGCCATGCGTTCAGCGAAGGCGATACGAAAGGAAACCTGAGTGTGCGGGCCGTCCTGGATTAGCGGCCTCAGTTTCGCCAACTGGGGGTCAACCAACAAAACAGGCGTTCGCTCTACGATTTCAGAAGACGCGAACGGAGTGCTGGCCAAGACATAGATATCCGCACGCAATTCATCACCCGAAGATAGGCTTGCGCCAGCTATTTGGGCTCCATCGAAGTGCAACGTTTCGAGGGGCGACTGCCAATGAAACACCACGCCTCGATCTTCAAGATGCTCGACCCACCTGTCGAACCACACTTCATTGCTTGGCCCCTTGAGGAGCGACCATCCTCCCATCGATCGGTGTTCCCAGGCAGGGCCGTCGTCATCAGCGGGATGCTTATGCGGAGGGCCGGACCTGATGTTTCGGCCAAAAAACAAACCCACGTGATGCAGCGATGCATATGGCCAGTCTGCCCCAATCCATGGACCAAACAGCGCTTTCCACGTTCTGTGTCCAGTGGGCGTCATCCGCGGTTGCCAGTAAGCTGCGGCGTTGGCGTGAGAATAGTTACGCTTCGACCGGTGATTGACCGACCAGGCCTTGATTATCCCCCAGGCGAGTGAGATCTTGTCGGACGCCGTCATGCGAAAGGCCGTGGGCTTTTCAAAGAAGTCGGCGGTCTCCTTATCACCTTCAACGCGGTTCGGGACAACGGCATATTCCATCGGGCGCGATAGTATGCGGTCGTACAGTGATGCCTCGTCATCGAAGGGTATCTGGCGAAGAATATCGAAAGTGTTGTGGTACCAAGGACCAAAGCCATGCCACGAATATTCGGTCGGCAAGTTGTCGGTTTCACGGCGGGTACTGCGAAAAAAACCACCGGCGGTGTCGTTGCGTTCGTACACCGACACCTCGTATCCGCGCCGGACAAACTCGTGAGCTGCTGTCAGGCCGCCAACACCAGCGCCAAAAATTGCTACCTTCCTGGCCATTATATTTTCCCTCTTGCCGGCAAATTTCTTTTTGCGAGCATTAATAGTCTTTGGAAAAGCGGTGGCTGCGTTTGTCTCCTTGTCACTTTTGGATGCTACTGCAAGTTGCATGGCCAGCAGCCGGGACCCTCAGGCCGATTGCGCTCTGGTTACTGGTGGGGTGTTCAATCCAACTTGAGTTCTACTTTGAGGGCACTCATCTCCTCAAACCGCTCCGCTTCGGGCCGGCCGATTGCGGGCTTCGCCTTCACCCAGGTTCCCTCGGCTATGAATTCGATGAGGCTTTCAGCAAGGTCGCCGTGGCGGCACCGGAAACAACCTTCCGCCAAGCGCTCGTCCGTTATGATTGCTTCACCCGTATAGGGTTCATCAAGCAGCCAGCCGGGGCGCGCGGCGGTCCAATCGAGGCCGACTTCCTGCTCGAGCATGTCTTCCATGGCTCGCATCTGTTCGAGTATGTTGAACAGGGCGGAGCGCGCGGTGAGTTCAAACCATGCTGGTATGCTCGGCTGGTGTACTACAAAGGCAGCCGAGATCACGACAATCCGTGTGATGTCGGTCTCTCGCATGGCCTCCAAAAGATGGCGCGTGCCATCGGTGTAAAGAGGTGGCGGATCTATGGCGGTTGAGGGACTGAACCCGATCCCCAGCGCGGATATCACTGCGCCGCAACCCCGAAGCTGGTCGGCGAAGGAATCCTTGAGCACATCGCACTGGACGTATTCCACCCCTTCTACGCGATCACCTGGCTCGGGTAGATTGTGCTCGAAGGCGCGGACTGCGAGCCCGCCCTGCCGGGCGCGGTGCAAGACTTCGGTTCCGGCTTTGCCGCCGGCTCCGAAGACGGCGATGGGTGACGAAATGCTCATGAGCTCATGTCCGCGGTTTGAAGTTGATTGATCCAATCCGTGCAGCACTAGAATGAGTTTCTGCACGTCCTTGCCGGACAGCGGACACCGGACGTGACCGGTGTCCGCCTATCCGTTTGTCAGGCGGGATCGCCGCTGCAGGTCGTGTAGCCCCAGAATCCGAGCTCGTCTTTGGCTCTTGGGGCCGCGACGATCAGCTCCTGCATCTGCAGTCCGGCAGTGCCCTCGTCGTCTAGCACGCGGATCTGGATACGCAGCTCCCCGCTTGCATAGCTGTCGGGACCGCTCGCGGTGACCGGAATGAGCTTTCCGTTAATCTTGATTGCGCCCCGTCCGTTGCCATCGTAAACGAAAGATGGGAACGCCACTTCGGTCAGCCGGAACTGGCACGAATTTTCCGCGCCGAGCGCAGAAAGGTCAGCATCGGTCATCGTCTCGGGAAGCATCAGGCCGGGACTCAGATTGGCAAGAGCGCTGGCCGCGCTCTCGATCGGGGCCGCGGTTGCAGGCGGGTCCAGCTGCGCTTCACGGTCGTTTCCAGGTGCGGTGTTCGAATTGCAGGCGGCGAGCGGCAGCGCGAGCACTGTCATGTATGCGAACTTGTTCATTGTTGCATCTCCTCTGGCAGGCGTTCTTCGGTCCTTGGGCCGTTCTCCTCGATATCATCGATCAGATATTTCATTTCAGCGATCTCACGGCGCTGCGCGACGATGATTGCCTGCGCGAGTTCGCGCACCCGGGGATCCTTCAGACTGGCGCGCTCGCTGGTCATGATGGCGATCGAGTGGTGCGGGATCATTGCGGCCATGTATTCGGTATCATCGACCGTCGTCTGGCTGCGGACCAGCCACAGCGCCAGGGCCATGGTGATCGCGCCGACACCCAGAATGATGAAGTTCTTAGTCCGGTCCTTGTACATGCCCCACATGAAAAGGAGCATCACGATCATCATCGCGCCGCCCATGACGAACATCATCCAGAAACGCGTTTCGCTCCAGAACAGGTCGTCGGCATCGAAGCTGTTGGTGTACATCAAGAAAAACATGATGACGGTCGAGGTCGAGACCATCGCCATGAAGCGCCAGTAATTGCCGCCCCCTCCCTTGTCCGAATGTGAATCTTGGCTCATTTACCTTCTCCTTCCTTCATCATTTTCCAGAAAAGCTGCGCCGAGCAGCTGATAAGCGCGAACCCGGTCAGGGCTTCGATCCCTGCGATCACCCGCAGGTGATCAGTTGGATAAATGTCGCCCAGTCCGAGTGTCGTCAGATTGATCAGCGAGAAATAGAAATAGTCCATCCAGTTCATGCTGGAGGTTTCGTCGAAACTCCCCAGACCCCATTCGGCGCCCAACCAGAAGCCTACTGCAAACAGGACAGCGACGAGCAGGTGCGAAAACAGCACCAGGAGGGATATGGTGAGCTTTGCCAAGAGATCCTGACGCTCGCTCGCAAGAGAATGACCGACACCCAGGATCGAAAGGTGCGCGTAAATGGCGACCAAAAACAACACGATACCAAGGAGTAAGGCGGCTATGATGTGAACACCTTGATGCTGATCCAGAGGCCCATTGTGCTCATGTGTCTTTCCCGGAGCTTTTGCTGCTATCGCGAGGCGTGTTTGCGTTTTTCGCTAGGTAGATCCACTCGGCCAGAAAGACGGCTGCAATCCCCAGCACTGCGTAGGCAACGACCGCCGGATCGCTCTTTAGTTTCACCCAGGTAAATGCGACCAGCACGACCGCATCGGCCGCGAGTGCCGCGAGCAGGATCGATGCACGTGCGCCGACTTCACCGCGCAGACGGCGAAACACGCCCCAGTGAACGAGCATGTCCATAATCAGGTAGAAAAACGCCCCCAGCGAAGCGATCCGGGACAGGTCGAATAGAACCGCAAGCGTGCCTGCGATAACCACGGTGTAGACCAGCATGTGGCTGCGGATCCCGCCGCTCATGCCAAAATGACTGTGCGGGATCATCTTCATCTCGGTCAGCATGGTGAGCATCCGTGAGACGGCAAAAACGCTTGCAATCACGCCCGACGTGGTCGCGGCAATTGCAATCGCAACAGTGAAATAGAAGCCCAGCTCCCCCAGTGCCGGACGCGCCGCCGCCGCGAGCGAGTAGTCGCGTGCTTCGGCGATCTGTGGGATCGTGAGGCTTGACCCGACAGCCACAGCGACAAGCAGATAGACCACGATGCATACGGCGATCGAGATGATAATCGTACGTCCGACATTCCTGTGCGGATCCACGATCTCACCGCCGCTATTGGTGATCGTGGTGAATCCCTTGAAGGCAAGGATCGAGAAGGCGACGGAGGCGAGCAACGCCTCGAAATTCGTAAGTGCGGCAGGCTGCGTAAATGAGCCGCCACTGATGCCGCTGGCCCAGATCGCGGCTACAGCGAACAGCGCGATACCGCCGATCTTGATCGCCGACATGACTACCGAGAAACCGCTTACCGACTTGTTTCCTGCGGCATTGACGAGGTAGGCAAAGACGATAAGGGCGAGCGCGGCGGCGGAAACGAGCCAGCCGGTGCTTTCCAGACCGAACGGGCGAAGCGCATAGGTGGCGAAAGTACGCGCAACCAGGCTTTCATTGATGACCATCGAGAGCGCCATCAAGAGCGATGCCGAGGCTGCCACTACGCCTGGACCATAGGCTTTTTGCAGGATCATCGCGATACCGCCCGAGGATGGCCAGCGGTTCGACATCTTGATGTAACTATAGGCCGCAAGCGATGTAACGAGGGCACCGGCGATGAACGAAAGTGGAAAAAGCGGGCCGGCAAGCTCGGCGATCTGTCCCGTAAGCGCGAATATTCCTGCGCCGATCATGACGCCGGTTCCCATCGCGATACCGCCCAGCAGCGTTATGGATCCGGCGGTATTGCCCGTTCGATGGTGACCATGGTCTTGCAATACATCCCCCTATGGATGTCCTCCCGTCCGAGAAACATCATTGCCGAACCGTACGTTCGGCAGGGCTTCACCCCTCAAAAAAGATTCTGTGAAACTCCAGGCACCTGCGTGCGACCGGGTTATAGTCACATCGGCCCGGCTTCTCTTCGTTGAAGGTGCGCCTGAGCTTCGCGAACATCCAGCTCCCGGGTACTGTTTCCGGTGCGCAGCATGAGATGAGCGACACCCCCTTCGGTGTAGTAGACCGGATGCACGCTTTTCTCGACGATCACCCTGCAAACGGTCAGCCCGCCAAGCCCATGAAAACGACTATGGACCAGGGCACAAGCATCCCCGCCCAGGGCGTCTCTTGCAGTGTCCATCAAAAGTCGTTCGAATCCATCCTGGTTCGCGTGCTTGAGCGTTCGCATATCCGCTTCAATTCCCGCAACAGTCCCGTCATCTTCCACGCCGATCAAAAGCGTGCCACCTTCATGGTTGAGAAAACCCGCTATCGTCTTCACGACAACCTGCTGCAGGCGCCGGTTTACGCGCTCTTCGCGTCTGTCCCAACGCATAGACGACTTGAACTCGACATGCTCTCCTTCGCCCCGGGCAATGAGCAAGGGTAGTTCTTCTTCGAGCTCGCGTTCGAGGAAACGAACTTTCGAGCGTTCATCCAAAAGGCGGCTGTGATAAATACCAAATCCGAGCCCAATCGCAGCGCCCAACGCCACATACACAGCGCTCATCGTTAGCATTTCGAACGCGAATGCCGAAGACAGGCGGTCAAGCAGAAAAGCGAGCGCGTTGCTTTGGGCAGCAGTGTTCGAAGCGCCGAATTCGTACCAGTAGACAAGTGTCGTCGCCGGATGAAGGATCGCGAAACCCATGACTGCGCCTATGGCAGTGTGCAGGAGCAGACCCTGTATATCGTCGCTGGATCGATGTCGCGAAATTGTTCCTCTCCTGTTGGGGGCGTCTTTACTGGCTGGTGCCGCCGGCCTGCTTTTGACGCATCAGACATCCGCGCGAAATCGAGTGCTCGATCCGATCGAGAGAGCGCCGTTTCAAGCCAGTTTGATTTCCTCAAGCGTTATCTGAAGTACCGGTACAAAGGCACCACGATCACGGCGATGTACCACCCATATAAGAAGCTGCCGATTGCGCCTGCGAGAAATCCAGGGAGTGTCAGCCATTCGAATCCGGGAAGCAGCGGTTCCCAGGCCTCATGCATATGGAACCGTTCGGGCGCGAGCAGGCCGAAAGCTATGCAGATCAAGTAGCTGAGGAGCAGAAACAGGCTGAGTGTCCAGCCCCAGGCGAGGATCGACGATTTGAGCGAGCGGTCTTGCATGAGTGATCTCCTATTGCATTGCGATTATACAGATCGGGTGGCGGTCACGGATAGGATGCAAAGACTTTGTGGCCGTCCGGACCAAAAGCGATGACCTCATAGGGCTGCACTCGATCGCCCATTTCCATGCCGGGGGAGCCTAGCGGCATTCCGGGAACGGCGAGGCCGGTCACGCCCTCGGGCCTTTCGCGCAGGAGCCGCGCGATCGCTTCGGCGGGCACATGACCTTCGATGATGTAGCCCTCGACTTCCATTGTGTGGCACGACCACATATCCTGCGGTACGCCCTTGGCTGCCTTGAGCGCACTCATATCGTCAGTATCGACCGAAGCCACTTCTGCTTCCATGCCGCCCTCGACATGTCCTGCCCAGCTCAGGCAGCAACCACATCCCGGGTCCCTGAACATCGTGTAGGTGGCGGCCTGTGCGGCATTCGAGCAGGCCGCAAGCGTGAGAAGAACCGATGCCGTCAGCGAACGCCGCAGCGGCTTCGATGGATTGTCTTTGATCATGTTACATGCCTTTCTTGGAGCCGCGCCAGAGCGAAATGGTTCCGGTTGCGGTATGGATCTGAGCGAGCAGCTCTGCGCTTGCGAAAATTTCGCCTAGCAATTTCTCGACTGCTCCGTCAGCGCTCGGCTGGGTGTCTGGTAAACCGTCGAGAAGCTGAACGGTCGCGCGGAACATTGCGCGCATGAGCGGATGGTCCTGGCGCATGTAATCAGCGATCAGCACCATGCCGCCAGGAGCTAGCAAGGCCTCCATTTGCTCGAGGATCGCGCGCTTCTGCGACACGGGAACCTGGTGCAAAACAAGCGAGCTGACGATCGTATCGGGTCGCCGATCACCCGAAAGGTCGAGACTGTCGAGAAATCCGTTGTGCCATCGAACGAGGCCCGCAGCAGGACCAAGCTTGCGCCGTGCGATCGCAAGCGCTGCCGGATCGGGTTCTACGCCTAATAAATCTGCTTGGGGGCAGCTGGTCATGAAGGCTCGCAACAACGTCCCCGTGCCGCAACCTACATCCATGACCTTGTCGCCAGGTTTTACTCGAGCCTGTTTGACGATCTCCCGGCGCCATTTCGCCTCGCGCGTGAAAACGCCAATCGCACGATCGTAGAGCGGTGTGAGCCAGCTGTGGCCAAGCAGAGGAGTGAACTCCCGTCCCACTTTTGTGAGGCGTGCATTTTTCACCACATAATTTCCGATCTGTTCAAACAACCTTCGCTATTGTTCGTTGCACGTTCTGATACGCACAGCCGGGCCGCAGCCCTCAAAAAAGAAACTTAAGGGTTCGGGTATTCTATCGCGTATAGGAAGCGGGCAACCGACAGGAGCAATGGATGCGTAACAATCAGACACTCGATGCGATGCTTGGGACGCTGGGCACACAGGACTCCTTCAAAGTTCCGGACGATTTCATGACCGGCGTGTGGCAACGGGCAGGCCAGCTTGGCGAAATCGTTGAACGACGCCGCAGGATGGCCTTGTTCGCGGGCCTGTTCGTCGTCGGCCTGGGAGCCGGTGCAGGCACCAGCGGGTGGCCTGCACAATTTGCTGGTTCCCAACCTGGCATAGCAGATAGCATCATTGTCGGAGAGCGGCTCTCGCCCTCCGAGCTGCTGCATGTGGAGCGCTAGACATTGAAGAAATTGCATATTGCCCTCGCGGTGCTGCTCGCGGCGCTCGCCGGTTGTCTCGGTGCGCTCGCCGCAGATCGCTGGGCCAATCACGATGCTGATACGGGCCTACATGCGTTCGTGCATGATGAACTCACACTAACAAACGAGCAGAAGCAACGCCTTGAGACACTCGAAGCGCGCTTCGCTGTGGAACGGGCCAGGCTCGAGGCCTCTGCGCGCGCTGCCAACGCCCAACTCGCGCAGGCGATGGAAGCCGAACACGAATACGGACCCAGGGTGGGGGCGGCCATCGACGAGGTTCATGCACGCATGGGCGATCTCCAAAAAGCAACGGTCCGCCATGTCTTCGACATGCGTGAAATTCTCGACCCCGATCAGCAAAGACGATTTGACCAGCAAGTGTCCAAAGCTCTCACCGACAGCCCGCGCAGCTGACCCCGCATGCCGGTAAAAAAGGGGGGCAATTCAGAACAAATACTTGTCGCGCAGGTCGTGGCCGGCAGCAGGCAGGCGTTTTCGTCTCTTGTCGAAGCCCACATCGCGCGGCTGATTGCGCTGGCGACGCGCATGCTGGGGTCTTCCTCCTCCGCTCAGGACGTGGTCCAGGATAGCCTCGCATCGGTCTGGCTCACCCGGCATCGTCTCGATGCCTCCAAGCCCGTCGGCCCTTATCTTACAACAATTGTCCTGAACCGGTGTCGCGACCGACTTCGCCGAAGGAAGGTCGTCGGTTTCTTCGGTTTTCCGAGTTCCGACGAGGTACAGGCGGTGGCCGACGACACGCCCGATCCCGAAAACCTTGCAGCGAGCCGTGAGCAACTCAGGCTCGTCGAGGCGGAGATCGGGCGGTTGCCCATACGCCTGCGCGAAGCGCTTGTGCTCGTAAGTGTCGAAGGCCGAAGCCAGGCCGAAGCCGCCGCGTTGCTCGGCACGACCGAGAAGGCGATCGAGACGCGCATATATCGTGCGCGCAACCGGCTGAGAGAACGGGTCAAAAACTTTGAGGGGTACAGCTGACAGGCGCGTAAGGGTGGGTGTATGTCACATCAGGAGCCGCATTCAATGATTTCCGTAAATCGACGCAAATTCCTTGGTACGGGAGCAGGCGGGATGGGCCTGCTTGGCCTTGCCGGAGCAATGCCGGCCTGGGCGCGCGGCGGTGACCTCCTGGCGGGAAATGCCCGTAAGGGACTGGACGAGGTGGCGGGGCCGAATATCGACCTCACCGTAGCCCGGTCCGCCTTCGCAAGCGGCAACAGGCGCGGCGGCGCGATCGCTGTCAATGGCAGTATTCCAGGACCTCTCCTGCGCCTGCAGGAAGGAACGACGGTCCGGCTAAACGTGCATAACCAGCTTGAGGAAGATACGTCCATTCACTGGCACGGGCTTCTCGTACCATTTGAGCTCGATGGCGTTCCGGGAGTGAGCTTCCCCGGCGTCAAGCCGGGTGAGACCTTCACCGCCGAATTTCCCGTGCGGCAATCGGGAACTTACTGGTGGCATTCGCACAGCGGCCTTCAGGAACAGGCGGGCCACTATGGCGCGATCGTGGTCGATCCCGCAGGTCCCGATCCGGTGCAGGCCGACCGCGAATATATCGTGGTGCTGAGCGAATTCAGCGACATGTCGCCGCACGCGATCTTCGACAAGCTCAAGAAGGGCGAAGGCTACTTCAACTACAACCAGAACACCTGGACTGATGATTATCCGCTGTCGGGTGAAGACCGCCGGATGTGGGCGAAGATGCGCATGATGCCGACTGACATCCTCGACGTATCGAGCGCGGCCTATACCTATCTTCTGAATGGCCATGGCCCGCTGGACAATCTGGAGTATCTGTTCCGGCCGGGTGAGCGGGTGCGCCTTCGCTTTGTCAATGCCGGCGCGATGACTTTCTTCAATATACGCATCCCCGGCCTACCCATGACAGTGGTTCAGGCTGATGGACAGAATGTCGAACCGGTCGAGGTCGATGAGCTGCAGATCGGTGTCGCCGAAACCTACGACGTTGTCGTCACCCCGCGCGAGGAACCGGCCTACACGCTGGTGGCGGAGTCGATGGACCGCTCTGGCATGGGCATCGCGACGCTGGCGAGCAGGCCCGGCGCGCGCGCAGCTATACCTCCGCTGCGCGATCCGCCGCTGCTCACCATGGCCGACATGGGCATGAGCGGTATGGACCACGGTGCAGGCACTGGTGGTGACATGTCAGGGATGGATCACGGAACCGATGGTGCCATGGCGGGCATGGATCATGGTTCGAGCGGAGCGCCGAACGGCGACGCAATGGCGGGGATGGCAGGCATGTCTGGCATGCAGATGCGCGATACGTCGCGCCTTCCGCCTGACGTGAAGGTCGGCCCGGGCCTCGACATGGTATCGATGAACCCGGTCGATCGCATGGGCGATCCGGGCATTGGCCTTGCCGATGTGCCCCATCGCACGCTCGATTATCGCAAGCTTCGCGCGCTGAGGCCGCACGAGGAAGGCAGAACTCCGTCCCGGCGGATGGAAATCCATCTGACCGGCAATATGGAGCGCTACATGTGGTCGTTCGACGGCAAGAAGTTTTCCGCCGTCTCCGACGAACCGATCCGCTTTGCCTATGACGAGCGGGTACGGGTCAAGCTCATCAACGACACGATGATGGCGCATCCGATCCATCTCCACGGTCATTTCTTCGAACTGGTCAATGGTGCCCCTGCGGATCGCCAGCCCTTGAAGCACACGGTAATCCTGCAGCCAGGCGGCAGCGCCCAATTCGACCTGACTGCCGACGAGCCGGGTGACTGGGCCTTTCACTGTCATCTTCTTTACCACATGCACGCCGGGATGTTTCAGATCGTCACGGTCGCCAATCCGGACGGGAGCGAAGCATGAAGACTTTTCTAGCAAGCCTGCTTGCCTCGCTCGCTGCCGGAACGATGCTGTCGGCACCGGCTTCGGCACAGCATGCCGGGCATGACACCAGTCAACCCCAGCCCGGGGCTCAGCCGGTCACGGGCCAGGATGCTGCGGACAGGTGTGCGCAGGAAGCGCAGCGCCATCGGGACATGGGCCATGCCGTTGCGGACGGCGCCTGCGAGCCGACCGCCAGCGACCAACCGGCGATGGATCACGGAACCATGGATCATTCGCAGATGAGCCAAGGGGCGATGGCCGAAGGTGAAGAAAGTTCGGGCATGGAGATGCCCATGGCGCAGTCCGGTCAGGAATCCATGGAAATGGATCACAGCCAGATGAATCATGGCGATATGCCTCAAGGCCAGGCAAGCCAGAGCGAGATGGACCACAGCCAGATGGACCACAGCCAGATGGACCACAGTCAGATGGGCCAGGTTTCCGCGCCGTCACCAGCCATGCAGGGAATGGATCATTCCGCAATGCAAGGGTCTGCCGACGATATGATCCCGCTCCTCCCGCCTCCGCCCGAAGCTGGCAGCGGCCCCGCGCGCGCCGGTATTGCAATTTGGGGCGAGGAAGCCATGAACGAAGCCCGGCAGGAGCTGGTCCGCGAAACCGATGGCGGCATGCGGCTATGGATACAGGGCGACCGCGTGGAATACCGGGCGCGCGAAGGCGCGGACGGCTATCTTTGGGACGTTCAGGGTTATTACGGCGGCGATATCAATAAGTTCTGGTTCAAATCGGAAGGCGAGGGCAGCTTCGGCGAACCGATCGAAGGGGCCGAGGTGCAGGCTCTGTGGAGCCGCGCCATCGCACCCTTTTTCGACTTCCAGGCTGGTGTCCGACAAGACTTGACCGGACCTGAACGCACCCATGCGGTGATCGGCATCCAGGGTATTGCCCCTTACAAGTTCGAAGTCGATGCTGCGGCGTTTATTTCCAGCAAGGGCGATGTGACGGCCCGCATCGAGGGCGAACTTGACCAGCGCATCACCCAGCGGTTGATCCTTCAGCCGCGCGCGGAACTTGCACTTTCGGCTCAGGATATTCCGGAGCTGGGAGTTGGCGCGGGGATCGACCGAATCGAAGCAGGCCTTCGCCTGCGCTATGAATTCGCACGCGAATTCGCGCCGTATATCGGCGTCTCTCAGGAATGGCGGATAGGCGATAGTGCCGCCTATGCCCGTGCGGCCGGCGAAGACCCGAGCGTGACGAACTATGTCGTCGGTGTCCGGTTCTGGTTCTAAAAAAATGGAATAACTAATGAAAAAGTCGATGATTATTCAAGGTTTGATGGCTTCGGCCCTCGCAGTTTCCGCAGTACCGGCAATGGCGCAGACCATGGATCATTCGGCGCATCAGGAACAAACTGACGCGATGGAGATGGACCATTCGGCGCAAGGCATGAACCATGCCGATCACATGGCGGCCATGAACGACGATGTCGCTGGTGCAGAAGTGGCTCTGGTCGCCTACCGTGAGGCATTGATGGCCCGCGACGCTGACGCAATGGATGCCCTTTTTGTAGACGAATCTTTCGTTTACGAGAACGGCAAGGACGAAGGCAGCTTCACGCATTATATGGAGCATCATCTCGGGCCCGAACTGGATGCAATTACAAGTTTCACCTTCGGTGATCCGACCGTCGCGGTCACCCGCATGGGGCATCTCGCTTACGGGCGCGAGACCTATACCTACCGGATCGAACTGACGGATGGGCGGGTGATCGACCGCGAAGGCGTGGCAACATCCGTACTTGCCCATAACGCCGATGGCTGGAAGATCGTGCAATACCATTCTTCATCGCGCGCGCCGCGCAACCGCTGATCGGAGTGCGAGGGGGCAACCGGGTGGCCAAACGCTCGTTCAAGCTGCGCCTGCATATCCTGGGCAGCAAGCTGCACAAATGGCTGGCGATCTTCGTCGGCCTCCAGGTGCTTGTGTGGATGGCCACCGGAGCTCTGATGTCCTTTCTCGATCTGGAGGAAGTACGATCCGAGCACGTCATCTCGCGTGCAGCGCAAACGCTTCCCGACGATGCCGCCATCCCGCGATGGCTGTCCGACAGCGATGACATTACCGCAATCACGACCCGGGTTCTTGATGGCAAGACTGTTACTGAGGTGCGGCGAGCCGATGGCGCGGTGAGCCTGCATGAGCCACAAAGCGGTCGGATATTATCTCCCATTCCCGCAGCCACGGCACGTTCAATTGCGCGGCGCGCCTGGGTCGGTCCGCAAACATCCATCCATGCGGCGCGCCTGGTCGACGAAAGCGTTGGCACCGAATTCAGGGGCCCGTTTCCTGCATGGCAAATCACCTATAATGACGTGGCTAACACGCGCGTCTATGTCGATGCATCGAGCGGTGCGGTCCTCTCCGCGCGAAGCGACACGTGGCGGTTCTTCGATTTCATCTGGGGGCTGCACATCATGGACTGGACGCAGCGCGACCGGATCAACAGCTGGTGGCTTTTGCTGTTCGGCATCGGCGGGACAATTATCGCGATCTCGGGCTTCGTCTTGCTGGCCAACAGGTTCCCGAGGACTAAGCGCCGGGCGAGACATGGCCAAGTCGCTCGTTGAGACTGCTTTCAGTTCAGTTGCGCTCGGTTTGAGCAAACCGAACCAGAAGGATGGTTAGCAGAGGCACGATCGTCCACATCGCGATCGGGATCAGCGCCATGCCGGTCAATGGATCATGGGGCATCAGATCGCTATAGCGCCAGCTCAGCAGGCTGTCTGACGGTAGCGACGTCGCCATGATTTCGACAGCGATTGCAATGACAAGGCCGAAACCGAAGTAAATTGCATAAGATATCCTGGCGCCTCGGCGAAACCAGGCGCGCCCGCCCTTGATGGCTGCGAGCGAGTAGGCTGCGAGCAGGATAAGTCCATCGCCCAAGCTCGCAATGCCGCAGCGAATGGTCTGTTCATAGGGTTCGAGATTGCCCGGAACGAAAAACGGCATCTGGTAGATTTCCCAGACGAACGCGATCAAGCTGCCGCAAATATAGACTAGCCAGTGGGTTCTGGTCACCTTGCCAGGACACCGCAGATATGTGCATCACAAAGCCGCGCCTGGCCTGCATTTTCGGTCCTCAATCGCGTCTGCATTGCCAGATTACTCAGCCTCTCCATCATCCGCGTTGTCGGCAAGCCGAGCAGCGCGGTCAAGAAATTTGCGCATGTCGTTCGCTGCCAGTTCGGTGAGGGGGTGCCTGCTCGCATCGGGACGGGGCTCAATCATGTCCGCGCGCTTTCTGATCTGTTCAATCTGCTCACTGCTCGCTCCGGACAGCAGGCCAAGAACGATGTTTTCGAGCGTTATGAGACGAATGCGCATCTGCACCAGCTCGGCGTGATCCGGTTCCGGGACTTCCCAGCTGCCGTCTTCGTTGACCGCGCTCATTGCGGCATTCCCGGCGTCTTTTCCGATGTCATGACGTTACCTCTCTTTTTTCTCCCGGCTTATGCCGGAAACGTGGCTGAAAATCAGTAATGCTGCAACCGGCTCGGCTGTTGGCCTGCCCTTCGCCGCCACCATATTTTGCGTGATTGTTTGAGGGGAAGCGACGTTCGCTGCGTAAAGGAGATGAATGCACAAGGCATCCACCACATGACCAAAGAAGGGAATTCGACGATGAAACGCACAGCCCTAGCCCTCTTGCTCGCCACTGGCCTGACAGCCTCCCCGGTAATGGCACAGCAGCAGCATGACCATGCAAATCAAGCTGCAGCACAGCAGCAGGATCACAGTGGCCATATGATGCAGGACTCCGAGGCCATGACAGCCCATCGTGAGAAGATGGCTGAAATGCGCGCGCTGATGCAGCAGGCCCGCGCCGCGAGCGATCCTGCCGAACGCCAAAGGCTGATGGCCGAGCACCGCGAAAAGATGCAGGAACACATGGCGGGCATGATGCAGGGGGGCGACGCCGATATGATGGCGGCCTGTCACCAGCGCATGACGATGATGCACGATATGATGGGGCAGATGGCTGCCCAGCAGGACATGGCGCAGCGCGATTAGGAACCGGCGCCCCGGGTGGGTGTGCTAACGCTCCCCGGGGTCCGCTCGCTGCAATGGGTCGCAATTTGGCCAAACATTGCATTGCCCAGCACGTGAAATTCGAATGCATCCCGCGCTAGTGCACCCTCAAGAAACTGTTCTGAGAGATGAGAGCTCCAGATGCGTAACATTCTGTAGGACAGCGGTAAGCCGCCATGAAAGGGCACTCGTCAGTATGAAGCCAATCCAGCTGTTGGCGCTTGTTTGCGCAAGTCTTCTTTGGGTCAGCCCGGTCCACGCGCATGGCGACGAAGCGCATGACGGGGCCGAGAGCGCAGCTGCGCCTGCGACAACCAGTCCAGTGAACAATTCCGGTGAAGCCCAGGAATTATCGAACGGAGCTTCGGGTGACGCTCATGCTTCCGGCGGGCACGACGAAGCATCGGGAGAGACCGCCAATGTGAACGAGGAGGGCTTCGTTGGTGTGCTCAAGAGATTGCATCCCGCCACGATACATTTCCCGATTGCCCTGTTTCTGATGGCCGCGCTGGCCGAGCTCTTCGTCGGTAAGCGTAGAGAAGCCGGCTTGGAGCCCGCCGTACGCGTGCTCATTTACGGCGGTGCGGGCGGCGCCGTCATCGCGGCCATATTCGGGTGGATACATACCGGCCTGTGGTTTGGCGGGGATACGGCAATGCAGCTCCATCGCTGGAACGGCATGCTCATTGCCGTTCTGGGTGTTGTACTCGCCGCGCTCGCGCACCGCCGCCCGGAAAGCCGGACGATGCTGCGCATTGCGCTTGCTTCGATGGCTGTGCTCATTCTCGCCCAAGGGTTCCTCGGAGGCGAACTGGCGCATGGCCAGAACCATCTCGGCATTTCCTGGCTGTAGAGGATAGTATGATGCGTAAAAGCAAATCGAAGATGACAGCCACCGGTCTCGTTCCAGCCGTGGCTGCCCTGTTTTTCCTCGCCGGGTGTGACGAAGCGCAGGTTTCGGCGCCTGACGCGCAGGCGCCAATGGGCATAGGAGCTGCGCCATCGGCTGCCACAGCTTCCCTCGATGTTGAGGGTCCGAAAAATTCCTCGGATGCTAACCGCGAGACGCAGTCAGTGACCGCAGGAACTTCCCCTGAGAGCATGGGCGAGGCCTCAACCAGGCCGCGCTCCGGCAACTCGCGCGCGGCACCAGTGACGCCAATTTTACCGGCAGATGCCAGCGCGGTCACGCCGACAGCCGAGCCCGCCGACCCGCATGCAGGTCACGATATGCGGACGATGCCGGATCACGACATGAAAGACATGTGACGCGAGCGGGAAAGAACATCGAGCGTCTTTTACATCGCTCACCGAACAGGCGGTCCCGACGTCCCCCCGGAGCCCTGCGGGTCGCAGGTGCAATTGGGCCGCTTTGAAACCCCGCGTATGACACGCTCATGCGCGGGGTTTCTTCTGCGCAAGGCAATTTTCAGGAGAGCCGCGACCTGAAATGAATAATGTGTCGTGCAAGTGCCATCCCTGTCCCGAACAGGCGACCGGAACAGTGCTATCGGCGCTGTGATACTAACGGTTCTGTAGACGCTGGGCCTCTGCCCGATACGATGATTGACTGCTGCGTCGCCGCTTCAATTTGGAGAATTCCATATGGTGATCGAGAAGAAGGATAGAGACCTTTTGCGATGGGAAGAAGAAGGCGGCGCGCTGCCCTGTGGACCGCAAGAAGCTGTGGGAGCTGCATGTGACAAACGCGATAGTTCCGAACGCTCTGATGCAAGCAACGTAACGCCTGATAGCGCAGAAATGAAAAAAGCTAGCCTGTCACGATGAATCCCGGCGATCTCCTTTTACGCTAATTCCTTACAACTGATATGTCGTCGGATAGCCCCGAGACGATGGCCTCGGGTATCGAGCGCTGCCGGGTCGATTTCGGCTTTGAGCAAGACCGGGTGAAGCGCTTCGCTTGGTGGGGGTTGCCTCATAGGCTTGGGTCTGCCTCTGACCTTGAGCCGTGTTGGAATCTCCTGTTGATTGCGCCGCTGCCCGCGATTTCATGGACCTTCTTGCTGCAAGCGGAGGCACCGCGGCCTGCGAATAAAGCGTTGGACCATGGCGCTGCCTTCATGCCCACTCCGAACCCAGTCCGGCTTTTCATGCGAACCTGTCTGAACCAGGTCAGCTGAGCCCGGCAACCCGTTTTCTTTCCGGCCGTGTTGCCCGCTGCGCGGGCTGCCCGCACCACCCGGCGTAAACGGGTTTCCCTTGGCGCTGCGCGCCTGCGGTGCAGTCCTCCCATGCCCTGTTTCTCATCGACGTTCGCAAGCCGGAAATGCTTTCCGGGTTGAGAGCTGAAGGAGAATTTATCATGACCAATATCGTTATCCTCACCGGCCGCATTGCCCGCGATCCCGAAACACGGGAAACCAAGAGCGGGACCAGCGTCACCGGGATCACCGTCGTCACCGATCGCCCCGCTCGCGACAAGGACGGCAAGACCTACAAGGATGAAAACGGCTACACCGCCAAGGACAGCGAATTTCACCGCGTGACCTGCTTCAACGGCCTCGCCAAGACGGTCGGCCAGTATTGCTCGAAAGGCCAGCTGGTGTCGGTACAGGGCCGCCTGCACTACACCCAGTGGGACGATCAGGACGGCGTGAAGCGCTACGGCTGCGAGATTCTCGCCGACAAGGTCGACTTTCTCTCGCGCGGCAATAGTCAGAGCGGTGAATCTGGCGGCGAAAGTGATAATCGCGACGCTCCGGAAATCGACTGATCTGTCCCAACTGATCTCTCTCCCGAAGGGGTCCTGTCCTCACCGGACAGGGCCCCTTCTTGTGTTATTCAGAAGCGTAAGGGCGGGGAGGGGCTGACCCACGGAAATCTGATTGTGACGGGCCTGCAGCCACTGCATCAAGGACGGCGGGGCCCCACCATTTTGCCTCCTTTCGCTGCGCTGCAGTCCGACAAAATCGTTTCCCCCAACGCCACTTCGTGGTCGCCCGTGCGGGCGATCCTGTGACCCGGCACCTGCACGTCCGTCCGCCGGTCCTCCTGCCGTTTCAAGGCAGACATCAGGAGGATATCATGGCTACACTCACTCAATCTGTATCGAGTTCGGACAGCTATTTCGCAGCTCTGGCTGTTGCTGAACGGCGTGCATTGCACAGCTTCTTTGACCAGCACGTCGTCGAGGATGACGATCTCGGTCACTTCGCCTTCGATGAGGGCGACTACAATGCGCTGCCGGCGCATCTGGCAAGCCGCATAGTGCATACTGTGCCCGGTGCGATGCTCGAGTTCTGACGCGCGAATGGGCAGGAGCCTTCTCCGGTTCCTGCCTTTTTGCGTGTCCGCATGCAGGAGGGATGGCTGCGAAATGCGGAGCGGGGCTGGGGACGCGCTCTGTCCCGCGCTGCCTTCGGCACCGCTCCTGAGGGCGCGGCGTTTTCGTTTTGGGCCCCGCGCGCACTGCGAACCGGCAGCGGGTCGGACCGGCGCGAAGCTGGCGGGACCGACAAGTCCCGGTCCCTTGCTCCGCACGCGATCCTTTGCCACCGTCTTGTTCGCGGTGCGGAATTTTTGCTTGGCATCGCTCATGATCGGGTGGGCGATGGACTTTCGTGCGTCCGCACGGCCAGCGACCCATATTTGGGGGCAGGGCAGCAAGGTACGGGCGACAATTGTTCTCGCGTAGTTCTGTCGCTCCTCCATGGGAACAATTGCCCGCCATCACTCTCTGCAACAAGCGGCAGCTCGCCGCACCATCCATCCCATGTGTTGCGGAGATTACCCATGACCGCCGTTCCAGAACCAGTTCGCCCCCATTTTCTGCGAACGCCCGATGCTGCCGTTCATCTGGGCCTATCGCCGCGTACACTCGAGAAACACCGCTGCTACGGGACCGGTCCCGTCTACCACAAGCTCGGCGGGCGGATCGTCTACCGGCGCGAAGATCTCGATGCCTGGGCCGAACAAGGGGTGCGCCGCTCGACCAGCGATCCGGGCAAGGGCGTGGTCCATCCGGCCAAAAGGATTGACGGCTACACCGGCCCGGTTCGGCGCTGAGGGCCTGTTCCATGGCGTCCCGCACGACCTTTGCCAGCGCAGCACAGCAGCTCGATCTGTTCGTCGGAACCAGCGCAGCCATCGCGGCGCGCGATGCGCAGGACCTGATGGCATGGCCCTTTTTCAGCCTCGCCAAATCGAAGCGGGTGAAGCCCATCGACTTTCGTATGGGCGACATCTCAATTCTTGTCGAGGCAACTGCCGAACATGGCATGGCGACCATATGGGACGCCGATGTGCTGATCTGGGTGGCCAGCCAGATCGTCGAGGCGCGCGATGCCGGAAAGCCGACGTCGCGGCTCATTGCCGCCACGCCGCATGAAATTCTCGCCTTCACCCGCCGCGGTACCGGTAAGGCCGCCTATGAGCGATTGAAAGCCGCGCTCGACAGGCTGCAATCAACCAGCATCGCGACATCGATCCGCCAGCTGGGCGCACGCCGTCGCCACCGCTTTTCCTGGATCAACGAATGGCGCGAATGCCTCGATGGCAATGGCCGCGCGCTCGGCATTGAGATGATCGTGCCGGACTGGCTCTATGAAGCGGTAATCGACCGCGCGCTCGTACTCACGATCGACCCGGCCTATTTCACGCTGACCGGGGGCCTGGAGCGCTGGCTATACCGGATCGTGCGCAAGCATGGCGGCAAACAAAAGGGCGGATGGAGCTTCGACATTGCCCATCTTCACCTCAAATCTGGTGCGCTTTCACCGCTCAAACGGTTCGCTTTCGAGATGCGCGCAATCGTCCGGCGCCAACCGCTCCCGGGCTACACCCTCTCGCTCGACCACCAGCTGGGCCGCGAGCGGCTCAGCTTCGTGGCAATTCCTGTCGATCCCTTCGATGTCGCCCGTCGGCGGATCCGCATGCCCCCTGTGGACAAGTCGGTGTGATGTTCGGACTATCAGGAACCCCCGCACACGGACTATCAGGAACCGCAAGTTCGGACTATCGGGAACCGAAACGCTGCGCAAACCCGCAGAAATGCTGGCCTTGCGAGCCCCTTAACTATCCTAACAAGGAATCTTATCGATTCCTGCTAACGTCGCCGCGCCTGTGCACGACCGACCGACCGGCCCCGCCGCGCAGCGGCGCCGGGCGTTGTGACGGCGATCCGCCGCTGACCCATGTCACTCTGGTGTGGCAGGAAGGCCTGCGCGAAGACTGGCTCCGTTTCGGCAAGCCGGTTGGTCAGCGCATCATCGATCGCCGGACACGGGTTGAAAGCTATACGCCGGGGCAGCTCTTCGCTTTGGTGCGCTGGGCGTCCAACGAGTATGGCACCATTCGTTCGGCTCTCGCCATTGCGCGCGCAGTCGCAGCGGGCGACACCTATTCCACTCTGACGCAAGTCGATCCGGGCGCAGAGATATTACTCTCGGTCCGGGGCTGGCCGAAAGTGCGCCGGGTTTTTGGCCTGATCGATGCAATCGAGGCGGGCGGCACCGATCCATGTGATGTCGCGCCCGACCACTGGCGGCATATGCACAACCGCCTTGCAGCTGGAATGCAGCCGCGCGCCTATCATCCAGACCGGCACGGCGTATGGCTGCGCTACCGGAATCTTCGGCCATGAAGCGCCGCACTCTCATTATCGCGGGCACAGTCTGTGCCGCCGCACTGCTGAGCGCCGCGTTGCCCCTCGCGCGCATTCTCATCTGGAATGCGACCGCCAGTGTACCGACCGGGCTGTATCATATCCGCGGCAAGGCGGGTCTGCAGGTTGGCGAGCGCGTGGCGATCGATCCGCCGCCTCGGCTGCGCGATTACCTTGCGACACGCGGCTATCTGCCGACAGGCATTCCGCTGCTGAAGGAAGTTGCGGCGCGTCCCGGCGACACTGTCTGCAGGCAGGGTCTGGCTATCACCATCAATGGTGCACGCGCCGGTGTGGCGCGCTCGGCAGACAGCATCGGGCGCGCTCTGCCGGTCTGGCAAGGCTGCCGGACCATCGCAGCAGGCGAGATATTCGTCATGAACCGGCGCGCGTCAGGCAGCTTCGACGGTCGCTATTTCGGACCCATCGCGCGCGATCACTTGCTTGGCCGGGCCAGCCCCGTCTGGACCGACGAGCACGGTGATGGCGCGCATATCTGGTTCGCGCAGCCAAGCAATATTGCAACCTCAATCAACAACCAAGGAGACGATCAATGACATATATCGGCACATTCGCAGCGACCCGCGATGGCTTCGAGGGGCATTTGCAGACGCTTACGCTCGATGCCCGGCTCACCCTCGTTCCTGCGGAACCATCCGAAACCGAAAATGCGCCGGACTACCGGATCATGGTGGGTGACAACGACGCCGTCTACGAAGTTGGTGCGGGCTGGAAGCGCGTTGGCGACAAGGCCGGGGACTATATCGCGGTGGTAATCGACGATCCGGCGTTCGCCCGGCCGATACGCGCCAATCTGTTCGCATCCGATGACGGCTCTCATGTACTGACGTGGTCGCGCCCTGCGCGGCGCGCCAGCAAGGCTTGAACCGTGCGCCTCGGTATCGCGCTAACCGCGGCTCTGGCTGCAATGGCACTTGCCTATCCGCTGCACGCGAGCGGGCAATCGCGCGCAGCGCAAACGCACGCGGCTTCGATCGATATTGCAGCGCATGTGCGCGAGGCCTCGCAGCGCTTCGGCATTCCCGAGCACTGGATCTATGCCGTGATCCGCGTTGAAAGTGCGGGCCGGACGCGCGCAGTGTCGTCGGCAGGCGCGATGGGATTGATGCAGCTCATGCCCGGCACCTGGGCGCGCCAGCGCGGCCGGTACTCGCTCGGAAGCGATCCTTTCGAGCCGCGTGACAATATCCTCGCGGGCACATCGTACTTGCGAGAAATGTATGACCGCTACGGTGCAGCTGGCTTTCTTGCAGCCTATAATGCGGGACCGGGACGCTACGAGGCCTGGCTTGCCGGACGGCGCTCGCTTCCCCTCGAAACCCGCCGTTATGTCGCCCGTATCGCGCCTCTGCTGCAGCGCAAGCGCATCTTTGTCGCGGCGGGTTCGCACTCTGCGGGCGCTCCGGGCGCGTCCGATGCACCTGGTTCCGCTTCGGATTATGCGCCTGGCGATCCGGGTCTCCCGGAGGCCTTGGGCAACGCCTTTGCTCGCCCGCAACGGCCCGCGCATGATCTTTTCGCTCCCGTCTCCGCGGTCGCCGACCAATGACAGCCAGGCCCGCATCCCTGCGTTCTGCGTTGCCCGCTAGCGAAGATTTTCGGACGAGTTGCGGGCTGGTAAGAAAAGGTAAGAAGGGATGGCAAGATAAAAGCAGCGCCGTCGACCGGGCTGCATGTGGTTGGTTTTCTTGGCCAATTTGCGCCGTCTGGACGACTACAGTGCCGTCGCTACTGCTGATTTTCTGTGTTTTTTCAAAGGCGAAGGCGCCATCGCCTCTTGTTGCGCGGCATGGCTGACGATGATTTCAATATCGAGCCCGGGCGTTCGCGCGACAGCGGCGCTCGCTCCTACAGAAAGGCCAAGACGCTGCTCGGCCGGGTAGCTCAGGTCTCTCACAAGGCTGGATACACACGGTTCAAGGCAAGCGGCGCAGGCGGTCGCGGCACGGGACATTTTGGACGCGGTAAGCTCGCTGCCCTGGGGCGCAGCAGAGGCGCATTTGGGCGGCGTGTCCTGATCAAGGCCCGCGTTGTTCGCCAATGGCAATCCCAGACCAGGTCCGCGCCGCTCGCGCGTCATATCAACTATATTCAGCGCGAGGGAGCGACGCGCGACGGATCGCAGGGCCGGATGTTCGATGCCACGTCCGACGAGGCCGATGGGGATAGCTTTGCCGAGCGCTGCGAGGACGACCGGCACCACTTCCGCTTCATCGTCTCTCCTGAGGATGCCAACGAGATGGGCGACCTGCGCGCCTTCACGCGTGAATTTATGACCGACATGGCCAACGATCTCGACACCAGCCTTGACTGGGTGGCCGTCGATCACTGGAACACCGACAATCCGCATATCCATGTGCTGGTTCGCGGCGTCGCAACAGGCGGCGAGGACCTTGTGATCGACCGCGCCTATATCAGCGAGGGGATGCGCGCCCGCGCCGAGGAACGCGTGACCATCGAGCTGGGACCGCGCAGCGAGCGTGATATCCACAATGCTCTGGCGCGCGAGGTTGACGCTGAACGCTGGACTAGCCTCGATCGCCGCCTGCACAAGCAACGCGGCGCGTTTGGCGAGATCGACCTGCGGCCCGAAGCCGGTTCGGGCGCACCTAGGGATCGCTCGATCTTGATTGGTCGCGCCAAGGTGCTCGAACGCATGGGACTGGCTGAGCAGGTGGGACCAGCAAGCTGGACGCTGGCCTCCGATATCGAGCCCACGCTTCGGGCACTTGGAGAACGCGGCGACATCATCAAAACTATGCACCGGGCCATGACCGGCAAAGGCTTGGATGCTGACCCGGCGCGGCTGGCTTTGCATGAGGATGCGAACGGCGAGCGTGTGATTGGCAGGCTCGTCGAGCGCGGGCTGCATGACGAGCTGATTGGCAAGGCCTACGCCATCGTCGATGGGACCGACGGGCGCATTCATCATCTGCGTTTTCCCGACCTCGAGCGGACAGGTGATGCCGCGCCGGGTGCCGTAGTGGAAACGAGCGCATGGACCGATCGGAAAGGCCGGCGACAGATGAGCCTGCTTGTTCGCTCCGACTTCACTCTCGAAAGACAGATCGCTGCAGACGGTGCCACCTGGCTTGATCGGCAACTCGTATCGCCTCGCCTCAAGACCGTGGCAGGCGGGTTCGGGTCGGAACTGCGCGAGGCGTTGGGTGAACGGGCCGATGTCCTGTTGGAGCAAGGTCTAGCCAAGCGTCAGGGGCAAAAGATCGTCTATGCTCGCAATCTGCTTGGCACTCTGCGCGAACGGGACCTGGCCGCGGCGAGCGATGCGCTCGCCTCGCGTCACGGAAGCACCATGCAGAGCGCGACTACCGGGGACCATGTCGCAGGCGTCTATCGGGAACGCGTGACGCTCGCTTCGGGCCGGTATGCGATGATCGACAATGGTGTAGGTTTCCAGCTTGTTCCCTGGCGACAGGATCTGGAGCGTCATCTGGGCCAGACGGTCACTGGCAGGGTCAACGAGCGCGGCGGTGTCGACTGGAGCTTCACCCGGTCGCGGGGACCTTCTGTCTGACGAGGCTGTGCAGACAAAACCGCCCTTGACAAAACACCATGTGATGCGTAGATAAGCGTCAGGAGATGCGATATGGCAAGTATAGCATTAGAACGGGCCGAAGCACCGCGAGGCGTTCAGACCTTTGCGGGCAGTGATGATCGTGACCGTCTGACGGGCGCGGCGGTCAAAGCCGTTCTGCGACTTGTCGACGCCTGGGGCGGCAGCAATGCCGAGGGCGCTGCGCTGCTCGGTGTCTCTGCAAGTACCTGGGACCGCATGAAGGCCGGAACTTGGGAAGGCGCACTTAGTCAGGACCAGTTGACGCGCGCTTCGGCGTTGATCGGCTTGTTCAAGGGGCTGCATCTGCTGTTTGCCGACGACATGGCCGATCGCTGGCCCAGGCTCGTCAATACGGCACCTGTGTTCGACCGGCTTTCGCCAGTCCAGGCAATGATCGAAGGCGGTATCCCGCGTATGCTCGAAACTCGCCAGTATATTGACGCGCTTCGTGGCGGGCTCTGAAAGCGATCCCGAACTGCCGCCGGTAGATCTGGCTATCAAACGAGAAGCGCTCGAGCGCACCATCCGGCTGGTTACGAGCGCGCGCCTGCGCGATGCGGTGATGGCGCCGCTCGCTGACGATGACGACGAGCTTGCGCTGCTTGCGGAGATCGAAGGGGCAACTAGCTCGCGCCTGATCGCCGAGGAGCGCGGCCATGGCGGCCTTAGCGCCGAAGAACTGGTGCACGGCGTGCCGCATGCCAAGTTCATCAATGCGAGTTTCGCTTACGCCAAACCACGCGAGCCAGGGCGATTTAATCCCGCAGATCGCGGGGCTTGGTACGCGGCCCTGGCAGTCGAAACCTGCCTCGCCGAGGTTGGCCATCACCTGACCCGGGCGTTGGCGGATGCAGGCGATTTCAATGCCGTGGTGGAATATGGCGAGATGATTGCAAGTATGTCCGGCATCTTTTTCGACCTGCGCGAAACGCCCGGCCACCCGTCGCTCGATCCGGAAAAAAGTAAGGGCTATCCCGTCGGTAACGCCCTGGCGGCGCAAGCCCGCGCCGAAGGTCATAACGGCATCATATACAGATCGGTACGTCACGAGGGCGGGACCTGTATTGCAGCGCTATGGCCGAATGTCGTCCAATCGGTTGTTCAGGGAGCGATGTATCGGCTGACCTGGTCCGGCGCCCCGGAATTTGCCTGGGAAACTGTGTAGGTTCTGAAGCTCTCGCTCAGCATGACAGGTTCTGGATGAAGTGCGGACTGCCGGGTATCGGCTTAATGTGCCGAAAAGGAGCCCCGCGTCCGGTTCGCAATTGCAACCAGAGATAGCATCACCGGAACTTCGACTAGCACCCCGACCACGGTCGCCAGCGCTGCGCCGCTACCTAATCCGAACAATCCAATGGCAACGGCGACGGCAAGTTCGAAAAAGTTGGATGTTCCTATCAGCGCGCAGGGTGCTGCGACCGCATGCGGAACCTTCCATGCTTTGGCCGCACCATAGGCTATGAAGAAAATGCCGTAGCTTTGGATGATGATCGGAACGGCAATAAGCGCGATCAGCAATGGGCGCGAGACGATAGTCTCGGCCTGGAATCCGAACAGCAACAGCACCGTCATCAGCAGGCCGATGATCGAGAGCGGCTTTATACTGGCGGTGAAGCCAGCCACCGCACTCTCGTCGCCATCGTGGGTGACCAGCAAGCGATGCCGGACAAATGCGCCCGCTGCGAGCGGCACCACCACATAAAGCCCAACCGAGAGCAACAGCGTCTCCCAGGGCACGGTAATATCCGTAACACCGAGCAACAGGGCTACGATGGGCGCAAATGCCACAATCATGATCAGATCGTTCGCCGCGACCTGCACGAGCGTGTAGGCGGGATCACCCTTGGTCAGTTGCGACCAGACGAATACCATTGCCGTGCAAGGAGCTGCGCCGAGAAGGATCAGGCCAGCGATATATTGCTGGGCATCCGCGGGTGCGATCAGGTCGGCGAACACGACTTCGAAAAACAGCACGCCAAGCGCCGCCATCGTGAAGGGCTTGATCAGCCAATTGACCACCAGCGTGATAATCAATCCTTTGGGCTTGTCGCCGACGTGGCGGATCGCTCCGAAATCGACCGAGACCATCATCGGGAAGATCATCGCCCAGATCAGCACTGCGACGACAAGATTGACTGAGGCGTATTCGATGGAAGCGAGCGCGGCGAAGGCGCTTGGCACCATATTGCCGATTGCAATGCCGGCAAGGATAGTAGCGCCAACCCACACGGAGAGCCATTTTTCGAACAGACCGAGCCCCGCTGCGCGGGTGTCGATTTCCGCAGTCGCCGTTGTCATTGCTGGTCTGCCTCGCGGCCGATCGTTTGCAGTTTGCTGCGCAAAGTTAGCTGTTCGAGGCCCGGCATAGGAAGCGCCAGCATCAGATCGATCCGCCGTTTGAGCATGCGGTAGGCGTCGAGAAAGGCGGCGGCCTTTTCCGCGTCACTGCCCTCGACAGCAGCCGGATCGGGGATGCCCCAATGCGCGGTTGTAGGGTGCCCGGGCCACACCGGGCATGTCTTCTCCGCCGCATCATCGCAGACGGTGAAGATCAGATCGAACTGAGGCCCATTGGCAAATTCGTTCCAGCTTTTCGAGCGGTATCCCTGCGCCGGGTAGTCGAGCGTTTCGAGCGTACGAATGGCCCACGGATTCACAGTACCCGTTGGATTGCTCCCGGCACTGTAGGCCTTGAAGCGGCCTTTGCCGTCGTGGTTGAGGATCGCCTCGCCCAGGATCGAGCGGGCTGAGTTTCCCGTGCACAGAAACAGCGCATTGAGCGGTTTATAAGCCATCGGAGCCTCAGCAGCACGCTTTGCTGGCGGGCGGCGCTGTCCGAGCACAACAGGCACGGGGTGCCGCATTCTTCGCGGCAAGCTGATCAAGTTCTGGGTTCGTGCCGTAGGTCGTGCTTTCGCCTTCGGTCAGAAAGGCTTCCCACATCACACCATCGGGATCGGCGATCCAGCTCTTCTCGGATTGCGCATAACAGCAGGTTGTCGCGCCTTCTTCCATTACAGGTCGATCAGCCGCTGTGAGTCGGTCGTAGACTTCGCTCAACTCCGTCTTGCCCTCAACCTGAAAGCCGACATGCTCGATGCCTTTGACGGCGTCCTCGCGCATCGAGATCGCGAAATTGACACGCGGATCATCAAGCATCCACTTGGCGTAATCGTCTTTCACCACCGAGGGCTTCGCACCAAAGAGCCCGGAATAAAAAGTGATGGATTTTTCAAGGTTGGTCACGCCGACATGCACATGGAACCGTTTCATCAGGCACTCCTTTTCTGCGGTTCGGAAAGAGGAACTTGATCCTCGGAACAGGACACGCCGCCGCAGCAGTTTTCGGTTAAGTAGCCCATTAGGCCGTTCATCGCGGCGTAGTCCGCTGTATAGATGATCGAACGACTTTCGCGCCGCTGTGTAACCAGCCCGGCATTGGCCAGCTGGGACAGGTGGAAGCTCATCGACGAAGGCGGAACGTCGATTTTCTCGGCCAGAATACCGGCAGCAACTCCCTCCTCTCCAGCCTGAACAAGGAGGCGAAAGGCAGCAAGCCGATGCTCCTGCGCCAAGGCGGACAGGGCGCGGATGACGCGGTCAGCTTGCATCTCAGACTCCATTGTTTCTATAAATATCGAAATATGGAAGTATGATGTCCGGGTCAACCCTCCAATGTCGGCTTTTCAGAGTATAATCGTGACCGAGTAATTCCTTAGGCTGGGTCGTCAGCAGGCGGGCTCCTGCAGGTGCCGCGACCTTGTCTTCCGCTTCTTTCGCTACGCCAGGAGCCGATTTCATCAGATCAAACTTGATATTCTGGCTGAGTGACGCGCTGCTATCGTCTGAAAGGAGCCGGACATGTCGGCAACCAGGATACTCTGGGGACAGATAGTCGCAGTATTTCTCATTACTCTCGCTGGAATATGGGCGGCAACCCAATGGACTGCTGCAACGCTCGGCTACCAGCAAGAGCTCGGGCCAGCATGGTTTTCCGCGTTTGGTCACCCGGTCTATCCGCCATATTCGATCTTCTGGTGGTGGTTCAGCTACGAGGCCTACGCTCCGCGAATATTCGAAACCGGCGGGATGATCGCCGCATCGGGCGGTTTGATTGCGGTGGTTTTGGCAATCGCCATGTCGGTCTGGCGTGCCCGCGAGGCGCGGACCAGCGCAACCTATGGCTCCGCGCGCTGGGCAACCCGCTCCGAGATCGCCCGCGAAGGGCTACTCGGCGGCAAAGGCGCAGTAATCGGCCGCCATGCCAATCTCTATTTGCGGCATGACGGACCCGAGCATGTGCTGTGTTTCGCCCCGACCCGCAGCGGCAAGGGTGTGGGGCTCGTTGTCCCGACGCTGCTGACCTGGCCGCATTCGGCCATTGTTCACGACATCAAAGGCGAAAACTGGGATCTCACCGCAGGCTTTCGTTCGCGTTTCAGCCGCGTGCTGCTGTTCGATCCGACCAATGAAGCCTCCGCGCCGTACAATCCGCTGATGGAGGTGCGGCGGGGAATTAACGAAGTGCGCGACGTCCAGAACATCGCCGACGTCCTGGTCGATCCCGAAGGCTCGCTCGAGCGGCGCAACCATTGGGAAAAGACCAGCCATGCCTTGCTGGTCGGAGCGATCCTCCATGTCCTCTATGCTGAGCCCGACAAGACGCTGGCCGGAGTGGCGTCGTTCCTGTCCGACCCGAAGCGCTCGATCGAGACGACCCTTGCCGCAATGATGGCAACGCAGCATCTGGGAGAGGAAGGCGTCCATCCGGTTGTGGCGAGCGCTGCACGCGAACTGCTCAACAAGTCGGAAAACGAGCGATCGGGCGTGCTCTCGACTGCCATGTCTTTCCTTGGCCTCTACCGCGATCCGGTGATTGCCAAAGTCACGCGGCAATGCGACTGGCGGATCGCCGATCTCGTCGATCCGGCGCGCCCCGTCACACTCTATCTTGTCGTACCCCCGTCCGACATCAGCCGGACCAAGCCGCTTATCCGGCTCATTCTCAACCAGCTGGGCCGCCGCCTGACCGAAGATCTGGCCGAAGGCGGACAGCGCCAGCGCCTTCTGCTGATGCTTGACGAGTTCCCGGCGCTCGGCCGTCTCGACTTTTTCGAAAGCGCGCTTGCCTTCATGGCAGGCTATGGCATCAAGGCATTCCTGATCGCGCAATCGCTCAACCAGATTGAGAAGGCTTACGGTCAGAACAACGCGATCCTCGACAATTGTCATGTCCGGGTCTGTTTTGCGACCAATGACGAACGGACCGCAAAGCGCATTTCTGAATCGCTTGGCACCGCTACCGAACTGCGCGCGATGAAGAATTACGCCGGACACCGGCTCTCGCCATGGCTTGGCCATCTGATGGTCTCGCGCAGCGAAACCGCCCGGGCCTTGCTCACCCAGGGCGAAATCATGCAGTTGCCCGATACCGACGAGATTGTGATGCTCGCAGGCGCGCATCCGATCCGGGCGAAGAAGGCGCGCTATTATGCCGATCCCAGACTGGCGAAACGGGTGGAGCCGCCGCCGGTGGCCGAACAATCGCCCAGTCAGACCGACACCGGAGATTGGGAAGGGGTGATTGCGCGCGCACCCAAGCAACCGCTTGTCGCGTCGGATCCCGCCGAGCCGGAAGATCGCGACGCGGTTGCCGATGGCGGTGTCCGGCGCGAGCCCGAACTACCCCAGCACGAGGATATAGCGCCCGCTCCACCGCCACCGCGCAATGAATTCGAGTTCGACGACCGGCGCGACGACGAAGAGGCGGGTAGAAACCGTCGGATCGCCGACCAGATGCGCGCCAATGCACAGCGGGCGGCGCTCGACCCCGACGACGGGATCGAATTGTGAGCAAGGGCAACCGCATCAAGCACACGTTCCGCCTGCCGCCCGCTCTCTCGCGGCAACTGGCCGACTTTGCCGGACGCAAGCGGGTATCGCAGGCTTCGGTGGTGGAAGCCGCGATTGCTTCTTTCCTATCGCCTGATGGGTCGGAGAGACTCGAGGCGGCATTCAGCCGGCGCCTCGACCGGATTTCGCGGCAGATCGACAAGCTCGACTATCACGTCGAGGTCGGAAATGAGGCGTTTGCTCTTTACCTGAGACGCTGGCTCGAGGTCACGCCTTCGCTCGGTGACGGTGCCTCTGCGGCCGCACGCGCCGACGCCGAGAAACGGTTCAATCACCTCGTCGAGGCGCTGGCCCGCAGAATGGAAACGGGAATACACCTGTCCGACGAGCTCATTCGTCTGGAGCCAGCACATGATGAAGTGGAAAATGGCCGATAATCCATTTGGAGTGCGCTTCGATGCCTTCACGGCCACATCGCGCGTGAGGACGCGCAGACCTCAGGTAAATGTTTCGGTTGGGTGAGAGGAGAGGTGCGCTCTGGAGCAGGGTGAAATGCCGCCGCGCCAGTCTATAGGTGCAACTATTCCAACTGCTTGCTAGAGGTTGTGTAATGCGCAACGAACTCGATCATCTGCCACCGCAAAAGCAGCGCGAGCTTGAGCGCGTGGTGCAGCTGATCTTCGAAGAATTCGACGACGCCTTCGCGCTGGCCAAGCATGACTGGAAGAAGGCCGGGCGCATTCTGAAGGTCATTCTCTACGGCAGCTATGCCCGGGGCACATGGGTCGATGAACCCCATACTGCCAAGGGCTACCAGTCTGATTATGATCTGCTGGTGATCGTGAATGACAAGCGCCTGGTTGATCGGGTGAAATACTGGTCGAAGCTCGATGACCGGCTGATGCGAGAATACGGCGTCACCAAAACACTGAACACGCCGGTCAACTTCATCGTTCACACACTTCAGGAGGTGAACGACGGTCTGGCCCATGGCCGCTACTTCTTCATGGATGTCGCGAAAGATGGGGTGGCGCTCTACCAGTCCGACGATACTGAACTGCATACACCCAAGCCCAAGACGCCGGACCAAGCGCTCTGCATGGCGCAGGAGTATTTCGACGAGTGGTTTCCGACCGCGATGCAGCGATACGAGCTATCAAAGGTAGGTCGAGAGCGAAGGTTTCTAAAACCGGCAGCTTTCGACATGCATCAGTCCGCCGAATTCCTTTATCACTGCATTCTATTAGTCTGCACTTTTTACACGCCGCATGTGCACAATCTCGGCTTCTTGCGGACTCAGGCCGAGCGGATCGACCCTCGATTGACGTATGTCTGGCCGCGCGACACCAAGCGTGATCGTGCCCGCTTCGAGAAGCTCAAGGAAGCTTACGTCAAGGCCCGCTATTCAAAGCACTACCGCATAACAAAGGAAGAGCTCGAATGGCTTGGTGAGCAGGTCGAAGAGCTCGGTAGAGTGGTGCACGAGATATGTTCTGAGCGGCTGGAGACTTTGCGAAGCGAGGTTTTATGAGGTTGCGCCCGCGATCAGTGTGGAAGGAGCAATTCGCACAGAATTTTTTCGTCCGCTTTGCACTCTAAATTCGGACATAGAAAATGAAATTGTCTTTGCCTGAAAGCAGACACGAGCGCTGGGTGATCGGTTGCCGGGAAACGGAGGGCTATCCGATTTACGCGCTACATGTGATCTTCAACCCCAAAGTGACGAATCTGAGATGCAGACTTGAATGTGTCGCTCATTCTTCGAACTGTTTGAGGTGCGATGCTTGTGCAATTGAGCTCGCTGGAAATTGTGCGCGCAACTCGCGCGCAACTCGGCCTAAGGCATCTGATCGGTCGAGCGTTCGCTCAACCAGATATGCTCCAACATCGCGTTCTGCTTTCTTGCCTCTCAATGCGTTGGACCAGCTCAATCTAGCTTTATCCGGATCGATTGAGCCGAGCATTCGTTCAAAGCTACCATTGGCAACCTGCCAATGAATTCTGAGGAACAGTAAGGCATCGTTATAGAAGCTCGGGCTTTGCCTTGTGAGGACATGACCGCATTTTTCTTCGTGTGGCTTGAGAAGTGAATCTACCAGGTCTGAGCGATGATCCGCGAATTTCGCCAATACGGCGGGGCCGAGCCTCCAATCGAAATGTTCAAAGTAGCACAAAGCGATCTCTCCACCGGACTCAACATGTCGAAACGCTTGTTCAGGTGCGATTATAGCCAAGGTCGTCGGCATCGAAACAATCGTTCCGAGATTTCTCTCGATGAGATTGGCCGCAGCCTTCCGCCCTGCATCCATAGAGTAGGTCTGTCCAAGGAGCCTCACCCACTCTCCTTTGCCAGTTCGCCAGTCATCGCCGATAGTTTCGTCAATCAAGTCCCAATCGAGAGCCGCGACCGTTGCTTCAAAACGCGATTTCGAAGTGTTCCGCAAGAAGTGCAAGAGCCGCGTGGCGGATTGAAAATCACGCTTGCTGGATTTGGATAGCTTACTAGCCAGATCTTTGGGATTCCAGATTGCACAAAGTTTACGCCCCACGACCCGCATGCGTTTCGTTGGACCATCCTTTCCTTTGTAGATTTCAAGCGGATCGAAGAGCTTGAGGGAGTGCCAGACAATCTCGTCAAGTTCGTGAAAAGTTCTTTGCGGGTTTGCGCGCATGCGATCCTTAATCGCGGGCAACAAATCTTCGATCAGATCCAAGCCAAATTCTTCCTCCATGCTCACAAAGTGCCGACAGTATTCCGCAGCGCTCGAAATGTAGGCGTCGTCAGGCCAATTGGATACAAGCACCTTGCACGCGTCACGGTCGATGGCACGAAGATAGGAACTCACCCATTTTTCATCTTGCCCAGCCCAAGCAAGAGACAACATGTTCGCGATATCCCCAGCGTGCACCGGATCAGCTGCGTTCATAGCGCGTGCAACTCGCTCAGCGCCCGCAATGTTCAGTATCTCCCGACCGGTTTCCTCGTCCTTCTGGTTAATCACGTTGAGTAGATGTCCGATTGCGTAGCCTGTTCGTTCTGGCGGGTCGGCAATCCAGTTAGCGATTACAGACTTGAAGTCGCAAATGACATCTTGCAGCCAGTCATTGGTATAAGTCTCGAATTCGTTGAGCAGATGGGCCCCTCCGCTCACTTCGGGCCCGGTTCGAGCGGAACGACATCTCTCGAAAAGTGGGTCCAGCCAGTTTGTTTTCACTAGCCTTGTCCATCTGCGGCCACGGCCAACACTACTAAGCTCGCGGAGCAGGAGAAATAGACCCAGCAGCGGCATTTCCGAATCTCTCAACACTGCTCGGAGCATTTTACCTATCGCCTGCCTGCCATCCTCACTTTGGCCTTCCAATATCCGGCCAAGGATGACGGTGGCGAAACGCTGATGCGGGCAGCGAAGGTCGTCGATGGAGATGAGGCTGCGTTCGCGCACGAGGCCAGCGACTTGTGCATCGAGAGCATCTGTATCCACGCCGGCTGAAGAGAGTAGACATTCCAAGTGCGATTTTTGGCATTGTGCGTCTCTTGACGCGATCTGTCTGATGGCCGTCGCGGCAAGCACCAGATCGTTGCCAGAGGAATGCGCCTTTTGAGCCGCCAACTTTGCACGCCGCCAACCCCCACCGAGAATAAAGCAGAATTGCCATGGGAAGTCTGCCTTTTCGGCAGCGCTGAGGCGATTATCTATGCTTTCATCGCCGATATCGTCTCCGACACGATCGTCCACTCGCATAACGACGCGAAGTGTCTCGTCGCGGTTTCGGCGTAATTCGCTCGCAATATGAGCAACCGCGCGTTTGGTATCGATGGGTATGGCGCCTGCCGAATGATCGGTATCATCGGCGGCAGTATGCGTTGACAGCAGCCATTTAGTCGATGTTGTTGCTTGCTCGGCCAACTGGATAGTTTCGTCGGAGAGCAGATGAGCGTCGTCGACGACATGCAGGGTTGGGATATCATCGGTAGTAAGGCACAATTCGTTACCGCTTGTCCCGAAGCAACGAACGACTCGCCAGCCCTTGTCGTGCATTCGTCTGGCCGTCTGCAGCGCACACACCGATTTGCCGGCGCCTGGGATGCCGACCAGACGTGCTGAATAGGCCCGTTCAATCTCTTCGTGCGCGAGTTTCGCTTCAGGTATCTCGGGGCATGCCTTGACGTCGGCTGCGCCCAACGGTCGTCCCATCAGTGCGGGGCCGAGATCGCGTTCGGATTCGAAATCGACCGATTGCCATTGAGAAGGACGAGACTGCTTGGTAGCCGTCTCCCGGATAGCCTCCTCTATCTTCGCGGGCAGCGATTCCAAGCGCCGAAGTATCTCAGGAATGCGCGTGCCAAGTTCAGGGTAGAACTCATCGATGATCTCTGGATGCTGCGCTAGGAGCGCTTGCACGCTCTCCCAGCCGAACACGTCCACTCGAAAAAGTCCGTGTTCAATACGGCGTTGCGATACCTCTCTTGCATGTTTCTGCAGCGCCGCATCATTTGGCGCAGTCGTTACAAAATACCATCTCGCAAGTTGCGGGCTGAATTTTTCGGCTTTTGCCAATTCCTCATCAAATTCGGCTGATGTCGCAAATGCTCCGTACCGGCCATCCTTGCCTTTGCACTGAACTCCATGAAACGTACCGGCCAGTTCTTCAGGTTGCCCGAAGACGTCAACACCATGTTGTGCTTGGCCGGTTCGTCCATTCTTTTGAGTCCCCTGGTCATTCCAAATGGCAGCGAACAAGGCGCGGCAAAGATCTTCGAACTTCGTCCAAACGGACGGCGGCGGAATTTGTAGGTCAAGAAAGTCCAAATTCTTTTACCCAGTTCCTGAGGTTTTCGCTTTCCTTTTCAAGGTCATCGATCATTCGGTTAATCGAAGCTCCACCGTCCATTGGCAAACGGCGGGTTTCGAGCTCACGGATGGCTTCGGCTATGTCCCGCAACCTTTCGACACGTTCTGTTCCGCCAAGAGCGACACCGGCTGATGCGAGCCGTGCAAGCGTATCGCCATATCCGGCTGCCTCTTCCAAAATTTCCTGAGTGCGCAAAAACCGCTCACGCTCAGTTGCCCTGCTGACAAGTCCCGCAAGTTGGCGCGAGATTTTCCCCACTTGCTCACGCTGATTGGCCTCTGTTTCCTCGCCGAAGATTTCGTGCGGTAGCCAACGCGGACGGATTGCGTCGATCGTTTCAAGAATTGTGTCGATTGCTCCGAAGAACGGTGCGCGCGATCGATTCATGGCTGTTCTTTCGTGAGCCATAATGTCGAAGGCCTCAGCTATTTCCCCAAGCGGTGCAGCCGTATCAATCAGCTCGTTCGGGGCACTGGCGGCGAGCTCTCGCGCTCTGCTCGCCAAATACCCGGCCGAAGAGCGCAACATGTCCGACCAAGGTTTCCCGCTTCTGATCCGCGCTTCCCGCGCGGTGACATCCGCATCGACAAGGAACTCTGCGAGTTCACCAAGAAAGCGAGCTTCAGCGGTTTCGCGTGAATCTTCGGTGCCCGCCTCGTACCAGGCGACTATGTGCGCGACGACTTCGTCTGGAGCCATCGGTCGCGCAGCCGTCATTTGCCTTAAATATGGTATATTGGCGGAGTAATAAACCGGCGCACTCCCCTCGGGCACCTCGATGGCCAACACCGCTTTGTCATCGACAACAGCATATTTTAGGGTAGGTGTGATGGATGGTTGCACTGCATTGGCGCACAGACCTTCAATTCGCTCGGTTAGCGTAGCCCGGGCGGCACGATCGGAATGATCGAGCCCTCTAATTGTCCCATCGTCTTCGATCCCGATAATGATCCGTCCCGCATTTGACGTTGCAAATCCCGCGATCTCTTTCGCTAAGTTGCTCACCTGCTGGGGTATGGTCGCCTTGAACTCGACCTCTTGCGTTTCGCCAATAGCCGCAATCATTGCTATCTCGCCTGAGAGGTCACTGTCTGCCCAGTCCGGAAGCTTTCGATCATTCATGCCGGGTTCCTCATTTCTCACAATCGATCTTGAGGAATCGGTCTGCAATATCGGTTCGGGAGACCGTGATCATATGCTCGACATTGGGGTCGAAGACGTGCCACCCTACGCGCCCGGTCTGGATATCCCAGACCGAAGTCGGATAATGTTCCGTTCTGGGGTAGCCACGAGCGCTCTTCACTTGGTGCTTGGCCAAAGGCATGCGCGCGACAGTCACTTCATGAAAAAGTGGTTCCAACACACGAAATCGGCGCGGCGCGCATTGCCGCAGCGTACGCAGCGTTTCGTAGAGCCCAAACAGCCAATAGACCGACAGCGCCGAACACTGCATTAGCAGCGCTCCTTGCTCAATCGTCGCCCGCGAGTATGGAGACGATTGAGCAAGCCTTTGCTCGAGCGCGAGGATGGGTGGCTCGGCGTGTCCGAGCATCTGAACATTGAGCTGGACCAATGAATCGGAATTGTCGAACCATCGTTGTGAGCAATCGACCCATAGTTGAGCGCGATTGGCATCGTCGAACATGAGCGGTTGGCGCTGGCTTTGTAAATTTGCAGAAGCGTCAGATGGAGTTTCGTTTGACATGTCAATTCCGTCACTTGCGGGCCGCGCTGATGCGCTTGCAGGCTGGTCCGACCAGCGACCAGATCGCCTCTGCCACTTCGCTCAGGCTCACTTTTTCCAGTTCGATGGAAGCGGTGTATGCAGCCCATTGGCGTTGCTTGTCGGGGTTCTCCGTCATCTCGCTTGATAGGCCTGGCGGCCTATCTTTTGGCACTTGCGTTTCTCGTCGCTCGAATGTTGCGAGTATCGCCGCATCGAGTTCCTTGTCCCCAATCTCCAATGACTTTGGGATCGCCCAGAGATCGTAGAAGTCTTTCATGCGTCCGTTCGCGACTCCAAGTGCCACCATTGCCTGGAATTTCTCCGCGATAACCGTTTCTGGAGGATAGGACCGCACTTGCGGGGAAGGCAGATCGAGCAGAGTGGGATATTCGAGTTGTTGCGATGCATCGGCTAGCGCATCCCCAAACCCGACGTCGATCGTCACCAGGATCTTCGTTTTTTCCATATAGGCGAAGGTCTTTAGGCGTACACCGCCATATTCTATTTCTTCACGAATGGCCGTTGCAGACAGGGCTTCGCCGTCAAACTCTATGCCGTCCTCGACGGCAATGCTCATGATCTCTCGAAAGTCCTCGACGAGTTGTTCGGTGCTTTCATCACCATGACCGAGGAAATCAGCGTCACGGGTAACCCGATTGTCATCTTCGAGCCAGACCGTTACGAGCATGCCGCCTTTGAGAACGAAGCGGTCCCGGTGGCCTGATATCGAAAGGCGATACAGTAGACGTTCGAGCGCAAAGCGAACGAGCACAACATCAAAGACGCGATCTTTTTCGCGGGCAAAATTGAGCAACCGGTCTTTGACGGACCGGGCGAGGTTGACTGGTCGCTTAGCCATTCGAGGTCAGCGCTTCGAGATAGGGTTTCATTATCTTCCAGGCGCCGCCGTCGATGGCTGCTTGCGCAATATCTGCGGGCTTGGCCTTTCTTTGCTCGATGGCCGCTCTTAGTCCTTCGATTGCTACCGAACGATCGACCAGTTTGGGATTGCGGAATAGGTCGGCAAGTGTCTTCGTAACGGCGTAGATCGGAACAGAGACGCCCGCGATTTCGTGATGCTCGACACCTTGTTCCAGATAGGCGTTGCTGAATCTGACGATGCGAGTAGGCGGATAGGCAGCGCTGGGGTGCCAATCGCTGTTGCCTATCGCCACCCATATTCTTCTTGGCATCTGGTCAGTGAGACCATGAAAGGCCAGCGCCGAGAGCATGGCGATCACGCCTTTTGGGATGCGCTTGGCGGTTTCCGCTAGTGCTTGATCTGTATTGATGTCTGCATCCGCGTGCTGATAAAGACCGCGAGAGATACGATCAATCTCACCATCTTCGACAGCGCGCGCGATTGTCTCTGGATCGACACCTGCTTTGCGGAGTTCGTGGGCGCGCAGGATAGGCTGCTCGTCGAACAGCTTGAGCAGTTTATCGCGCTGGGTTGGCCTCTTTTTTGGCTCCATGTGACATTTCCTCGGACTAAATCGCTATGTATCAGAGGTTTTGTCACAAGTCACTTAGAGATTCGAATGTCCGAAAATACACCAAAGAATCATTGCGCTGACCTATAGGAACGCCTCAAAAGCTAACTCAGTGTCGAAAACGAGAAACAATCATTACGTGCCGCAATGGTATCAGGAAGGGTTCTTCGAGCCGGATCAAAATACACTTGCGTACCTCGACATGACGCCCATGCAGCACGTCCTCGCTGACGGGACATCCATCCCGGGACGTGCTAAGTTCGTCTCACCCACAACGCGCTGTTTTCGCGAGCGGGACCTCTACTCGACGTTTTTCGGAACGACAGTCAACGACGAGATCGAACGCAAACTCTTCGGCTCGATTGACACAAGGGGATCAAAGGCCATCAGAGCCTTTGTAGGCGACGATCCTGCCGAGTGGCATCGCCATTTCGAGACCCTCTTCGAGTTCATCGATATTCAAAAGATCCGGACGCCAAAAGGGCTAGACTGGCTACGCGCTCAATACCCATCGCTCAGCCAAAACGAACTCATGTACGAATTGCAGGGCATTCGCATGATGCACTGCACGATCTGGACCGAAGGAATACGTGAAATCGTGTCCGCGGAGGATGCCGATGTAAAGTTCATCGTCACTGACCACCCTGTCACCATCTACAATCATGCTGCCCCGCCGAATGATAGCCCATACATCTATCCCAACGATCCAGGAATTGCGCTGAAGGGCTCCCAAACAATCTTCCCGCTCAATCGCGACTTCTGCCTTATCCTGACTAACCTGGAATATGGCCAAGACCCCGACACGAACCCCCTCGAAAAGCGAACCTTCGCACGGAACTACCGTCAGTCGATGGTGCGAACAGATGCCTTTATCCGATCACGCAAGCTGTCTGATTTGGAAGTCGCCAACGTCAATCGCATCCTGAAAGCTCGCGCCCGACGGTACGTCGCTGCAGGTCGAGAAGAATGGCTATATCCTGAAGAGCAAACCTCGGGCCGCTGGGACGAGCTCCGAGACACGCTCTTGCCCAAAGATGAACTCTGGCGTTTTGGCGGAGAACTCTACGCAAAATACGATGATGGCCATGTACATTATCAAGACGCGTTCGGCCGGACCGAAAAGCCACGCGATTTTCTGCTCAAGACTCCGCCGAAGAAGGAACCTCGACCCGGGGATGCCTGCGGATGCGGTTCGGGCAAGCGTTACCGAGAATGCTGCAAGTCCAAACCTCTCTCATCGCGACCGACCTGGACCGAGCGTAGCATCCGCGAACGCAACCTCATGCTGTACCGCGCGGTTGTCGGCATTCTTGAGCTAGATAAAGGCAAGGATTGGACTGCGGTTCGCCGAGATCTCACCGACGAGCAAATCAGCAAGATCTACCATCTGCACGAGGGCTTATGGCCGCTTGAAACCGACCTGCTACAGCTACTTCCGAAACCCGACGGAACTCCGCGAGCGGTCTATACCGGCTCAATCCACCCAGAATCGATCACCGAATTTGCTCTGGGAGCATCGCTCCATTTCGGCGAGTTGCTCGTTGAGTCACCCTTTCTGCACGCGGGCGCTGTCCGCAAGGAATATAGCCCCGTCGAAAATCCAAGAGCGTATCGCCAGGAATTTCTCAAGACCGTCTTGTTCTTTCTGACCGTTATGCCCTTGGTGGAGGTCGGCTTGATCAACCTCATTCCCGACCCATGCAATTTCGACCCTCACCTGCGCTACCAAATGATGCACATGGCTAAAGAGCGATCGGCAAGCAGTGATCCTGACTTGGCGAAGGAGGGGCGCCTCAAAGAACTCATGGAGCAAGACTTTCAGCGCAATATCATGGCTTTGCCGGAAGAGGCACTAGAGGCCCAGTTGCGAAAAGCTTTTCCTGACATAAGCAAGGTCGATCTCAACGACGCTCTACGCGGCTTCGAACAGCTCAGAGAACATGACCCGCTAGCTATCCTGCAGGCCGATACCTTCGCTGGCGGGAAGGAAGGCGGACAGTTGAGCATGATGAAGCTCGCGCCCAATTTCGAAATGGCAATGTACCTCGCGCAAGCCACTGGATCCTCGATCGTAACCGACAGTCGTCACCGTTGGGAAGAAATCATGGGAGCGGTTCGTCTGCGCGGACAAGGAGAACAGTTTCACCTTACGAAGTTCTGGCAGAGACTCGGAGCTTCCGAATTCCTATTTCCGTTCGAGCCTGAAGCGATCGTTGAACTGTTTGTCGAGAACGCTCTTGCGGACTATCCTCCCCTGTTCTGTAAGACACTCAAGTACTTGGCCAGTGTTCAAAGCCGCGGACCGAAGCCTAACGTCGAAGCGCATCTGGCCGGTCGCTTTGACACGATACATTCCAAGTCTCAGGCGGCTCTCAAGAAGACGGGCTACGGGGCGAGTATAGCGCGCATGACCGGCCTCTTTCCTGCGAATGGAATTCAAGACAATACGGTCAACCGGCTGTTGCTAATGTCGAGCTCGGAAAACCACCTTCCACATGTGCCGATGGCATTCTTCATCGAGGCAAACAGGTGATCTTCAACTCAGGTATCAATTCAGTTTAGCCCTTCAAAAATTGCGTCCGCAAAGGAACGTCGGCAATGAGGTCGGAATCTCAAGGTCTGCTTCCTGCGTCCTTAGAACCAAGAGTGGACATTCTGCTTCCGGCCCATTTCCTGACAGTCCGGAATGCGCCCCGTCCCAGACGTAGCGATCCGATTTCTTAGTTCTCAATAGCGGACATTCTCCTTGGCCATTCCGGCCAAGGAGAAACAGAATGACATACTCACAATACGACCCTGCAACGCAAAGCCGCGTGCCTTGGAACTTCGGAGCAAAGATCGGCCCGAAGCGACCCTTCAATCAAAAGCAGATCTGGGCGATCCGGTTCTTTCTCGATCGCGAAAAGCGTGTTCGGGATCGAGCACTCTTTGATCTCGCGATTGATAGCAAGTTGCGAGGCTGTGACCTAGTCGAACTCAAGATCGGCGATCTGGTCAGCGGACCGGAAGTCAGAACGCGTGCAACAATCACTCAGCGAAAGACAGGGCGGCCAGTCCAATTCGAGATTGCTAAGGACGCCCGAGAAAGTCTGTTCGCCTGGCTCGAACTTCGAGGGGGTGCTGTTGAGGACTTTGTATTCCCTAGCCGGATCGATCATTCGCGGCATTTGAGCACGCGCCAATATGCGCGGTTAGTCGATGAATGGGTTGAAGCAATCGGCCTCCGGCCCGAGGAGTATGGTACCCACTCGCTTCGACGAACCAAAGCTTCGATCATCTACAAAGCGACGGGCAACATACGTGCAATCCAAATTCTGCTTGGGCATTCGAAGATCGAGAACACAGTTCGTTACCTCGGCGTGGACATAGAAGACGCTCTCACGTTAGCGGAGAAGACGGAAATCTGACGTTCGGGTGGTTGCTCAGAAATTCTGAGTGACCGCTTCCAGGTTCGCTGCCGCACTAGTTTTACGACAAGGAATGGGGTGGGAAGCGGCCCTAAAAATCTATCGGCCCGCTCCACACTTTGGACAATCTGGCTTACAAGGCTTCAGCAGGTTGACGCCCGAGATGTTCCAACTGCTCATACTCTGGTCGAAGAAATAGCTAACCCCACACCTATGACATTTCATGCCGCCTAAAATAGCCGGGACCAGAGAGGCAGCGGCGAGGAGAGCAGTAACGGTAAACACAATCGGCAAGCCGAAGTAGATTGAAATGAGCATAACAGCACCGAGCGCTAAGACGCCAAATTGAGCCGCACGGGCCCTCCACAGTTTCTTTGTCATCATGATTGAATGAACCAGACAGCGAACGTCCGCAATGGGGTCGGTTGCGGACAGTCTGCTTCGTGTGTCTAAATCGCTGAAACCGGACAATCCGCAATCGGCCCAGCAGCCGCCGTCGATAAGGCGTCCTGATTTTGGACGTTCACGGCTGCTTTCGGATCCCCTTTTAGCTGCCGATGCGGCGAATTCGAAAGCAGACGCAGAGCTGGAAACTGCCCGCGAGCTAAGGGCTGCTCGGTTATAATTCCGTTTAGCGTTCAGATCACCGCGGCTTACCAACCAGCCACACGCCTGTTTCTGCCACCAGTTCCATCGAACAGATCGGCATGCCATCTTCGTAGAGATCCGCGTGGCCGGCTTTGACCATGGCCTTGGCCTTGTCCAAAGCTCCGGCAATCGAGAGACATTCGAAGTCGATCTCTTCAATCACTGAATTGTGATCATCGCGGGCGCGCAGCTTGTAGCTATGCATCACTTGCTTTCCGCCCCGTTTTCGCGCGAACTCTGTTGGCCGCCCCGGCCGGAGCCGGACTTGTTGCCGCCGCCGCTTTCCTTGTTGACGGTCGCCCAGGCGCGGCGTTCGGCCTCTTCCTGCGAGACGCCGCGGTCCTCGTAGCTCTCTTCGATGTGCTCGGCCTTGCGCTTCTGCTTGTCGGTGTATTTGTCCTTGTCTCCCTTCGCCATCACGTTTCTCCTCGTGTCGTGTCGAGAACCCGTCCGCGCTAAGAGAATACATGGGCGACCCCGCATCGGGCAAGGGTCCCACGAAGAGATTGTCTCACCTTTGCAACGGGTTGTCGTAGGAGCGCTGCCCGGCTGTCTACATAAGAAAGCATCCAACCCGGCGATTGCAGCACTCGGGTCGGTTGTCCTATCAGCTTGCGGCGAGCGGAAAGACCCATCCCGGGATCCGGGCAGAAAGCGGAGCAGCCAATCATGGAACTCAACCCTGTCACATCCCTCGAATGGCTCGATTGGGATATCATCAGCCGGCTTGGCGTGGCTGCGATTCTCGGTCTGGTGCTGGGGCTTGATCGCGAATGGCGCGGCCATGCCGCCGGCATGCGAACGCATGG
>NZ_JBDXIY010000007.1:0-15204 GCF_039988855.1 Erythrobacter sp.
TGCGGCATGAATGCGATCCGCTCGCCCATGGCCGAGAGCATCGCCCGCGCCCTGTTGCCGGCCAACGTGTTTTTGGCCTCGGCCGGCGTGCGGGCCGGCGAGCGCGATCCGTTCGTCGACGCCGTGCTTGCCGAAAACGGCCTGGTGCCGCTTGAGCGCCCCCCGCGCACGCTCGACGATCTGGAGGACGATTATTTCGACCTGATCGTCACGCTGGCGCCCGAGGCCCACCATGCCGCGCTCGAACTAACGAGGGCGCTGTCGGTGGCGGTCGAATACTGGCCGACTCAGGACCCTTCCATCGTGTCCGGATCGCGCGAAACCATCCTCGCCGCCTATCGCGAGGTGCGCGATCGTCTCGACGCCCGGATTCGCCAGCGTTTCGTCCCCGGCGCGCCGGCGCAATAAGCGTGTTCACAAGCGCGGGATAATCATATAGGTTCCGCGCGATCTGCGGCCCGCCAGGGTGCCGGCTGCATATGCTCTCAAGAAAAGGTACCGAATGTCGAAGGAAGAAGTCCTCGAATTTCCGGGCACCGTCACGGAATTGCTGCCCAACGCAATGTTCCGGGTCAAGCTCGAAAACGAACACGAAATCATCGCCCACACGGCCGGACGAATGCGCAAGAACCGCATTCGCGTTCTGACCGGGGACAAGGTTCTGGTCGAAATGACGCCGTACGACCTCACCAAGGGCCGCATCACCTACCGCTTCAAATAGCGCCCGGCCCGTAGCGGTCGCCGCGTGCCGACGGTTCATTCATGAGCGTATTCCAGAATCTGGTGCTGGCCTCGGGGTCGCCGCGACGTATCGAACTGCTGCAGCAGGCCGGCATCGAGCCCGACCGCGTCTTTCCCGCCGATATCGACGAAACGCCCGCCAAGGCCGAGCATCCGCGTTCGCTGGCCAAGCGCCTGTCGAAGAGCAAGGCGGAAAAGGCGTATGCGGCCCTGTCGGCGGAGGATGGCTTCGAGGGCGCCTTCATCCTGGCCGCCGATACCGTCGTGGCGGTCGGGCGCCGCATCCTGCCCAAGACCGAATTGCTCGACGAGGCGTCCAACTGTCTCAGGCTTCTGTCGGGACGGTCGCACCGCGTCTATACCGGCATCTGCCTGAAGACGCCGTCCGGCAAGACGCGCCAGAAACTGGTCGAGACCAGGGTGCGCTTCAAGCGGCTGTCGCGCGAGGAACTGGAAAGCTATCTCGCCTCGGGCGAATGGCGCGGCAAGGCCGGCGGCTACGCCGTGCAGGGGCTCGCGGGCACCTTCGTCGTCAAGCTGGTCGGTTCCTACTCCAACGTCGTCGGCCTGCCGCTCTACGAAACCGTCAACCTTCTGACCGGCGAGGGCTACAAGGTGCATTTCGCCTGGCTCTCGGGCGCGCACACCGCCTGACGCTTCGGCCCGGCGACGCAGGGCGGATTTGACGCCGCCGCCCGCGATCCGATATGGCGGGGCAAGACACGGTTTTGAAGGCGCGGCGGCTGAGATCAAGATGAACACTGCAGACGGTTTTAAGGTGACGCCGCTCAGGCCGCGCGCGAAATGCCCCGAATGCGGCAAGCCGTCGGCGCGCCCCACGTTTCCCTTCTGCTCGACGCGCTGCAAGGACGTCGATCTCAATCGCTGGCTTTCCGGCCGCTACGTCATCCCCGGCGACCCCGCCGACATCTCCGGCGACGGCGAAGACGGTCCTTCCTGAGGCGTGCCGGGTCCCTCAACGCTGGTCCTGAGCGTGCCGGGCGTGGCCCTGGACCATCATGCAGTCGCGGCGATGCGCGCTTTCCGGGCCGCGTGCCGTTTCGGTGATCCGGCGCGCCCCGCGCCCGGATGCGCGCCATTGTCCGGCCTGTGTCCGGCGGCACCGCCGGGCGTTCAAAAACGGCTTCGTACCCGCCTGCGAATTTTCCCTGCGGCGGCGCTGGACAGGGATCAAACTCGTGCTATAACCCACGCGCTTTCGGGCTGGTTCGCGCCGGTCTTCAGCACTCCGGCCGGCGGGCGATCGTCGGCCGTGCCCAGGTAGCTCAGTTGGTAGAGCAGCGGATTGAAAATCCGCGTGTCGGTGGTTCGATTCCGCCCCTGGGCACCAGCCCCTCTTCTCCTTACTGAACATGGTTTCTCAAAAACCCTTTGTTTTCAACGGCTTGAGTAGACTCACTTGATCATGACTGCTCATAGGGCGCCCTTGCTTCTCGGGTAAAGGTGGGTAATCATGTGGGTAACGGAGGTTTACCCGCGGGGCTTTACCCTCATGGCACTTTCCGAATTTGCGATTCGCAACGCAAAACCGCGTGAAAAGCCTTATCGGTTGGCCGATAGCGAAGGCTTGCATCTGTTCGTGCAGCCGCATGGATCGAAATCATGGCAGATGCGGTATCGCTTTCAAGGCAAGGAAAACGTTCTCTCCTTTGGCAAATACCCGTTGGTGACGTTGGCGGAAGCGCGCAGGAAGCGCGACGAGGCGAAAAAGTTACTCGCCGATGATGTAGACCCTGCTGCCCAACGTAAGCTCGACAAAATCGCCGCTGCGAATGCCGCCAGGCAAACCTTCGGCCTGATCGCCGAGGAATACATCGAACGGTTAGAGGCGGAACGCGCCGCAGCAGCAACGATCAGCAAGACCCGCTGGTTACTCCTTGATCTGGCCAAGCCGCTCGGCAAGCGCCCTATCAAAGACATCCATCCAGCGGAAATCCTCGATATCCTAAAGAAAATAGAAAAGAGCGGCCGGCGGGAAACGGCCCGTCGCCTGCGCGGCACTATTAGCAGCGTTTTCAAGCTTGCGATCGTCACGTTGCGGGCCGAGACTGATCCGACTGTTCCACTCCGAGGCGCCCTATTAGCGCCTGCGTCAAAGGGGCGGGCGGCCATTACCGATGAACGGCAGTTCGGCATCTTACTTCGCAATATCGATGATTATGATGGTTGGCCGACGATCACTGCGGCTATGAAGTTTCTTGCCCTCACATGCGTGCGTCCAGGCGAGGTGCGTGGCGCCGAGCGCCACGAAATCGATCTCGAAAAGGCTGTATGGCATATCCCGGCAAAACGCATGAAGATGCGCCAGCCACATGACGTGCCCTTGTCTAAACAGGCGATCGGTGTCCTACAGGATATCTGGCCGCTGTCTGAGGGCGGCAAGCTGGTGTTTCCGTCCGTCCGATCAATTCACAAGCCGCTGTCCGACAATGCCTTCAACGCAGCTCTCCGCCGAATGGGGTATTCCAAAGACGAAGTGACGGCTCACGGATTCCGAGTATCCGCGAGTTCCATTCTCAATTCTCGCGGCTACGATCCCGATGTCATTGAGGCGGTCCTAGCCCACCAGGACAAGAATGCCATTCGCCGCACCTACAACCGCGCCACGTATTGGGAACAGCGGGTTCAGCTGATGCAGGAGTGGGCAGATTTGCTAGACGAGCTACGGCCTTTGTGACCAGGTGAGGACCATCGCGAAAGAGCAGGTTCCCAGTCCAAAGGCTTTCGAGCTTAGTAGCCCGTTAGCGTACCTAACCGCCTTCCCACCACTTCGGCGTGGGGCCAGGATCACAACTGTACTACTAGCCTCACTAGTTTCGCCCAAAAGAGACCGAATGCCGCCGCCGCATTGCCTTGGCTCCGGCTAGGCGTCACGCCAGTGTAGACTTGGTTGCCGACGCGGATGACGATAGCCATATCCGGACACCTCTTGACATACGTCAATGACAGAATCGCAATGGGTCGTCTTCGATAACATAGGAGGTCAAAATCACAATGTTTCATCTGATCGAGGTCAAGCTGATTAAGTCGATCATCAGATTCTGATCGGGTACCATATGGTCGGTCTGGCGAAGCTTGGGAGTGTCGCTCGTCTCCCGGCGGGTCAGATTTTCGAACCACTTCTTGTCTTGCGCCAACGGGTATGTATCCGCGGATGACTTGGTTCGCTTGGCGATAGTGCTCAGCGATTGTTCGCTTGAGGATGACACCCACTGTATCGGCGAGATCGGACATAGAGAACCTGAAGGTCCGGCCAAGGCATATTTGCTGGCGATAGCGGAGATACCGAGTACGGTTTCTGACGCATTGGAGAATTCATCCATCCGCCGTGTTCGAGAGGTGTTCAGGAAGTATTGGGCCTCGAAGCGAGCGCCCTGCGCTCGCGCAAAAGACGCCGCCAACCCGTATGGGTCACTGCATCACCCTGGCGAGCGCGCCCTTTCCTGGAACCATTCGGGTGCGCGCCACCACCAGACGGAGCAATTAGCTAGCCCTGCCGATCTGTAGCGTCGCGCTATTCGGTCGCCCCACGGTGATAGATCTCTTGCATACCTTTCGGGCGGACCGGCCGATACAGAGTTGTTGCACACCTTTTTGGAGTGGCGTCAGCGCGGACGTCTAAAGATGCTAACCTGATGTAGTGGACGGCTCTCCCTCATTCGACTTTCAACAGCCTAGAACATTGCGATGCCCAGGAGCATTTACTCGGCGGTAATGTACGCCTGCTTCCGACTTCCAAACCTTGCTCCGTGCCTCCGGTCATGCGACTGATTACGGTGGTCGAGTACTGCCTAGAATTGCTTGAGATATGACCCCTCGCAAAAACATCTCGGTCGGCCCCTTCAATGGCAACGTTACGATTGCGTGCGTGGTAGGCCCACCTGGAGCCGGAAAAACTACGTTCGCACGCCAACTTTCGGGAATCGTTGGATGTCCGACGCTTACCATGAGCGCATTCATGCGTGAGGTTGCTGCCCAAGACGCATCGTCTAAGCTGTCAAACGATATAAACTATCATATGAGCAACGGTTTGCAGCTCGACAGCATAGAATTGTATGAAAAACTCCTGACTAGCGTTACCAAAAAAAAGGATTCTGTACAAATTATTGACGGTTTTCCGCGCACAAATCTGTCTGCCGAATTTCTCATGGGTTGGTGTGAGGCCCATGATTTTTCAATCGTCACCTTTCACGTTTTCACCACTCTAGAACTGTGCCGACAACGGTTCCTCAGTAAATCTGGCCGTGAAAATAATCATGCAATTTTCAATGTAAGAATTCAGCATTACTCAAAAATAGAGCGAGAGGCTCTTTCTGTATTGTCCATCTTTCCAGTCATCAACGTGAGAACATAGCATGTACATCATTGTTTTTGACACTAAGACTCCGTATGTCTACGAGGCTGTTCCGATAATGTTTTTTCCGGAAGGATTTACCTACGAAGCGCGCTTTAAGAGGAGGTTAGTATCAGACGATATCTGCAGGAAATTAGACAAAGATAACGGCTCTATGAAAATCGAAGGAGAGGGCACTGGCGTTGTTTGCGTAAGATACAAGGACGACAAGGCTACCGACGATGTGGTCTTTCCAGGGAAGCCCAACTCCAATTATAAAAGCTTCTTCTTTACAGGCGGTATGGAAACCATAGTACCAATACGCGAAGTTAAAATAGAATCAATTCGCGAGATATCAAAGATTGTTATCATAGCATACCGAGTAGGTCGGTACATCGACTTTCATGGCCAAACGGATTACAACGCGGTAAAGAACCATCGAGCCGAGATGGCCGAGGATATTGCAAGGAATTGTGACAGAAACAAGCACTTTGTTGAAGCCGACATCCGAGTCAGGTTTCAGACGGCATATTCATCAGATTTTGACCCGCGTGACGAAAGTGACCGGGTTGGTTCTCGTTCTTTGTGCTGGGGCAATACCGTAGCCCAATTGCATGGACTGCCCTACCTGTCGAACACAGCATTCTTGTTCGTCCAAGGAATGGATGTGGTGGGCAAAACTAGCCGATCTCGCAAAAGGACCCGATTTCGTAAGGGGGGCAGCGCGGCCATCCGTGGCAAGGGTCATCTATGCCTCAAGTCCAACCGCACGTATGAGTTGAAGCTGTTTGAGGCCTATCCATGCGAGTTAGTACCGGGAGATATTCGCGGCGAGGTGCCGAGTTCCTGGGAGCGGAGGGAATACGTCCTAGAAATGGACGAGAATTTCTACGTGGCACGCCGGTCCCAGACGGCGATTGGCGGATATGACTCCATCGAGTATAATATACCAGTTCGCGCCGGCACACAGTACGGCGCCGGCACAATAACGCTGAATATTCCTTGGGCAGACAAGAATGCAATAAGCGAATTGCTCCAATTGGAATACAACGTTGATGGGGGATGGAAGAATAGCACGATCTGGATTGGCTTAACGGCGTTGCTTGTATTTTTTCTTGTAAGCAGCACTGGTTTCAATCTGAATGAGTCAATTGTGGCATGGTTCTCGCAATATTTGCTACAGCCGATACCGACGGTAATTGGTAAAGTAATTGAGTTTTTTGCACTAGTCGTAGGTCTTCTAAATTTTACGGTGTTTCTAACGGAAAAGCTAAAATGATTATTGCAGGCGGAAACGAGGGCATAACTACAAAGGGTAAGCCGCTGAGAGATGGTGGAGCGGCGATTATTGAAAGTGGTAAACTTGTTTATGCCAGTGGCGAGGAACGCCATACGCGCGTTAAAGCGGACGGGGGATATTCTAGCTCTTTGGCGAAAGGAATGGGTGTTGATGGTGTTGATGGTGTTGATGTTCTTTGGCTCTCAAGCTGCTGTGAACCGTTACGCCGCTCTGAGGTCAGCAAACACTATGTCGACCATCACTTATCTCATGCAGCGTTGGCATACTACGCTTCGGGATTCGAGCGTGCATTGGTTATTGTCGTAGACGATGGAGGAAACGTCTTAGATTCTATGAGCGGTAATTCCTGGTGGGAATACCCTCGACAACAGCTAACTATTTTCGAGGGAAAGGGAGATAACCTCAGCCTTTTGGGTCGCGAATTTAGCTTGCCGCTAGCTTGCGGTCTGGGGGAATTCTACCGTGCCTTCACGTACTTCTTAGGTTGGCCATCCGGAAGGCATGCGGGCAAGCTCATGGCTATGAGCGGTCATGGACCGCGCTTTAGTTCCGACCACGATCCTTTTTTTCGATTCCACCGAACGCGACTTGCGCACAAAGCAAAGTTCTTCCACCCGGCTCGACCAAAGGACACGGCAAGAAGTTTTTTGACGGCGGCTGGGCGAGACGACCTGATTGAGAAGTTAGCGAGAAACAAAGACGGTTTCTCTGCAAGAGCGGAGATCGCATCAATGGTGCAACACTCGCTTGAGATTAACCTTGTGACCCTGGTCAAGCAGTGGGCGCGTGCGCTTGACGTGGAGAACGTTTGTATGGCCGGTGGCGTCGCTCTCAATTGTACGGCGGCGCTACGTGTCCGCGAGGAGACGGGCTTGAACGTTTTTGTACCGCCCGCGGCAGGCGATATGGGGCAGTGCGTCGGCAACGCAATCACAGGGTATGTCAATGCGACAGGCAAAAGGCCGGAGATAGCGAGTTGGGCATTCATAGGGCCTGATATGAATATCAGCGAAATGGAGGTTCGCAGCGTAGTCAAAAAGTATAGAAATCAAATGAGAATTAGGCATGTCGCTGGTGTGAAAAAGAATACCGAAGCAGCCCGTGCATTGTTTGACGGTGAAATAGTATTTTGGCATCAGGGGCGATCTGAGTTCGGGCAGCGAGCTCTAGGTAATAGGAGCATTCTTGCTAGCCCGCAATACCCGGGAATCCGAGGTCGGCTGAACAAGCTGAAGGGTCGCGAGTATTTTAACCCATTTGCAGCGTCCTGCCTATACGTGGACAAAGACCGCTTCTTTGAGGATGCGCTCCACTCCCCCTATATGACCACCGCATTTCGGGTAAAAGCTAGCGCCATTCGCGAGATAGCAGCCGTAGTCCACGAAGATAAAACTTGCCGTGCACAAATATTTAAAGAGGACTTTAATCGACAATTTTTTGCTCTTATAAATGAATTCAAGAGGATTAGCGGTATGGGTATAGTGCTGAACACGTCCCTGAACGGACCCGGCGAACCGATTTGCGAAACAGTTGACGATACAATCGCGTTCTTTGCAGAGCAGGATATTGCTAGGTATGCGTTCATTGGGGATTTTTTGGTAGAGAAGGGCCCGCAGGAGACCACTGGATCGGCCTAGCAGGTCACAGGCTAGACCGGGAACAGATAGCGTTCCTAATCGACCGCTATTAGTCGTGTGGAGACTCATTGATGGTGGACTTCCGGTTCGCTGCAGGATTTGGTTTGCACCGAAAAAGCCTTGCTCTGCCTTTCATCAATCATCAGCTTCAGATACATCTCGTAGTTGGACAGAGTTACCAAGTCTGGCGGTTGGGGTACACGGCTCGCCAGTTGCTTGGCCAAGATTGAGCTGTCGTTCGCCCCGACCCGAAAGACCATCAGAGTCCCCACATTTCCCAAAATCGCATCGAGCACGCCGCTGTCGAGCTGTGAGGTGTGTTGATGGCTGAGCACCAACCCTAGCCGGTATTTTCGTAACTCCGAGAGCATGTCGGCGAACGCGGTCGTCGTGAAGGAGTGGAATTCGTCGATGTAGAGGAAGTACGGCTTGCGCTTTTTGATCGGCTGGCTCTGCCGGCTATAGGCGGCTAGGCCGAGCGAGGACGCGATTAGGCCGCCGAGAATGTTGGCGACATCGGCCCCAAGGCGGCCTTTGGCCAAGTTTACGACAAGGGTTCTACCCTGGTCCATCAATGCCCGGAAACGGAGAGGCTGTTCCGGATCGCATACTGCCTTTCGGACTGCCGGATGAGCCAAAAAGGCGCCGAGCTTGTTGGCGATAGGCGCCACGCCGTCGGCGGCAGTCTTGTAGTTCATTTTGGGGAACTCGGCCGTCCAGAATCGTCGCACCTGCTCATCTGATACCTCCGCTAGGACCTCCTTTCGAAAACCCGCCTCCAGAAACATTGGGATGATGTCTTGCAGGCTCGATCTGGGCCGGGCAAGCAGCGCCAAGAGGGCGTGGCGAAGCAGGTGTTCCATACGGGCACCCCAGGCGTCCGCCCATTGCTTCTTCAGCGTGTCTATGAGGCCTGACGCTACAAGAGGCCGATACCGCTCAGTGACATAGGTCATTGGATTGTAGCCGACTGGGCAGGCTGGGTCGACGGCGTCCCAGTAGACTGCATCGTTACCAGCTATTTCGACTACCTCCTGCGCGAGATCGCCGTGCGGGTCGATCAGGCAGAATCCCTGGCCGGCAACGACATCCTGCCGCATCATGTTGAGCATCAGGGTCGACTTCCCCGTTCCGGTCTGGCCGATGATGTACTGGTGGAACAGGCGGTCGGACAGATGAATACCGAAGCGGCGATATGGTCGTCGCCCCACGGTCGTCCCTAGGATCGTTACGGGGTTGTTGGAGGCAGACATCGTCCTACTCTGCGGCCCTGGCGCCTCTCAGCGTAGACCTCACCGCGTATCCTTGAGCATTCCTGCCTGGTTGGCTCCGGGCGTTGCGGTCAGTTGGTTAGTTGAACTTGCGCACTCCGCGAGTTGTCTAAGGTGCTGGTCGCGAACACCCTGGCCGCTTCGAGAAGTGGCTCGGTCCGGGGCACCACAAAGGACAGCGATGGCCTGCTCGGCCGTGGTCAGCCAATTTGCCGGCTCTAAATAGACGTTCTTTGGCGAGACGCGCCGGTTCGAGGTGGCGATCTCAACGATTTCTCGCTTTTCGGCTGGTTCGGCGAAAAGATAAGTCACGGCAAGGTTTTTTATCAGTTCGAGGAATCGTCGGACCTGACCCGGGTCGTGTCGCTTGTCGGCTATCTCACGTGCTGCTTCTTCCAGCTTGGCTTTCTCGATCAACAAAGCCTGGTTTCGGCGATCAAAGACCTCCTTCTCAATGAGGCGATCGATGAGCGCGTCCGTCAGGCGCTCCAAGCGGCCCTTAAGATCAGACAGTTGCAGGGCAATGGCCTTCTCGTGATCGTTGCCGTCGTTCTTCGCGTACCAGGCTTCAATCTCCTCGGTCAGGAACCGGATGTGTTCATCGCTCAGTCGTATGCGCGATAAGACCTGCCGAACTTCCTCTTCAACGTCTTCCTCGCGCACGCACTTGGTCGGGCAACTCGGTTCGTGGCACCGATAATAGACGTGGCCCTTTTGGCGTTCCGCGATCATCGCCCTGGCGCAATTGGCACAGCGGAACAGGCCGCGATAGGTGTGATTGTGTCGCGTGACCTTCTTGCCGCTCTTGTTCGCCTTGATCTCCTGGACGCGGTCGAATAGCGCCGGCGAAATCAACGGCTCATGGACGCCTTCATAGACTGCGCCGGTTCGTTTGATCCGGATAAGGCCGCAATAGAAGGGGTTGTTGAGGATGGTCTCGATGCCCGTTTTGCTCACCGGCTTGCCCCGCGAATTGCGGAGACCGAGCTGCTCGATCTCTTTCCTCAGGGAATTGATGGAATGTTGGCCACTGGCGTAGAGTTCGAACAGCCGACGCACGTGTTGCGCCTTGTTCGGATCCGGTGTTTTCGGCTTGCCGCCGCCGTTGTTGCAATACCCGATCGGCGCCCAGAACGGATAAAGGCCCTGCTTGAGGCGGCCATTGATACCCTTGATGGTTTCATCGCGCAGGTTGCGGATGTAGTCGGCGGCGATAACCGCTTGGATGTCAGCGGACAGGCGACCGCCACGCGAGCGGAAGTCTAGGCTTTCGGTAGCGAAGTGGACATCGATGCCGGCGTCCGCCAGTTCGCCGATCTTGGCCCAGTCTGCGAAGTTGCGGGCGCTGCGGTCGATTTTGTGCATGACGACGCCGTCGGCTTTGCGCCTACGGAGCGCCTTCAACATGGTCGCGAAAACCGGTCGGCCGCTCTTGGCTGCCGTTTGTTTCTCCTCAAACCAGGCGGTGATCTCGATTTCGTTGCCCGCCGCAAAACGCAGGATGGCGTCCTTCTGCGCTTCCAGCGATACGCCTTCGCCCTGTTTCTGGGTGGAAACACGGACATAGCCAAAGCAGGATTTCATGATGTGTGGGGATTATCGCTTGAATCTATCACATCGGGCAGATTTGGCGAATCTGGCCACGGCCAGCGGCCTTCGGCTTGCATACGCTCGTAAACCCGCTTGCAGAGCGCCAGGTACCGCTCCAGCTCCGGCGGGATATCGTTGTTGTGATGTTGGGACATGAAAGAAAGGCTACGGTGCGCCCGTCCTAACCTGTAGACGGCACGGCTACCGGCAACGGGAATCGGTGCCGTCTGGTACTGGTGTCGTGGTTTGCTAACCTGGCCGGTACCTGGGACAATGAGCACCACTAGAACCACCACCACACCGGTCTCTCGGAGCGAGCGGAGGGTTTACCCTCCGCTTTTAAAGCTACCCGAGAGACCGGTGTGGTGGTTTTTTGCGTCCTAGTGGGTCGGTGTTCGAAATCCCGTACATGCTGCCGTCTACGAGACGGCGCATGAGGCCGTAAACTGGCCCGCATACTAGCTAATCAAATAACCACACTATGAAAAACCAATTCGCTCTGGACCTGACGGTGGCACGCCGAAAGTCAGGTCTGACTCAGGCGGACTGCGCCCATTTGCTGGGTACCAGTCGTAGCCGGGTATCCCAGCTCGAAAGCGGCAAGGCCGTTTCATCGATCAGGGACATTTGTACGCTATCGCTCATCTACGGGCGTCCTTTCGAAAGCCTGTTTGGCGCGGTCATGGAACGCGTCACCAGAGAAATACGGGATCGCCTCTCGAACCTCCCGGTGGCGCCGAAAAACTGGCTTGGCCGGTTTAAGCGCAACAACACGCTCGGCCGCCTGGCGGCACGCTTGGCCGCTGACGACCATACTGGCCATGGTGCGGCTTAAGGTGTTGGCGATGGCGGCGGCGTCCGGCCGCGTCGCCTACGTGTTCTTTCGCGAAGGGCAACTCGTACATTGGGGATTGTCCGTCGAGGCGAGCAGGTCGCCTGAGATGGCGAGCCTGCAAGCCGAGAAGTGGGTCTCGTTCTTTGAACCGGACGTGGTCGTGACGGAGGACATCCGTCACAGGTCCCGCAAGGGCGACAACACCGTCGATCTTATTGAGGCGCTCACGGGCGCCGCGCGCGAGGCGCCGGTGAACGACGTTACCGTGCTGCGCGTCCAGCGCCATGCCAACAAATATGAAGAGGCGGAGGCGTTGGCCGCGCACTTTCCGGACATCCTGCCGTGGAAACCCCTGCGACCACGCATCTGGGAGTCCGAACCGCGCAACATGATCTATTTCGAAGCCTTGGCGCTGGCGGTGGAAGTCTTTGGCGGCGACGCTGATCCGAGTTAGCTCGGCCGGATGTTACGTGCCGATCCGTTCCTGGCCGCTGCGCCTCAATTGGGTGGGGCGCGGCGCAAAGGAACGGAGAAAGCAAATGACCGGTACCATCCCCGCCGACGTACTCGCGATCCGCGAGCTCAACGACAAGCTTCGCCAGACCCGGATTGGCGGCCGCGTCTACCTCAGCCAAGGGATTGCCGCGCTCGGCGATCTGTCTATTACCGAGATATTGGCGCTCGTCGCCACGTTCGACGAGTTCACCGCGGAAAACGATCCCTATGGCGAACACGACTGCGCCATCGTCAATTGGCAAGGTCAACGCGTTCTCTTCAAGATCGACTATTTCGATCCAACGCTTCAGAGCCACTCCGATGATCCGACCGACCCGAAAGTGACTATACGGGTCATGACGGTCATGTTCGCGTCGGAATACTGAAGCGCATCACCCTGCCGCCAAGGCGGGGTGATTTCGAATTCTGGCACCTCAGAACTCGACATAGTGCCAATCGCGGGGAAGCCCCCCTGATTTCTCCGAGATGATGCAGAAAATGGCCTTCACAAACCGTACGATGACGCTTTCACTTTGAAACAAAGCCGGAGCGAGAAGCCGCGCACATCGCCAGGTTGAATTGAGCTTGCCTCTCTGGCGGCTATTCTGAACCACTCATCTTGCCGCGGAGCGTGGGGAGCAGATGGGTCAGCAGACCTTGTACCCGTCACCCGCTTTCGTTAGCGGGAATTCCTCTCGCATGCATTGAGTCCACTGCGCCGGCGTACTGACGCGATTGCGGCAGTCGATCGTACGCCGACAAAATGCGGCCCTGCCTTTGCCGTTGAAGAGTTTGGATTGAGTGTTGCCGGTTCCGTTCTCTGCTCCGGTTTGCGTACAGGCTGTCAAAAGGGTCGCGGTTGCCAGCAACTTTAGGTAATGACGCATTTTATTCTCCTTGCTTGGTGACAGAGTCGGTCGGACACGTAGGCGCCGTTGGGGGGCACTACCTGTGACACGCCGTGATCCTTGACGACCCCGCGCCCGTAACGCCGAGATGCAACTGCATGGGATCGCGAAATCCGTTGTCATCGGACCGCATTGCGGCAGGGATCGATCGGCATCCGAGCCGCTCGTTTCCGCCGCGCAGGAAGTAGCTCGTCGTCCACGTATCCCAGAGTGGAATGCCGTCGTAGCCAAGGAGGTGACGAGCTGTCCGCCACCGCCTACGAGCGTGACCAGAAAGGGTTGGCGCGAAGGCGGCAATTGTCTCGTGGTGGACCGTTCGCGGCCCAAGGCCGGTATGGTAGGTCACGTTCCAGAGCTTTTCGGGATGGTGACGGAGCAGGTAGGAAATTGCCCTCGTGTCTTCGGCCACGTTCATGTCGCGGAAGCCGAACAGGCTGCCCGGCACCGTGCGTCCGGTCGCGAACCGTTCGCCCGGTCTGCGCCCGCCAACGCCGAGGACCGCGGAAATCTCCGCCGGATCGACATAGCGATGCATCAACAGCAATGCGGAAACCGTCCACGGCCCTAACTCGGCCATCACCAGTCCGGGGTGCCGGCGCACGACGTCGGCAATCTGGCGCAGCCGGATGTGGTCGGCTGCATTTGTCGCGCGAAAGGACGTACGGTCCGGTCCACGCAGAAGCCGAGCGCGCCAGGCCGCGAGGCCAAGTGTCTCGATCCTCTCGTCCAGGTTCTGGTGAACTTGCCCGGTCGAGGAACCGCCATTGCCGAAAATCGAGGCGAGGCCGACCACCCGCACGCAGCCTCTTCGTTCAAGCTCGCGGTACATCAACAGGCTGACGGAGTCGTCGATCTCGCCGGATGTCGTCATGTCCGAGATGATCAGCACCGGTTGTCGGTCAAATCGACAGGGGCCGTTTAGGAAATGATCAACAAGCCCGCTGGCCTGAGCGGGCTGCAAAAGAAGGATCACAACGAGACACCCGGCCAGTGTCCATGCCATAGTCAACCACCAGGTTTGGCCGGATAATATCTGCCGCTGCGGCTGTGAAAGTAAGTGTAGCTGCCGTCCGCGTTTCGGAAGAAGGTGTAGTTTGTGGTTTCGCCTTTCAGGACGCCGCTGGCTTGGATGGTATAGTTGCCGACATACGTCCCGCCGCGATCGAAGTCGTGGGTGTAGGTTCCATTTCTCTTGAACAAAAATACGCCGCTCGGCCCACGCCAAGGTTGGCCGACGAATGTGCTACGCACCTCTTCCGCCGTCAGCTGTGTTCGTCCGCCGCCCGTGGCGGTCGAACACGCCGAGAGCGCGAACCCGGCAAGCAAAGTGAGCGCAATAATCACCTGTCTCATCCGACCTGTGCCTCCAGAGCGTTAGAAAATGAGCGGCCTCACCAATGGAAGTTGATGCCGATCTTGGCGGTGTGGAGCGTGGTGCGGATGTTCGAGGACTGGAACGCCGTGTCGACATAGGTGTCGCGGCCTAGGTCGTAATAGAGATATTCACCTTTGATCGACCACGCCTCGTTCACCGCGAACTCGACGCCGGCGCCGGCCGTCCAACCCACCTGAGTCTTATCACTGCTTATCCCGGTGCCGAAGACTGGATGCACGAACTCCCGCAACACACTGCCGAAGCCCGCGCCGCCGGTGCCGTAAATCAATGTTCGGTCGAACGCGTAGCCGACCCGCAGGCGGGCTGAACCCAACCACTTAACCGCGCTCTCGCATGAAAATGGGGCCAGCGGGCAGGCCGAACTGCCCTCGATGTTGGCGAGTGCTATGTCTCCCTCGGCACCGATCACCCAATTGCCGCTCTGGAAGTTGTACCCGAGTTGGAGGCCGCCGAAGCCGCCACCGCCTCGAAACGGGTTTGGCTGAACGGCGTTGCCAAAAGGCGAAAAACTCCAAGTCGTGCTGCTGGCTCCCACGCCGGTGCTCTGATCCCCACAAACTGGATCGCTTTTGGTTAGATTTTTCCGCTTAGTTTTCCCTGGCTGGAATGGAGCGGAGAGCGATGAAGGCATCGAAGTTTTCGGACGCGCAGAAGGCGTTCATTCTGAAGCAGGGCGA
>NZ_JBDXIY010000008.1:0-3552 GCF_039988855.1 Erythrobacter sp.
AAATGACGGTGCACCCGAAGTCCCACCGTGCTTGTACCTAGCGCCCGGGATGAAGCCCGAACCTTAAGCGCTGCATCGCCGCCATTCTCTTCGAATGTGTCCGTATCGAGGTACACAAAGGCGAGACCTGCGAAAGGTTCAAAGCTGGCTAAGCTCGTCTCAACCGCAAAACCCGCTTCACCAAAGAGCTGAAAGGTCGAGGACCTGTAATCAGCGGTCAGCTTGTCAGAGTAGCCCGAGAAGGCGACCTCGCGCGTCGTTTGGATCCCGTTCGAGGCCAGAATGTTGCCGGCGATCACTTCAACGGGACCGAAGACCCCGCCGAAATACGTACCGACGATGAAGCTCTCGACATCGGCATTCGAACGACCTCCGTCGACCACGAGGTTGGCCAGTTCATAGCCAGCAAGAATGCCGGTAACGAGGCCCTCGGCCGTTGAACCTTCCACCCCGGCAAGGACACCGCCGTTGCGCGTTTCGAACGAAGCGGCGTTGCCGTCGCCTTCAGCACGTCCAAACGTGCCGTAGCTCTGCGTCCAGACATCCCAGCCCGGAGCCAGGGCCGTCAGTTTCCTGTTCTCGGGCGAATCAAGCCGTTGCGGACTGTTCTCGGAATTCAACCGGACCGCCGCGCGTGTTCTCACGATATCGCCGACGCGCCCGGCCGCGGTCAGGGTCGCACTTTGAATGGATGCGTGTATCTCGCCGGACAATTGGTCCAGATAGGCAGGAATGTAATCCGTGTCGGATCCGTCCAGCGTCGCAAAACTGTCGTAAAGCGAATTACCCTGTGCGAGCGTGTCGAGTGCGCCGGCGGTCGCCCTCTGGTTGGCAGTGCGTGCCATCTCATCGAAGCCCGTATCGTTGCGAACTGCGACCACGGTCACAGCATCGGGATGATAGTCGGCCTGAAGGTCGACGAACAGATAGTCCTCCTCGCCCGCGAGTGTGCCAAATTCTCCCGTCACTGTTTCTCCGGACAAGACCACGATCGGGGTCCAGATGTCGATCGCAGAGACATCGCCATATACAACTTCCATGGTGGCATCCGCGCCGATATTCACCGTGCCCGTGCTTTCCAGAGTGCCTTTGTCCGGATCCACATAGTAGGTTGACCCGACCTCAAAGGTCAGATCGCCGACAGCACCGCTTCCCGTCAACGTCCCACCATTCACGACCAGCACCGACCCGCCGAATTCCGTGTCGACCGAAAACAGGCCTCCGGCAACATGACCGGTTCCAGAGAAGCCGGACATATCACCGGTCAGCTGGGTGGTACCGGCTTCGTGCAGGAGCTCCCCGTTCCCCGTCACCGTGGCATCAAACGCGTAGCTTTCATGGGTATGGTTGAAAACGATTGTGCCGTCACCAGCGCCGAAGACGATCTGCGCGGGAGCCCCGCTTGCGCCTTCCAGATAGCCCGCCCCTGCCGCCGCCTCACCGGAAGCTGCGCCGATCACCAGCGTGCCTGCGCCGGTGGTATCCTTTCCGAGTACAATCCGTTGCGCCGCGACCGTCCCCCCATCGGAAACCGCCAGCGTCCCGGTCGACGTAGCGCCAACCACAACATCGCCGTCAGACGCCAGTCGTGCGCGCGCTCCGGATACGGTTACGGTGCCGATGCCGTCACTGTCTTTACCGTCTAACGGAAAGTAATCACCGATAACAACGGTTTCAGAGGCATGTACATCGCCGCCGTCGACAATGTCGAGGTAAGAATCCTTGTCCCGGCCACCAACCCTTATCGTTCCGTAGACTTCTTCTGAGCTGATGGTTTCGCGGCTGTTGTCAACGGTAAGATCTTCCGCGCTGGCGCTTACCGGCGGTAGCATGAGCGCGGTGAGAGACACCGCGACCGCGCGCCGACGCAAGGCACTGCCTCGGACGGGATTTATGCCGTTGCACGTCGCTTGCGAGCCAATATTCCCGCTTTTCTGGCCAATCTCGCTTGCCGTTGTTAGATACTTGAAATTCATGTGACACCTTCCATCCCGATACGGACTCGCGAAACTCCGCGCGATGAAAGGAGCTGTTAACCATGTTCATTAACGACTTCTAAAACGTCGGTAGTACCTTCTCACCTTTGCACGCAGAGACCAGAAAAGGGTGTATGGGGACAATGCGGCAGAGAGTTTCACCGTTGCTCTTCCGTGCTGACTGGCGCCGATAACCGCATACGAAAAATCGGCTCATTGCCATGCGGGGAATGCCCACTCAGAAACTGTCTGTCCCCGCCCTGGTTCCCCGGGCATTCCGGTTCAAGCCTTGACGGGTGACGGGTTTCGGCGACGCTTCCGGTAAGATGGGTGACTTACAACGGTCTCGCCATCAAGTTGGTCAAGACGCTGCACTGCTGACCATAAATGTCGCGTCATGCATCTCCGATAAAATGCAACATATTCTAGGCCAGCGACGCGCTTGCTAGAGCATGTTGCGTTTAAACAGTTTGAACCGCGCCGGGTTTGCCGGAGGCTCCAACTCCTGAGTAGGATGGAGCACGATGAGCAAAACGACGAACAAGTTTTCCCCTGAAGTACGCGAACGAGCGGTACGCCTTGTGCTGGACAATGAAGGCCAGCACGGGTCTCGCTGGCAAGCGATCGTATCAATAGCAGCCAAGATCGGCTGCTCGGCGCACACGCTGAACGAATGGGTCAAGAGATCCGAGGTTGATAGTGGTGCGCGGGCGGGCATCCCGACGGAGATGGCCGAGAAGATGAAGGCCCTGGAGCGGGAGAACCGTGAGCTTCGTCAGGCCAATGAGATACTGCGCAAGGCGTCTGCTTATTTTGCGATGGCGGAGTTCGACCGCCCATTGAAGCGATGATTTCCTTCATCGAAGAACACCGTCCGGTGCTCGGGGTCGAGCCGATTTGCAGAGTGCTGCCGATTGCCCCGTCGACTTATTACGAGAACATCGCCAAGCGTGAGGACGTGGACCGGCTTTCCGTCCGCGCCCGCGGCGATATCGCCTTGAAGATAGAGATCCGCCGTGTCTTCGAAGAGAACTTCCGGGTCTATGGCGTGCGCAAGATCTGGCGGCAATTGCAGCGGGAGGGCTTCGATGTCGCCCGTTGCACCGTGTCCCGGCTCATGAGGGAGATGGGGCTTCAAGGGATCATCCGTGGCAAACCGGTCAAGACGACGTTTCCGGACAAGTCAGCCCCCAGCCCGCTCGACCGTGTGAACCGCCAGTTCAAGGCACCGGCACCGAACAGGCTCTGGGTTTCGGATTTCACGTACGTGGCCACCTGGCAGGGCTTCGTCTATGTCGCCTTCGTCATCGACGTATTTGCCCGGCGTATTGTCGGCTGGCGTGTCAGCAGGACGGCGCATGCGACCTTCGTTCTTGATGCTCTGGAGCAGGCGCTTCATGAGCGACGACCTACTCACGGCGGCGGCCTTGTGCACCACTCGGACAGGGGTGTCCAGTACGTGTCCATTCGCTATTCCGAGCGGCTGGCAGAAGCAGGCATTGAGCCCTCGGTCGGGAGCGTAGGCGACTCATATGACAATGCTCTCGCCGAAACGATCAACGGTCTTTACAAGGCC
>NZ_JBDXIY010000009.1:0-21620 GCF_039988855.1 Erythrobacter sp.
GCGGATCAATTATCGTTGGTGTTGAAGATGAAACATTTGCTCGTCAAGGCGTAGGAGAAGATTTGATGGCGACCTACAACGTTGACAAAATGAGGGATCAGATTGCTCCATTTGCCGATCCGAGAGTGATTTTCACAAAACAAATAATGGAAGACCGACAGGGCCTTAGTTACGTTGTTATCGAAGTGTCATCGTTTGATGATATTCCGGTCATTTGCGCTCGTGACGGACTCGATGTCCAGAGAGGCGTAATTTACTACAGAAGCAGAGCAAGGCGACCTGAAAGTGCACGAATCTCTAACACAGCAGATATGAGAGACGTAATTGAGGCGTCAATCGCTCGACGAACTAGACAGCTAAGGCGAATTGGATTCACAGCCGAACCAGGCGAACAATATGACTTTGATGCTGAACTAGGGGGCCTCTGATGAAAGAAGGGCTGCTTGAGCTAATATGCAACTCTGGTTATTGGAGAGTAAATTTAAGGCCATTGAATTTACCTGACGAACCGCTTTTGCTTGGACGCTGTCAGGAAGTCGTTGAAAAGGCACGAGTCTCTATAAGGGGGTGGGATTTTCCGCACATCAATTATCGAAACGATGACGCGGGCGGGTATGAACGTGGAGCAGAATTTATAGAAAATTGGACCGAATGGTCAGGATTTAATGAGTTTTGGAGAATGTACAAAAGTACGCAGTTTCTTGCTTATGTTGCGCTTAGAGAAGACACAAAACCTAATGATCATGATAATCCACAAATACCGATATTGAACATTGTAGGCACAGTGTACCAAATTACGGAAATCTTAGAATTTTGTCATCGTTTGTACAAAGCTGGCCTGTATCAAGGCGGGGTGAGTCTTGGGCTCTCTTTATATGGGGCTGAAGGTCGAATGTTGAGCGCTGGCCAAAATGGAATTCCCTTTCATGATCTTAAGCAAACTCATGCAGAACAGATTGAAATTAACAAGTCTCTTGGCCCTGAGCGCCTAGCCGAAGAACACATGAAAATTGCGATTGATATTTGTGTTGAGCTTTTTGATCATTTTGGCTGGAATCCAGATTCGACACAGTTACAATCTTATCAGGAAGGTTTCTATCGACAGGATTATAGATATTGACTGGAGCTAGTTTCGCCTAACCGGCTTTATTGCCGCCAATTTGAGCGATACAGCTAAGGTCCGCTTTCGGGATGACACAATCACAAGGCCGGCCGTTGGGACCCTGTCACTTGACCGTATTTTGAGGTCATTTCGAACAAATAGATGTACGATCGAAAATATGCCTCTGAAGAGCTTACATGGGTCGAGTATCGAGAGATGCTCGATATCACGACGCCGCTCAAACCTAACCTCCACCCGAACTACAACATAGCTCGAACACAGATCTTGCCGGTAGCCGTCAATGAAAGCAACGAGCATTTGTTGAAACCCATGCAATAGAGCTTAATCCCAACATGGTCGAAAGATCCAACTCGATCCTATTCATTGTTCAATGCCCGGGCAGAGACTCTAATAGAAAAGCCGTCGTTCAAGAACCTTCTCAAGTCATGTCGATGCGCAGTGTTTGTTTCCGGTTTTCATGAGTGGGAGCGGAGTGGCAAAGCCGAGCCGGTTCACCGTGTCCAACGCCGATGGCAGGCCGATGATCTTGGCCAGGCTATGGGCCGACATTGGATTTCTGGAAACGACAACCTATTCTATCATCACGACAGCTGCGACAAAAGCCTTTGAACCAATCCACAATCGCTTGCCAGCGATCCTAGAACGCGAACAGGTTTCGACATGACTTCACGGCGGCTGGAATGATGCTGAGCTAATGACACAATCTCATGGTTGTGATTTGGATGTTGTGCCGACTAGCAATAATGTCGGGAATTTTCGGAATAACTATGATGAACTTTTAGATGCGATTTAGTCACCTACCGTTTGGGAATCAGTTTGCGTTCGCAACATCCCGAAAGCGGAAATGCGATTTTGGTTTCTGTCTTACGTGAATTGTATCGTGATCGCTTCTCTCACCCGTCTTCGAGCAATTTGGGCGGCAAACTTGCGATGCATCCAGGAAAGATATCAAAACAATCAAGCGTGTATGCATCAAGTCTGATAGGCTTTAAAAATGACCAATACTGCTCGACAGAATGAAGATCCGGACCGGCTTAGAGCCAAATTGGCAACTTCACTTTCGTTTTCGGACGATGTCCGGTTTTTTCGCCTAATCTGGGCGTTGAATGCGCTTCAAACCGGTCGTGTCGAAGAAGCGCGCCCATTCCTAGCTTCCTATCCACAGGAGGCTGCAACCGAAGGGATAATAGGAAAGCACGCCATCTACCCTTGGGAGCTTGAAACTCTAGCAAACGAACTGCTTACAACCCCGAAACACGCCTACTACCGCTTCTTCGATTACAGCTCTTGGAATGCGATTAGTGAGACAGTTAATCTCGTGCGAGAGCTTTCAGGCGCAGAATACACCGCTAATCCCGATAAGCCGCACATCCTAGTCGAGATGGGTCGAATTGGAGCACGGCAGTTTCCTTGGCAACGTGGCTTTTTCGGCATTCCGCAGATTTATCGAAATACGTTTATTTATGGTCAAGGCGAGTGCGCAAATTACCTTAATGAAAACTTCCAACTTACAGCGTTTGACATGACGCTTGTTGGATTTGCGCTTACCAGTGTTTTCTATGCAAGCCCAGCGATCCACCCCGCCGATGATCTGCACTTGATTCATGAGTTCGGCATTGATGCCGATACGCTAGCGCGCGCTATAGCTCGTATCTCATGTCCGCTGAGTGACCTAAGGTACGACGCTACGCAACTTCGCAACACTGACGCCGAAATAGCCTACAAACCGAGTATTTTCCGACAGTATCCATGTGTCCACGTCGGCCATCGTAATCGAACAATGATCGCGCCATTGCCAGATCTAATAATGGACCGCGTAACGAATGGACTCTTCTATGATGTTATTGGCGGTGGGGGTGCTGTCCGCGAGGAGATCGGCCAACGCTTTGAAGAGTACAGCTTGACTCTTTTGCGTGGAATGCTGACAGACGCAACATTCGAACCGGAAGTCACCTACTCAACGCAACTAGGTCCGGTTGCCACGCCAGACATCCGAGTGCTCGCGGATGACGGAACAGTTCAACTAGTTATCGAGTGCAAAGCGTCTCGCATGAGCGTAAACGCGCGGTTCGGTGAAGCGCCGGAAGAGGATCGCGGTTACGAAGAAATCGCGAAAGGCGTCATGCAGCTTTGGCGATTCTTTGCCCATTGCGGAAAAGAGAATGGTCCCAATCGCCTCGTGGACAACCCTCAGGGTATGATCCTCACTTTGGACGAGTGGTTTGCGGGACGCGCAACTGTTATTCCTGAGATTATGGAGCGAGCCGGTGAACTCGCTGATGGCAGCGCACATCCTATTTCGCTGGAAGACCGACGATCTGTAGCCTTTTGCACGGTCTCAGAACTTGAAAGCGTATTGAAGACAGCAACGATTGCTTCACTGCTTGAAACGGTAGAAATCGGATCAGGTGATCGCGCTGGATGGATTTTTTCGACGCTTCATCGAGAAGCCAAAGCCGAGAAGACAGAACAGAAGGAATATCCTTTCGAGCAAGCGCTCGGCGAACTCCTTCCATGGTACGCCCTCCTCGGCGAACTGCGCGACGACGAAAATTGATTTCAAGACCGAAACACGGATTTCAAAATCACTCGCATCCCGCGATTTACTGCTCCTCTTGTGAACTTGCGGATCACGCGTTCATACTTCGCCTGTGAAAGGCATACCGAATGCGGACATCAGCTAGCTGGTGGTTTTTAAGCTCGTGAACCTATCGATTTATACAAATCAATTAGAACGGCAACGAGACAGTCACCAACAATTTCCATCCATTGCACTGCCCTTATTTCCGTTGCTCGTTACATTTTTATCGTGACGATCATCAGGTCACCGTTTCATTACCTCAAATCTTTTGGCCAAAAATGAAGGTACTTCTCTCAATGGCATTTCGGGTGAAGAATTGCCGCTACGAACATATAATTTGTCGGCCTCCACTCCTTTTTTGTCTTTTATCGAGAGGATAAGCGGCTCATCGGCGGGTCGAACATCAATTTTACAAATCTCAGTTCCATCTACTTCGGGGAAAGAGACCCTTAGTTTTGTACCCGAAAAGATTTGCCCAAATGCCTCAGAGAACAAATTCCGCAAGTGAAGCTCAAAGCGATCATTGTCAGCATCACCCAAGCAGGAAAAATCCTGGTCCAACCCAACAGCTACTCCAGCATCTGATACTCCAATTAGTAATGTCCCACCTTCATAGCTATTAGCAAACGCGGCCACAGTCTTAATGACAACAGCTTCCATCACCTTGTTGACCCGGCCTTCGGTGACATCCCAACGCAACGTCTGCTTGAATTCGAGTTCGGCACTTTCTCCTTCGGTAATCATTTCCTCGAGAGTGATTGGTGCATTAGGCACTTCGGTCTCAGTAATAGAAGAAAGAAACGAATTTAGTTCATTCGCAAGCAAAGCACGGCGAGCCCTTAAGAACCCCTCGTAGTTTTCTACAGCCCAAAGATCTGTATCGATTGGAATACACTGCTTCGACAATGCATCGGGGTTTCGATCCAGTATTTCACTTAAATACTCCTGCGCCGTCGTTGCACTCTTTGCTCGATTTGCAGTTTGCGTCAGGATCGCACGATTTGTCAGCTCCTGAGCTAACGAGTACTTAATGCGGTTTTTGGCACCATATCCAGCTGCTTTGAGCTTGGAAAACGGAAAAATGTGATCGTTTTCTAATGAGTATTTTTTACCCATTGGCTGACGCAATCTGACACCTGTTGTTAGACAATAAGCGTCGCGGCTTTTAAAATACCAACGCATCATAGCGTAGAGTGGATGCGAAATAGTGCGCCCTTCGAATTCTTCAGGTAAAATTTCCAGCGATCGTTCATCTTGGATTACCCGCAGCAACTCATCAAAAGGCTGCGGTAACTCATTGACTATTCGCAAATCACGGTCCAATTTCTGCGGTAGCTGACTGATATATCTTGTACGAATTTGTGAGTAATAAAACCACTTAACAATTTTACGAATTTCTAGCTCACTAAGGTGCTCAACTCCTGTTTTTGCGTCTGCTTTTTGAAAGCAGTAGGCAATTATCGGAATCAAAGCATAGACCGAGTTTATCTCAACTGAATGGTCTACGAAAGCGTGCGATTGCATGATGTTTGCGACGTAATCGAGGATGCTGTGTTCCAGCCGTTCCCATGCATCTCGTATAGGAACATTGTTCGCATCGTCATGCAACAACGCCATATTCGAGCCCGAATGATGAACGCATGCAAGTAAGGCGTAAACAATAAAATCAAGCTTGAATACGAAGCCTCTTGCCTCAAGTTCGACAAGTTTCTTTTTGAATATATCTCGCGCTTCCGGCCAGTATCCCGAAATCTGAGCGAGGGCGAGTTCCGCTTCAGTGAGTGAAACGCCGCCAGAATTGACCTTGTAAAATATGTCGATAGCCTGACGAACGCTAGCTTTAACCGGGATCGTCTGCTCGGGGAAATCCCAGTTTAAAATACTTTCAATACGCCTAATGTTTCCTGAAACTAGGCGTGCAAAGTCTTTGGTGACGTCGGCGCCTCGTGTTTCTAGACCTTTCAGTATGTCTTGATCCCAGACTTCATCTTTAAATATCGCCGTGATGTTTTGCCAAAGTGGATCATTTTCCATCTTCAGTTTTTTGTAATATTCAAGCTCAAGTGTTTCTACATTTACATATAGTCCGCGTGTGTCATTCAAAATCTCAGGCGCGGTATAGTAAGGTGGCAAATTTCCTCTGACCAACATGTAGAGTGTCGTCAATCGCTGTTGCCCGTCTAGTAAAATACGAACCGCTCCTTGCTCCTCGGTATATTTATGCGGCCCCTTGAGTTGTGGAGGAGTGTTGGTTTCCCATGTAAGCATGGTACCGGTCGGGTATTCTTTGATCAACGAATCGATCAGCTGTTTAGCGTCGTTACGTTTCCATACATATTCACGTTGAAATGCGGGCACGAAGAGTTGGTTATCGTCAATCTTGTCTAGTGCTGTAGATATTTTCATCCATGCTCTCTCTAATTATATGAAAACGCTATGTGGTACCGGCTGGCTATTCAAACATTGGGCCCGGAGAAGTCTCAATCTTCGGTCGATGATCGCCAAGAAGCCTTTCAACTAGAGATTTTAACTCTTTGGCACGCCCGGTCTTCCTGCTACCCAGTTCGGCAAGAATCGAAGTCAATTCCGAAGCATCCGCACTGGAATTGTTAACGTACTTTTCAAGTTCTTCGATCAATATGTGCCCGAAAGGGCGCCCCGACCTACCACCACTACATTTCAACAGAAAATCCCATCACGCCGCATATCTCCCATCCTTGAGCCGCCGAGCCATTCCGATACCGGTCAGCGCATCCAGCACCGGCCGGACAGTCGCGGCGCGTTTGCCTTTGAAGCTTCGCGCGATATCTTGCGGGGCAAGCGGAGTACCGGCTTGGGTGAGAATGCCTTGCACTGCCCTGACTTGTTCGGGCAGACTTTTGGGCCAGGGGATGGTATTGTCGGGCAATACGGACGTAGCTTCGCCAAAATCCATCGCTTCGTTGAACGGCGCTTTGTAGCCGGGGTCCTGATACTCAGGGCGCGGATAGCGGATCAGCCCGCGTGCCTCCTCGGCGACCCGTTCCTTGTTGAGCGCCAACAGCCGCGAGAGGATTTCCTCATTGGTAAGCGCTCCCGCCGCATGGTCCGCACCCCAGCCATAGGCCTGCGCCACCAACGCATCGATGGCATCATGATGTTGCCGAATGAGCGTGACCAGCCCGCGGTCATGAATGTCGCGCTCGACATCGGTCAATGCCGGGCCGCCCCTTTCGGCAGCGCGGCGTGCTTCTAGCACATTATACAAATCAGTTAACGTAATGTCCTTGTTCTGTGAAAGAACACGTTTCCTCAAAACATCTAAATTTTCCGCCTCGGCACGAATTTCATCTTTGAGCTCTCTTCCAATATCAGCGGGATACGGAAACTTTCCAAAACAATGTGGGTGATTGTAAACTGGATCATTGCCTACGCCTTGACGCCCTCCAGTCGCGTCAGCCCATGCAACATGGATCGCACTCGACAATATTCCAAGATCGAATGCATCAGACAGAGCAAGAACACGTAGTTTCTGATCGGGTAGAATGGCTTCTTCTAAAAAGCTAAACAACCGAAATTTCGATGTTTCTGTAGTCGCTATATAGCGACCCAGTTCCTTCAACGCTGTTCTCATCTCAACTCGGGCCTCACCAAACCGCCACCAGAATGACCTGTGATTTTCGCGCTCCGCTGTATTTCTATCGGACTTCACATTATCGAAAAGATACTGATAAGTATGAGGGTATTTTGCCCTTAACTCGCTCTCGTCCAATGTACTTACATCAATAATAAGACTTGATGACACGTTGTCAGTTAGATCAGATCCTCCAATGTAGGCCCGCAAATATGGCGACTCATCCAACTCGTCAGCTACATCCGGATATTGTTCAGTTTCCAACCTGAAACCTAATCCAACAGGAATCACTCCCATGAAAGCCAAGCCAGCATTCGACTGCAACTTATTCGCGGTCGTTACGTCAGGTCCGACTGTTAAATCAGAATTGATGATACCACGGCGAGAGTTGAATTCAGGTATGGAAAATCCATCATTCGATCTTGGCTCTGCCGTCACTTCCATTATATTGCCAGCAGTGATCTGATTACTGACAACCGTCATTGAGACTCTAACGGAAGCGTTGGTTTCTTCATCCCGCCAAGGGTGATCGGGAATCGCAAAGTTTATAATCACCGGGTTTTTAGCACCCATGTGTCCCGCCATAACTTTACGGTTAGTAATCTGTTTTATGCTATTCGTTGATACTAGACCGAAACGTTGCATCGAGCCGTTCCTGATCAATTGCGCGCATCGATCCCACCAATACATTACTAGATCCACATTGCCCGGCACGTGTTTCCATGCAGATCTAAGGGTCTCGACATAACCGTCACCTAGCCGCACCCTCATGCGCTTGTTACCAATAAACGGAGGGTTACCGACTATGAAGTCTGCCTTGGGCCATAAGGCCGCCCGTGCATTAATGTAGCTATAGATTTCTACCCTAGAGTTTTCATCAGGTACTTGTTTTCCAGTGACGGGGTGTTTTATCTTTGCCTCCCCGTCCCATCGGGTAGTGGGCTTACCTTGTTCATCGCGAACCAACAATTTTTCATCATAGTCGATCAGAGCATCGCGGTTTTCGATTGTGCGAATATCCTTCAGGATCGGCTCGGGCGGGCTGCGGTCCTTGCCGTTCACGCGGAAGTGCCATTGGAGATAGCCGATCCACAGCACCAACTGCGCAATCGCCGCCGCGCGCGGATTGATCTCTATGCCGAGGAAGTTTTCCGGGGTGATCGTGTGGCCTGAGAGTTCGGCGAGATATTGCCGGTCGCCCAACTCCTCGAGCAATTCGAGCACCTCGCCTTCCAGTTCCTTCATCCGCGCCATGGCGACATAGAGGAAATTGCCGGTTCCGCAGGCGGGATCGAGCACCTTGGTCTGTGCCAGCTGGCTGTGGAAGCCTTCCACAACGGCGCGGGCGGCGTCGATCTTGTCTTCGCCCATCAGGCTTTCGACCGCGCCGCGCACCCCGTCCCAATCGGCGCGCAATGGCTCCATGATGGTGGGCGCGACCAGCCGCTCGACATAGGCGCGCGGCGTATAATGCGCGCCCAGCTTGGCGCGCTCTTTCGGGTTGAGCGCACGTTCGAGCAGGGTTCCGAAGATCGCGGGTTCAACCTCGGTCCAGTCTTTCCCCGCTGCCTCGATCAATACTTCCAGTTCGACCCGCTCCAGCGGCAGCGCTTCGCGCGATTTGAACAGATAGCCGTTGAAATGTTTGACCGGTATGCCGAGCGAGGGGGCAAATTCACCCTTGTCCATCGCGGTCCATAGCGCGCTCAGCTGGTGGTGTAGATGTTCGGGATGATCAAGCTGACCCTTGAGCAGTTCGCTGAACGAGCCTTTGGGTAGCAGTACACCAGTATCTTCGGCGAACATCGTGAACAGCAGCCGCATCAGGAAGCCGCTGACGCTTTCAGCATTGTGCCCGCGCGCTTCCAGCCGCTTGGAAATAGTGGCGAGGTAATCCGCAATCTCGCGCGTCGCCTTGGCCGCACGAGTCGAGGGATCGAGCGCCCTGGGATCGGTCCAGATCAGCGTCAGGCGATCGCGCACGTCCTTGTCGTGCAAATCCTCCAGCATGATACGGTAGGATGAGCGATCTGGGAACTGGGCATAAGCTTTCCCGGTGCCAGTGAAGTCTGCATAGACATCGATGCAATAGCCGATGTCGGTTACCAAAAGGATTGGGGGCCAACCATGTTCGTGAGGCAGAGCCTTCGCATAGCGCTCTGCTTGTCCTTTTGCTTGCAACATCGCGCGGGTCCAACTTGGCGTACCCCGCTTGGCCGTGCCTCGTTTAACCCTAGTGGTCGCGGTCTGACCGAAGAAATCGAGATCTTCTTCACCGCGATTCGCTGCCGCCCGGTCGCCCTCACTACCCTGCTTCGCTTCTAGGATGAAGCAATCGAGCTTATAGCAATCAATACGCCCGAAACTTTCGCTGCCATCGCCGTTATCCTGATAGACACCGCGTTCAAAAACATAATTGTTATGCTCTTCGATCTCTTTTGAGCCATCAGGTGATGGGACGTCGAGTAGAGCACAAAGGCCGTTAATGAAGCTCTGTGTATTGGCAAGCTCAGAGCCGCCAGTTTCACGCCAAGCTGCGATGAACGCATCGATTGATTCAAACGGCATCTCGGATATGGTCATACACCAGCTTTAAACATTGGATACACGCACGAGCAATCAAGAAAGCGTCATTAATTGGAATTTCGGTACATTAATACTTCAAGTATGCATGTGAAAAGACAATATTCTAGGAAACGGCAATCGAAAAATTTGGCTCCACAATAGTTATCTACTACGCTCACTATCGCTAATTGCCTTGATTACAGCGGCTGAACATCCAAACATGGCCGAAACCAAAACAAGCACGGCTACCGCAAACCAAACCGCTGAGTTCGATTCAACGGCAATAAATATCGCCAAAAGTGCCGAAGCAAAAATCAGCCATGCGTATATTGCCATTCGTTTTTCCAACGGCACCTTTTGATCTTCATCCATAGATTACTCCCAAGTTCGATTTTCCGGCTGGAGCCGGGTGGTTCGTAACGTGCGAACTCAGGTAAGCACGCCCCACGTATTCCCCGTGAGGGTATTGTATTTCGAGGGCCGCCCGACATAAGCGGACCTGAGTTCAGCACGTTTGTGCATCGCTGAGACTTACGAGATCTGAGCGATGTGCTCTGGGTAGTTGATCGTTGATATTTTGTCCATTGCAGAAGCTAACCATTGTTCTCGGTAAATCGTGAATTCACTGAACTATCCATATTTGGACAACACTCCCGTTGGCCCGTGAAAAAGCAATTGAGACAGAATTTGAGACAGAGCGATCAACTAGATTGGGCTGCTTTCGATCTTCTTCGCTGCCACCGTCCAACCCGCTTACCAATGACCGTGCCACAATCGACGTGACGACGAGTAATCCCTAGCAAGCGCAATTTGTCGTTGCTGGCGCCTTTGAGGACATATCCGACCACAATATTGAGATTGGTTCGATGTTTTGATGGATTCCTCTGAAAAGTTTTCAAGGTTCCGCCAATCCGACTGGTGTGAATTCGGCCTTTGGTTTTGCGAGGTTTATAGGTCTGGTACTTACGCGCGATTTGGTTGAGCCAGTGATATTGGCGTCTACGCAGCAATGGAGCGAATTCAGGGGGCACATGCATCAGTATATGGACATGAGTGCCGCCTCCAGCCGGGTTTTCGCGTACCCAATTCCAGACTAATCTCTCGCCTTTGCGTGCCAACCAATCCCGGTAACTTTTCATGAACTGGCCTATTGCTTGAACTGCATCTTCATCCTCAATACCCATTGCGGCAAGATTGAGAGTCTTGTGAACATTAGGTGGTCTTCCACAATCAATTGCATCTTCGATCCCTGATAGAAATGTTCTGGCTTGAGTCACCGAAATCAAGTCGCTTGTTCGATTAGCAAAATTTCGAGCCCCTCCTCTTTTGGATTTGATGACTGGTGATACAGGAGACGCTAACTCTGGTTCTATATGGGCTCGAAACCCAACAGGCCTCAAAACATCGGAACTCTCTGAATTTACAAGCTTTCTCATATATCGTCTCACAGAATTTGTAGTAAGTTTCAAAACCAATTTATTCTAGTTTTGTGCTCGCAAAAGGGTTCGGAGAATGACAATTTCACTTCCGAAACATGAGTGGTTTTTCATGTAGATGTAATTTCGCAGTCCTTAGAGAAAGGCTCCACTTGTATGGAACACGGCTCTGTCACCATTGGACCTAAACTTACTTGTCAATTTTGATGTAAATGCTAGATTCCTGACATTGGTGATGCTGGCAGGCCTCGCTTCTAATAGCCCCTCGACCGTTGCACCGGTCGAGGGGTTTCTATTTGGCCTATTGAGCACCGGCCAGCTCCCCTTCACTAGTAGGTAATGTATCTAGCCAAGCGTCCATATCATTTCTGGATATCCGGCTGGCACGCCCGATTTTTCGCAGCTTGATGCGTCCACCTGCGATTTCTCTGTAGATGGAACTGATTGAGATGCCATATTCTTCGCTGCATTGTCGCAGAGTTAGAAGTTTTGTCATGATTACTCTTCCTCGGTTGAATCAGGCGCCACGCGAAGTGGCTTGGCGCTTCAAGATTTGAGGAGAAGTATCGAACGATGAATAATGCGTCAGCCAATTTGGCCAATAACCTCAAAGATTAATGTTTGGATTTATTCTGCTTGAACATAAGTTCAGCGACGTCCACTTTCTCTTTTATCATGCCTTCCGACGGTTCTTTATGCCAATTGATTGAGCACCAATCAGCCATTTCGCGAACACAATCGGCCTTCATCCAACCACGCCCAAATCCGCCACGATGACGAATCTTGTCCGTAGCGACCTCAAGGAACTCGGACCAATTGTAACTAGGCGGACGCCCTCCTTTGTCGCCTTTGGGTAAAAATAAGTCGGTGGTTTGCGAGCGGCTGAACAAGATGCTCCCAGGTCCATTTGCGGATGAAAGGCGAAACTCTTCAAGCTTGAAACTGAGCGCGATATCGCGCTCTAGCAGACTAGAATCTTCCCTCTGCAAACAGATCAAGTCTTTCCGATCGACACTAGATATTATTTGCTCAAGTGCTTCTGACAAACAACTACATTTTTCCCAGGCTTCAAATTCAGGGAACTTTGCAGAACCGCATCCACAATGTTTTGTTGCTGTGACATGTCTTAGCCAACCCACTGCTCTGATTTGCGCATGTTTCTGTCTAGTCTTTAACCTTGCAATCCCTGCTTCATCGAGAGAATTTGCGTAGCGATAGCCTGGTCTAGCCACTTTTGCTGCAGCTATTGATCTCCAAGGATCATCGCAGGAAATTTGAACGACCTCATGATAGCTTCTTGTCGACACCCAAGCTAGCACCTGAGCTAAGTTCCACTTAGTTACTAACTTTTTAACGTTGTGAACCATTTGACCGTTCAAAACTTGATTGGTTGTCGGCCGGAGGTAGTTGGTCAACTCCTTTCGTCTCAGCAGCATGCCTCCGTTGTAGATATATTCTCGCCATCTATCGCGAAGTTCCGGATCTTGTAGATTTTCCAATACGGCTGGAGATGGTGTTCGGCCACCCTCGCCAACAATCCAAGTTTGGTCGACGTCGCTATTTTGAGAAAACTTTGGATTCGGATGATATGGTGATGGCGTTTTCGCAGCCATTTTTATGCTGGATGCCTGTATCGCTCTAATTATTGCCTCACTTGCGTTTTCATAAGATCCAAAAACGGGCTGCAAAACTTTAGCGGCACGGCGAAATGACAGTGAAGACTGTCGTCTTTTCAACGCTTGCTGTCCTTTAAAGCTCGTAAGCGCACCACTTCACCGCCATCTCTTAGCTTATCCAAATAGTCGCTCCACCATTGCGCCATTTTGACCCGCTCTTCCCAGTAGTTTCCTCTGCTATAGGCACCTCGTACCGCATCACTGTCACCATGTGCCAATGCTCGTTCGATCGCATCCGGTTGCCATTTTCCACTTTCGTTAAGTAAAGTTGAGGCTGTTGCTCTCAGGCCGTGGGCGGTAATTTCATCCTTTCCGAACCCCATACGCCGGAAGGCTACATTGATTGTATTTTCACTCATCGGTCGAGATGGTGTATAAAAGGATGGAAAAACATATCCGTCACCGCCAGTTAGTGACTTCAGTGAATTCAGATGTGCAAGAACTTGTTTGGATAACGGAACAGCATGGGCCCGCCTGGCTTTCATTTTGCCGGCCGGAATATTCCATATCGCTGAATCAAAGTCGAATTCGTGCCATTCGGCATGTCGCAATTCTCCCGGCCGGACAAAAATGTGCGGTGCGATTTTTAATGCCAACACCGTAACCGGATTACCCTCATAAACATCTATCGCTCGCAACAATTCACCGAACTTTCCGGAGTTCAAGATTGCAGCATAATGTCTAGCCTTTGGCGTCACCAATGCGCCTTGCAACGCGGCAGCGGGGTCCACTTTCCCTCTACCGGTCCATATAGCATATCGAAACACCCGGCTGGCAAAGGAACGGCACTTCTTCGCCGTTTCGTGTATGCCTTGAGCCTCAAGTTTCTTGAGCGCCGCAAGTAACATTTGAGGGTCAACATCGGAAACGGGCATGTCGCCAATCGCGGGATCGAGAAGCTTCAGGAACCAGCGTGCCTTAGAAACAGTGGTTTCAGCTCGTCCCTCTTTGACCAATTTGGTTTCGATATATTCTTGCGCGATAATTGCGAATGTATTGCCCGAACTAAGTTTCGATAGGGCTTTTAGTTTTTTCCGTTCGACGGCTGGATCTATACCATCTGCGATCTTCGCCCTTGCTTCGTCACGCAATTGCCGCGCCTGTGCCAAACTGACCAAAGGCCATGAACCCAGCGCGAGCCTCTTTTCCTTGCCTACCATACGGAATTTCAGACGCCACAGCTTCGAACCATTGGGAAACACTTCTAAGTACAGACCATGGGAGTCCGATTTTCGGTACGGTTTTTCAGATGCCCTAAAAGCTTTTATTTCTGTGGCAGTCAGACTCATTTGGGGGCATGACCTTCCCTCAAACGAGCAGAGAAGAGCCGCAATGCCCCCAAGCATGCCCCCAGAAAACCTGGATTGTTCAGATTTAACATGATCCACCCCGCCACAACCAGACACGATTAGTGACAGATTTACGAGGGTTATACAAGCTCTGAGGTGCGTCTAGCTATGTGCTAATGGTGCCCAGAAGAGGACTCGAACCTCCACATCCTTGCGAATACCAGCACCTGAAGCTGGCGCGTCTACCAATTCCGCCATCTGGGCCCATGAGGTGGCAATCATGTCATTGCCGCCTGATAGAGGCGCGCGACTAGCCGCTTGTTGGTTCCACTGTCAATGATTCATATCGGCAAAAGCCTGCTTGTTTGTGCCGCTTGCTTGCGACGCGTGCGCTACTGTGGCTCTGGCATCGCAAAAATGATGACCTGCGCCCGGAAAACACTGTTGCTTCACCCGTCTCGCTGGGGCAGAGGCTAAGCGGAAACCAAGCGACGAGTGGAAGATAGACATGGATCTCGACGGACAATTGATTTGCATATTTGGCGGCGGCGGATTTCTGGGTCGTTATATCGCCCAGACTTTGCTGGATCGCGGCGCGCGTCTGCGCATTGCCGAGCGCAGCATTAGAAATGCGATGCACATCAAACCGCTGGGTAACCTCGGACAGACGCAATTTGTCAGCGCCGATGTAACCAAGGCCGACAGCGTCGCTCGCGCGGTTCATGGCTGCGATAGCGTGATCAATCTGGTCGGCATTTTGAGCGGCGATTTTGAACGGGTCCATGTAGACGGCGCGCGCAATGTTGCCGAAGCGTCGGCGGCGGCTGGCTGCGACAACTTGCTGCACCTTTCCGCCATAGGCGCGGATAGTGAATCACCATCCCGATATGGACGGAGCAAAGGTGACGGCGAAAATGCGGTTTTGAAAGCCTTTCCCGATGCCATCATCGTCAGACCCTCCATCGTCTTTGGTCAGGAAGACCAGTTCATCAATCGCTTTGCCGCGATGATCCAATATTTGCCTGTGGTGCCAGTGATCGGCAGCGCGACAAAATTCCAGCCAGTTTTTGTTGGCGATGTTGCGGAGGCCATAGCGCAGGCGTTGACCCATCCCGACCTTCATGCGGGACAGACGTTTGAATTGGGGGGTCCGGAAGTGGTCAACATGGGCGAACTGAACCGGCGCATCGCGTCAATGACTGGGCGCGAACGGGCCTTTGTCGACGTTCCAGACATTGCAACCAAGCTATTGGCGATGATGCCTTTGAGCCCGATCACGACCGACCAGTATAAGATGTTGCAGAAAGACAATATCGTAGCCGATGGGGCCAAAGGCCTGAACAGCTTCCACGTCACCCCGACACCGATTGCGGCTGTTGCCCGGGGCTGGATGGACAAATATACCGACCATGGTCGGTTTGGCGCCCGCGCGAAAGCGAGCTAGGGCCCGGTAAAGAACGCTGGCCTAAAAGAAGGCTAGCAATGCAGCGCCCATCGCCACGCGGTAGACAACAAAGATCATCATCGACGCCTTGCGCAGAAATTGCATCAAGAAAGCCATGGTTGCCAACGCAGCAACAAATGTCAGCACGCCAGTGATGAGCGCCTCTTTTAGAAGCGCGCTGCTCGCACCCATTAGATCGGGAATGATGAGTACCCCTGCCCCGGCAACCGCGGGTATCGACAAGAGGAAGGAAAAGCGCGCCGCCTCTACTCTGGTGTAACCGAGGAACCGCGCCGCCGTCATCGTCACGCCGGAACGGCTGGTGCCCGGAATCAACGCCAGGGCTTGCGCCAAGCCAACGATAATACCGTCTTTCAGCGTCAGGTCTTCGAAGGATTTGACTTGCTTGCCAATCCGGTCAGCGACCCCCAGCAATATGCCATAGACGATCAGATTGATGCCGACGAGCGTGGTGCTACGGAAACCGTCAAGATAGCCGCCAGTCTTCAAAAATAGCCCCACGATGACAGCCGGGATCGTGCCGATGATGATCCACCAGAACAGTCGCCGTTCGGCCGGAGCGTCTCCAATTCCAATGGAAGCAAGTCCGCCCTTGCCCAGACCCCATACATCTTTGAAAAAATAGGTGATGATCGCGAGCAAGGAACCGACATGCACAGCAATGTCAATCATGGGCCCCTGATCGGCATATCCGGTGAATACCGGCAGGAGAATCAGATGGCCCGAAGACGATATCGGAAGAAATTCGGTAACGCCCTGCACGATCGCGAGGAGCAGCATTTGAATGAAGGTCATGAACAGCCTGTATTGTGGTTTGTCGCGCAATAGCGTTTCGCCATGCGGTTGTCGTGAGAAAATATAGGGCCAGTTCGGATCTTTATTGCAAACATAGGCCGGCATCCGAAGAATCTATAAGGCTTTCACATCAATTTGGGACAGAATATATGTCCTATATTGTCATTTCTGCGTGACATCCGTACCATATCTGGCTAATTCCGTCCCCGAGCTCGGGCACAGGGCTCTTGGATATCATCAAAATCACTAGAAACGAGCGTCTGGCATGGCACAAAGCCCGCAGAAATTGGAAATGCTGAAATTTGTAGAGGAAGGCCAGGCCTATCCGGAGAAGCGCCAGCCCAAATTGCGCGCGGAAGACTTTCAGGAGATTGCCGACAAATATGCCCCGCAACAAGCGGCGGAACAATCCGCGCGCTGTTCGCAATGTGGCGTGCCATATTGTTCGGTCCATTGCCCGTTGCACAATCATATCCCGGACTGGCTGCGCCTGACCGCCGAAGGCCGTTTGCGCGAAGCTTATGAAATGTCCAACTTGACGTCGACCATGCCGGAAATCTGTGGCCGTATCTGTCCGCAAGACCGCCTTTGCGAAGGCAATTGCGTGATCGAATTTTCCGGCCATGGCGCCGTTACCATTGGATCAGTCGAAAAATATATCACCGACACAGCCTGGGAAGAAGGCTGGGTCGAACCGCTGAAACCTGGAGCGCCGCGCGGACAATCCGTGGGCATCATCGGCGCTGGTCCGGCGGGTTTGACGGCAGCGGAATATTTGCGCGTCGCTGGCTATGATGTGCATATCTATGATCGCCACGATCGCGCCGGCGGGTTGCTGACCTATGGCATTCCAGGTTTCAAGCTGGAAAAAGAAGTGATCATGCGCCGGGTGCAGCGGCTGAAAGATGGCGGCATCCATTTCCATGAAAGTTTCGAGGTGGGCAAGGATGCGACGCTGGACGCGCTGCGCGACAAACATGATGCCATCCTGATCGCCACTGGCGTTTACAAAGCCCGTGAAATCAAGATGCCGGGCGTGGGCACATCGGGCGTCGAAGAGGCGCTCGATTTCCTGATTGCTTCCAACCGCAAAAGCTTTGGTGATGACGTGCCCGATTTTGGCCCTGACACAGGCGGGAGCCGCTTGAACGCAAAGGGAAAGAATGTCGTCGTGATAGGCGGCGGCGACACCGCCATGGATTGCGTCCGCACATCGGTGCGACAGGGGGCGAAATCGGTCAAATGTCTCTATCGTCGCGACCGCGCCAATATGCCGGGCTCGCAAAATGAAGTCCGCAATGCCGAGGAAGAAGGCGTCGAATTTGTCTGGCTTTCTGCGCCCAAGGCCATCGAAGGTACCGACCATGTCACGGCGGTAAAAACAACCAGGATGCGGCTCGGCGCGCCCGATGCCAGCGGTCGCCGGTCCCCCGAAGTGGAGCCAAATAGCGATTTCACCGTGGAGGCCGATCTGGTCATCAAAGCCTTGGGCTTTGACGCAGAAGATCTGCCGACGTTGTTCGATAGCAAAGATCTGTCGGTCACCCGCTGGGGCACATTGCGCGTGGATCACAAGTCAATGATGACCAATTTGGAGGGTGTCTTCGCTGCTGGCGATATTGTCCGCGGGGCCAGCCTCGTCGTTTGGGGCATCCGTGATGGGCGGGATGTGACGGAGCATATGCACCGGTTTCTGAGACAGAAAAAACTCGCCAAACAAGATGCTGCATGATGATTTGAACAATTGGAGATAATGACATGAAGAAAATTCTACTTTTGGGAGCGGCGACCTTAGCACTGAGCCTGTCCGGACCAGTCTCGGCACAGGACAATCATCAAGATGCGCCTTCGACCGTCGCAGAAGAGGGCGCGAAGGAGCTGGATGCCTTCACCAAATTGTTCGAAAATATGTTCACCAAAGACGAGACGCCTATTGATCCCGCGCTGTTGTCAAAGGGCGAACGGGTCGCTGCTGCGATTGTTCCAAAAGGCAGTTACCGCAAGATCATGGCAGAGACGTTCCAGAAAGTTATCGAGCCGATGATGGCTGGAATGGATCAAATTCCGCTTTCGACCATCGCCAGCTTTGCAGGCGTCCGCGAAGAGGATATTGCGCTTAAAGACGGGGCGACGCTGTCCGAACTTATGGCCATCTTCGATCCCTATTATAAGCAACGCAACCAAAGCATGATGTCTCAGATCACCGACATTCTCATCGACATGTCTGATGATATGGAACCACCCATTCGAGCGGGAATGGCGCAGGCCTATGCACGGCGTTTTTCGGCTGCAGAGCTGGAAACCGCAGCAAAATTCTACGAAACAGACACGGGTGCAAAAATTGCCGGCGAAAGCCTGGCCATTTTCGCAAGCCCGGAAGTCATGTCTGCCTCGATGGAAATGATGCCCAAATTCATGGAGCGACTCTTTGGCGCCATGGAAGAAATATCCAAAGGATCGGACGACATTCCGCCACCGCGCAGATTCAGTGATCTGAACGAGGAAGAGCTAAAGAAACTGAACGAATTGCTTGGCATCGAGGCGGGCTCGGCAGACGACGATGCTGATGATCCGGTTGAAGAAGATGCGGTTGACTGGACCGATCCAGCACGATGGTCAGACGAAGATCGCGCGGCCGTGCGGAAGCTCGAAGCCGATTCCGATGCTGCGTTCGATAAATATCTGGAGGCGCTGGATGCCGCCAAAGAAAACGCCAGAAAGCGTTTGCAGAAAGACTGATATGACCCACCAATACCCAACCCCCCAGCATGAACGCCTTGCGCGTGAAGGCATGTACCGGCCTGATTTCGAAAGCGATGCCTGCGGCGTCGGTCTGGTAGCGGCGACGGATGGCAAGCCGTCCCGGCGGGTTGTATCTTCGGCCATCGATGCGCTGAAGGCGGTTTGGCATCGGGGCGCGGTGGATGCCGATGGGATGACAGGGGATGGGGCCGGCTTGCACGTCGACTTACCCGCTCGTTTCTTTGACGATGCGATTGCCGACAGCGGCCACAAGGTCCGCCCGAACCGGTTGGCTGTGGGTATGATATTTCTACCGCGCACCGATCTGAACGCGCAGGAATCTTGCCGCACCATTGTCGAGGCAGAAATCATTGAATCGGGCTACACAATCTATGGTTGGCGTCAGGTGCCGGTTGATGTTTCTGTGATCGGCCAGAAGGCCCAGAATACGCGACCCGAGATCGAGCAGATCATGATTGCCGGACCGATGCCGGACAAACAGGATGCCCGTGAATTTGAAAAGAATCTCTATCTCATTCGCCGCCGGATCGAGAAGAAGGTCATCGCTGCGCAGATTCAGGATTTCTATATCTGCAGCCTGTCCTGTCAGTCGATCATCTACAAAGGGCTGTTTCTCGCGGAATCATTGTCGGTCTTCTATCCAGACCTGACCGATGATCGCTTTGAAAGCCGAGTCGCGATTTTCCATCAGCGCTATTCCACCAACACTTTCCCTCAATGGTGGCTGGCCCAGCCATTCCGCTGTCTGGCCCACAATGGTGAAATCAACACGATCCGCGGCAATAAAAACTGGATGAAGAGCCACGAGATCAAGATGGCGAGCCTCGCTTTTGAAGACCATGGCGAAGATATCAAGCCGGTCATCCCCGCCGGTTCCTCTGACACTGCGGCTCTGGATGCCGTGTTTGAAACCATTTGCCGTTCCGGCCGAGACGCGCCGACCGCAAAAATCATGCTGGTGCCGCAAGCCTGGCAAAATGACCCGGACATCGATCCGGCTCATCAGGCCATGTATGAATATATGGCCAGCGTGATGGAACCCTGGGATGGCCCAGCCGCGCTGGCGATGACCGATGGTCATTGGGCCGTCGCCGGAGTCGACCGCAACGCTCTGCGTCCACTGCGCTATTCGCTCACAACCGACAATCTGCTGATCATCGGTTCGGAGTCCGGCATGGTCGTGGTTCCTGAAAGTCAGGTCATAGAAAAAGGCCGTCTTGGCCCCGGTCAGATGATCGCGGTGGATCTCGATGAAGGCATGATGTTCAAGGACCGCGAATTGAAGGACCGGATCGCCGCCGAGGAGCCCTATGCCGATCTGGTCAAGGGGTTCCAGACCGTCGACGATCTGCCGCCCGCACCCGCAATGTCAGGCATGGGCTTTTCCAAGGAAGAATTGATCCGGCGCCAAACCGCAGCCGGCCACACGCTCGAGGACATGGAAATGATCCTCGCGCCGATGGTCGAGGATGCCAAGGAAGCCATTGGCTCAATGGGTGATGATACGCCGCTCGCGGTGATCAGCCTGAAACCGCGCCAGGTCAGTCATTTCTTCCGGCAGAATTTTTCGCAAGTCACCAATCCACCGATTGACAGTTTGCGCGAACGCCATGTCATGAGCTTGCGCACGCGCTTTTCCAATCTGGCCAATATATTAGAACAGGACAGCCAGAATGAGGATGTTCTGGTGCTCGACAGTCCGGTGCTCAGCTGTGCTCTTTGGGAACGTTTGAAGCTGGGCTTTGGTCAAGCCGTGGCCGAGATCGACTGCACCATGAGCACCACGGGAAATGCCATAGAATTGCGCGATGCGCTGGCCCGGATCCGGACAGAAGCAGAGCAGGCGGTGCGCGCCGGCAAGACCGAAATTTTCCTTACCGACGAAGATATAGACGAAGACCGGCTGGCGATCCCGATGGTGATTGCGACGGCGGCGGTGCACACGCATCTCGTTCGCAAAGGACTGCGCTCTTATGCCTCGGTCAACGTTCGGGCAGGCGAATGTCTCGACACCCACTGCTATGCCGTATTGATTGGCGTCGGTGCGACCACGGTCAACGCCTATATGTCGGAACCCGCCATTGCCGACCGCCATATCCGCGGACTGTTTGACGGAATGACCCTCGACGCCTGTCTCGCTCGGCACAAAAAAGCGGTCGACGAAGGCTTGCTCAAGATCATGTCGAAAATGGGCATTGCGGTCATTTCCAGCTATCGTGGCGGCTATAATTTCGAAGCGGTCGGCCTGTCGCGCGCTTTGTGCAACGATCTCTTCCCGGGCATGCCGACCAAGATATCCGGCGAAGGCTATGCG
>NZ_JBDXIY010000010.1:0-3690 GCF_039988855.1 Erythrobacter sp.
TCGAACAGCCATCAAAAAGGGTTCAAAGAATGCCCTGTCTGCAGCCTCCATCAACAGCCATGCCAAGATAACATCCGCAAAAGCTATCTTGAATCACATCCGAACCCATTTGTGAATCCAGTTTGCCAACAGGACCTAGGTCAGCGCGAAATCGTGATCAAAGGCGATTGTAATGCAGCGCTTGCTCTTTTCCGGTCACTACAATTGAAAAGATTTACTCGGCCGATTGCTTTTCGCTCAACGTGTTTTTAGGACGGTTTGAACGACCATCGATAAGCACCAAAGCCTCTGATCGCACTAACCTGATCAAATCCGGGAACGACAGATCGAAACTTGATGCGTGCACGTCTGACGAGCACAGTTACAGTCTGGTCGAATATATCCCCACCCATGAAAGATGCTAGCGTGGAGCGCGTAACACCCATCCCTTTCGCCCGCACTAGGGCTTCGACCAATCGATGCTCTGCTTGACTTAAGGCAACATGCTTTTCGTCGATGAAAACCTTATCAAAGTCGATCATTGTAATGTTGCCGTAAACGAGCGGGGAGAACCCGAACAACGGCTCGCCGCAACCTGAGCAGAAACGAGCCGCGTCAATTGTATTAATATTTGGCATCTCGCCCATCCTATTTCTCCAAACAGTCTGGTTAATAAGAGGTTCGATTGTTCGTTCGGTGGCGAACATGTACGGATCTCTGAGCGATGAAACAATCGTGGTATTTACTTATGGTCAGCTACCAAGGGGAAATGGACCAATCTGCCGCTTGGTTCTCGATCCGGCGAAGAGTTGAAGTCTCAATTGCTGAAAAGACGATGAGCGCTTGCTCGACTAAGAAGCTATGCAATCTTTACAATCGCAATCACCCGGCCGACAAGCTTGAACCGCTCGAGATTGATATGCTGATTAGGGACGGCTGAGTTATCTGAAATCAATATTGCCTTACTCTTGCATTCTATTCGGACGCGCTTAACCATGGCAACGCCGTCCGATGAAAGGCACCAGATTTGATCATTTGCCCGGATAACGTCTTGGCTCTTGTCGAGTAGTAACAGATCGCGTTCACCGAGCGTTGGCGTCATACTGTCACCAACGCCGTGTGCGAACGCGAGGTACTCAGCAGGTGCGCTTGTAAGCATCTCTAGAAATGACTTCGGGAGGCGCATGACCCCTTGTCCATCATCAGCGGACGTTCTCTCTTCATTTGTTAGCTCAAAGATTGGAATCTCGTGGCTTTCCTCATCGAGCTGAGCACTCGCGAGATCACTGTTGCTTGTGAGAGGCAAAACGCCTCGTTTCGTTTCCGACCAAAGAAAGAAATCCGGAAATGTTTCGCGCAATTTCTCTATTGTTCGAGCGCTCATTCTTGTGCTTGCTGTACCATAGAAAGGGCGAGTTATCGTCGTTGCCGCTACTTTCGCCTGCCTCGCAATCGCGGTCGGCGTTAGCCCAGTGTGATCCGCGAGCGCACGCACAAACCGTTTATCTTTATCCAAGCCATCCATCTCACGGATCTTAGCACTGAGCAAGCTTGGATTGTTGAAGCATTAATGCTATTCTAGGTATGCATAAATACTACACCCTCATGGTTGCAGCTAAACAGCAGAGGTCATGGGGGAAGGCTTTCTGAGAAAGGCGAGGAGCTGCAAAATGACAAAATTCGATTTAGGATTTGAGCCGCATGAATACCGATCCAAAAGGCCGGGCTATCGTGGAACAAGCTTACAGGCGTTTAATCGTGCATTCCCCGATGAAGACTCTTGCATGGCACATCTTTTCGAAATGAGGCATGCCTCAAATCCAGTTTGCTCCCGTTGTGGAAACCGTGACCGTTGGCAAAGGCATCTTCGACAAAAGCACTATTTCCACCCCTGCGGTGGGATTGTATCTCCAATGGCAGGCTGCATCTTTGACCGGACACGAGTGCCTCTACGTCTTTGGTTTTATGCGATGCTTCATTTTGCAAATTCTGCAGAAAGTATCCCAACTTCCTTTCTTTCAAGGCAGTTGGGTGTCAATTACGTGACAGTTTTTAGGATGGTGACCCGTATACGCACTCATCTGGCCGCCATTGATCAGAAAACCCGCGTTGGTGGGACCGGAAGCTTAGTGAGCGCACGTATCGAAACTCTGCGGCGGGTCATAAATGGAAGGCACAGAGCAAGGAACCGGGCACGAGTTCTTCTCCTTGCCGATGATAGAAGTGTCATTTCAACCGTGCTTTATCGTCCAGCCAGATCGCAGATCGTTGCAGTCCTCAAAAGGACGTTGAGGCCGGGTTCTACGCTGCTAACAGACTGTTACTGGACACATCGACTACTGGGAGCATACGGTTCAAGCGCGCCGTTGGCTGAATTCAGGCCTGCCTTCTTTTTAACAATGCACCGATGCCTGATAGCGCGAAAGGTTTCATTTCCTATTTTTGGAATTCGTTCGCCGACCAATTTCGCGGTGTCAATCTCGACAAACTGTGGCTTTATTTGAAGGAATACGAATTCCGCTTCAACAGACGCCACGCTTCTCAACGAACATTTTGGGACATGATTGCCCAATTCCCATCGCTTGCGGACTCTGATGCAGAGCGGCTTCAGCTCGCAAATTGCTGCTTTGGCGCCCCGATCGGGGACCGTAAATGAGACGTGGTACAGGGATCATAGAGTTCTTCGACCGGTTTCCCAATGAGGAAGCCTGCCTCGATCACATTCATGTGCACAAATGGACTCCGCAAAGGAAGTGTCCAGAATGTAGCGCCGTGGGAGAATGGAAAAAGATCAAGGGGACCAAAAACTACCGCCATAGTTGCGGGCAGCATCACTCAGTTCTTAGAGGCACGGCATTCTACCGCTCGAACCTCTCAATCATGGCATATTTTTATGCTCTGCTCTTATTTGCTAACTCATCGAGCGGCGTTCGGTCGGTTTTCGTTCGAAAACAATTGGGCATTGGATTGAAAGCGGCACATCGATTATGCAGCAAAATCCGCGTCCACATGGCAGCTTACAGGCGGCCAGACTTCTTAGGAGGCCAAGGGAAAACTGTGTATGTCGATGAGGTTTACATTAAATATGTCATCGATCAGGATAGCAAAAAAATGCGCCCATCAATCGTTCTGGGGATCATGTGCGAAGGCCTTTTGTTGAGCGGCATTATTCCAGATCGAAAAAGAAAAACGCTGGAGGCGGCGATCAGCAAGTGGGTACACCCTCAAAGTAAAATCATAACTGACGACTGGGTAGGGTACAAAAGACTCTCCTCGCTTGGTTTTATACATCTGACAATCAATCACTCCTCCGGCTATTTTTCCGATTTCAATGGGAATTCGACCTGCGAAATTGATAGCTATTGGGCAACCTTGAAGCGGTCTCTGCGGCTTTATCATCAGGTCAGTGCTAAAAACCTTTGGCTCTATCTGGCCGAAAACGAGTTTCGCTATAATCACAGATTTTCGAACTGTCAGCCTTTTGAGGATCTGATTAGTCACTGGCCCGAATTAGACTCAACCGTCCTGGAAAAGCTCAAAAACCGCTACAACTGGACTGAACTGGGCGCAACCTAGGTCCTGTTGGCAAACTGGATTCACAAATGGGTTCGGATGTGATTCAAGATAGCTTTTGCGGATGTTATCTTGGCATGGCTGTTGATGGAGGCTGCAGACAGGGCATTCTTTGAACCCTTTTTGATGGCTGTTCGA
>NZ_JBDXIY010000011.1:0-6330 GCF_039988855.1 Erythrobacter sp.
CGGGACTGTGGAAGTTGGTGCTCGATGCTCTCAATAACAGCGGCCCAGTACCAGACGGCTTCCAGGTGATTAACAGCACCGTCATCCGCGCGCACCGTTTGGTAGCGGACGCAAAAGGGGGACTCAAAGACACGGTTTCGGTCGTTAAAAGGGTGGCTTGACGTCCAAGATCCACCTCATTGTCGACGCTCATGGCCCCCCTGTCCGGGAGGAAGTGACGGGCGGTGAGGTCTCCGACTTCAGAGGCTTCGATGCGCTGGTGGATGAGGACCTGCCAATGGCTCGCGTGTTCCTGGCTGACCGGGGTTATGACAGCGACCATATCCTAAGCACCATTGCGCTATGTGGCGGAACGCCGGTGATCTCGGCCAAGGCCAATCGCAAAGAGCCAATACCCCACGGCACCGTTACCTACGCCCTGCGAAACCGCATCGAACGATGCTTCGCCAAACTCAACTGCTCCCGCCGCCTCGCAACCCGATACGACAAAACCTCAGCAAGCTATCTCGGCTTCATACATATCGTCGCCCCATGCCTCTGGACCAATCAGTCTGCCAACAGGGCTCAAGTCGTGATTGGGACAAACCCAACATTCATCTCCGCACAATGCTTACCGCTTTGGGCAAATTGGTTCAGTAAGTAAGGTCAATCGTTTTGAAGCGTTCTGATCCTTTCGTGCAAGCGTTCCCACGGCGATGGCGATAGAACCACAATCGAACTCTGCGCCATCCGCAATCGATTGACCGACGATCTCCACAAAAGCACTTGGAGGGATCACGGCTGCACCGCGCGCAGCAAAAGCACTCCGCCACCTTTCGCTTCCGGCGACAATCTCCGCGAGAATCGCTCTTTCTTCGCCCCCCACGTCTGGGAAGACAGCAACTCCGGCTTCCACTAGCAATGTCTGCTTGATACGACGATTTAAGAAAAGCGCTGCATATCGGCGCGCGGCTTCTGGGCGATCCCCAGCGGCGAGCGCCAGCCTCATCATTGCTTCTTGAGTCAGGGAGTCGCGCCAGCCACGCTGGGCTGCATATTGTATCGCCAGAGCGCTGGCTTCATTGTTTCCAGCAATAATTTGTGCCTGAGCAAGCGAACGCAAATGTCGGGCGGGTATTGGACGACGCCGCACAAGCTTTTGCGCTTCTGCGACACCGAGTTCTGCCGCACCCGAGTTGATTGCAAGAACGGTCAATCGAGGCTGCGCCCCTGAGCGGAAGAGCTCAGGCACTTGTAGCGCCAAGGCTGGCGTTTTTCGAGCCTCACGGTCGAGTTGAACACCGCTCGAAACTAAGGCGAACACGAGAAGAATTGCTAACCAGATTATGCGTCCAATCACGGCTCGGCCTCCCGTTGCAGGAGAGCAAAGCGCACAAGGATGACCAAGGCAAACGCGGCCACAGCGAGCATCGACTGGTTTCGAAGTGGGTAATCCGTGATGGATTGAAGCGCGATAGCAAGCAGGGTGATGCTACCGCTCCATGCGATCCATCTTCCCTCACGGATGCGCGCTTTCCAGCTCAGCCATGCCAAAAGCACAAGCCAAGCTGCAATCAGCAATAGTCCTGGCGCGCCTGCTTCTATGGCGACTTCAAGGTAGTCGTTATGTGCCCTGCCTGCGCGGCGCTGTGTGATGTTCTCAAGCGACTCATCAGTCTGAAACACATCGTCAAAGGTGCCCGTACCAGAGCCAACCGGCCAATAGCGGCTTGCGGCGTAGCTGGCATCTTCCCAGATATATGCCCGCGCATCGGTGCGGTCATTTTGAAAGCGATCTACCACCTCGCCAATTCTGCCCGGTGCCATTAAGCCCACACTAGCGACTGCGCCAAGCGTCAGTGCTCCAGTGGCTATAGCAGCCCACTTCCTGTTTCCGTTGGCGCGGTGCCTTCTATGCCCGGTCGATAATCGTTGCCCAATGACCTGGAAAAAAAGCCCCGCAAGCGGCAAGGCTGCCAGCACCAAGGCTGTGCGTGATCGGGTCAAAAGAACGGCGACGAGCAGTAAAATACAAATAATCACACGAGCGGGCAGGGCGGCTTGCCCGGCCTGTGGCGGGGAGGGCAACATTGCCGCAAATGCCAAGCATCCAACAAGGAAAAGGCCTGTTGTATTCCGGTTCGCGAAGGTTCCAAACAAAATGCCGGGCATTGGGTTCTCAGGGTAGAATAGCCCAGTCGCTCCGTTTGAAAGCACTTGGATGATGCCTACCGCCAAGTTTGCGAGGCCAAGGAGTACAACGAGCCAGCCAAGCGTGATCAGGTGCGTGCGAGAAGCCTTCCACCCGATAAATAGGACAGCCAGTGGAGTTATCAGTGCGGTGATCGCCAATAACGTCCTGACCGGATCGACGCTTGCGGTGGTCCAGTCAATCCCGCCCGCCAGTTCGAGTGATTGAGCAACCAATTCGCGTCCAGGCAGTGCGGTCCACATTTGTGGTGGCAGTGGAATAAGGAACAACGAAGGCAGTAAAACCGACGCCGATACGACGAGCTTAAGCGCCCAGGGAGCCTGCGACCAAAACTTCAAGAAAGCCTCACGGTGAAACGCGAGGGCCCCAATAGCAGTGAGCTGTACGAGTAGGTTGGCAATGCCGTATCTAGACCCCCCACCGCCAAAGATAACGGCAGAAACAAGAAGCACGAAAAGGGCCCAGAAATGGCCTCGTGTATTGTTTTTAGATTTGATTTCCAGCGTCTGTGACAAGGCTATGCGTCTCGACTTTGCGCGTGCAATTAGGACAAAGAAAAAGCGCCCGGGAAGCCCGCGCGCTTTTTCTTAGCGTTACCGCATCTGAGTGCCGTTAGGCGATCAGGTGCCTGGCGACTGATTTGGATCAGTGTCTTCGTCGTCTTCGCTGGAAGCGATAACAACTGCGCCGATCACAGCAGCAGCTGCAAGAATACCGATGATTACGCCAGGAACGCCAACAACGTTCTCGCCTTCAGCTGAACGGCCAAGGCCGGGCTGTGCAGCAGAAGTGCTGGTGTAAACTGGTGCACTGTCAGCAGCGCGGGTTTTTGCCTGAGCAGCGATTGGCGCAAATGCAAGGCCAGCTGCGGCGGCGGTAGTGATAATCTTATTGAACATCAATCCTGCCCTCTTGATGAGTGGTTTCACGTAGCTTGTTAGTGCAGTGCAGCACGTTTGACAACCACATCCCGAAAAAAAGGTAAATGAAATGCTAACCACCGCCCTGTGCTCCCTACTATGACCTTTTTTTAGGGGGCAAATTATTAGCCCGGCTAACTAACAAACGGTCATTGGTGCTTAGTTGTCTTCCCCTGATTCGGCCAAAATCACATGATAACGATCAATGTCGCCCCCCGTGATCACCGATTCGCGATGAACGAGCCAGGCATGGGCGCCAAACTCTCCATCCTTGGGGTTTTCGACGCCGATCTGGATCTCGCTTGCTGCCCCATAAGAAGAGAGCCAGTTTTGGGCCGCGATGGCCTGGATCACACAATCGCTTCGCCAAGGGAACCGATCTGACAATCTAGGGATGACATATGTGATCCGAGCAAGTGTTGCCGGGGGCACGGCTTGGTTTGCCAAAGACTTGGCTTTGGCCTGCTGGTTTCTTTCGGGGATCGCCTTGGCTTCTAGTTTTGAAAAAATCAGCCTTGCCCTGACCAGCTCGTAAAAACCGCGTATGGCAAAGGCAGTAAGCCAGGGCACATCGCGCAAAGTCGGAAGCTTGCCGTTTTCAGGGATGTGTGAAGATTGCGCCAAGTTGATCATCTGCCTATTACGCGGCCGCCATGGCACAGTGCGTAAGTCGGTGCCAAGTGTTCTGTTGCCGCTATCGGGATTCTCATCTTGTCCGTCATTTGTGCTATTCTTTCGACTGACGGTGTTCGCGATGATGATGTGCAAACGGCTCTTCATTCTCTTCGAGCCTATCCTCATGATGTAGAGGGAAGCTGGGTTTCGGGGCGTTTGGCTCTGGCAGCGTGCACTCTGCACACAACTAGCGAGTCGTATGAACAATCCCAACCAATCGTAACCAATGACGGGCAGGTTGCGTGCGTCTTTGACGGTTATCTAGTGAACCACGAAGAGCTGGTTCGTGATCTCGAACAGCGCGGCGCAGTCTTTCGCAACCGGTCCGATGCTGAAGTCGCAATCAAGGCGTATGAAGCTTGGGGCGATGATTGTGCAGAGCGCCTTCAGGGCGAGTTTGCGCTCATAATCGCAGATCAAAGGCAGGGCCGGCTTTTTGCTACCCGTGACCATTTGGGCTTTGTACCGCTCTATTACCTACGCGAGGACAACCGGCTGATTGTCGCGTCCGATTATCGGACGATTGCTGCCTTAAGGCCTGCAGCTCTTGAACCCAATTTGCGTTACCTTGCGCAAACACTCACCAATCGTTGGTACTTGCGCGAAGAAACACCCTGGAAGCAGATCAGCCGTCTTAAGCGTGCGCACTTTCTGAGCTTCGACGGAGAGGCTCTTCGTGAAGAAAAGTATTGGTCGCCATCAACAGACGTGACCATCCGCTATAAAAGTGATGCGGAGTATGTTGAGCATTACCGGGAGGTTTTGTTCGACTGTGTCCGGCGTTCGTCGCGTGCACATTACAAGGTCGGTGTTGCAGTGAGCGGCGGTCTGGATTCGTCAGCCATCTTTTCCGTTGCCGATGACCTAATCAAAAACGGCCGCTGGTTATCACCAGAGATGCAGGGGTATTCTCTGGCTGCGCCTGATGGAAGCAATGCATTCGAATTACCCTATGCACGGGCGGCTGCCGCTCATTTGGGCCGCGAACTTCGCGAACTGCCACTCTTCGATCCCGACATCGAATATTATACTCAGGACGCAAAATGGCATTGCGATATTCCGAGCCCCTCCAATGGCGCGATGATGCTGACTATGGAACGGCAAGTGGTCAGCGATGGGTCACGGGTCATGATTAATGGTATTGGCGGCGACGAATGGCTCCAGGGACATGCTCATAGTTACCTGGAGTTTCTGGACAACAAAGATCCAGCCGGATTCTGGGGTACTTTGAACGATGAGGTGGCAGATCAAGGCCTGCTCCCTGCTCTCAAACAATGCTGCAGGCAAACGGCTGTTTGGCTTGCCCCGGAGGCCTTTCGTGAGGCGATACGCGGCAGGATGCGGGAGAAGCGCCGCCGCGATGACGTCTCTTTGCGCTGGCTTGCCCCTGAACTGCGTCAGGCTCTTAAGGAGGCGGAGGAAGAGTTCGAAGCCTCACTACCGGCAAACCCGATTGAGTGGTCAAAGGTGAACTTGGCCACGACCCCGCGAGGCGATCTAACCCATTCTATGATGCGTCGTCAAAGAAACCGGATCGGCCTCGAATCGCGCCATCCTATGCTCTATCGGCCGTTTATCGAGTTCTCTCTTGCCACTCCTGCTCATATTAAACGGCGCGGGGCCGTCACAAAAGTGATTCATCGGCAAGCGATGGAGCGATACCTGCCGAAAAAAGTGCTTAATCGCACAACAAAGGCTAACTTCACTAACGCCAAGATCGATCACCAGTTTGCGGAATATGTCAGGGCTCATGCTTCTTACGTCCTCCAAGAATTGTGCGATTCAAAGGGGCTGCCGAAGATTTTGGACATAGATTTTCGTCGTCCAGAGGGAGATTATTGGGCTTGGGAGATTTGGGGTCTTTACGCTTCCGCAGCATTTTTGTATCAAGCTAACTGCACAGGCGAAATTAACCCTGCCACTGGGGTGCAATTGGACAGGAAGAATCAATGACTAAGACTTTTGAAAAAGCTAAATACGAGGCCCCGAAGCTGACCGTTTTTGGTTCGGTTCGTAACCTCACTGGCGGAAGCCAAACCCGTTTCCGTGACGGTGCAGCGACTAACTCGCGCTTCTAAATTGTCTTGCCGTACCGATGCTTTAATGCGTCGATGCAGGCTAGAACTCAAAGGCACCCCACAGGGGTGCCTTTTTGTTTTTGAAGCCTAGGTGGCTGGTTTCATTGGTTTTTTGCGTGCCTATCCTCTGTTAATTGGAAGGTGGGCGGACTCCTTGTTTCATCCTTGCCATCAGCGATTAAAAAGCTCGTGCGCATTTTTGCTAGGCTCATCTGCGACGCGGCGGTCAGCCATTGTTCCCACGATTGAACTCCCGTTTAAGTAAGAGCCGCGATGGTGAGCGAAATCATTGTCCCTTCCTAGTTCGCAAACCAATGAATTTCTCCAATATTGATTCGGGGCCAATTTCCCCGTTTGGAGAGGTCAAACATGCTGCGCCGCAGCAAAAATGCATAGCTTGACGATAATCTTACAATTTTTTTGCCTGTATTCGTAAAAAACGCAATTCGACAAGCTTTAGATCTTC
>NZ_JBDXIY010000012.1:0-3725 GCF_039988855.1 Erythrobacter sp.
TTACAAAATCCCGGTGGCGAAGCCAGCCCGTCACCGTGAAGAAAGCCGGAAAACTCCAGCCACCGGCGCTCCAAAGTTCGGTCTCAGAGCAAAAGCCGGAAAACTCCAGCCACCGGCGCTCCAAAGTTCGGTCTCAGAGCAGTGCGTGATGTCGAGAACCGCATACGCCCTCGCCTGAACGAGCATGGCGTCCAGCGTCGTCAGATTTCCTTTTCCAAGCAGCGCTGCCAGGTTTGTTCCGAAGCCAAGCTCCGCCAAGGCGACCGCAGAGACGAACCGAGGACTGTCTGTCGGTAGCGCGGCCAATGACTGGCTTTTGGCAACGTGATGCAGATGGTTCGGATCAAGATAAATGGACAAGACCGTTGTGTCGAGGAGATATGCGTCCATCTCGATTACGCCACATAATCGCGGAGCAAGTCGATCTCACTTTGGGGTAGCGGCTGGAATACCTTCTTGACCCAGTCACCCCCGGCGTTGAAACGTCCGGACAGCCGTTCCGCCAAACTCAAGCCAGGAATTGGATAGCTATCATTCCAGTGCTTCCACGCATGCGCGACGGGACGGTCAAACCCTTCAAAATAGGCTAGGAGCTGCCGCTCTAGCTTTAGTGGCAGATCGTAGGCCCTCATGATTTCAGCATCGATCTGCGCGAGCTGCCCGGCTAAGTCGTCATCGGTGTGATCGAAGATCGAGGCGGCGTTTACTCTTGTGATGTACTCTTCAGCGAGTTCCGCGAGCTTTGTAGGGAGTAAGGCAGGAATTGGAATGTCTCGGACGACTGACACCCGGAACCGGTCTTTTGGAGAATTCATAGCGAGGAAGGCATTCGCAATCGGCCCGTTGAGAACGGCTGAGAGCGCATACAGTTGACTGTTGGTAAGCGGCTCGACAGGCCAGAGGCCGAAAAATTGTTGCGAACAGAGAACGCCTTCGAGATCAACGAAAGCACCAATGCACCAAGCGCCACGGCTCAGGCGCGTTGCACTAGCGATCAGCTTAGGCTTCGACCAGTCATGGTCGAAAGCCCGACGAATGTGGTCTTCCCGGAAGTCCAACCACATCGGCTTGGGCAGCTTATATTGCTGAAGGTGGCGGGCGTTGGCAAAGCCTAGCTCGTATCCAGGTTTCGGGTTCTCGCTACGCCCCTGATCTTGGTCATACCATTGCAGGCCCAGGCTTGGCTTCAGGAGGGTTCCAAGCCGTGGACCATCTCGCAGATAGTCCCAGAGGGCGTTGAGTGGAGGAATCCAGAGGCACCCGTCAGGCTTTTCGGCAACATCTCGGATGAGGTCACGATGTACCGTTGTCTGACCGGTCTTGAGGAAAGCCGAACGGTCCCTTTCTGCCACCTCCGTAGACCGCAAGGAGATGGACACGGCCGGAGCGAGCCGCAGGTCACGGGCGATGACTGCGGCCGTTTCGACATCTGATGCGCCGAAGATGCCATCAGGAAGTTTGAGTACCTCCACTGAGCTATACAGACTTTCGATCCGTCGCCGTTGCTCTGCGAACTGTCGTTCCAGGATAAATGAGCGCGGCAGGACAAAACCTAAAGCGAGAGGCTTAGCGTCCAATGCTGCGCTCAGCGCTGCAATGGCCTTCGAATGCGTCGTCCCCGCAATTTCATACCGGGCCTTTTCCGCTTCGGTGAACGCTTCGAAGGGGGGGTTGCATAGGATCACGTTATTAGCGCTGATCCGGTCTGCGAGCGTGGTGCCGGCCAACAGGTCAGCTTCTTTGACATGCCAGCCGTTATGATTGGGGTAGTCGGCCAGGATAAGGGAAAGCGTGGCGACTTCGCATGCGAATGCGTCGACCTCATCCCCGGAAATGTGCTTGATCAAAAAGTCATGACGCTGCTGGTCCGACCATTCAACCGGAAGCAAGTCGCGCAAGTGGCGCAAAGCTGAAACGAGGAAAACGCCGGCACCAGCGAAAGGCTCGTAGATCTTTAGATCTTCGGGCTTGTGATTGTGGAGTTGAAGCTTCTGAACGACATACTCGGCAACCTGCCGCGGTGTACTATGTGTGCCGAAAACCTTGCGGGTCTCGGGTGTGATGAGTGTGTTCTCGTAAACGAATGCCAGGTCATCCGATGAGATATTGGAGAAGCTGATTCCGGCCCGCAAATGGCGCCATGCCGCATCAAAAACAACAGGCAACTCGTTCGCCCAGCGGCCCTCGATATGTCCCAGCGAGTAATAGGTCTCAATTCCTGCGAGGACCGACGAAAGGTCATCGGCGCTCCACGCGGCCGCGTAGGGATGGCAACGGTCTTCCAGAACCTTGGCAGCGAGAAGCCGGAAGACGACACGGAAAAGCGTGCGCGCATCCAGTGGTTCACCTTCAGATGCCTTTCGCGACAGTTCGAGCGTCTCGACGAGGAGACGGCTCAGTTTGATGTGAATTTCACCCTCGATCGCAGGTAGCAGGCCCAAATCAACGAAGTCGAGCTGGTAACCATCTTCGGAGGGGCCAACCGACTTTGCGCGATGGATTGCGTCTGGATGCCAAGTCGCACGGTGGCGCTTGAACAGCTCTTCGATACCCGCGAGTTCGACGGTTTCGATCGCGCGTGGGGGAACCTTGCTTCTAACTTCCCATACCGTGACGTCATCTTGATTGACGACGAACAGCAGGGGAGCGCCCAGAGCGCGATGCTGACTGACCACCTCGATCGCTTTGCGCCCCTCGCCGTGCACGACCGCTAGCGCTGCGGACCGGTAAGAGGGGGGCGTGCGGGTAAAGGCTGCAAGTTGAACGGTTCGAGTGGGATTGTTCTCGGCCAGGACGTCAGCGAAAGAGTAATCTATGACGATAGCTTCGGAACGATATCCGGTGTCGCGAGCCGCTTTGGCGATATGATCGATTGCGTTCACGGCCGACCTCCACGAGAGACGACAGCGTGGGAAATTTCGACCGGCGGGAAGCGCAGAGAAGGCTGCTCATCTTCGCTACCAGCGGCCAGCAATTGCTCGCGAAGCTGAGAGATCACCGGTGCTAACGGAATCACAATAGAGGGTTTGTCAGTCGGCGTTTCCGTCAATTCGCTGCGAAGCAGCAGCGCGGCGTTCGGCAAATCAATGATCAGCTTAGAGCGCTCCAGCACCGGCCAGGGCGACCGATTACAGAGATCGAACAAAGCCTCCCCGATCGGCGTCAGCGCACCCACTCGAATTCCCATATCCAGTGTGAGGAGCCTGATAACGGCCAGAGCGACAAGGTCCCCAGATCTGAAGCAGGGGCTATGACCACGCGCGCGGCGCAGCGGCCCCAGCGCCTTTTTCCAATGCCGATAAGTTTCCGGCGCGATAGACACAGCGCTTCGCAATTGGCCTGGGGTATAGAGTACTGTCACGAAGTCGAATACCATCTTGTTGCTAGCAACAAGATAAACTAGATCATTTTCCGCGGCAAGGCCGGCGACCTGCAATTGGCCGCTAGGTCGTCGATTTTCATGAGCCTTCTGGGCCGGTGCCTCCTGCCAGATTGCAGTGAGCTATTTGCCGGGCGGAGCGCGTTGCATCTGCGCAGTTGTAAAGGAAGGTGCAGCCGCATCGGCAATTCACAAGGCCGGCGGCACTAGAGCAGATTCGACTTAATCCGGGTCATATCCGGCTGCCTCGAAATAGTGCCGGCATTCCTCGGCGGTGAAGGCGGAGAGGCAATCGGCGACAACTGACCACAATTCGTCAACGGTTCTCGCGGCGGCCTTTCTGAGC
>NZ_JBDXIY010000013.1:0-3314 GCF_039988855.1 Erythrobacter sp.
CGCCGACATGAATTTGCGCGGATTGGGGATCGTCTCGAGATACATCACGATCGCGCTTGTGTGCGCGTCGCCGGCCAGCATGTCGAGCCAGTCGCCGACATCGACATCGGCCATGTCGCCCAGCGAGACGATGTGGGAAAAGCCGAGATGGTTTTCCGCCGCCCAGTCGATCAGCGAGGTCGCGATCGCGCCCGATTGCGACAAAAGCGCGATATTGCCGGGCTTGGCCGCCATATGTGCGAAGCCGGCATTGAGCCGGGCCGGCGGGATCATCAGCCCGAGCGTGTTCGGCCCGATGATGCGGAAGAGATACGGGCGGGCCGCCTCGAGCATGGCCTGGCGCAAGCCGTTCTCATGCGTCAGCCCTGCGGTGATGACCACCGCGGCGCGCGTGCCCCTGGCGCCGAGATCGCCGATGATGCCGGGCACGGTCGCCGGCGGCGTTGCGATGACGCCAAGGTCGGGAATGCCGGGCAGATCGGCGACGCCGGCATAGCAACGCCGCCCGGCGACCTCGTCATATTTCGGATTGATCGGCCAGATCTCGCCCCGAAAACCGGCATCGACGATGTTTTGCAGCACCACGCGGCCAACCGACCCTTCGCGGACCGAGGCGCCGAAGACCGCAAGCGATTTGGGATGAACGGCGTTCTCGAGATTGCGGATGGTCACTGCGATGCTCCTTGGCGCTGGGCGATGCGGGCGGATTGCACGGCACATGCGCGCCGAGTGTCCGCTCTTACGGCATCCAGACTACCTGCTCGTGAATGATTCGCCAGAGGCGCGTTCTTCTTCTGCGCAAGCGGAGAACCACACCTGAGTGGGTGAAGCGGACTGGGGCGCGGGTCAATGCCGAAAGACCATCGGGCAGATGTCCGTTGCGACGGGCATTTGGCGAAACCGCGGCGGCGGCGCAAGAACCATCCTCAACCCGCGCGGCCAAGACCCGCAATGACACCCAACACGAACCCGCTCGCCCGAGGGCCGGCGCGCCATTCGTCCAATTTATTGATTTCATTGGAAAAGTGGTGCCAGGGGCGGAATCGATTTTTTGTTGCAAGCATTTGTTTTTAAATTTTTATTAGATGATTATAATTTAATATTACCCGCGCTGTTACCCACCTTTTTTCCCGTACCGGTGGTGCGATTCCTGAAATACAACTAATTCTACCTAGATTCGTAATTCACACTCGCTTTGCTGTGATTAATCCAGCCGCGTTTAATCCTCGGTCCCAGGAGCGATTGGTCCAATAATTTCCATCCATCGATTTCCCGTCCTCTGAGACACTGAGGATTGCTGATCCATAGAACTTCTGCTCGTCGGTGGGAAGTCGAGGTTGTTTATTGACTTGGCGATACAACCACACGAGCCGTTTTGGTCGCTCTTGGCTGGCAGGAAGCAAATCGATCGAAAGGGTCCTGGACTCAAGCAGTACTGATGAAGGCGATGGGTCAATCGATAGCGAGACGCCTCGCCAAGTGTGCGATATTTTCGCTCTTAGTGTGACCAGTTGAAGCTCTGGAATCTCGGCGTCTTCCGCCAAAACATCGTACCGTCCGCTTTCAGCGCCTTTTGCTGCATTGCGTACTTTTTCAATGATTGGCCAATTGGAATTCATTTCTATTTCCCAAGTGCCGTGAAGGTCAGGAAATAGCCAGGTAGAAGCCGCGCTCCCTACGATCGGCAATTTCCAGATGGTAGCCCAAACTGGCCGCCACAACAGTGCGGCGATGATCATACCTATGGCGAAAACTATCGTTCGCGACGAGATTAACGGGCGTAAAAATTCTGCGGACTGAGGTGAGAACGACTGAACAATATCGAGGAGGAAATCTGTTACAGGCCCTCCAGCGAGTGCAAGATAGGCTATGACGCTGATTGATAATGTTCGCGGGACGAGTTTCAACAATTTTTCGCCTCCCAATTCTTGAAAAACAAAGCATGAACAACAATATGTGAATTTTAGCAATAGGGGACAAGGGTTCATGACGCGCGCAAATGCGAACGCTCTCTTTCAACGGCTTAAGACGCAGCCGAGCTTTACCAAGCGTATCCACATCCGAGCGGGCGATCCCGATGCTCTGATCCCCACAAACTGGATCGCTTTTGGTTAGATTTTTCCGCTTAGTTTTCCCTGGCTGGAATGGAGCGGAGAGCGATGAAGGCATCGAAGTTTTCGGACGCGCAGAAGGCGTTCATTCTGAAGCAGGGCGATGACGGCGTGCCCGTGGCAGAGATCTGCCGCAAGGCCGGGATCAGCCAGGCGACCTATTTCAACTGGAAGAAGAAGTATGCTGGACTGTTGCCAGATGAGATGCGCCGGCTGAAGGCCCTTGAGGACGAGAACGGTCGGCTGAAGAAGATCGTCGCTGACCTGACGCTTGATCGCGAGATGCTGCAGGACGTCATTCGCCGAAAGCTCTGAGGCCTGCCCGGAAGCGCAAGCTGGTCGACGGGATGCTGGTGGACTGGGGGATATCGATCAGACGGGCCTGCAAGGCACTGAAGTTCGAGACCTCCACCTACCACTACAAGTCCCGTCGCACCGGTCAGGCCGCGCTCGAACGAAGGATCAAGGAAATTTGCGAGACGCGGGTTCGCTACGGCTACCGGCGTGTCCACGTGCTGTTGCGTCGTGAGGGATGGACGATCAACATGAAGAAGACCCGTAGGATTTACAATGAGTTGGGACTACAGCTCAGGAACAAGCACCCCAAGCGACGGGTGAAGGCCAAGCTCAGGGAGGATCGCCAGGAGGCCATCGGACCGAACGATGTGTGGGCCATGGATTTTGTCCATGACCAGCTCGCGACCGGCAAGAAGCTCCGTGTCCTGACCATTGTCGACACTCATTCCCGCTATTGCCCAGCGGTCGATCCGCGCTTCTCCTATCGCGGCGAGGATGTCGTCCAGACGCTCGAGCGAGTATGTGGCCGTATCGGCTATCCGAAGACGATCAGGGTCGATAATGGCAGCGAGTTCATCTCCCGGGACCTCGATCTGTGGGCCTATGCGAACGATGTCACCCTCGACTTCTCACGGCCGGGCAAGCCTACGGACAACGGCTTCATCGAAGCCTTTAACAGCAAGCTGCGGGCCGAGTGTTTGAACGCACACTGGTTCCTGAGTCTTGCGGATGCCCGCGAAAAGTTGGAGGATTGGCGTAGATACTACAATGAGGTTCGGCCTCACTCGGCGATCGGATACAACGTCCCGATCGCATTACAAAATCCCGGTGGCGAAGCCAGCCCGTCACCGTGAAGAAAGCCGGAAAACTCCAGCCACCGGCGCTCCAAAGTTCGGTCTCAGAGCA
>NZ_JBDXIY010000014.1:0-3200 GCF_039988855.1 Erythrobacter sp.
ATGATGTGAATGTTATTGCGTGAGCCGAAGAGAAACTTCTCAACGCGGGGGTTCCAACGGTGTGTTTGGTGACCAAAGTGAACGCCTGCTTCGAGCAATTGACGCATAGAAAAATCTGGCAGTGCCATGGTGGCCTACTCCTTTTATTCGGTTTGTCCTCCACGAGCCCTATGTTCTCACCGAATGGAACCGTAACGAATACGGCACCTGGCTCGTGTGTGTGATGGCGCGGTGGTTACAGGGGAATCGCACCTAATGCAAGCAAAAACGACGATAAATCCGCAGGCAGTGCGAATTATTGTAAGCGCGCGTCCACAATGCCAGGCATTTGTTTGATCGCTTTAGCAATTTTCGGCGTCAATACGTAGCGATTCCGCAACTTTACTTCGACCTCGCGCCCACTCTTATCATCAAGGATAATCAAGCTCACCTCACCGCCGCGTCCGCCCTGTTCCGGCGACAATTGATTGGCGATATATGCAAGTGGTTTATCGTCTCGCACGAAGATGTTGAGCGCGCCTTGGAAACCGGATGCGGCCTTATCCAATGGCTCAACACTGTTGATGCGAACATTGACACCTTCTGGTCGGTCTTCGGCTGCAACAATTATCACGACGGACGATCCCGCTTCAAGATTATCGCGGTGTCTTTCTAATGTTTCTGAAAAACAGACGGCTTCGAATTGTCCCGACGGGTCAGAAATCTGTAGAATCGCCATTTTGTTGCCGGTGCGGGTCGTGCGTTCTTGCTTGCTGATAATGGTGCCCGCAATTTTGCCGACGGGTGAGCCGCGTTTGACGTTTTCTTCAAACACATTCCATGGTTTGACGCCGAGTTTCTGCAGAAGCTCCAAATGCTCATCAAGTGGATGGGCGCTGAGATAAAAGCCGATGGATGATTGTTCGCGTGATAGCCGCTCAGACGGTTCAAAGTCTGGCAACGGTTTCAAGCGCACAGGTTCAGGGCCACTGACGGCGGAGAACATGTCATTTTGACCGCTCTGTTTGGCCTGATGTTCGCGGGTGGCGAGTGCGACGATTTGCTCGAGCGAATCCAATACTTGGGCGCGGTTATCAACCAGACAATCAAAAGCGCCCGCACATACGAGGTTTTCGAGCAATCGTTTGTTGACTGATTTCGGGTCTAATCGGTGCGCGAAATCAGCGAGGTCTTTGAAGCCCTCTTCAGGACGAACGGCAATAACGTCCGCGACCGCTTGGTGGCCAACACCCTTCACGGCTGTAAGGGCATAATAAATGGTTTCGCCATCAACATCGAACTCTACTTGGCTCTTATTGATGTTTGGAATTTCCACATTAAAACCAAGGCGTTCGGCCTCTCTCTTAAAGTCGTTGAGTTTGTCCGTGTTGCCCATATCCAAAGTCATGGTCGCGGCCAAGAATTCAACGGGATAGTTGGCTTTCAAATACGCAGTTTGATAGGCGACCAGCGCATAGGCTGCTGCGTGTGATTTGTTGAAGCCGTAACTCGCGAATTTTGCAAGGAGATCGAAAATCTCATTGGCTTTGGATTTCGCTAGCCCACGCTCTACAGACCGTTCCACGAATGGAATGCGTTGCTCTTCCATGACTGCTTTAATCTTCTTACCCATAGCGCGGCGCAAAACGTCTGCTTCGCCGAGGGAGTAACCAGCAAGTTCCTGCGCGATCTGCATCACTTGTTCTTGGTAGATGATGACGCCTTGGGTTTCTTTGAGGTACTTCTCAATGCGCGGGTGGATGAAGTCAGGTTCTTCTTCGCCGTGTTTTCTGGCGTTATACACTGGAATATTGTCCATCGGACCCGGTCGATAAAGCGCAACCAAGGCGATGATGTCTTCAAACACATCGGGCTTCATGCCTAAAAGTGCTTTCCGCATCCCTTGGCTTTCCAACTGGAACACGCCAACAGATTCGCCGCGAGAGAGCATTTCGTAAGTTTTCGCGTCATCAAGTGGGAGAGCTGCAAGATCAATTTCGACGTTGCGCTTAGCCAGAAGATCAACGGCCTTTTGCAAAACTGTCAGCGTTTTAAGGCCCAAGAAGTCAAATTTGACAAGACCCGCCTGCTCTACCCATTTCATATTGAATTGGGTAACGGGCATATCTGAGCGCGGATCACGGTAAAGCGGGACCAATTCTTCAAGCGAGCGATCACCAATCACGATACCCGCTGCGTGGGTGGATGCGTGACGATAAAGGCCTTCAAGCTTCAAGGATGTTGTAATCAGACGATCAACAACTTCCTCTTCCTTGCGGGCTTCTTGTAGTTTAGGCTCCCCGTCTACGGCTTCTTTAAGCGTTACGGGGTTGGCTGGATTACTTGGTACGAGCTTACAAAGGCGGTCAACCTGCCCATAAGGCATTTGCAGAACCCGCCCCACATCGCGCAATACGGCGCGCGCTTGCAGCGAACCAAAGGTGATGATTTGCGCCACTTGCTCACGGCCATAACGTTCTTGGACGTATTTGATAACTTCATCACGGCGATCTTGACAAAAGTCGATATCAAAATCGGGCATTGAGATACGTTCAGGATTGAGGAAACGTTCAAAAAGCAGCGAAAAGCGCAGCGGATCGAGATCCGTAATGGTGAGTGCCCATGCAACCACCGACCCCGCACCAGAACCACGGCCTGGTCCGACGGGGATGTTTTTCGATTTTGCCCATTTGATGAAGTCGGCAACGATGAGGAAGTAGCCGGGGAATTTCATGTTCTCGATCACATCGAGTTCAAAATTGATCCGATCAAAATATTCTTGCTCCGTGCGATCAGGTGCAAGACCGTGAAACTCTAGCCGTGCTTTCAACTCTTCTATTGCTTGATCACGCAAAACTTTAGCTTCTGCGGCAACAGCTTCATCACCCTCAAGACCTTCCGCTGCGAACAATGGCAAGATTGGATCACGCATGAGCGCACGCACATGGCAGCGTTGGGCAATCTCATAGGTGTTGTTGATGGCTTCTGGAAGATCACTAAAGAGCGCGACCATTTCATCGCTTGATTTGAAATAGCACGAATTGGACAGACGCCTGCGATCGTCCATAGAGACGACTGCACCTTGCGATATGCAGATCAACGCATCGTGGGCATCATAATCATCTTGTTTTTCGAAAAACGGTTCGTTGGTGGCAACAATCGGAATGTCATGCTTATAGGCGATATCGAGTAGTTTAGGTTCCCGCTTGTCTTCGCCTTCT